>JAFUOP010000028.1 GCA_017481875.1 Bacteroidaceae bacterium
ATTTAAGGTTGGCAAATAGTTGATTTATTTACGCTTAGTAAACTGCGGTTTTTCAGGCTGCGCAAGCCTTAAACTACATCTTTTTATTCATCTCCCTGCAAAATGAGGCTGCTAAAAAATACTTTTTAGTCAGCCTCTTTTGCGTTAAATTATTTGTTCCAAATCTCCCACGAAGCAAGTGCCTGCAGGTACCACATTTCGTACCCGCTTTTGGTGGCTGCACCTTGCGCCGCTCCTTTTTGCAAGAATAGGGTGTTTTCG
Organism: Bacteroidaceae bacterium; assembly: GCA_017481875.1. Classification (GTDB taxonomy): domain Bacteria; phylum Bacteroidota; class Bacteroidia; order Bacteroidales; family Bacteroidaceae; genus HGM04593. The sequence goes on from JAFUOP010000028.1 coordinate 262, forward strand.
GGGTTATAGACAATGTCGTAGAGCAGGTGTCTCTCGTTCAGCTGCTCGTAGGGGATTGCGGGGCATTGGTCAATGCCGTGTCCCACCATGCCAAGCGGTGTGCAGTTTATTATGAGTGTGTGGGTACGCATAATCTCCTCGGTGAGTTGCACGTATGCAATGGCCTTCTCGCTTGCTTTGCGCGAAACGAAAATATACTCTATGCCCATCTGTGTGAGCGAGTAGGCAACGGCTTTTGACACTCCACCCGTGCCTAAAATAAGAGCCTTTGTGTGCTTGCCCTTGGTGAGTGGCTCCAACGAGCGTGTAAAGCCTATCACGTCGCTGTTGTGCCCGTAGAGGTGTGGCGTGCCGTCGGTGTCGTGCTCCACCTTCACTACATTCACTGCTTGTATGCCTTCGGCCGCGGGGCTCAATCCCTCGAGAAAACGCATTACTTGCAGTTTGTAAGGTATGGTTACATTGAACCCCTGCAACTGCGGGTGTTGCTTCAATACATCGCGCAAATCTTCAATGCACTCTATTTCAAACGGAATATATTCGGCGTTTATACCTTCGTCGGCAAATTTCTTGTTGAAGAAAGCCGGTGAGGCCGATTGCCCTAACGGGTAACCAATTATTCCATACTCTTTTTTCTCCATAAATTTAAACAGCTTATTAATTCCTACAACAATGGCGGCAGAAAGCCGCCATTGTTGTGTTGTTTAATTATTTTCTTGCCTGAATTAACACTCCAAGTAATCCTTTATGTTCTGTTCAATACGCTCCTCAATGTGGTCGGTGTCGCCCTTAACGAAAGGCTTGCCCACAATGTGCTCGTATAGCTCTATGTAACGCTCCGATACGCTGTTTACATACTCGTCGCTCATTTCGGGCACTTGCTCGCCCTCACGGCCCATAAAGCCGTTATCTATGAGCCACTGGCGCACAAACTCCTTGGAGAGCTGTTTCTGTGGCTCGCCTTTTTCGAATTTCTCCTCGTAACCGTCGGCATAGAAGTAGCGCGATGAGTCGGGGGTGTGAATCTCGTCTATAAGGTAAATTTTTCCGTCGCGCTTGCCAAACTCATACTTTGTATCAACAAGAATAAGCCCTTTTTCGGCTGCCATTTGGCTGCCACGCTCAAAGAGTGCGTATGTGTATTTCTCCAACTGCTCGTAATCCTCCTTGCTCACGATGCCCTGTGCAATAATCTCTTCTTTAGAGATATTTTCGTCGTGGCCCTCGTCTGCTTTGGTTGTGGGGGTTATTATGGGAGTGGGGAATTTCTCGTTCTCGCGCATACCGTCGGGCAGGGCAACACCGCAGAGTGAACGGCAACCGTTTTTGTACTCTCTCCACGCGCTGCCTGTGAGGTAGCCGCGAATAATCATCTCCACGCGGAATCCCTCGCACTTTATTCCCACTGTTACCATAGGGTCGGGGGTAGCAAGCTTCCAATTGGGTACAATGTCGGCTGTTGCATCGAGGAATGTGGCTGCAATCTGGTTAAGTACCTGTCCTTTGAAGGGTATTCCCTTGGGCAGCACTACATCGAATGCCGAAATGCGGTCTGTTGCCACCATTACCAATTTCTCGTTGTTTATATCGTAAACATCACGCACTTTTCCGTGATATACACTCTTTTGTTTCTTAAAGTGAAACTCTGTGTTAGTTAATGCTTTTGCCATAATGTATATATGTTTTTATTCTTCAAACTGTTTATTATCCTCTTTTAATCTCTTTTCGTAGCTTTCGTAAGCATCTACTATGCGTGTTACAAGTTTGTGCCTTACAATATCCTTTTTGCCAAGCGTTACAAACCCAATGCCTTTTACATCTTTTAGAATCTTGGTTGCCTGTACAAGGCCGGAGTTCTGGTGCTGTGGCAAGTCTATCTGTGTGAGGTCGCCGGTTATAATCATTTTTGTGTTGCTGCCCATGCGGGTGAGGAACATTTTAATTTGCTGTGGCGTGGTGTTCTGCGCCTCGTCGAGTATTACTATGGCATCGTTCAACGTGCGACCACGCATAAATGCAAGAGGTGCTATCTGAATTACATTCATTTCCATATACTCCTTGAGCTTTGCCATTGGAATCATATCCTCCAGAGCATCGTACAAGGGCTGCAGGTAGGGGTCTATCTTGTCGCGCATATCTCCCGGCAGGAATCCAAGTTTTTCACCAGCCTCCACCGCGGGGCGGCTGAGAATAATTTTTCTTATCTCTTTATTCTTCAAAGCACGCACGGCAAGAGCTATTGCCGTGTAGGTCTTGCCTGTGCCGGCAGGGCCCACTGCAAACAACATGTCGTTTTTTTGGAACTCCTCTACCAGGCGGCATTGGTTCTCGCTGCGTGGGTAGATGGGCTTCCCATTTATGTTATATACAATTACATTGCTGTCATTCCCCTTGCTACTCTTTTTGCCGTTTACAGCATCTATTATAGCCTCTTCACTGATGCTGTTGTACTTGGTACAGTATTCGGTGAGCCTGTCTATAACTTTGCAGAAACGCTCCAGTTCCTCTTCATCACCAATGGCTTTTATCACATTGTCGCGTGCAACAATGCGTAGCTTGGGGTGTAGCTTTTTGAGCATTTGCAAGTGAGTGTTGCCCGCACCATAAAAACCTACAAGGTCTATACCGTCGAGAATTATATGACGTTCAATCATCTAATGGCAATCCTCCTTATTTGCGTTTAACCTCAGCTTCGAATCTTCTTGAAGCTTCGCCACCTTCACTGCAAGAACAGGGGCCTGTGATGCAACCACCCGGGCAAGACATTACCTCAACCATCTTAGTGGGGCACTTGCCGGTTTTTGCGTATGCCCGCAGGAGTGCAATGTTCTTTTTGTTAAGGTCGGCAATAACAGTTCCTTCAAGGTCGGCTTGCCCTATGTAGTTCTTAACAGCTGTGAACACACCTGTTGTCTTGGCAAAGTTATGAGCATCTTTAGATGCAACCTCCGACGGTGTGTAGGGAATCGATGTCTCAATATCTACGCCCATACCTTGGATAACAGAGTCGAGCTCGCGGAATGTCCACACAAAATCGACATTGGCATCTTCAATACCCTCGGCTTTCTTCGATGCACAAGGGGCGATGAACACTGTTACACAGCCCGGGAATTTCTCTTTTGCATATTCGGCAGTGTAGTGCATTGGTGAGCCTGTTGATGATACATATTTCACAAGGTCGGGTATATGCTTGCGTGCAAGATTAACATAGGCCGGGCAGCAACTTGTAGTCATAAAAGCTGCACCCTCCTCAATTTTTTCTTTAAGTTCCTCACTCTCGCGCCGTATTGTCTCTTCGGCACCGTAGGCAACCTCAATTACATCGCTGAATCCAATAGCTTTCAGTGCACCATACACCTGCTCGCTCGGCTGGCCGAACTGTGCAAGTACAGCGGGGGCTACCATTGCAATAACCTTCTCACCGCCACGTATGCGTTTTAGAACATCAAATACTTCACATTTGTCGAAAATTGCACCAAACGGGCAAGCATTAAGGCACTTACCGCAGTAGATACATTTTTCGGGGTCTATATGCTCCACACCATACTCATCTTTTGAAATGGCTTTAACGGGGCATGCCTCTTCACAAGGCACAGGCATATAAATAATTGCGTGGTAGGGGCACACTTGGTGGCACTTTCCACAGCTTATACACTTGTCGTGGTCTATGTGTGCCTTGCCATCATTGTCATAATATATGGCATCTTTGGGGCAATTTGTGTAGCAGGGGCGTGCTGCGCAGCCACGGCAAAGGTTCGACACTTCGTAGTTTGTCTTGATGCACGATGAACAAGCCTCGTCCATAACGTGCAATACATCTTTTCCCTGCGAAATGTTCTCTCTTTCAATCATGCGCTGCGCATAACTCTGCAGAGAGTCAATTTCGTCATACTCGTCTTTCATGGAGAAACCGAGCATAGCCATGGTTTTGTACTTCGTAACAGCACGTTCTTTATGAATACAGCAACGGCCTTGAGGCTTTTGGTTACGGGGGTGAAGCAAATAGGGCAGGCGGTCAATCTTTTCAACGAGTTCATCGTTTTTCCACATTGCCACCAATTCCGCCAATAGACGATACCTTACAAACATAACATTATTATTATATGCCATAGTTCCAAGAAATATTTGTTTTGTTAATATGCCGTTATTATAACTGTTTAAGATTGTCGTTACCGATTAAAATCTGCTCAGTTTCAAAATTTGCTGTAAAAATAGTTAAAAAAACTTTGTTTCTTGTATTTTTGCGATAATGTTTGTCGAGAAAAGTAAAAAAAATGAATAAAAAGGAGTTTTTTGCATTGTTGGAGTGCTTGGTTTCGGGTGAAAAGATGGAAAAGCACCATTGGCAGTCGTTGCTTTCTTTGTACGTGAGCGACGATGAGAGTAAAGAACTTGCTTCTATGGCACGTTCTGTGTGCGACAAACAGTTTGGTCGTGGAGTGTATGTGCGCGGCCTTGTGGAAATAAGCTCATATTGCAAAAACAACTGCTATTACTGTGGCCTGCGCTGTGCCAACAAAGAGGCGTCGCGCTACCGCCTCACCAAGGAACAGATACTCACCTGCTGCAGGCAGGGTGCGGAACTCGGTTTCAATACATTTGTGTTGCAGGGTGGTGAGGATCCTTTGCAAACCAACCAATTCATAACCGATGTGGTAGCTGCAATACACCACGAATTCCCCGAAAAGGCTATTACTCTGTCGGTAGGCGAGCGCAGCCGCGATGCCTATGCCGCTTTTCGGCATGCAGGTGCCGAGCGTTATCTCCTGCGCCACGAAACAGCATCGCCCTCCCATTACGCCCGTCTGCACCCCTCGGCAATGAGCGATGCACACCGCAAGCAGTGCCTTTTCACACTCAAAGAGCTCGGCTACCAGGTGGGTAGCGGTATGATGATAGGCTCCCCGCAGCAAACACTCCGGCACATAGCCGAAGATTTTGTCTTTCTCGACGAATTGCAGCCACAAATGATAGGCATAGGCCCCTTCATTCCCGCCACCGGCACCCCTTTTGCCACATCATCTGCAGGCAGTGCCCGCCTCACACTTTTTGTGCTTTCACTCCTGCGCTTGCGCTTCCCCAAGGCTCTTATTCCCGCTACCACAGCTCTTGCTACATTGCTGCCCGACGGAATGGAACGTGGTATATTGGCAGGTGCCAACGTGGTGATGCCCAACCTGTCGCCAATAGACGTGCGCGACAAATATTCAATTTACAACAATAAAAAAAGTAGTGGCAGCGAGTCGGCGCAAAGCCTGCAACAGCTTGCCACCCGCCTGGGAGAAATAGGGTACCACATAGATTACGGCAGGGGGGATTATCCTGCGTGAAGGTGTGGGCGGGTTTCTTACAGGACAAAATTCATTTTTTTTGCGAGGAGCGTTTTTCTGTTCTGGGTATCTGTTGTTGCAGTTTTTTTACCCAATTAATTATCGCTAAATTGCCGAAAAACGAAAACTTATGCCGCTCTATGGTTTGTTATTTCTAAGATAATTCCCCTTTCTGCGGTTCTTTTTCAAAAAAAATATGTAACTTGCACCTCAATTCAAGAGAGGGTGCCGGCGTGCCTTGCAGGCAGGTGTGGCACCAGTAAAATGGGGAAGATATGTATAACGCAAAATCATTAAAAGCCGAAGAATTCATAAGCGACAGTGAGATTCGCTCCACAATAGAGTATGCTGCCGGTAAATCTGCCGATAGAGAATTGGTGAAGAGTATATTAGAGAAGGCGCGTGCCTGCAAGGGTATTACCCACCGCGAGGCTGCCGTTTTGCTCGAGTGCACCGATGCCGATTTAATAGAGCAGATGTATGCCCTTGCGCGTGAGATAAAGCATAAGTTCTATGGTAACCGCATAGTAATGTTTGCTCCACTTTACCTGTCGAACTATTGCGTGAACGGTTGCGTATATTGCCCCTATCACGCAAAGAACAAAACCATACATCGCAAGAAACTTACCCAGGAGGAGATACGTGCCGAGGTGATAGCTCTGCAGGATATGGGGCATAAACGCTTGGCGTTGGAGGCGGGTGAGCACCCCTTGATGAACCCTATAGAGTATATCTTGGAGAGCATTAAAACCATTTACAGCATTAAGCATAAGAATGGTGCAATACGTCGCGTGAATGTGAACATTGCTGCCACCACCGTGGAGAATTACCGCCGCCTTAAAGAGGCCGGCATAGGCACATATATTCTATTCCAGGAGACATATAATAAGGTGAATTACGAGGCGTTGCACCCCACAGGCCCCAAAAAGGATTATGCCTACCACACCGAGGCTATGGACCGTGCAATGCAGGGCGGCATAGACGATGTGGGCATTGGTGTGCTCTTTGGCCTGGAAACCTATCGCTACGATTTCATAGGCCTGCTTATGCACGCCGAGCACCTTGAAGCTACATACGGCGTGGGCCCGCACACTATAAGCGTTCCCCGCCTGTGCGCAGCCGACGACATAGATACTGCCGATTTCAAAAACGCTGTGCCCGACGATATATTCCACAAGATTGTTGCCATTATACGCATTGCTGTGCCATATACAGGTATGATTATTTCCACCCGCGAGAGCGTGAAGAGCCGCGAGAAGGTACTGGAACTTGGTATTTCGCAAATAAGTGGTGGCTCGCGCACCAGTGTGGGCGGTTACGTTACCGAGGAGAGTGAGGAGGAAAACTCCGCGCAGTTCGACATTGCCGACCATCGCTCGCTCGACGAGGTTGTGGGTTGGTTGCTCGACCTCGACCACATTCCCTCTTTCTGCACCGCCTGCTACCGCGAGGGGCGCACGGGCGACCGTTTTATGACACTGCTAAAAAACGGGCAGATATCGAACTGCTGCCTGCCCAATGCGTTGCTCACACTCAAAGAGTATTTGAAGGATTATGCATCGCCCGAAACACGTGTCAAGGGTGAGGCTATGATAAAAAGGCTGTTAAATGATGTGCCCAACGAAAAGGCCCGTGCTACAGCAGCCAAGTACCTCGATGCCATAGAGAATGGCGAGCGTGATTTCCGTTTCTAACTCCCCGGCCCTATGACAACCACAGCCCGCTCCTCACGCTACCATATAGGGATTTTCGGCCGTCGCAATGCCGGGAAATCCTCGCTTATAAATGCCCTCACGGGGCAGCAGGTATCTATTGTGAGCGATGTGGCAGGCACTACTACCGATGTGGTGTGGAAAAACATTGAACTCCCCGGAATTGGTGCTGCTGTTATTGGCGACACTGCGGGCTACGACGATTGCGGCTCGCTTGGGGCTATGCGTGTCGATAGCACCCGTCGTGCCATTGCCCGCATAGACCTTGCGCTGGTGCTGCTCACAGGCAACCCTGCCTATGCAGCTCTGGAAAAGGAGTGGCAGCAGCTGTTTGCCAAGGCCGATGTACCCGTGATATATATACTTGCCCGCTGCGACGAGGGCACAGCCACGTTGCAGGGGTGGGGCAGTGCACTGTCGGCCGATGTTATTCCCGTTTCGGCTCTTACAGGCGAGGGCGTGCCGCAGTTGCTTGAACGCATAGCCGCCTGCCACAGCAACGATGCCAATATAGAAGATATAACACACTCGCTTGTGAAGGCGGGCGATGTGGTTCTTTTGGTGATGCCGCAAGATGCTCAGGCCCCTACAGGCCGCCTTATAATGCCACAGGTGCAGACACTGCGCAACCTGCTCGACAAACATTGTATGCCCGTGTGCTGCGCTCCCGAGGAACTGCCACGCCTGCTATCCTCGCTCAAGGAGCCTCCCGCACTGGTAATAACCGACTCACAGGTGTTCCCACAGGTAAAGCAGCAGATACCTCAAGGCACCCGTCTCACATCTTTTTCGGTGCTTATGGCACGCCATAAAGGCGATATTAATGTGTTCCGTGCCGGTGCCGAAAAACTGCTTTCTCTTGGAAAAGAGGCTCATATACTCATTGCCGAGGCTTGTACACACATACCCGCCAACGAAGATATTGGCCGCGTGAAGCTCCCCCGCCTATTGCGCAAACGCTTTGGCGATGGCCTGCAAGTGGATATAGTGTCAGGCAACGACTTTCCTGCCGATCTGGCTCCTTATGATATTGTTATACACTGCGGGGCCTGTATGTTCACCCGTCGCCACGTGCTGTCGCGCGTGCGCCAGGCTCGTGCGCAGGGCGTGCCCATCACCAATTACGGCATTGCAATAGCTGCTCTCACGGGAATACTCCACGACATTGTTTATTAACCGCATAAACAGCCTGCCTATGAAAAGAATTATACCTATATTGTTTCTTATTTTTCTATCCCTGCCGCTTGTGGCACAAAAGCCACACTACACCAAGTTCAGGCCGGGAACATTGTGGCTCGACACCGACGGGCGTGTTATAAACGCTCACGGTGGCAGTGTGCTTTCCCACGAAGGCAAGTATTATTGGTTTGGCGAGTTTCGCGAGGAGTTTACCACCGAAACGCTTGTGGGTGTCTCCTGTTACTCATCGGCCGATTTGCTCAATTGGGAAAATGAGGGCATAGTGCTTCCTGTTTCAAAAGATAAAAATTCCCCGTTGGCGTTGGGTGCACTCATAGAACGTCCGCGCGTGGTATATAATAAAAGGAATAAGAATTTTGTGATGTATTTCCACCTTGAGCCTGCAGGCGGGCAGTGCGGCTGTGTGGGCGTGGCTGTGAGCAAGAATGTTACAGGCCCATACAAGCTTGTAAAGCACGGCAGGGTGAATGCCGGGCAGTGGCCAATGAATAGCAATGTGAAGCCCGGTGAATACACAAAAGCCGACAAAGAGTTGAGCAATAAAAAATGGGCCGAGGGGTGGCACGATGCCGTTACAGGCGGTCTCTTTGTGCGCCGCGATTTCAAGGACGGGCAGCAGTGTGCCGATATTGCTCTATTTACCGATGATGATGACCGTTGCTACCTTATATATTCGTCGGAAGATGGCCTGGCGTTGCACATAGCAGAACTCACCGACGATTATCTTAACTACACAGGTAGATATATGCGTGTCGATCCCACAGGGCAAAACGAAGCACCTATATTATTTAAAAACGACGGCCTCTATTGGCTTCTTACGTCGAGTTCGTCGAGCTGGCGACACGGTGCCACACGCCTTTTTTCAGCACCCACCATTTGGGGGCCGTGGGAGCCAAGGCTCAGCCCTTGCAAGGGAAAAACCGCTTCCTCAACATTCTATTCGCGCGGAACAGCTGTTATTCCTGTAAAGGGCTCCACAAATTCTTTTATATTTATGGCAGACCGCTGGCGTCATTACAACCCCATCGATAGCCGTTATATATGGTTGCCTGTCCGTTTTAAATATGGTGCGCCTGTCTTAGAATGGCAGTATGAGTGGTCTTTTTAAAATTTATGTAATCTGTAAAATTCAGTATTTTAATAAAATAGGTCTATTATAATGAAAAACATTGGAGTATCGGTGCTTTTGTTTCTTGTAGCAATAGTCATCGCAGGGTGCAGTTGCAGCAACAGTGATGTTTATGAACCTCGTGTGGAACGCCCCGAAAAAGCGACACGCCTGAGCTATGTGAAATTTGGTCGTGAGTTTAATGATATGAACGAAACTCACTTGGCAGTGGCACAATCTATCGGAATAGAGCCATTGGCCACACGTGCCGATATTGAGAATGCATCACGAGAACTTGTTTATATTGAAACCTCTAAGGCTTATGAGGTTGAGCCTCTTACTCATTCCTCTCCACTGCTTATACCCGAAGCCGCAGCGTTGCTCAAAGAGATTGGCGAGAGTTTCCAGGATTCTCTTGTGCGCCACCACTATTCACCCTACAAGGTAATTGTAACCTCTGTCTTGCGCACCGATGAAGATGTAAAAGGGCTTTCGCGTCGCAACATAAATGCATCGAAACGCTCTGTGCATTGCTACGGTACAACGTTCGACATTACATATAAACGCTTTCACCGCATCGACGACGATGCCGATGAAACCTCTCAGGCCAAGCTCAAGGCTGTTCTTGGCGAGGTGTTGCGCGACCTAAAAAAACAGGGCCGTTGCTATGTGAAGCACGAAATTAAACAGGCCTGCTTCCACATAACAGTACGCAAGTAGTTATATAATTTGTTTTACATTTAAGACAGTGTGAATAACATTGCCTTGAATGATATGTTTATGAAAATACCCAATAATAATGAATGCGGAAAGAACAAACATATTCCAACGCCCTGTGTGGGTGGCTCTCTTTGCACTGTCTGCAGCTATTGCGTGGGGCTGGGCGTACCCTCTCATAAAGCTCGGCTTCAGTGAATTTGCCATTACTGCCGATATGACCGGTAGCAAAATGCTTTTCGCCGGCATAAGGTTTGCCATTTCCGGTATTATAATTTTAGCCGTTGCCGCAGCCACAAAGCGTAGTTTTGCGGTGGCATCGCCGGTAGCAGGTTGCTATATTCTCGCCTATGCAATTTTGAACACCACATTGCATTATACATTCTTTTATATCGGCCTCTCCCACAGCCAGGGTGCACGTGCAGCCATTTTAAATTCTCTTGGAGTGTTTATGCTTGTGCTGCTTGCCTGCTTGTTCTTCAAGAGCGACAAATTTACGGCCCGTAAACTGCTTGGTTGCGTAGTGGGCTTTGCCGGCATATTGTCGTTGAATATAGGCGGTGCAGGGGGTGGCAGTTTCTCCTTTATGGGCGACGGAATGATAATCCTCAACGCCCTATGCTCGGCATTCGCAGGCCTTATGACACGCGGCCTTGGCAAGCGTGTCGATGTCTTTGTAGGCACCGGCTACAGCCTTGCGTCGGGTGGGGTGCTGCTCATTATTCCCGGTCTGTTGCTTGGCGGCACATTGCCCGTGGTTACCTGGTGGGGTGTCGTAATCTTGGGGTTGCTTGTGGGTATATCTACAATGGGCTTCACACTATACAACAAACTCATCAGCTGCAACCCTGTGGGCAAGGTGGCAATATTTAATTCTCTGATACCTGTTGTGGGGGCAATAACATCGTGCCTCTGCCTTGCCGAGCCCTTTTACTGGAAGTATATGCTTGCCGCCTTGCTTGCCACTTGCGGTATTTATATTATAAACAGGGGAAAGAAATAATATTTAATTATTCCCTAAAAGGTTTTTATTTGTTTATCTTTATTATCTTTGCAGTTACATATCGCTTGCAGAAGCCTGGTTAGGGTTATGTGGGCGGGTGCATTTTATTAAGAAGCGTTTACTAACGCTCTTTCTTGGCTTTTCGAAATCTGGTAAATTTCAATTGGAGACAAGATTGCAGCAATGGTAGATGCCTTGTGGTGTGTTTATGCATGCCGTGTACGCTATGGTTGTTGGTGTTTATACATCATTGACAACTATTGGTGTATAGGTTTGTTATATACATACAGCGTGAGGCTTCTGCGTTGCTCGTTCTACTCCAATGGGCATACCAGAGCCTCGAAAAGCGGAACGAGTAACAGGTATGAGATCTCACGCTTTTTTTTGTTTTGATATATTAATTATTCTGCAAGAGGTCGGCAGGGTTATAAACATATTTAATATGAAAAAATTCTTAATTATCTACCTCTTAACACTGCTGCCATTCGTGGGGCTGCGCGCAACCTCCATTACCGATTCTGTCTATGTTTACGACGCCGGCAATCCTATACACAATTTAAAGAAAGATAATCTACGTATTCTTGATATTGGCAACAGCTATACTGTCGATGCAACTGATTATCTACCTAAAATTTGCAAGGCGGCGGGTGTGGAAAAAGGTTTTTCTCTTTATCTGGCAGTCCGTGGCTCTTCAACTTTTAAGAGTTGGGTTGATATTTACTATGACAGAGATGTAACAGAAAATATTATACGCCTTTGTGCCGGCGATAATATTGCAGATGTTGCTACGGGTACAGCTGAGGCCGGTGATGGCTCTCTCTTTAGAGATGCTCTAAAAAATGGTAAATGGGATTTGATATTGATACACCAGCGCAGCCTTTATGCAACAAATTTCGACTCTTGGGGCGGTTCCACAAATGCTGGTTATTTAAAGGAACTTATTCAAATAATTCGCGAGACAAACCCTCAAGCAACAATAGGTTTCTATATAATTCACAGTTACAATAGCAATTATGTAAGTAACACCGAAAAATCGTCATTGGAAAGATGGAAGAAAATTGCCACAGCAACAAAGCAGTTGTGCGTTAATTATGGTATAGATTTTGTAATACCTTATGGCACTGCAGTGGAAAACCTTCGTGCAACATCTTTGTGCGACACAAATGAGTTCTCAACCGATGGAATTCACCTTGCCAACGGATTGGGTGACTATGTCGCTGCTTGTTGTTATTGGCAAACTGTTTTTGCACCTCGCACTGGTATTAGTATACTGGGTAATACTTACCGCACGAGCCACTTAAATGAAACGGTGGCAGGTGTTAAGAATATTACCGACGAAACAGCTCTTGTTGCTCAAAAGGCTGCAGTTCTATCTACAATAAACAAGTATCAGGTGCTTGATGTCGATAGTTTTGACCACTATCTCTCCCGTTCTGCAGAATATGTATATCAGGGTAACAATCTCATAGGATATAATTACAATTCTCCTGTTGGAGATATATCTATCCCCGACAGCACTTCTGCCATATCAAGGGGCGTTTTCAATGGTTGTGAGAGGATTACTTCTGTTAAACTTCCGGGAAAGCTACGGTATATTGGGAATTATGCTTTCAATAATTGCTCAGTACTAACAGATGTTTATTTTCAATCAAACCCCGCTATCGGTTCAAGTGCTATTCCCCCAGGAGTAAACTGTCACCTTGCAATAACCGATAGCGATGCAGCCGATTTCAATACCGCAAATAGCAATACATACGCCGATGCAAGCTACGTCCGCACAATAAGCGAGGGTAAATATGGCACCATTATGTTGCCCTTTGCACCAGACGCGGCAAGCCTCAAGAATTACGCTTTTTACACACTTAAAGAGGCAGGCGATGGGTATATCAAATTTGAAGAGGTTGCCACCCCCGTGGCCAACACCCCGTACCTTTATGCGCTGCGCGAGGGTGGCAAGAATGTGGCAATAACAGGCGGCGAAACAACCATAGTCGCAGAGATTAACAACTACAGTGTCGGTGGTTGGGAGTTCGTTGGCTCGTTCACAAAGCAGACAATCGACTGCACCGATGGCAACTACTACGCATATTCGGCAGCAAGGAACGAGATTAACCGCATAACAAAAACGCTCACCGTGAGCCCCTTCCGCGCATACCTCAAGAGCACGGCGGCACAGAACTCTAACTTGCGGGTATTCATTAGCGGCACCACCGGCGTTACAGAGATTTCACCAGATGACATCGAGGGCTTCGATGGCGGTGCAGTGTACGACCTTTATGGCCGTCCCGTAAACGAGCCTGCAAAGGGTGGTGTTTATATCATTGACGGTAAAAAGGTAGTGCTGCAGAGTAAATGACAAAACATTGTTTTGTTATCGGCGAGCTTTACAGCAATGTTCGTGCGTAGTGCGGCAAGGTCGCACCGCACGGGTTGCTAAAAAGTAAAGCAAGCCAATGACCTTGCTTATGTTATCGGCGAGCTTTACAGCAATGGTCGTGCGTAGTGCGGCAAGGTCGCACCGCACGGGTTGCTAAAAAGTAAAGCAAGCCAATAAAGACAGCGTGTCATACTGAACCATTGGGTGAAGTCTCTAAGCAACAGCTGTGGATTTGGATCCCTCACCTAAATGTTTAGTATAACAAAACAATCAACAAACAACAAACAAAAAGGGTATAAGCCCTAAAATTAAAGAATGACAAAAGATATGAAAAAAAGATATTCAGTGCCCACTGTGGCAGAACAGGAGATTGTAACAACAAATTTCATCGCCAGCTCGGTTGATATAGCCGTGGGCGAGGAGCAGGAGACCGGCAGCACCGATGCCGGCAAGCACAAAGGTACATGGGGCAATTTATGGAAATAATTTGTAAAATAAATTTACCATTTTGTGGCCTGCCAATTGTAGCTTGATTTAGCAACAAGAAGGGTAGGGTAATACAAATAAATCGCAGGCCGTGGCCTGCGATTTATTTGTATGTATATGTGTATTGCTTTAAGCAAACAGTTCGTCGCGCTGAATGTAGGCGATAACCTCGCCACGGTTTACGTGGCTGCCTTGCTGTGCGCACACCTCAACCACGCGACCGCCAAGGCCTGTGGCTACGGGCATAAGCTCGCCCCACGGAGTGATGATGGTGCAGAACATATCGTCGGCACTGTATTGCTTGCCTATCGCGGGCGGCATAGACTCGCCCTCCACGGCAACCTCCCACACGAGCTGTCCCTTTGCGGGGGCCACAATGGGGTCGGCCTTTGCGTGTTTTATGGCTTTAATCTCCTCCACGCTCACGCCGCTTTTAGCCATTTCGCTCTCCTTAGCTTTTTCAATGTCGGCGAGGAAACGCTCTTTGGCCACGCCACTCTTGTAGTCGCGGTATTGGCGTTCGTGCATCGCAAATTCCCATAGCTCCTCGTCGTCCTGGCCCTTATCCCAGCCGAGTTCTTCCATCTCCTTGCGGTATTTGTCGAGTGCATCGGGGTAGAAGCTCTGTGGGTCGGCAGTGGTGAATACGTAGCCCTTCTCTTTTGCAAGCTCAACAATCTCGGGTGCAAGCTCGCCGGGCAGGCGGCCGCTCTTTCCAAGAATCATTCCCCACATACTCTCGTCCATGCGGCTGAAACGTGGCTCGTCTTGTGCACGGCTCAACAGGTTCATCAGCGCAATGTTCTTTACATATTGGCTGAATGGGGTAACGAGTGGGGGATAGCCCACGCGAGGCCATACGTATGCAACCTCGTTGAAGAGTTCCACCATAAGCTCGTCGAGTGTATATGTGGGTTTGCCTTTGCTCTGCAATATACCGTTTATTCCTTTGTGAACGCCTGCGAGGTCGGACATCATTGAACCCATCATACCACCGGGGAGGCCGCTTGTAAGCAGCAACGAACTCATAAGTTTGTTGTTGCTGTCCATAAACACACCCAACCATTCATCTATGAACTCCTGTGTGAGGCTGCGTGCCTTCATATATGCGTTCATATTTATCTCGGGCACGTCGAAACCGGCATCTTTGAGCATTGCCTGCACGCTGATGATATCCGGGTGCACTTTACCCCAAGAAAGTGGCTCTATGGCGGTGTCTATAATGTCGCAACCATTCTTGCACACCTCTAAAATAGATGCCATAGAGAGCCCCGGGCCGCTGTGGCCGTGGTACTGAATTATAATTTCGGGGTGTTTCTCCTTTATGCTCTTTACAAGGCGACCGAGGAAATCGGGGCGGCCTATGCCGGCCATATCCTTCAAACATATCTCCTGTGCACCTGCTGCAATGAGTTCATCGGCCATATTGCTGTAGTACTCTATGGTGTGAACGGGTGAGCTTGTTATGCAGAGCGTTGCCTGCGGTATCATACCGGCCTCTAAGGCATATTTAATAGAAGGTATAATGTTGCGTGTGTCGTTAAGGCCACAGAATATTCGTGTTATATCCACACCCTGTGCCTTTTTCACCTTGTACATAAGACGGCGCACGTCGGCAGGTACGGGAAACATACGCAGTGCGTTCAATGCGCGGTCAAGCATGTGTGTCTGTATGCCGGCTTCGTTAAAAGGCTTTGTAAACGTACGCACCGCTTTGTTGGGGTTCTCGCCCGCCATGAGATTTACCTGCTCAAAGGCACCACCGTTTGTCTCTACGCGTGCAAAGCAGCCCATCTCTATAATTGCCGGAGCTATCTTCTCCAATTGGTTTGCAAGTGGTTGAAATTTACCCGACGACTGAAACATATCGCGGTAAACCAAACTGAATCTAATCTTCTTTCCCATAATCTTTATGTTTTTTGCGGGGTGGGGCACACCCCGTGTCGGTTTATGTTAGTTATATGTATTAACTATTGCAACGGCAGCGTGCCGCTGTTTTGCGGTCTGTTTCGGAACTGCTCTTTTGCAAAGTTACTCGCTTTATTCAAAAATCCTAATTATTTCTAAATAATTATCTCTCTCTTTCTTCTTTTCCACGTTTCAGTGCTGTTTTTGTTGTGTGTGTAGCCCGTTGTCGCAGCCTTTTGTTTTGGGGTGAAATTCCTGGTTCTTTTAAAAAATGCTATATTCGTGCATCAAATTTCGCCCCTAATTACTAAATTTCACCACTAAATCCTTGTTTTAACCACTCACAACCTCTCTTTGTCGCGAAAATTGCATTTTGTGAAAATGATGTGCGAACTTTGCGCCGAAAAGTAATTCAAAATACTATTCAAATGCGTAAAAGGAACGCTTGCGTATTGATAGATGCTTGCGACGTTTGGCGGCATCACGTTATGCAAGATTCCCTGTATTAACACATTTAATATTTATTTTATGAAACACTACCTAACTTACATTGAGGCAGCTATTAAGAAACATTGGAGCCGCCCAGCCATTACAAACTATGGTGCAAACAGCTACACCTATGGCGAATTAGCTGCCGGTATAGAGAAAATGCATATCCTATTTAATAAATATGGTATCAAAAAAGGCGACCACGTTGCTATCTGTGCACGCAACTCGGCAGAGTGGTGCATTGCATTCTATGGAATAACAACTTATGGTGCAGTGGCAGTTCCGTTGCTTGCCGATTTTCTTCCCCAGAACATTGCCGACCTTACAAAAATATCGGGCAGCCGCCTGCTTTTTGTAGATAAAACAATATTGGGTAATCTCACTCGCGACAACATCATCGCACAATTTGCCGATTACGAAGAATTGCAAGGTGTTGTAGATATTGTAAAGTGTGAAACCATAGATACTTGCGGTGGTGATGTTAAAGTATCACAGGAGGAGCTGGACACCGCGTTTAAGGCTCGTTTCCCCAAAGGATTCACAGCTGCAGATGTTCAGTTTGAGGTCGGTGGCCTTGACGATTTGAGCCTCATCAGCTACACATCGGGCACAAGCAGTTCGCCCAAAGGTGTAATGTTGCCCGCAAAATCGCTCTCGGGCAACCTTGAAATGGCTCACAAGCTTGTTCCCGTGAACGAGGAAGACGATAACAAAACCCTCTCAATATTGCCTCTGGCCCATATTTTTGGTCTTGCTTTCGATTTTATACTTATGACATCGTATGGCTGTCATATGCATATATTTACAGAACGTCCTGTGCCTGCAAGGTTGTTGAAGGCTCTTTCCGATGTTAAGCCCTTTATTTTCCTCACGGTGCCCTTGTTGATTGAGAAAATATTCCGTTCAAAAGTTATTCCCACTCTCAACAAGCCTGTTATGCGCTTCCTCACTGCTATCCCCGGTGTGCGTCAGCTCATATTTAAGAAAGTGCGTAAAACAATCATAGATGCCTTTGGTGGTAATTTAGGCAAGCGCGGTTTCTTCATCGGTGGCGCAGCCATCAGCCGCGACGTAGATAAAATAATGCAAAAGATAAAAATACCCTATGCTGTGGGTTATGGTATGACCGAGTGCGGCCCGCTTATCAGCTACAAGGGCTACAATCACCCCACATTGTTTAACGATGGTGGCATAACCTCCCCCACGCTCGACTTGCGCATAGATTCCGATGCTCCTGCACGTATCCCCGGTGAGATTCAGGTGAAGGGCGACGTTGTTACTACAGGGTACTACAAGAACGAAGAGGCTACAAAAGCTTCGTTCACGTCCGATGGTTGGCTGAAAACCGGTGATATGGGTATTCGCGACCGTTACGGCGTGGTTTATATTAAGGGCCGTTGCAAGAATATGATTCTAACAGGTAGTGGGCAGAATATTTACCCCGAAGAGATTGAGGAGATGATAAATGCAATCCCTTATGTTATGGAGTCTTTGGTGGTTGGTCGCAAACACTCGCTTGTGGCATTGGTGGTAATGAACCCCGATGCAGTAAAAGCTGCGGGAGTTTCTGCGGAGGAGGCGCAAGCTTCAATAGAGCAGGCCGTGCTTGAGCTTAACCAAAAACTGCCTGTTTACAGCCAAATAAACCGCTGTGAGATGCGTCGCGAGCAGTTTGAGAAAACTCCCAAGTTGAGCATAAAGAGATTTATGTATAACTAATTTATAAACAATAAATTAACCCGCATTAGTTAAATTGTTGGTAAAATGAAACACTATTTGTCTTACATTGACGAGGCTATCAAAGCCAATTGGAATCGCCCCGCGTTGACTAACTATGGTGCCAACACTATGACCTATGGTGTTGTAGCATCGGAGATTGAAAAAATGCATATACTTTTTGAAAAGTGTGGCATTAAGAAAGGCGAAAAAATAGCATTATGTGCCCGTAGCCAGGCAGAGTGGTGCGTTGCATACCTTGCCGTGGTAACATACGATGCTGTTGTTGTGCCTCTGCTGCCCGACTTCCTCCCGCAGAATGTGGCCGATCTCACACGTATCTCCGACAGTCGTCTGCTCTTGGTAGATAAGGCAGTTTTAAGTGGTCTCACTCGAGACAATATTATACCACAGTTTGCTGAAATCGAGGACTTCTGCGGTATTGTAGATATTGTGGGTATGCAGGTTCATAGCAATTGCGCTGGCAAGCTCGATAACATAGAGGCCGAGGTAGAAAAAACTTTCTCAACTCTTTTCCCCAATGGAGTAACCCCCAAGCGTGTAGATTATACCAAAACCAATCTCGATGCACTTGCGGTTATAAGCTATACATCGGGTACAAGCAGCTCGCCCAAGGGAGTAATGCTTACATCACGTTCATTATCGGCTAATTTGGAGTATGCGCGTGTGCATATTCAAGCAAACACGCAGGATTCAATCCTCTCTATTCTGCCTATGGCGCATATCTTCGGCCAGGTATTTGATTTTCTCTTCCCATTTTCATCGGGTAGTCATATAAATATCTTCACAGAGAAACCAATACCTGCACGCTTGCTCAAGGCTATTGCCGATGTAAAGCCTTTTATGTTCCTCACAGTGCCTCTGTTGGTTGAAAAAATCTTCCGCCTGAGAGTGATGCCGCAGTTGCAGAAACCCGTTATGCGAGTGCTTTTGTCAATCCCCGGAATCAGTTCATTGATACTTGGCAAAGTGCGTGCAAAGCTCGTAGATACCTTTGGCAATAAGATAGTAAAAGGTGGTATCATTATTGGTGGAGCTGCGATAAGCAAAGATGTGGAGCTTTTAATGAAAAAAATGTCGTTCCCCTATTGCGTGGGTTATGGTATGACTGAGTGCGGCCCTCTTATCAGTTATAGAGAGTGGGCCAATTTCGTACCTCGCTCATGCGGAGCAATGGCACGTCCCGGCGTTGAGGTGCGCATCGATTCCGAAAACCCAGCAAATGTTCCCGGTGAAATTCAAGTTAAAGGCGATTCCGTAATGCTTGGTTACTACAAGAACGAAGAAGCTACGGCGGCTGCTTTTACCTCAGATGGCTGGTTAAAAACCGGTGATATGGGTACAATGGATAAAAACGAGAATATATTTATTAAAGGCCGTTGCAAGAATATGATTCTTACAACTAATGGTCAGAATATATATCCCGAAGAGATTGAAGAGCTTGTTAATCAACTACCTATGGTTATGGAATCTCTGGTTGTCGGTCGCAAGCACGGCCTTGCAGCTCTCATAGTTCCCAATCCCGAGGCTGTAGCAGAAGCCGGTCTTTCTGCTGAAGAGTTGCAAAAAACAATGGAAGAGAACCTCTTTGCGCTCAACGACCAGCTGCCCCCTTATAGTAAACTTACTATATGCGAGCTTATGAAAGAGCCTTTTGAGAAAACTCCCAAGTTGAGTATAAAGAGATTTATGTATAAATAAAAAAAAGATTGTAGATTATTTTATTTGAAGGTGGGCAAGCTCTGTGTTTGTCCGCCTTTTTTTGTATTAAGTATTTTAAAGCTTAATTTTTGTTAAATTTTAAACAGATTATTACCGCAATTGTTATAAAAATTGCACAAAGTGAGTTAATTTGTGCAATTCCCTTTTGTATTTGTGAAAAAATGCAGATATTTGCACCCGAAAAAATAAAAAGATAGCTTATATTCGCACAAATAAAATAATCTCATACAATCTTTTTACAATATGAAACACTTTTTATACTACATCAATGATTCTATAAAGAAGAATTGGGATTTGCCGGCACTGACCAATTTTGGCGCAGAAACATATACATACGGTCAGTTTGCAGAAGGGATAGAGAAGTATCACATTTTCTTTGAAGAGGCTGGTGTGAAGAAAGGCGACAAAATTGCTTTGTATGCACGCAACTCGGCCGAATGGGCTATTGCCTATTTTGCAACACTAACCTATGACGCGGTAACAGTTCCATTCCTCCCGGACTTTATTCCAAGTGCTGTTGTAGAGCTTTCTTGTTTCTCGGAGTGTAAAGTTCTTATAGCCGATGACGTTGCAATAAACGGTATTAAAGAAGATGAGAAACTAATTACTCAATTAGAGACGATTAAAGGCTTTGCAGGAATCCTTAATGTAAAGGATATCAGTGTGGTACATTCTTCAATTGAAAGTTTTGCGAATGCTGGTAAAAATATACAATTGCATTACTCTTCGCGCTACCCCAACGGCCTTTCGGCCGACCTTGTAAACTATTACAAAGAGGAGAAGGACATGGAAGCGGTTGTGGAAATCAGTTTTACATCGGGCACAACAAGTGCAACCTCAAAAGGTGTTGTTTTGCCTGCACGTTCCTTGTCGGTAAACCTTGAATTCGGGCGTCGCGAAGTACCCGCTTGCCGTGGCGGACATATATTTGCAATACTTCCTATGGCGCATATGTTTGGTCAGACATTCGATGTTCTCTTCCCCTTGTCAAGCGGCTGCCATGTGTTTGTTATGCCCGGTAAGCCCACACCCGCACGTCTGTTAGGTGGTTTGGCTATTGTAAAACCTTTTATGTTCCTCACCGTTCCCCTGGTAATAGAGAAGATATTCAAGTCAAAAGTATTCCCGCAAATACGTAAATTCCCTGCAAAATATTTGTTGAAGGTACCTTTGTTGGATAAACTTGTTCTCAATAAAGTGCGTAAAGCATTGCTTAACGCCTTTGGTAACAACTTCACAGTGGGTATCATTATTGGTGGTGCAGCTCTCAATCGAGAGGTTGAAGACCTGCTCAAACGTATGAAATTCCCGTATGTTGTTGGTTATGGTATGACCGAGTGCGGCCCCCTTATCTCTTATCGCGACAAGAGCGAATACGTGAAGTATTCTTGTGGAACATTGGCACACCCCATAGAGTTGCGCATCGATTCAGCGAACCCACGCCGTGTTCTTGGAGAAATTCAAGTGAAGGGCGATGCCGTGATGCTTGGTTACTACAACAATGAGGAGGCAACAAAAGCCGCATTTACATCTGACGGCTGGTTGCGTACCGGTGATATGGGTATCCTTGATGCACGCAAAAACCTCTTTATAAAGGGCCGTTGCAAAAATATGATTCTCACAGGTAGTGGTCAGAACATCTACCCCGAGGAGATTGAGGATAAAATTAATAATCTACCCTATGTAATGGAGTCTCTGGTTGTAGGCCGCAAAAACGCAATTGTAGCACTTGTAGTGCCCGATTACGATGCAGGTAAAAAAGATGGCCATAGCGAGGAGGAACTCAATAAGATAGTAGATGCAAGCGTGCTTGCATTAAACAATGAGCTTGCCTCTTATAGCAAAATTGGATATACCGAAATGCGTAAAGAGCCGTTTGAAAAAACGCCAAAACAAAGTATCCGTCGATTTATGTATAGCTAATAAATACACAACTCTACAAAAAACAGCGCAGTTCAAAACTGCGCTGTTTTTATATAGATTAGCAAATGCTTTTGTAAAATAAATTTACTATTGTGCGGTGGGTGTGGAATTCTAAACCATGCTGTAGCAATTCCGGGTTCTTACAATGGGCGTAGTATTGTATATAATAACCTAAAATTATTATTTCATTTGTAAAAAACTCCCTCTCTTTTTGCAGATATAATCAAATTTATTACTTTTGCACTGGAAAGATGCCAGAGTGATCGAATGGACCGGACTCGAAATCCGGCGTACGCTTTTAGTGTACCGTGGGTTTGAATCCCACTCTTTCCGCACCATAAAATAGAAAAAGATGCACAAGCTAGCTTGAGTGCATCTTTTTCTATTTTATGGTGCAAGGACGCCCGCGGCAGCGATGGGAAGCGCGTAGCGAATCCCTTTCGATGCAATAAGCGGGCGTACTTTTGTATAATATCCGTGGCCACAAGCTAGCTTGAGTGCATCTTGTTCTATTTTATGGTGCAAGGACGCCCGCGGCAGCGAAGGGAAGCGCGTAGCGAATCCCTTTCGATGCAATAAGCGGGTGTCCTTTTGTATAA
>JAFUOP010000029.1 GCA_017481875.1 Bacteroidaceae bacterium
ACCATACTTGCAACGAATGTAATTAATGGAATAACCTTCTTCAAGCATATGCATATATTTTAGCAATGCCGAATAATCGTGTTTCTTACGCATAAAATAAACCCCAAAAGTTTTTTGTCTAACTTTTGGGGTTCACTTCATAAGTTCCCACACCTTATTTTTTACCCGCTCTTATTGGGGAATTGTGAGGGCAAAAAGGCTCAGCTATGCTATGAAAAATTTCAAAATGCAACCACTTAACACAAAAGAAGAAGAGGAGGAAATAGAATACCAAAAACACTTGGACCGATGCCATATAGAACAAGTACATATCCCGGCATTAATAACCGCTATCAATGCCGATTTACTATCAACAGGCGAACTGTTTGATATAGAATGCTGGAAGAGTGTTGTTAATAAATATAACAATAGGGAATTTTACTTTGAATGGGACAAACTCTGTATATTGCAACTGCCCAGCTATGAAGAATGCAGAATAATCATATACAAGTTTCCAAAGCCTGTGAAAATGCCTGAAGTAAAGTACGCTGCAATAGTTATAGACAATATATTCAATGCAATATATTATTATACCCTTGAACTTTCAATAGGGAATGCCTGGGTATTGTGCGGGAGAGACAAAGAACATCAATTTAATTATGGCGAAGCAAAGAGTGGCGAGCTAAAAGATTTTATTCTGTGGCTTAAGAAAAATATAAAAAGAAACAGGGAGCAATTTAATATATAACTAAAAGCAGCACTTTGGCAGTTGCCAAAGTGCTGCTTTTAGTTATGATTGAAACTATTTACATAAACTTTGCAGAATCCCCCACACGCCCATCATATGACAAGCACTTCCCAGGAGGACAAAAAAGTGGAACACTGCGTGAACATACTTAACTTTGTGGAAGCTGTAAAAAACCGCGCCTACAATGTATGCAACACCCTCGCCAAGCACCCAAAGGAAAACACCAAGGCTCACAGCGTCCCAAAATTGCTTCATTGCAACAACTATTGTTAGGCCCATAAGCACATAGCAGACGGTTTCTATTTTGTTATGTTTTTTCAATGCATAAAAACTAACAATGGTACCTGCTACAGCACATAACCAGCAGAAGATAAAAATACCCCACCCCCAAAAATCGACATTGCGCAGAGCTATGAGGACAATGGGCGAATAGCTACCTGCTATGTGCCAATATATGGCCGAGTGGTCGAGTTTACGCAAGCGACGTTTCCACTTGGAACTTGGCGAGCAGGCGTGATATGCAGTTGAAAACACATAGGAGGCCAACATTCCAAAAATATATAGCCAAATACTTGCTATTCCCCAGCCGTCGAGACCCACCTCGTGGCCTTTGGCGAGGAACTGTACACCAACAATTATTCCGCCAACGATTCCCACAGCGTGGGACATTGCATTTATGCGCTCCTCCTCTTTAGTATATCTTTTATCTTTATCTTCAGCCATAGTTTTGTCAAATATTTTCAAACAACTTTATTGTTCTTTTTCAAACCCATCACTTATAAAAGGTAATGCAATGTAAAGTGCCTGCTGCCAATATTGCCAGGTGTGCCCACCGTCGCGCACACGCAACTGGTGAGGTATTCGTTGCTTGCGCAGAGCCTTTATGAAATCAAAATTATTTTCGAGCAAGAAATCGTCGTCGCCAACATCTATGAACCAGCGTACCGCAGCAATGCTGTCTCGCAGCTCTTTGCCCGCATTTTCCACAATGGTTATATTGTTATACTCAACCACACTTTGCATAAAAAGGCGGCGACGAACATCGGGGTCGCGGCTTATCCAAGTGTTTTCCACCATTCCCGCAAGGGCACTCATTGCGTATGCCGACGAAAACATATCGCTGTGGCGCAGGGCGTAACCTATTGTGCCACCCCCACCCATTGAAAGGCCCGCAATGGCACGATGCTCGCGACGGGCTTTCACGCGGTAATTGCTCTCTATGTGCGGAATAAATTCAGTAAAGAAAAAATCTTCGTACCGCCACCCCTCACAATTGAAATAGCCGTCATAAGTGGTGCCGGCGTCGGGCATTACTATAATCATCTCCTTAGCATCACCTTTGGCAAAAATTTCAGTGGCTATCTCTTTTACATTACCCCTGTCGCGCCACGCTGTGTGCTTGTCGGTGAGGCCGTGCAGAAGATAAAGAACAGGATATTGCGCATTGCCTTCATCGTACCCTGCAGGCAGATATATGCAATAGTTTTTCTCGCAGCCAAGTATCTTGCTTTTCATACTCTTTTCTACTATTGTTTGGGCATTGCACACATAAGCCAAAAGTATGAGCATAGAGAAAAGTGCTTTTTTCATAGTTGTTTCGCTTATTAAATTATACTTTTTACAGATATTTTATATAATTTTCAAAATTCGTTTATTTGTATCCATCACAAGAGTGGTTTGTAAATATCGCAAGGATTTTTACACATTGCACACCGCTTTGTGCAAAAGTAATATAAAATTTTGTTTGCTTTGAAAATTTTAGAATAAATAAAATTTAAGATAACGTTATTTATGTGTTGTTTGAATTTCTTTCAAATAAATATGCATTTTGTTAAGAGGAGCAGTTTGTTACCCCTACCCGTTGGTGATAACAGTTGCTCAAGTGTATTAAGGATTAATATTATTTACACAAAAATAGAAGCAAAAAAAAGCAGGGTTCGGAATAAATCCGAACCCTGCCAAATATCATATGGAAATTGAATCCGATTAAGCAAACCACTTAACGTAAGCAAACGCCTGGCGGTGAGGGAGTTCCTCGTGCTTAGGATACATACGATAAGCAAGTTTGTAAGCACCGGCTCTTGAAGGAGTGATAGTAGCCTTGAAAGTAAATACATTACCCTCGCGCTTTGTAACCTCCAAAGGATATACGCCGAATACAGAATCGTTACCGTTTGCATCGGGAGCAACAACAACAAGCTCAATACCTACTGCGTTGTCCAAGCCCTTCTCGTCAACATTAATAGTTACATTGTAGTCGCGGCCGGCCTCCATATTGCCATTAGCGAACTCGCTCTCGCTCTCAACAGAGAGAACCTCGATAGCATGCCACTTGGCAGAAACAGACTCTTTCCAAGCTGCCAACTCACGAGCTGCCTTTGAATCATCGGCAATGAGGTGGTGGTAACGCTTAGCCTGCTTGCAATAGAACTTGCTATAGTAGTCGTCGAGCTGACGTTTCATTGTGAAGTGAGGAGCAATTTGTGAGATTGAACGCTTAATGCACTCAACCCACTCGTCTGAATACTCCTTCTTGCCACGGTTGTAGTAGAGAGGAAGAATCTCGTTCTCGAGCAATGAGTAGATTGTAGCAGCATCGAGCTGGTCCTGGAACTCCTGGTTCTGGTATGTGCGCTGCTCTTTCAACGCCCAACCTGCACCGGGCTTGTAACCCTCGCACCACCAACCATCGAGAACCGAGAAGTTGAGAACACCGTTCATAAGTGCCTTCTCACCCGATGTACCTGATGCCTCGAGAGGACGTGTAGGAGTATTCATCCAGATATCCACACCCGAAACGAGCAACTTGGCGAGGTCCATATCATAGTTCTCCAAGAAAATAATCTTGCCGATGAACTCGGGACGGCGAGAAACCTCAATGATACGCTTAATCAAGCCCTGGCCTGCACCATCGTGGGGGTGAGCCTTACCTGCAAAGAGGAACTGAATGGGACGCTCGGGGTTGTTGAGCAATTTTGCCAAACGGTCGAGGTCGGTAAAAAGTAGGTGAGCACGCTTGTATGTTGCAAAGCGACGAGCAAAACCTATAACAAGTGCATCGGGGTTAATCTTGTTTACAACATCAACAATGCGCATAGGATCGCCCTGGTGCTTCAACCAATCCTCTTTGAATGCCTTGCGGATATAGTCGATAAGTTTCTTTTTGCGTGTAACGCGTGTCTTCCAGATAACATCGTTGGAAACCTTGTCGATAGCGTGCCAGATTGACTCGTTAGACTGGTCGCTGATGAAGCTGGGGTCGAAGTGCTTTTTGTAAAGCTCGTCCCACTCGGGAGCTACCCAGGTAGGATAGTGAACACCGTTGGTAACATAACCTACGTGGTTCTCCGAAGGATAGTAACCCTTCCAGATACCTGCGAACATAGATTTTGATACCTTACCGTGGAGACGGCTCACACCGTTAATCTCCTGGCAAGTGTTGCAAGCGAAGATTGACATACAGAAACGCTCGTTCTTGTCGCCGGCGTTCTCGCGACCAAGGTTCATAAGGTCGTCCCAAGTGATGTTCAACTGACTTGCATAGCCACGCATATATTTGCCGAAGAGGCCCTCGTCGAAGTAGTCGTGTCCTGCGGGAACGGGAGTGTGAACTGTGTAGAGGCTGCTTGAACGTACAATCTCCAATGCCTCCTCGTATGTGTAACCGCTCTTGATGTACTGTGAAAGACGATAGAGGTTGCAGAGTGCTGCGTGACCTTCGTTGCAGTGATAGATATCCTTTTTGATACCAAGTTTCTCAAGAGCAATCATACCACCGATACCGAGCAGAATCTCCTGCTTCAAACGGTTCTCCCAGTCGCCACCATAGAGTTTGTGAGTGATAGGACGGTCGTACTCGCTGTTGGCCTCAAAATCTGTATCCAAGAGGTAAAGAGCCACGCGACCTACATTAACTCTCCACACGTTTGCACGTACATAGTAGTCGATGTAAGGAACGTCGATAACCATAGGTGTTACACCGTCGGCCTCATAAACGCGCTCAATGGGGAGCTGGTTGAAGTTCTGTGCCTCGTAGTTGGCTACCTGTGCACCGTCCATTGAAAGAGACTGTGTGAAATATCCGTAACGATACAAGAAACCTACAGCACACATATCTACGTTAGAGTCTGAAGCCTCCTTCAAATAGTCTCCGGCCAAGATACCGAGACCACCTGAGTAGATTTTGAGAACGCTTGTCAAACCATACTCCATACAGAAGTATGCTACAGAAGGACGCTCAGCGTTGGGCTTAACGTCCATATATTTGCGAAAATTGGCATAAACAACAGCCAATTTATCGAGAATGCTCTTGTCTTTTGAAAGTTCCTCGAGTTTCTCTACACCCAATTTCTCGAGCAAGAGAACGGGGTTGCCACCACACTCCTCATAGAGTTTTGCGTCGAGCATAGTGAAGAGCTCACGAGCCTCTTCGTTCCATACCCACCACAAGTTGTGGGCTATCTCCGAGAGGGGTTGAAGTGTCTCGGGGACATAAGATTTAACATTAACAGTTTTCCAACCGGGTTGGTTTGTGTTACTAATTGCTATCATACTTATTTTAAATTAAATATTACTTACTTTTTTGTTCTTTCTGCAGCAGCCTCCATCGCAAAATTATAAGCACTTAAGTAATTCTTTATAAAGTGCTTCCACAGTGCCTTATTTGCCATTTTTGTAGCCTTTTTGCGATAGTCGGCAACCTCTTTCTCAGAAATTTTTGCAAAGATACAAATTGTTTTTGTAATTTCCTCGGCTGCATCGAAATAGTTGCTGTCGTTTCTGCTTATAACCTCCACTCCGTCGGCCAGTTTGCCCTCGCGACCAAGCACGGAATTCACCCAAAGACCGAAGCCTGCAAGGTCGGTTGTGATGGTGGGAATGTGGAAAGCTGCACTCTCAAGGGGAGTGTAGCCCCAAGGCTCGTAGTACGAGGGATATATATTAAGGTCATTGCCTATGAGAACATCGTAATAGTCCATATTGAATATTCCGTCGTTGCCTTTGAGGTAGCAGGGAACATAGATAACCTTCACACGGTTCTTTCCACTGCGGTTGTCGAGGAAATGGCTGCGTATGGCACCGGCAATGGCATCGTCGTAGAAATTATTGAGATTGTGTGTGAGGTAAGGATTGGGCAGTGGCGATGTCCACTGGGTGTTATTCGACGCAAGACGTTCACAGAGATCTTCGCGTGCAGTGTCGGACCAAGCGGGTACGTCGATGAATGCTACCACGTCGCGTGTAAGCTCCTCGCTTGAATTCAAACGAGCCATAGCCTCCAGGAACATATCTATTCCCTTGTTGCGCATCTCCATACGACCACCTACACCTATTATAAGTGCATCGTCCGAAATTGTGTCGCCGGTGAGGGCTGCAGCTACACGCAGGCGTGCAGCGCGTGCCTTTTCACGTTTTGCAGTGAAATCCTTGCCTGTTGGCACAAAATCCTTTTCAAAACCATTTTCAAGAATAACATCGATGTCGCGCTCTATGAGCTGCTTGCACTCGCGGGCAGTAATCTCGCTCACTGTAGTGAAGCAATCGACATTTGCTGCGCTTACACGCTCAACCGAGTGTTTCGACTGAACATTCAGCTCACTTGCCATCTGGTCGCCATTGTAACCCTCAAAGTAGTCGTACAAAGGCTTGCCGTTTGATGCTATGGAGCGGCCTATGCTTGTTGCGTGAGTGGTGAATATTGTTCCGGCCGCGGGAAGATGTTTCTTCACATAGAGAGCGGCTCCACCACTCTGCCATTCGTGTGCCTGAACAACTACATTTCCTTTCTTTACTATTTTTTTATAGAAACTCTCTATCACACGGCCAACAGAATAACCAAAAATCATAGAATCGTCGTAGTCGCCATAGCCGTGGAGCGAATCCACGCCGAAGTCGTTCCACAACTCGCTATATATGGAATCTTTGTCCTCCAAATAGCCTTTGTAATCTACCAAAATTACTTTGGGACGGCCGGGAATCTCCCAATAACCGCAACGCACGGTGAGTTTTTCATTCTCGAGCGACTTGCGCCAAGCACTCCACAAACGTTTATCTTCTGTGAAGAGAGGGTTCTCTTTCTGCTTCCAAAGGTCGGGGCCTATGTAAATTGCGTTCAATCCCTCAATTTGTGAAAGGGTGCGCGCTTTAGTCGATACCACTGTATATATACCACCAACCTTATTACAAACCTCCCAGCTTATCTCAAAGAGATATTCGGGAAGCAATAGTTCTTTTTTCATAAAAAAATAAGTTACAAAAAAATGCGGTGCCTCACGCTCGAAACACCTTATTTATAATAATAACAAATAGGGAGAAGGCACCCTTCTCTCTATTTCTGCGCAAAGGTAATATATTTTTTTGAAATAGTAAAATAATTGCACATATAACAGCGTAATGTAAACCAAGTTGAGTAAAAATTAACAATTAAATAAAAGGCACAATACGTAAAAGAGGCTGACTAAAAAGTATTTTTTAGCAGCCTCATTTTGCAGGGAGATGAATAAAAAGATGTAGTTTAAGGCTTGCGCAGCCTGAAAAACCGCAGTTTACTAAGCGTAAATAAATCAACTATTTGCCAACCTTAAAT
>JAFUOP010000030.1 GCA_017481875.1 Bacteroidaceae bacterium
CTAGCGTTCATCCTGAGCCAGGATCAAACTCTTCGTTGTAAATTTTTTATTTGTAATACTAAAAAGTATTTTCTCTTAAGTTGATACCGGCCGGAATTAAAAGTACATCAAATTATCTTGACGGTTCGTTTTATTGTTCCTTACTTATACACTAATTAATTTTAATTAGTACGTTGTACTGCTTGTCTGTATGGAATGTTTTCAAGGATCATCGTGCTCACCGGGAGAACCGTGTTACCGTGTTCCTTCCCGAAAGCGAGTGCAAAGGTAAAGCAAATTTCTGAACTACCAAATTATTTGGAAGACTTTTTTCAAACTTTTTTCACACTTTTTTACAACTCGTTTAATTCTCAGCAAGTTACAAAAGAAAAAAAATTTCGCCTAAACCAACGTTTTTATTCAGTTTCGCAAAAAACCTGTTCGGGTAACCGTTTACCAAGCGAGCGGAATGGCAAATTAAAACAAAATATTTTATACCGCAATAGAAAATTAGAAAAAAATCATCATTTTCTTGTTTTTTATTCCATTTCCGCCATAGACGGGCAAAAAACAGCATACACAGCAGGGCTCTTTGCTATTTTTTCTCTATTTTTGCGGTAACCCGCGAAAATAAACTACACTCGCTGTGAAAAATATTCAAGCAAGCTTGATTTTTTTGCTTTCAGCGAAATTTAGCTGCGTTCGTTGCGTGTGAAAATGAATTTTCACTCACTCACTTGCACAACTTTCGCTCGTTTGTTTGTATTTTTGTGGCAGCAAAAGCCGTTGCTATTACCATATTATATATAATATAGCACAAAAAAGATAATGAGATGAGAAATACTATATACGCACTATTGCTACTCCTGTTTATACCTTTTATTTCTGCCGCACAAAGCAATTACAAAAAAAGGATATACGGAAAGATTATAGACAAGGTAACAAAAGAGGAGATTCCGTATGCTGCAATAAGAATAAAAATGACATCGTATGGCTGCAGCAGCGACAATAATGGTAATTTTTCTTTTTATGCCCCTGAAATACGCGACACGCTTATTGTTTCTAATTTGGGATACAGAGATGAGAAGATTGCATTGAATTCCAAGACGCGCTTCCCGCTAACCATAAAAATGCAGGCCGAAAACTACGAACTTGCAGAGATCACTATTAAACCTAAAAAAGAAAAATACCGCAAGAAGGACAACCCTGCTGTAATTTTGGCGCGGAATATTATAAAGCGGAGAGACGACAATGCACCGGAAAACAAGCCATTCTACAGCCGCAGCCGCCACGAAAAACTAAGTTTGGCACTTAACAACTTCAGTTCGGCCAAAGAGAGCCACTTTGGAAAGAAATTCGCTTTTCTCGACCAATACATTGACACATCACTTGTATCGGGCAAGCCAATACTCTACATTTCGTCAAGAGAGATGATTGGCAACGACTATCACAGCAAAGAGAGTAAAAGAAAAAAGCAGTATGTGAAGGCACGCAAGCGCAACGGTATAGACGATTTTGTTTCGGCAGAGTCGATGGAAGCTATTTACGAGGAGACATTCAAAGATATTGATATATTCCAAGACAACGTATCTCTTTTTAACAGTAAATTTGTGAGCCCGCTATCGAAGCTGGGGCCCACTTTTTACCGCTACTACATAATGGACACAATAGAGATTGAAGGCGAGCAGTGCTACGACCTTGCATTTGTGCCGTTTAACGCCGAGTCTTTTGGATTTACAGGGCACCTCTACGTTACCACAGACTCTACATATTTTACAAAGCTTGTACAAATGAATGTTCCACACGATATTAATATGAACTTCATTGAGTACATGAACATAAAACAGCACTTCGACCGCCTGCCCGATGGCACAAGAATATTAAACAACGAATCGCTTGTCGCTGAGTTCAAAGTTGTAGATGCTGTTAACGGTTTTTATGCACACAGGCAGGTGGAATACCGCGACTATTCATTTGAAAAAGACAGCCTGGCACAGGCTGTGCTCGACTTTCCAGGAACAGTTTTAGAGGACGAATACTCAACCCGCCGTGCACAAGAATACTGGACCGAGAACAGAATTGCAGAACTCACCAAGAAGGAGCTATCGGTCGATCAAATGATGCGTGAATTACGCAACAACCCTGTCTATTACTGGCTTGAGAAAGGGCTCACGTTTTTATTTACCGGCTGGATACCCATAAGAGAGAATGAACCGCCTGTTTTCTATGGCCCTGTAAACACCACTATCAGCCACAACGAATTGGAAGGCTACCGTCTGCGCACAGGAGCTATGACATCGGCCTATTTAAACCCACACCTTTTCGGGCAATTCTATGCTGTGTATGGAACTGAGGACAAGAAATTCAAGTATATGGGAGAGATTGAATACTCGTTCAAGAAAAAGAAGGAACACCCCAATGAATTTCCTATCCACTCTGTGAAAATGCGCTACGAGAACGACATATACCAATATGGACAAAATTACCTGCATACCAATAAAGACAACATATTCCTAAGCCTTAAACGCAAGAAAGACAACATAATAGGCTACATAAAAAAAGCCGAGCTTACATACACAAGAGAGTTCTACAACCACTTCTCTTACTACATAACAATGCGTAACCGCAAAAATATAGCGTCGCACCTCGTACCTTTTGAACAAACAACAACCATCGATGGCACAACATATAGCAACTTTGTCAAAGAATTAACACAAAGCGAGATAGAGCTAAAGCTACGCTGGGCACCAAACGAGAAATTCACACAAACAAAGTGGAACCGCTACCGCGTACAGCCCGAACACCCCGTATTCACACTCTCACACACAGCCAGCCTGAAAGGAGTGCTTGGCAGCGACTACAACTACCAACGCACAGAATTCAGCTTTGAGAAAAGATTTTGGTTCTCGGCATTCGGATATACCAATTGTATATTGAAGGCCGGGAAAGTGTGGAACGAAGTCCCATTTCCACTGCTTATAATGCCCAATGCAAACCTTTCGTACACAATTCAAAAAGAATCGTACGACTTAATGAATGCCATGGAGTTCTTCAACGACGAATATTTCTCATGGGACCTCACATACTATATGAACGGATTGATATTTAACAGGTTGCCACTTATAAGAAAACTCAATTGGCGAGAGGTTTTAACCTTTAAAGGAATGTATGGCCGGCTAAGCGAAAAGAACCGCCCCGACCCCTTGAACACAGGCAACCTATACAAATTCCCGTATGAGAACGATGAATATCATTACCTCGATGGAAAACCCTACATGGAATTTGCAGTGGGAATTGAAAACATCTTCAAAGTGTTGCGAATAGATTATGTACACCGAATAACATACAGAGACCTACCCGGCATAGACAAAAACGGAATCAGAATACAATTTCACATACAATTCTAAAAATAAAGGAATCACGTGCGTGATTCCTTTATTTTTAGATACAAGACAGATTATTATTCAATTTCATTCCACCCGGCAGCTGCGTACCATTCCAAGGAGGAAAACGACGTATTGAATTTATCAAAGTAAGAGCCGGTGTTGGGCAAATACATTGAAATACCACTCCAGCTATCATCTACATCTATTACTTTGCCTTTCACATCGGTGTACCAATATTTACTTGCGCAGCTATAAGGCAACGCGACATCTAATGCAGCTTTCCAAGCAATATAATCGTCGGCAGAAAGATATTTCAACATCACCGAGTTCATATCAAAGAAATTAGGAAATGCATTTTTTCCATAGAAATAACCACCGGGCAGATATGAAAATACATCGCCACAATCACTGCCCGAAACACCTTCAAATGCATTCTTTACAACAACTGCTGTAGCATCGGCTAACTGCTGCATAGCATCGCATTTCACAGCAGAGAGAACTACACCGGTGCTTGTACCTTCATACGCCTGCTTGTAGGCATAGATTATATCTTGGGGTGTAGCTACATCATTAAAAAAGAGAGGAACAAGCACATCATAGGGTGCACCGGGAGCAGGAATCTCTGCCGGCGACGCAATTATCCAATTGGCACTCTTACGCATAGCATATGCCACCTCTACAGACTGCATAAAACAGGCATCGAACATTATTCTATCGGGCTTAACAGGCATTGTTTCTATAAAAGCGGCAAGCTCCTCAATGTACATTCTGCTACACTCGCTATTGTTTCCCACGTAAATATCATACCCGAAAGAGTATTGCTGAACAGAACGATAATCATCGTCGCGCAACCAACCTGTGGCGTGCGACCAAAAGACCATATCTACACTCTGCGCAGGGTAATTTTCCTCAACCCAATCGAACAACACACGCATATCAGTTGTGTCGCAGGCCGAAAATTCTCTACCAAAGTTATAGACTGTTTCATAATCGCCCTCGCCATTATTATTAAAATAGCGCAAAACACGGGGGTCGTTATTGTCATCGACAAAAGCAAGCAGATAACAATCATTGGGAATTTTATCGGCCACTGCCAAAACTTCACTCAAGTCGTCTTGTGCAAAACTACTTAAGTTATTATCGGCTACAATGTACATAAAAAGCATACGCCGAGCCTCTTCGCCCTCACTTATAGGGTTGCCCGAGCCTTTTATTGTATCGTTGTCATCACTGCAAGCCGACAAGCATAGCACTGCAGACAACATTAACATCATTTTTTTAATAACACTCATAATCAAGGTTTTGTAAAGTGAAATTTATCGCCTAAATAACGCACCGTGCGATTGTCCTTGTGCAATATTTTCTTTTTAATCTTTGCCTCAGTCTTTTCAAGTTTCTTACGTGTCTTTGCAAAATATATAGCAGATGTTCTCCCCGGCTTTCCTTCTGTAAAATTCATATAATCTTTTAATTCATATGAATAGTGTTGGCGATCGGGCAAAATAGCACCTTTCTCCAATTTAATGCCATCGATGGCCTGGATTTCGGTAAAATATACTATTTTATCATTATGACTGAATGATACACCGAAGATATACACAACATTATCATCGTTCTTAGCCGACAAAACCGATGAAAAAAAGGAAAGAACAAAAAACAGCAATATACTACATTTCTTCATATAAGTTCAGTTATTGGCAATGTACAATAAAAACACATCGCTCATATTCAACAATTGTACAAAATTAGAAAAAATATCAGCATAATAGAAAAATATCCCCACTTTTAACAAAGAAAAAGGGTAAATAGGAGCTCAATGGGGTAAAAATCAACGGGCCGCATATATGCGGCCCGTAAAATACTATCAAATAAATTTTATCCTAAATAGGGTTTCAACGTGTCGCTACGTTGATTCTGTTTTAAACGGCGAATAGCTTTCTCTTTAATTTGGCGAACACGTTCACGTGTGAGACCGAATCTATCACCAATCTCTTCCAAGGTCATTTCTTGCATTCCGATTCCGAAAAACATCTGAATAATTTCCTTCTCTCTATCGGCAAGAGTGGATAACACGCGATCAATCTCACGAGAGAGTGATTCACTGACCAAAAGGTTGTCGGCCATAGGAGAATCGTCGTTCACAAGTACATCGAGCAAGCTGTTGTCCTCACCATCAACAAACGGTGCATCTACAGATATGTGCCTTCCCGACACTTTCAACGACTCTACAACCTTGTCAACCGGAATATCCAACTGCTCGGCAAGTTCTTCGGCCGAGGGGCGACGCTCATTTTCCTGCTCAAATTTAGAGAAAGCCTTGCTGATTTTGTTCAACGAACCTACTTGGTTCAACGGCAAGCGTACAATTCTCGATTGCTCTGCCAGAGCTTGCAGAATAGATTGTCTAATCCACCATACGGCATAACTAATGAACTTGAAACCACGTGTTTCGTCGAATTTTTCAGCAGCTTTAATTAAGCCCAAGTTACCCTCATTAATTAAGTCGGGAAGGCTAAGGCCTTGATTTTGATACTGTTTTGCCACTGACACAACGAAACGCAAGTTGGCTCTTGTCAGTTTCTCCAGCGCTCTACGATCGCCCTTACGGATTTTTTGGGCCAATTCTACCTCTTCCTCTACAGTAATTAGGTCCTCACGACCAATTTCCTGCAAATACTTGTCAAGAGACGCGCTCTCACGGTTTGTAATACTTTTTGTAATTTTTAATTGTCTCATTGTCTTTCTTGATACAATTTCAATTTGCGAAGATAATACGTTTTCAATTATAGAACAACTAAACCACTTTAAAAGTTTTTAAAAAACTCAAAAAGTTGGCAGATTTTGTAATAAACCGGCTACCACTCTATTACCTTTTAATAAAACTATCGCAAGCTATGCGGCGAATTATGCCGCTGCACTTTTGCAAACTGAAAAATTGGAGAAAAGTAGAAAGTACCATTCAGTTTACATTTCGCCACAAAGGAACTTTATAATTAACATAAATGCCAATAAAATGTTCCACTTGCAGTTTTAAGCACCAGTTAATAAAAGCGGTAGCCGGTAAAACACTAAAAGGAATTACATATATTAGAGAAATAAAAACCTTATTTCTTTACTTTTTATCGGTTAAAAAGTGTTAAATTTAAAATTATTTTTTCTCCATCTTTTGCAAAGCTTTGGTATTCAACCAAATACAAATATCACTATTTTGTCATTTCTTTTGCAAGATAAGGTGCAGTGTGTCCTTTGCCTGCTGCCACTATCTCTTCGGGTGTTCCTGTAGCCATTACATCACCACCCTCGCGCCCACCTTCGGGGCCCATATCTATAATGTAATCGGCCATTTTTATGACATCGATGTTATGCTCTATGATTATTACAGTGTTACCTTTATCCACCAAACGGTTTATTACATTCATAAGAACACGAATATCTTCAAAATGAAGACCGGTCGTGGGTTCATCGAGCAGATAGAGAGTTTTGCCCGTATCGCGCTTGGACAATTCTGTGGCAAGCTTTACACGCTGACTCTCACCACCTGACAATGTAGTAGAAGGCTGCCCAAGTTTTATATACCCGAGCCCCACGTCCTGCAGCACTTTAATTTTGTTTAATATGGTTGGTACATTTTCAAAAAACTCCACAGCCATATTAATTGTCATATCCAGGACATCGGCAATAGACTTTCCCTTGTAGCGCACCTCGAGAGTTTCACGGTTGTAACGCTTACCGTGGCACACCTCACAAGGCACCATCACGTCGGGCAGAAAATTCATTTCCAATGTTTTATAGCCATTTCCACCACAAGCCTCACAACGGCCGCCCGACACATTAAAAGAGAAACGCCCGGCTTTATAACCACGTATTTTGGCTTCGGGGAGCTCCACAAAAAGGTTTCTTATATCGGAAAAGACGCCTGTATAAGTTGCGGGGTTGGAACGCGGTGTACGCCCTAGAGGCGACTGATCGACATCTACAATCTTGTCAATATTTTCTATACCCTCAATTCTATCATACGGCAATGGTTCACGAAGAGCACGATAGAAATGTTTTGCCAATATCGGTTGCAAAGTATCGTTAACAAGCGACGATTTACCGCCACCCGATACACCGGTTACACATATTAATTTACCAAGCGGGAACTCAACATCAATATTCTTGAGATTATTACCACGAGCACCGTATATCTTAATACTTTTCCCGTTGCCTTCACGCCTGTTTGCAGGTATTTCTATACGCTCGCTACCGTTTAAATAAGCTGCCGTCAACGTATTGCTTTCCAACATTTTCGATGGTGTACCTGAGAACACCACATTACCACCTTTGCGCCCCGCTTGCGGCCCTAAGTCTATTATATAATCGGCAGCAAGCATAATATCACGGTCGTGCTCAACTACAATTACAGTGTTTCCACTATCGCGCAACGACTTAAGCGAATTAATCAAACGATCGTTATCACGTGAATGAAGACCGATACTTGGTTCATCTAATATATAAAAGACATTAACCAATTGCGACCCCACCTGCGTTGCAAGCCTTATACGCTGCCCTTCACCACCCGACAGTGATGCCGATGCACGGTTGAGCGAAAGATATCCCAAGCCCACATCG
This sequence comes from Bacteroidaceae bacterium, assembly GCA_017481875.1. Lineage (GTDB taxonomy): Bacteria > Bacteroidota > Bacteroidia > Bacteroidales > Bacteroidaceae > HGM04593. The sequence goes on from JAFUOP010000030.1 coordinate 7,977, forward strand.
AGCAAGAAACCTATGCGCGACTGTATCTCTTTCACTATTTCCGTTGCAATTGCACGCTGTTTCTCTGTGAGATGCGAGTTGAGTTGTGCCAGCCATTCATACAACTGCGAAATATCCATAGAAGCCAGCTCATAGATATTCTTACCATTCAGTTTATAATGAAGTGCCTCACGATTAAGCCTTGCGCCACCACACTCCGGGCAGGGTTGCATAACAGAGAATTGCTCGGCCCATCGTAGTTCCTTTGCCGACACGCTTGAATCCTTTTGCATTTGAATATACTTCACAAGGCCATCGTAAGTAGCTACGCTATCGTAGAACATTTCTGAAGAGCTGTTCAACTTCAAAGGAACAGGAGAGCCATAGAGAATTTCATCGATAGCTTCATCGGGCAACTCCTCCACAGGAGTTTTCAAAGTTGCATCGTAACGCTGCAGAACAGCTTCTATTTGCTGAAATATTGAAGAACGGCGATACTTCCCAAGCGGAGCAAGCGCACCGTCGTATACCGAAAGCGAACGGTCGGGAACCACCTTATCGACATCTACACGGCTCACCACACCCAAGCCTTTGCATTTTGGGCAGAAGCCCTGGGGAGAATTAAAAGAGAAGTTATGCGGGTCGGGTTCTTTGTATGCAAGGCCGGTAACGGGGCACATCAGGTGCCTGCTTAAATGCCTCACCTCGCCCGACGGCATTTCCATAATCATAACAAGACCATCGCCTTGTTGCATTGCAATGGCAAGGCTCTGTTTTATACGCGCGCAGTCATTTGCATCTACTTGCAATTTATCGATGACAACTTCTATATTGTGGTTCTTGTACCTTTCGAGCATCATTCCACGCGACATTTCACACAACTCGCCATCTATGCGCACATTTAAATAGCCTTTACGCATCATCTGTTCAAAAAGCTCTTTATAATGCCCTTTACGCCCTCTCACTAATGGAGCAAGCATATATACGCGTTTGCCGGCATAATCGCGCAACAGCAGTTCGAGAATCTGCTCCTCGGTATATTTTACCATTTTCTCGCCCGACAAATATGAATAAGCATCGGCAGCACGCGAGAAAAGCAGGCGCAGATAATCGTAAATCTCGGTTGTTGTCCCCACGGTAGAGCGCGGGTTCTTGTTTGTTGTCTTTTGTTCAATAGAAATAACCGGGCTCAAGCCTGTAATTTTATCTACATCGGGACGTTCCATTCCACCTAAAAAATTACGGGCATACGTAGAAAAGGTCTCTAAATAGCGTCTCTGCCCCTCGGCAAAAATGGTATCGAATGCCAAAGAAGATTTACCACTGCCACTAAGCCCCGTAATTACGGTGAGCGAATTATGAGGTATCTCAACATCTATGTTTTTGAGGTTATGCACTCTTGCACCAAAAACCTCAATCTTGCCATTTTCCTCTTCCACCACTACAAAAAATTATTGATTAGAAGCATTCTCTGTATAACCACGCAGAATATTCACATCACGACGAATATCGTAGGAAACGCCATCGGCTCCACGCGCAGTAACAACAACAAAATATACTCCGTCCTTTACAGGCTTTCCCTTATAAGTGCCGTCCCAACCACACTCTTCGCAGCCAATTTGGTCTATTCCCCAGGAGTAGAGCTGCTGCCCCCATCTATTGTATATTGCAGCGTTGAACTCAACAATAGATTTCACATTATAAACATTGTAAAAATCATTTATGCCATCGCCATTAGGAGAAAAAGCATTGGGGACATCTATTCTCGACTCTGCAACAATAATGCGAAACGGTTCAAAATCCTGAGCACCGAATTCCCATACAATTTCAGGGTTATCTATGCTTGTATATACAATCTTTGGTTGTATTATAAGGGTACCGCTCTCGCGCACTTCATATTCAAGGGCAGCATCGTAACGGGTGAGAAAGGGAAAAGCCTCGCCTTCACGTGTAAAGTCCCAACTACACACTAGTGAATAACCCTCCAACTCCGGAGCATTGGCCAAAAGCTCCAACTTCAAAGGGGCCTCCCCTGAGTATTCGTCGCCAAAGGACAATTCTGTAACCTCTCCTTTAGAATCTGTTACAACAACTACCGGCATAGGAGACTCAACCTGTGCCTGTAAATTAACATTAGCCAGAGAAAGAGCCAATGCCAAGACAAACATATAAAAGCGCAAACTCATATTCATAAATTAAATATACAAACATTTGTTATAAAGCAAAACATGCTTAACAAGCAACAAAAATAATCTTTACTCGCGGAAATTCCATAAAAATCGGTATTAAAAACACGAGATAAAAATAATTAACCATAATTAAAGGTGAGCCGACAATATTTACGATGCATATTTTATAAATTAATTTATAAATTGTATCTTCGCAAGGAATTTGGTTTATTGTAAACACAAATAAAATGAAACAATACAGGTACATACTTCTGCTATCATTTATACTATTGGTTGCAGTGCTTAAGGCTCAGCACAATGGCTATTTTGTCCACACTGTGGATAAAGGTCAAACACTCTACTCAATATCTCGCATGTACCAAAAAAACATGCAAGATATTATAGCATTAAACCCCGGGTGCGATGTTAAATTATCTATAGGACAGGAGCTGCGAATACCTCAAACCCCAAAAACTGCAAGCGACAACACAAGAAACAACATCGAGCCACGCTACCACACAATACAGGCCGGTGAAACCCTTTACCGCTTGAGCAAAATATATGGAATAACCGTGCTTGATATATGCGAAGCAAACCCGGGACTGAACATCTCCAATTTCCGGGCAGGAGAGGTTATACAAATACCGGCAACAAAAGGAGGCGCAAACATTGCAATAGAAGCAATAAACAATGAAAAGCAAGAACAAGAAGAACCGGAGGAGCAACCTACCCAACAAATAATACGCACAACGCATAAAGTAGTGAAGGGTGAAACTTTTTATGGCATAGCACGCAAATATGGAATCACTGAGGCCGAGCTGCGCAGTGCCAACCCCGAAGCTGCAAGCAAGAGCAAGCTTAAAAGAAGAACAATACTCAACATACCCTACCCCACCAAGAAAGTTGAAGCCAGAAAGAGCCCTGTAATAGAAATCACAAATAAAGAAATCTTCAACAAGCTCGAAGAAATAAAAGATTCTATAGAAGCAACAACAGCACACAAAGCCATAAAAGTAGCTGTAATATTGCCATTCCTGCTCGACAGCTATGCTCCAAACGAGCAAAACAGAATGATAGAATACTACCAAGGATTCCTCATCGCAGTAGAAAAGCTTAAAAGGCTTGGATATTCCTACGATATTCGCACATACGATTCCGGCCCTGAGAGCAAAAACCTTTCGTGGCTGACAACAAGCGGAGAATTGGACAATGTCGATTTGATAATTGGAGCACTCTACCCCAAGCATAACAAACAACTGGCAAAATTTGCCAACGAAAAAGAGATTCCATTGGTAATACCCTTCACATCAAAAGAAGATGAAATATTCAGCAACCCAATGGTATATGTTGTAAACACATTGCAATCATATTTTTTCTCCGAGGTTATCGACCATTTTACATATAAATTCCCCAATGCAAATGTGATTTTTGTATCAGACAGCACAAAGAGCAATAAGAAAGAGTTTATTTCGGCCCTCATTGAAGGCCTCAACCGCAAAGCAATTCCACACACCACAATAGATATTGAAATAATTAAAAGTGCAGCAGCAAGCAGAGCAACAATAGAAGAGACAGACTCCTGCGGGATTAAAACATTTAAGGCCTTGCTAAGCAACGAAAAAGAGAACATTTTCATACCCCTTTCGTCAAGTGCAATAACATTATCATCTATTGTTCCACCACTTATTATATTAAAGAGCGACACAATAAACATACCGGAATTCAAGTTATTCGGCTACCCGGAGTGGCAGATATATGCAAACGATATGCAGGCACAGCTATACGAGGCCGACACATATTTCTATGCATCTTTTTTCAGCCACTACTCACTGCCCGAAGCGGCTAAATTCCAAAGTGAGTTCACAAATTGGTACGACCGTAACCTGCAAAACATATACCCGCGCTATGGCATGCTGGGGTACGACACCGGCTACTTCTTTTTGCTTGCGGCAAACAAATATGGGAAAGAAATGCATAATAATATAGGAAATATCACATTTACCCCCATACAGACCGGTTTCAAGTTTGAACGAGTAAATAACTGGGGCGGTATGGTAAATAAGAAGATATACTTCATACACTACACCCCCTATTACACCATAGAGAAAATAGATTTTGACAAATGAGACGATACCTCACAACCATAATTATAGCATTAATTGCCACTGCCGGTGCTTATGCACAAATAGAAAAGCCACGCCACATATTGGAGATTGGCGCGGCCGGTGGTCTTAACCTCAGCCAGCTGGACCTGCAACCACAAACCCGCCAAACAATGCTCAATGGCATAAACGGAGGATTGCAAATAAGATACACAAGTGAAAAATATTTCAGTATGATATGTGCAGCTCAATTAGAGGTGAATTTTTCACAGCGAGGCTGGGAAGAAGAATTTGACAACGAGCTACCCTATTCGTTCAACCGCACTCTCAATTACATTGAGATACCTTTCTTGGCACACCTATCTTGGGGAAAAGAGCCATACGGGCTGCAGTTTTTTATAAATTTAGGCCCACAAATAGGTTTTCTACTAAGCGACAAAGAGGAGTATGGTGGCGGTTTAGTTCCCGAAAACCGCCCTGCATCAATACGCCCGATATATGGAAAAGAGATAGACAAGAGATTCGATTACGGTATAGCAGGCGGTGGCGGTTTGGAGTTAAAGACTAAAGCCGGGAATTTCTTTATTGAAGGCCGCTACTACTATGGACTAAGCGACATATTCAACAACTCCAAGATTGACGACTTCGGCCGTTCGGCTAACCAAACTATCACGGTAAGAATTGGCTATTCTATAAGAATACTATAACAGGTTAATAAAAAACAGCCCTCGAGGGCTGTTTTTTATTAACTTCAAGAAAAGAGACGATCATCTATTTTTATACATATCATCATAGTATTTCTCATACTCTCCGCTTGTAATATTGTCCATCCACTCCTGGTTGTCGAGGTACCAACGCACGGTTTTTTCAATACCCTCCTCAAACTGCAAGCTTGGTTCCCAACCAAGTTCCTTCTGCAGTTTGGTAGAATCTATTGCATAGCGCATATCGTGGCCTGCACGGTCGGTAACATAAGTTATTAGCGACAAGGAATGGCCTTCGGGGTTACCAAGCAACCTATCTACAGTTTTTATTATAACCTTTATAATATCTATGTTCTTCCACTCATTGAAACCACCAATATTATAAGTGTCGGCTATTTTACCATCGTGGAAAATAACATCTATGGCGCGGGCATGATCTACAACATAGAGCCAGTCGCGCACATTCTCGCCCTTGCCATACACAGGCAGCGGCTTGCGCTGGCGTATATTATTTATAAACAATGGGATAAGCTTCTCGGGAAACTGATAGGGACCATAATTATTTGAACAGTTTGTAACAATTGTGGGCAGCCCGTATGTATCGTGGAAAGCACGTACAAAGTGGTCGCTGCTTGCCTTAGAAGCAGAATAGGGGCTGTGAGGATTGTACTTTGTTGTCTCGTAGAAGAAATCGGTGCCGTAGGCCAAATGATGCTCACCCGATGAGGCCGTAGTTGTGAAGGGAGGCTCCACTCCCTCGGGGCGGTCGAGCTCCAAAGCACCATACACCTCGTCGGTAGATATGTGATAGAAACGCTTGCCCTCATATTTTTCGGGCAAAGACTCCCAATAGAGCTTTGCTGCCTGCAACAGAGAAAGTGTGCCCATAACATTGGTGCGTGCAAAGGTAAACGGGTCCTTTATCGAGCGGTCCACGTGGCTCTCTGCAGCAAGGTGTATTATGCCATCAACCTTATGCTCCACCATAAGCTTATACATTGCATCAAAATCACAAATATCACCCTTGTAGAAAGTGTAGTTGGGCTTGTCTTCAATATCTTTGAGATTGGCAAGATTACCGGCATAGGTAAGTTTATCAACATTGATGATATTATACTCGGGATACTTATTAACAAAGAGACGAACTACGTGAGAGCCTATAAACCCGGCACCACCGGTTACAATTATATTACGTTTCATATTTCTAAGAAGTTGTTTAAATTTCTATAAAATAGTTTTCTTATGCAAGCTTCTACTGTTTTAATCTTTTTATACAATACAGCATAGAGTCGCGCCAATGTGGAATATCTATACCAAAAGTGTTTTTTATCTTGCTCTTGTCGAGCACCGAGAATGAGGGACGTGTTACAGGCGAGGGGAATTCACTGCTATGGCAGGGAAGAACTTTACAGTTTGTGTTACCTGCTGCAATTGCAATCTCTGTAGCAAAATCGTACCACGAACACACACCCTCGTTAGAGAAATGATAAACACCCTCGTTACCGGCATACAGCCCTCCTTCTATTATGGAGAATATTGCAAGAGCAAGGTCGCCGGCATAGGTAGGAGTGCCCACTTGGTCGAATACCACGTTCAACTGCTCGCGCTCGGCAGTAAGGCGTAACATAGTTTTCAAGAAATTATTACCAAACTCAGAATAGAGCCACGCTGTGCGTATGATTATTGCTTTGCAACCAACAGCAGCTATAGCCTGTTCGCCGTGCAGCTTAGTGCGACCATAAACACCAAGCGGGTTTAGTGGCATATCCTCTGTACGTGGGGTATTACCTTCGTTACCAAAGACATAGTCGGTTGATACGTGGAACAGAGTTCCGTTCACGGCCTTCATAGCCTTGGCAAGATTTTCAACCGCCGTTGCGTTTATAAGCTCGGCTGTAGCCTCGTCGCTTTCTGCTTTATCCACATTTGTATATGCTGCACAATTCACAATTATATCTACGGCATTTTCTTTCACAAAAGCAGACACAGCACTGTCATTTGTAATATCAAGCTCTGCAACATCGGTATATATATAGGTGTTGGGCGAAACCTCGCCCAAACGACGCATTTCGTTTCCAAGCTGCCCGTTGGCACCTGTTATAAGAATTCTTTTACTCTGCATAATAATCTATGTTATAATCGAAAAGATAGTCGGTAGTTGCCAAAGGCTTGCTCTGCTTGTCCTTTTCCGACAGAATCACTTTATTCATATCTATCTTCCAATCTATGGCCAGCGACTCGTCGTTCCACGCAACAGAGCCCTCACTCTCCTTATTATAAAAGTTATCACACTTGTATTGGAAAACAGCCTCATCGCTCAACACTGCAAAACCATGTGCAAAACCACGTGGTACAAAGAACTGGCGGTGATTATCCTCGGTAAGTTCCACAGCCACATACTTTCCAAACGTAGGAGAACCCTTGCGAATATCCACTGCCACATCGAGCACAGCTCCCTTTATGCAGCGCACCAACTTACTCTGGCAGTAAGGCGGTTTCTGGAAGTGCAGGCCACGCAACACGCCATACGACGATTTCGACTGGTTGTCTTGTACAAACACAGTCTTACAAACCTTTTCTTCAAACTCTCTCTGCGAGAAAGACTCGTAGAAATACCCTCTTTCGTCTTTAAATATACGTGGCTCAATAATTACCACGCCCTCGATTTCAGTTTTTATAACCTCCATATTTTCAAACATTTGCGCCTGTGCGCTCTACCTCCTTAATAATTTTCATCAGATATTGCCCATACTGGTTCTTAAGCATTGGTGCAGCCACCTCGCGCAAGCGGTCGGCAGTTATCCAGCCTTTACGGAATGCAATGCCCTCGAGACAAGCAATCTTCAAGCCCTGGCGTTTCTCTATAACCTCCACAAAAATAGATGCCTCGGCAAGCGAGTCGTGCGTGCCGGTGTCGAGCCAGGCAAAACCACGTTGCAAGGTTTGCACCTTGAGCTCACCATCGGACAGGAATTGCTGATTTACCGTAGTAATCTCAAGCTCGCCACGAGCCGAAGGTTTGATGCTTTTTGCAACTTCAACCACTTTGTTGGGATAGAAATAGAGCCCCACAACCGCATAATTCGATTTTGGCTCGGCAGGTTTTTCCTCAATCGACAAGCAATTACCTTCATTGTCAAACTCGGCAACACCGTAACGCTCGGGGTCATCTACCCAATAACCAAACACGGTAGCCTTGCTGTCCTCCTCGGCAGCACGCACAGCCTCTTTCAACATTCCGGAAAAGCCTGTACCGTGGAATATGTTATCGCCAAGTACCAAACAAACAGAGTCATTACCAATAAACTCTTCACCGATAATGAAAGCCTGCGCAAGACCATCGGGCGATGGTTGTTCGGCATATTCAAAACGTACTCCATAATCGCTACCATCGCCAAGCAAACGTTTGAACGATGGCAAATCGCTGGGAGTTGAGATTATAAGTATCTCTTTTATGCCGGCAAGCATAAGCACCGATATCGGATAATAAATCATCGGTTTGTCATAGATGGGCAACAATTGCTTACTAACACCCTTTGTAATGGGATACAAACGTGTTCCCGAGCCACCGGCCAAAACAATTCCTTTCATATACTTAGTAGTTTTGCGCACCCGAAGGTACTATGTTCATTTATACTATACAACGGATAAATATCCATAAAATTGTGATGGTATGGGGAACCAACCCCATACCACCTATAATATTTTACTCTTTTATGAGTTCAAACTCGGCACCCGAACCAAAATCCTGGCCATTCTGCGAGCTCAAACCATTGAAACGCACGTAACGCGCCTTCACAGGCTTGTCAAATATCACAGTCTGCACCTTAGAATTGTTCTCGAATGCACCTTTTACTACAGGCTCGCTCCAATTCTCACGGTCGTTGCTTATCTGTATCGAGTAATCCTTAATGTTACCATTGTTGCCACCATCTTGGCGAGGCATATATTTGAAGCCCTTTATCATAACCTCCTCATTGGCATCGAAATCTATGTAGTGGGGATAAATTGCCACGGTTACAGAATACATTGTGTGCCATATTGTAGTGGGGTCGCCGTCGAGCATCTTGCTTGCCTCGCTACCGGTCTCCTGGCTCGAGCAGAACGCCACGGTAACAGGAATTGAAGTTACAGGAGCATAGTTATATATCGCGCTCAATTTAGGAGCCGATTTCTCCCATACTGTAATTTCGCCACCCTTGTTCATATTCACAGGCTCGGTATATTTTACCGCCTTGCCACGCTTGCCAAGTTTGTAATAAATTTCGGCATTCTCCTTGTTGCAACTCATTGTAACAATACCACGGAGGTCGCGTTTCATCATCACAGGCACAGCACCCGATGCCAAAACCTTCGCTTTCTCGTTCACATCGTCGCCGGCAACAACAGGGCGCATAATGAAGCCCACGGAGTTCTCACCTGCCTTCACACGGTCGGGCTCCAACGGACCACCCTGGCCGCAGCTGTTACCACCAAGGCCATTAACTTTCTTGTCGAGGCTCAACCAGGTACCCGACGATGCAGGCAACTGATAAGCGTGAGCAGCTTCGGTGAGCTCTACATCGTTCCAAGGCATAGCGGTAGCCGAAAGGCCTTCGGTAGATACAAACATCACACCATTGCCTGCATCGTTTGTGAGTGCAGCCCAACGGATACCCTCGCGGTTACCCATATCCTGAGGTTTGGGGAAGTTCACAAACTGTTCAGCCACAGTGCTGTTGTATTGCTGCACAAAAGCAGCAGTGCAACGGTCGTTGTAGTTGTTCCAAGGACCACGGCCATAGTATGAATAATTCTTCAACTCTGAAGGCAACTGCAATTGGTAACCAATGCGTGCCAAGTCGATATTTTTGCTACCGGTAATAGCACTGTTAAACTCAACAGAACCATCGGGGTAGATAGTGTAGATGCGGTTCGAGATAAAGTGGAAATCGTTCTCGCCAAGCACGCGCGCATCGTCGGTGATTTTAAAGTTGTTATCATCGAGTTTCACGCGACGGCCCGAGTGAGGAGCCTGTGAACGCACTGTGTACTGCAACACCACGCTACCGTCCTTGTTCAGCTGCGACACAAACGACATTACGCTGTCCTGCAAATTATATAGGCCGTTGGTGTACCAGTTGTTCCAAGCCCAGTTGTCGTTGTCCACGGGAGCACGGTATGTGTTCAACTTCATCACGTTGCCGGCAGCAAACACCTCTGTACCGTTATACACAACATTGTAGAGAACACCCTTGCTGTCGTCGAACACAATCTTGAATACATCGTTGCTCAAAGTTCTGAGTGTAACTTCCTTGCCATCGACAACGGCTTTTTCCATACCACCTACGATTTTGCCACCCTTGGCAGCGTCGGCAATGAATATATTCTTCACAGCACCCTTCAAAGGAAGCTGCTCGTCCATCTGCACATAGCCTTTTTCGGCCCAAGGCATATCCTTCTTCAGCATCAACTGCACCTTAACAAAATACTCTTTGTCGGCTTTGAGTTCCTTGCCGAAATCGACCTTGAAAGCTTTCTTTGTACGGGGGGCAACAGCCTGGTCGGGCACAAAGCGAGCCTCAATCTCCTTACCATCTTCCCACAGAGAGACGCGGATATCCATGTCGCTGAGGCTCTCGAAGTAACGTTTGTTAAAGAGCTCAATCTCGCCCTTCTCATTCAAAGAGATACCAACATTCTGATATACCTTTTTAACCTCCCAATACTGGGGTTTAGGTGAGTGGTCGGGGAACACAATACCGTTCATACAGAATGTGTGGTCGTTGGGACGGTCGCCAAAGTCGCCACCATAGCCCATATAACGGTCGCCGGTCTTGGGATCTACGTTCCAGAAAGCCTGGTCGGCCCAGTCCCAAATGGCACCACCCATAAAGAAGTTGGTGCTCTCCATTGCGTCCCAATAATCTTTTAAGTTACCAACAGCATTACCCATTGAGTGAGCATACTCCGATATGTGGAAAGGATACTTAATGGGAGCCTTGCCGGTAACGGCATACTGTGTCCAGCCGATTGAGGGATACTGGTTAGAACCCATATCCACGATGTTGTTGTTACGCTCATACTGCACGGGGCGCGATGCATCGAATGCCTTCAAAGCATTGTAAGCCTCCACAAAGTTCACACCGGGGCCGGCCTCGTTACCAAGCGACCATATAACAACCGAAGGACGGTTCATTGTAGCGTGTGCCATCTCCATTACACGGGCTACGTGAGCATCGCGGAACTCGGGAACGTGCGACAAAGAGGCTTCGCCATAGTAGTATTGGTGGCTCTCAATGTTGGCCTCGTCTTCCAAGTAGATACCGTATTTATCGCACAAGTAGTACCAATAGGGAGCATCGGGATAGTGGGCATTGCGCACGTGGTTGATATTGCCACGCAACATAAGCATCACCTCGTTGAACATCTGCTCGCGTGTAACAGCGTGGCCACGCTCCAAGTTGTTCTCGTGGCGGTTCACACCCTTCATTTTGATGGGCTTGCCATTGAGGTAATAATAACGGCCGGCCAAGCCGAACTCATCGTCCTCGGCTTTTGTGTCGCGAATTTCAACCTCGCGGAAACCTATGTATGTAGATGCTGTTTCAACAACACGGCCCTTTTTGTCGAGCAACTGCACGAGTATTGTATAGCGGTTGGGCTGCTCGGCACTCCACTTTGCAGGGTTGGCCACGGGAAGAGCAAGCTGTGCTGTTTTTGTATCGCCACTCACAACCTCGGCAACAGCACCTGTGGTAGTGGCACCATCTACAATGGCGTTGTCGTCGCTGTAAAGCTCATTTTTATATAGCTGCACTTTCACCGAATAGCCTTTTGCCTTTTTCTTGCCCTGGTTACGTACATCTACAGCAATGTTTGCTACTGCATCTTTGTAATCGGCATCGAGGTCGGTGGTAACGCGGAAATCGCGTATCTCCACAGGGTTGGTCGATGTAAGCGATACGGTGCGGAAGATACCGGGAAGGCGGAACATATCCTGCGACTCAAGGAACGAAGCATCGCTGTTGCGGTAAACCTCTACAGCCACCACGTTCTCACCCTCAACAAGGTAGTCGGTAATATTGAAAGCGGCCAAGTTACGAGAGTTCTTTGAGAAACCAACGTACTTGCCGTTTATCCACAAATAGAAGAAAGAATCAACACCGTCGAAGTTGATATACACCTCGCGACCGTCCCAATTTTCGGGAACAACAAATGAACGACGATAGGAGCCCACCTCGTTGCGGTGTTTGTATGTTGTGTGGTGAGGAGCAGGCTCACGCATCACACCACCCTTCCAGTCGCCCACAGCCACACTGTGCTTGAAAATAACAGGCTGGTTCACATAGATGGGAGTTCCATACTTTTGGCTGCCATCGGGCTGCAAGCCATAGACATTCCAGTTCATTGGCACCTGCACCTTGTCCCAAGCGGTTGCATCGTATTCCACTTTGTAGAAATCCACGGGACGTTCACCGGGGTTAGCCACCCAGTTGAAACTCCAAGTACCGTCGAGCGACAGGTAATACTCGCTGTTTTCGGGGAGCACCTTGCGAGCACTCTCCTCGTTATCGAACACAAAGAACCAGCCTTTGGGCTGCTCTTTATTCAAAGACAATTGCGTGGGGCTCTCCCACTCGTTGCCCACAGGAGCCTCGGCATTGCCATAGGCAAACCCGCCAAGGTTCTGTGCCACAGAAACGGCCGACATAAACAGGGCGGCCATCATAGCAGTTACAAATCTTTTCTTCATAAAATTATTTTAAATAGTTAAAAAATATCTCAAATTCAGATATTCGGCGCACTCATGCACCACGCTTGCACCAAAAAGCACAAAACTTTGCTAATTTACAATAAATTTCTCATAAAATAACCTTATTTTACATATAATTTATATTTTATATAAAAAAACACTATGCACCGGCAATACCAAGAACTCCACGCCGTGCACTGCAAACATAAACGACCGCAACGGTTATTTAAATATTTATTTGTTTGCATTTTATTTGCAAAGCTTCTGTTTTCACAAGCAAGAATACAGCCACGCACACCGCTTCAACACGCAGATGTGGTAAATTTTATTTACAAATATCAAACACAACAAAAAACCGATACTCAAGAAAGCATCGGCATAAAACAAATAAGGCCGCAGCAAGTGCAACCTTATTTATAAGTGAAACGCAACTGAGAAACTACAAATTAGTTTTTAGAAGCCTCTACAGAGTCCTTGCGGAACTGCTTCATCATTTTCTCAATCTGCAAAGAAGCCTTACGTGCGCGAGTACCGGCAGCTTTGTTACCTTTCTCTACCTGAGCTGTTGCATCAGCTGCAAAAGCAGCGTAAGTCTCCTGGATTTTTTCAATAAGTTCTTTCATAATCTATTCCGTTATTAAGGTTAATGATGCACAAAGATATAAAAAAACATTATAATCAAGCACAAATAGCTATTTTTTTATGCCATTTTTCAAAAAAAAAGGCATTTTATATAAAAAAAAGCCGAAACATAGCACAAAAGACGGTCATTTTCACCACTATACACACAAAAGAGGAGTATATTTACACCAATCCAAAGAGAAAACAGCAAAAAAAGAGAGGCACCCGGGCAAAAGAATGAGAAAACGCACTATTGTGGTAATTTTTATTTACAAATAAAATAATACGCGCCGAAATCCAATTCACAAAAACGCACAAAAACGCGTCTTAACAAAATAAAAAAAACAACCGAAAAATATTATAATAATAAATAATATATTATCTTTGCAACAATAGTGTACCACAGACAGTTGCATCGGCTACATTAGTGGTACAAAATACATCAACAGCGTTGCAGCACTGGCGCAAACAACAGTGCCACAACCATTTTAATCAAAAGCACAACACCGGGGAAGCCCCCGCGTTTGCATAACTAATTGACAGGCAACAACATACAAGCCTGCCAATGTCCCCGGGGTATGCACTAAATCAAAAAACGATCAAAAAAAACAATCAAAAAAAACGGCACACCTTGCTGTGATACAAAAGCAGAACTCAATATGAAACAACAAACACAGAAACGAGGAAAACAACTTCAAGCAGAGAATTATATCAACATAGGCGAAATACTCTACGCTTGTTTGTCCAATTGGTATTGGTTTGTCATTTCAATCATAATAACTTTAGGAATCGCCATTTATAGAATATCCACAACCCAGCCTACATACAGGCGATACTGCGAAGTTCTCATAAAGTCCAAAGACAAAGCACCATCGATAGACGAGCAAATGGCCAATATGGCAAACCTCGGGCTGCGCTCTACCACAAACGCGTATAATGAGATTTACACATTCAAAGCCGCGGAAACCATAGAAAGCGTAGTAAGACGTCTTAATTTAAGAACAAATTACGAAAAGCCTGGCACCTTGCACCCCAAAACATTGTACGGCGAAGAGCTCCCGATAACCGTCGATTTTTACGACATTAAAGAAGAAGAATCGGCTGCACTCAGCATCGACATCACCCCCGAAGGAGCATTCACGCTCCACAATTTCCAAAGAGATGGAAAAGAGATAGACCACGCACCCATAACAGGAGAGCTTGTCGATGGCATAGCACTTTCCGAAACCCCTATAGGCAAAATAATCATACACAGCACACCCACATTTCACCAATTGGGCACAACAAGCATCAATGTATCGCACACAAGTATGCAGGCAGCTATAGCAAGAACATCGGGCAGATTATCCTTCGGCCTGCCCGACTCAGAAAGCGACATCATCACAATTGCAATAACAGACCACTCTATCGACCGCGCCGACGAAATTCTCAACACACTTGTTGAGGTTTACAGCGAGGACTGGGTAAAAGACAAAAACAGAGCAGCCGACGGCACACTTGAGTTTATAAATGAAAGACTTGCATACATAAGCGACGAGCTGGACGAAGTAGATAACAACATATCATCGTACAAGAGCCGCAACCGCCTTTCGAGTGCAGCAGAAAACGCATCTATACAACTAACCAAGAACCGCAACAACATAAACGAGTTGCAGAAACTAAACAACGACCTTGCAAGCATGAAAGAGATTCTCACCAAGCTGCAAGCAAGCAAGTCGTTAAACGAGCCTCTTCCGTTCGGCATCACATTCAGCAACGCAATGCTCAACAACCAAATTGCAGAATACAACAAAACAGTAATCGACCGTAACGATGCTATACAGAAAGGTGGAGAGAACAACCCCGAGATTAAGAACATAGACATGCAATTAGCTGCAAAACGCGAATCTATAATAGCCTCGGCAAAAATATCCATAAAGAAAGTGGAAACAAGCATTGCAGCACTCGAAAAAGAGACCAGAAAAACCCTGGCCGAGATATCTAAAAACCCCGAGCAGACAAAGTACCTTGCATCGGCAGAGCGCGAGCAGAGTGTAAAAGAGAAGCTATACCTCTTCCTCCTTCAAAAACGCGAGGAGAACCAACTCTCTCAGGCGTTCACCGCATACAAAACACGCATTATCACATCGCCCACAGGCAGCACCACCCCCACTGCACCTGTCAAGAACCGTACAATACTTATGGCCATCGCCATCGGCCTGCTCATACCGGCAGCAATTATTATATTAAGAGAACTGGCAAACACACGCTTGCGTGGTCGCAAAGACCTCAATGGCCTTTCAACACCCATTATAGGTGAAATACCTCAGCTCCCGGTCAAAGGGAAGAAAAGCAACAAAGTACCGGTGGTTGTACAAAACGGCAATCGCAATATCATAAACGAAGCATTCCGTGTCCTGCGCACAAACATTGAATTTATGACACGCGACAAAAGCCAAAGCACAATAATCAGCACATCGTTCAACCCGGGTAGCGGAAAAACATTCTGCATGATAAACATTGCCGTGAGCCTTGCTATTAAAGGAGAAAAAGTTATAGTGATAGACGGTGATATGCGCCACGCATCACTCTCGCAATATATCTCATCGCCCAAAAAAGGAATGAGCAACTACCTGGCCGGTGAAACAGACAATATAAACGAACTCATAGTAGCCGACCAACAATATCCCAACCTGCATATACTGCCGGTAGGAACAATTCCACCCAACCCCACCGAGTTGCTGGAATTGCCACGTTTTGCCACTCTCATCGAGGAGCTTAAAACAAAGTATCGCTATGTACTCATAGACTGCCCGCCAATTGATATGGTTGCAGACACCCACATCATAGAAAAATTTGCCGACCGCACATTCTTCCTGGTTCGTGCAGGAGTAATGGAGCGTGCCATGGTACCCGACATCGAAACTCTATACAACGAAAATAAGCTGAAGAACATTTCGGTAATTCTCAATGGAGTAGATGCAACAGGCAACAGATATGGCTACAAGTATAGTTACAGATACGGTTACCACCGCAGCTACCACTACGGATATGGAGAAAAAACAGGTAATTAAATACTATAGCAATTTAAACTTTTTCAACGCCACAACCCTTTATATTAATAAGGTGTAAAATAATAAAAAAAGAAAAAGGACTTTATAAAAAATAGATATTTAGGAACAATAATCCCCCGACAAACAACAAAAACAAGCAAATGCAAGGGGCAGCCCGGCGTGCCTGCCCAAATAACCATATACGTGGGAGAAAAGTAGAAAGCAACCACAGGGGGAAACCCCACCTGCAAGCAGGTGAAAATGCTTGCAGGAACAAAAGACAAAGAAAGCAATTGATATTAGAAAACAGTCATCAACTATGATTTACCCCATAGGCCGACAGAATTTCGAGAACCTGCGCAACGAAGGTTACGTGTATGTAGATAAAACAGCACTCATTTACAAACTTGTAAAAGAGGGAAGCATATATTTCTTGAGCCGACCACGTCGTTTCGGGAAAAGCCTGTTGCTATCTACACTCGAAGCATACTTTACCGGAAAAAAAGAGCTGTTTGCAGGGCTGGCTATGGAGCAACTCGAAAAAGAGTGGCACAAACACCCTGTATTGCACCTCGACCTGAATGCCGAAAAATACGACAACATAGAAGAACTGAAAAATATCTTGCACACATACCTGCGCCAGTGGGAAAATGAATATGGCTCAAACGAATCGCACAACACAAGCCTGTCGCAACGTTTCCGCGCTGTCATTCGTGCGGCAAAGGAAAAAACCGGGCGCAACACAGTGGTGCTCATCGACGAATACGACAAACCCATTCTGCAAGCTATTGGAAACGAAAAACTGCAGGAAGAGTTTCGCAACACGCTAAAGGCATTCTACGGAGTGCTAAAGAGCGCCGATGCCGACCTCAAATTCGCACTCCTCACGGGTGTGTCGAAGTTCAGCAAAGTGAGCGTGTTCAGCGACCTTAACAACCTCAACGACATATCAATGGATAGCAGATATCACGACATATGCGGCATCACCGACGAGGAGCTGCTCACTGTGTTCGACGAAGAGATTGAGGCACTGGCAACTGCCAACAACCAAACAAAAGAGGAGGCATACAAGCAACTACAACGCACATACGACGGATACCACTTTACGCATAGCACACAAGGCCTATACAACCCGTTCAGCGTATTAAACACATTGGCAAAAAAAACATACGGCAGCTATTGGTTCAGTACAGGAACACCCACGTACCTTGTGGAGCTAATCAAAAAAGCAAACTTCAATATAGAAGAGTTATCGGGCTACGAGGCAAGCGAGGAGCAGTTGAGCAGCGTGCACGCCGGCACAATAGACCCCATACCGGTGCTATACCAAAGCGGATACCTCACAATAAAGGACTTTGACGAGGAATTCCGCTTATACACACTCAACTACCCCAATGAAGAGGTAAAAAGCGGCTTTGTAAACTTCCTGCTGCCATTCTACACCAAGGTGCAGGCAACACAGGCGCAAACCATTATCAGCAAGTTTGTAACAAGTGCCAGAAAAGGCAAAGCCGACGATTTTATGCGGCACCTGCAAAGCCTCATGGCCGGAACACCATACGAACTTATAAAGGAGCTGGAAAACCACTACCAGAATGTAATATACATCATTACAAAACTTATGGGGTTGTATGTGCAGGCCGAATACCGAACCTCTAACGGAAGAATAGATATTTTAATTGGCACTAACGATTATATATACATCATAGAACTTAAATTCAATGCCACGGCACAAGAGGCTATTGAGCAGATTGAAAACAAAGATTACGCACTGCCATTTGCAGCAGAAGGAAGAGAGATTATTAAAATTGGTGCAAATGTCTCAATAAAAACAAGAAACATAGAGGAGTGGATAATTAAACAATAACACAGACGACACTATATTGCCATTCCAACAACCAAATACGTGGGAGAAAAGTAGAAAGCAACCACAGGGGCAAAACCCCACCTGCAAGCAGGTGAAACTGCTTGCGGGAACAAAAAAAAAGAATATCATTAATAAAAAATTATACAGTTATGAAAATCGCTATTGCAGGAGCAGGATATGTGGGGCTCAGCATGAGCACACTGCTTGCACAGCACAACGAGGTTATAACGGTAGATATATCAGCTCAAAAGGTGGATATGATAAACAACCGCATATCACCTATAAAAGATGAATATATCGAGCAATTCTTGTGCGACAAAGAACTGCACCTTACAGCCACGACCGATGCTGTTGCTGCTTACAGCAATGCCGATTTTGTAATTATAGCAGCACCCACCAACTACGATAGCAATTTAAACTTTTTCGACACTACAGCTGTTGAATCTGTCGTGGAGCAAGTGCTATCGGTGAACCCTAATGCAATAATGGTAATTAAAAGCACCATACCTGTGGGATATACCGAAAACATCTGCAAGAAATACAACACAAAAAACATACTATTCTCACCGGAATTTTTGCGCGAGAGCAAAGCCCTTTACGACAACTTATACCCCAGCCGCATTATCGTGGGGCACTTCCAGGACGACGAGCGCGTAACCCAAGCAGCGCACACATTTGCACATTTGCTGCAGCAGGGAGCAATAAAAGAAGATATCCCCACCCTCTATATGGGGCTCACAGAAGCAGAAGCTGTAAAACTTTTTGCAAACACATACCTTGCCCTGCGAGTGAGTTTCTTCAACGAGCTAGACACGTATGCCGAAATCAGAGGACTTAACACCGCGCAGATTATAAACGGTGTAGGGCTCGACCCCCGCATAGGCACACACTACAACAACCCCTCTTTCGGCTACGGTGGCTACTGCCTGCCCAAGGACACCAAGCAATTGCTTGCCAACTACCAAGACGTACCACAGAACCTTATACAAGCCATCGTTGATAGTAACCGTACCCGCAAGGACTTCATTGCCGACCGCGTGCTCTCAATGGCAGGTTACTACAACTACTACAGCAGCGGCACCTACGAAGCGAGCCACGAGAAAGAGTGCGTCATTGGCGTTTACCGCCTCACCATGAAAACAGGCAGCGACAATTTTCGTCAATCCTCCATTCAAGGTATAATGAAACGTATAAAAGCCAAAGGGGCACATATAATAATATACGAGCCAAGCCTGCCCGATGGCAGCACATTCTTTGGCAGCCTTGTTGTAAACGACTTGCAAAAATTCAAACAGCAAGCACAGGCAATAATAGCCAACAGATACGAAGAGACACTTGCCGACGTTAAAGAGCGGGTTTACACTCGCGACATTTTTGGACGAGATTAAAAACGACATATATTTATTTTATATAATAAGGTATAAAATAACAAGAAAAGAAAAAACTAAAAAAACAGACATTTAGTAACAATAAAACACCCTAATAAACAACAGAAACAAGCAAATACGTGGGAGAAAAGTAGAAAGTGCCCACTGGGGCAAAACCCCACCCGCAAGCAGGTAAACTGCTTGCGGGAACAAAAGACAAAGAAGGACAACTGAAGATTTCTAAAGCATCATGAATCTATTTACAAAACTATTTAAGGGCAATCAACGCTCTGTCACCATCAAAAAAAACATTATTGCCTCTTTTTTTATAAAAGGTTTCAGCATATTAATATCCCTGCTGTTGGTTCCCATGACTCTCGGATATGTATCGCCGGAAATTTATGGTGTGTGGCTCACTATCTCATCAATACTTCATTGGCTCACATACATGGACGTGGGTTTTACACTTGGACTGAAAAATCGCTTGACAGAATGCTTGGCAAAGAACGATTATGAAAAAGGACGCAGCCTGGTCTCTACCACATATTTTATAATGACTGTAATTTTTCTTCCGGTCGGTATCATCTTATATACAGTTTCGCCATTAATAGATTGGTGCAGCATACTCAACGTATCACAAGGAAACAATGAAATAATTATTAAGACAATTCAGGTTGTAACAATTTTTGTTGCTTTACAAATGATTGTTAATGTGTTTCTTGCAGTTGTTGCGGCATATCAAAAAACAGCATTGTCATCACTGTTCAATGTCGTTGGTCAGTTTTTCTCACTGATAATAATATATTCGATGACACATTTTGTAGAGCCGTCGCTTTATAACTTGGCATATGCATATTCAATGATGCCTGTGGTTATTATAGCGGTCTCGTCTTTGATATTCTATTGTACATCAATGAAGAAAATTGCACCCGGCATCAAGTCTATTAACTTAAGTTACACAAAAGACCTTTGGAATTTAGGAGCAAAATTTTTCATCATTCAAGTACAGCAAATAATACTTTACCAAGCAACAAACATACTTATATCGAACCTCGCCGGGCCGGAATCTGTAACACAGTACAATATTGCATATAAAATTCTTAATGTTGTTGTTATGGTGTACTCTATAATCCTCACCCCACTTTGGCCGGCTTTCACAGATGCATACACAAAAAAAGAGTTCAAATGGATGAATAACATATATAAGAAGATGGTACGTGTATATGGAGCTGTCTTTATAGCAATTACACTTATAGTCATTGCTTCACCAATATTGTATAAAATATGGATAGGAGATAATGTTGAAATTCCATTCATTTTAACAGTGGCAATAGCAATATACACACTTATACATTCCTGGGATTCGCTTCAAGTAATTCTCATTAACGGAACAGGGTGTGTTAAACTGCAAACATATGTAATATTAATTGGTTTAGTATTACATATTCCTCTTTCAATGTTCCTGGGACAATATATTGGCATATATGGCGTAATCGCATCTATGAGCATTATTAACCTTATCTACGCATGCTTCTTCACAACGCAAATACGTAAAATCATTAAACAAACAGCAACCGGAATCTGGATTAAATAATAAATTATGAAACCAAAAGCACTATATAAGAAATTCAAACTATTTTACCGTTGGTTTTTAAATAGTTTTCCTCTCAAAGAGGAGTTCGGGTATTGTGGCAAAAACACAGTTCTTCAGTACCCGCTACGTATATACTCAAAAAAAGCAGTATATATTGAAGATAATGTAAAAATATCAAAAGGATTGCATATTCTTAATGCACCAAATGAGAAAGTATTTATAAAAAAATATTCTGTGCTTGCTGCAAACTGCACAATATCTACAAACAGCCATGTAAAAACAGTTACAGTACCACAATTTCTGCTTGGAGCATCGCATGTAAATGACATGTCTGCCGCCGAAACAACCATACACGAAGATGTTATGTTTGGCACCAATGTTACTATTCTGTGTGGAGTAAACATTGGGCGTGGCTGCTTGGTTGGAGCAAACAGCGTAGTTACAAAATCTCTGCCACCATACTCTGTTGCCATAGGCTCGCCGGCACGCATTGTAAAGAAGGTTTTCACAGTTGAGCAGATTCTAAAACATGAAGCAGCTCTTTACCCGCCCAACGAGCGTATGACAAGAGCCGAGCTTGAAGCAAATGAGGAAAAATTCTTTAAAGACAAAGGCACATACGGAACCGATGAGGGGCTCGACAAAGAAGCCTTAGAGCGCATAATAAACATAAAAAAGATGTTACATTATATTGAACCTAATATTTAAGAGTTATTTGAACTTACACTATACCCCACTATGCCCACACATTATAATAACATAAAATTCTTTTCCAGCCGCTTTTTGGTATTCCTGTTCTTTGTCCTCGTTTTTGGACGTGGTTCGTCGTTGGTTGTAAACTTTGACCCCCGCATAAACGCAGCAGGTTTCCTGCTATATATTCTTTGCATTATATATCTTTTGGGCAAAACCAATATAAACCACATAAAACGCTCAAAAACTGCTATTTATGCAATATTCTGGATAGTTTTAGCAGTGTGGTTCTTTGCACATTTATTTATATTGGACAAGGGTCTCCCTATAATGCCATACAGCTTTTTCCTGTTACATATATATACAGGAATATTGCTTATAAAAACGTATCATAAAGACATTGTCGTGTATTACGAGAAAGCAATGGTATTCTTTGCATACGTATCCCTCATTGGCTGGGCCATTGAATCTGCCGGAGGCTCATCGCTATTGCTTAAATCGCCCATATTATTGGAAAACTCTGCCGGTGTCGGCGAATACTCGCTAATTCTTTATACACTCAGTGTCGACCCGGCAAGAATACAGGCTGTTTATGGTGGTATTATTAGAAATTCCGGCTGCGCATGGGAGCCTGGCCTGTATTCTGTAATGCTCTGCATTGCCATACTTTTCAATATTTTCCAAAATAAAAAAAATATATTCAACAAAAGGCTTATAGTTCTGTTAATAGCACTTATAACAACCTTTTCAACTACCGGCTATGTTATGGCAATTGTAATTTTTGCAGGATACTATCTTTCGGGAAGAAAAATAGGTACTGTAAAAAGAATTATATACCTTTCCATAATAGTTGTAGGTAGTATATATATATATAACCTACCGTTTATATCAGAAAAAATAAACGACGACGCAAATACAGAATCTTTTTCTACAGAAGAAGCCAGCTATGTATATTATGAAGAAAAAGGTAAAAACTACACCACAGGACGCTTTGAAGGCATCGTCTTGGATTATATGAATTTTAAAGACAAGCCCATTATGGGATATGGCTTAACGCGAGAAGCTTCATACATCTATAACAAAATATCTCCGGTAATTATAACTTCAAACGGTATCGCAAAACCTTTTGCAATGTTTGGTATCATATTGGGGGTTATACTGCTTGCCATAACATATAAATCAACCGCAAAATTAAGCAATGAATATTTATTTGCTCCACCATACCTCCTATTTATAGTAATAATGTTAGGCTCCGTGAGTTACATGTTTGACTCTACACCCATTATGCGTGCAATAGAACTATATGCATTATATATTCCCTTTAAATTAATTCGTTAAACCATGAATAAAACTCCGGAATTTTCAATAGTAACAGTATGTTTCAATAGCGAAAAGACAATTGAAACAACAATTAAATCGGTTCTTCAACAAAAGTTCAAGGACTATGAATACATAATCGTCGATGGAGCCTCCAAAGACGGCACAATGGCCATTGTGAAGGAGTATGAAGAAAAGTTTGATGGCAGGCTGAAATATATTAGTGAGCCGGACAAAGGAATATATGATGCGTTCAACAAAGGCGTTAGAATGTCGCAAGGCAAATATGTGTGGATTGTAAACAGCGACGACTATATCGAGCCTAATGCTTTACAGAAACTAAGCAATTTTATAGAAAGCCACAGCTGGGATATTCTCCCTGTTATATCAGGCGGAATGAATTTCGTTTCACAAACAGGCAAAATAATTTCAACAAGTATGCCGACCGGAAAGGGACTTGAGAGAGCATACAAGAATGATTATATAGGAATACCGCACCCTGCAACACTCGTTCCCAAGGAGATGTACGACAGGCATGGAACTTTTGATACATATTACAAAATTATTGGTGATAACGACTGGTTTCACCGGGTCTATGCAGCCGGTGAGAAGTTTGAGTTTGTCGATTTTGTAATAACAAACATGTCCGATGGAGGTATATCCAACCTATTCATATACAGGAAGAGTTTAAGAGACCGCATGCATTTTCTTAAAAAGTATTATCCAAACCCTATAACAAGGTTCATACATTGGGCAAAATGGACTAAATCATTCTATATTCAAAAATACCAGAATAAAAAAAACAAAAATGAGAAATAATATTTCACATATAAAAGACTGTTATGGTTGTGGAGCTTGTGCAACGGTGTGTGCAAAGAAAATCATAGAAATAAAACTCAACAAAAACGGTTTTTACGAGCCACAAATTACCGACATTGACAAATGCACAAACTGCGGCTTGTGTACCGAGGTATGCGCATTTTCACACGGAGAGCCTTCCCTAAGCAAAGAAGAAATAACAATAAACAGTTGGGCGGCTTGGAGCAACGATGAGCGCGTTCAGCGCAAATGCTCATCGGGTGGCATTGGTTATGAGATAGCCAAGCAGCTTATAGAAAAAGATTACAAACTATGCGGTTGCCGTTATAATGCCGAAACCGGCCGTGCTGAACACTACATTGCCACCACCCCCGAGGAGGCCATAGCATCTATCGGCAGCAAATACATACAAAGCTACACTGTCGATGGGTTCAAAGCTATAAACCGCAAAGAGAAATACATTGTAACGGGTACACCTTGCCAGATAGACTCATTCCGACGTTACATCAAAAAATTCCGTGTAGAGGATAATTTCGTGTTGCTCGACTTCTTCTGCCACTGCGTGCCATCGATGTGGGCATGGAACAAATACACAAAGATGGTCGAGAAGCAGACCGGCAAGATAACATACGCATCGTGGCGTAACAAATTCACCGGCTGGCACGACTCTTGGGCAATGTCGCTCGATGGTGAAAAAACCGAAGGAGAGAAGGTGAATTGGCACGATAGTTACAATTTGTTAATAAAAGAGAAAAAAGGCTTCTATAATTCCCGACTATCACAAGGCGATGTTTTCTACAACTTATTTTTAGGCGACTATTGCTGCAACCCGGCCTGTGCCAAAAACTGCAAATATAAATACGATAGTTCATCGGCCGATATACGCATAGGCGATTTATGGGGAAAAACTTATGCCAACAATGACAAAGGTGTAAGCGCACTTATAACATTCACCCAAAAAGGTAAAGAAGTTGTTGAACAACTGAAAGACGTAACTTTAATTGAACACCCTTTTGAAGTCGTTGCAGAAGGACAAATGAAGCGCAATGTACATAAGAAGCCAACGTATGGAATAGTTATGAGGTTTCTTAAATCTTCATATGGCCTGGATACTACCCTGTGGAAAATCTTGAACTTTAACAACAGAGTATGTACAAAGCTATATAGAATATTAAAACGGAGATAATATGAAAAAGGTAGGACTCATAACAATATACCACGTACCAAACTATGGTTCTGTGCTACAAACATACGCAACCCAAACACTTTTGGAGAAATTGGGGTGTAAATGCAATATCATAAACTATAAATACCCCAACGAATATCACTATTCGCTAGGCCGCCCAAAACAATCCATTAAAAGCAAGATTGGTAGCTTGCTTGGGTTGAGTGCCGGCCATAGAAAAGCAAATAAGTTGGAAGCATTCAAAAAGAAACATTTCAATTTCACAAAGCTCTACAGCCACCTCAACGAACTGAAAACTGCCAACTGGGAGGGCTACGATATGTTTGTTGTGGGCAGCGACCAAGTATGGAAATCTAAATTTACACTTGGAGACACCGCCTTCCTTTTATCATTTGTACCTGATTATAAAAAGCGTGTTTCAATTGCATCGAGTTTTGCAACAAGCAGTGTTCCCGAAGAATACCGTGAAACATACAAAAGAGAACTTGAAAAATTCAATGCCATTTCGGTACGTGAGAATAATGGTATAAGTATAATAAAAGATGAACTGAAACTTAACAAAGATGTGCAAGTAGTCCTGGACCCAACCCTCTTGTTGAGCAAAGAAGATTGGCTAAGCGCAGTTCCACGTTCAACCTTCAAGAAAAAGAAGAAATACATTCTTCTCTATATGCTCACATACGCATTTGAGCCACGGCCATACATCTTTGAAGTATTAAAACAGCTTCAATCACAGGAAGACTACGACATAATAGCCCTTGAAGGCTACACACCAAAGGAAAGAGCCAATGGTATTGAAATGATTAACAAAGCAGACTCCTCGATTCCGGAGTTTATCGACCTATTTGCCAATGCCGATGTTGTTGTTACTTCATCGTTCCATGGCACAGCATTTGCTGTAAACTTTGGTATACCGCTTATCTCAATTGTACCCGGCGACAAAGGAGATGACAGGCAATCGTCTTTTCTAAAAAACGTTGGATTGAACGGTTGCATTGCAACCGCCGGTACAGCTATCGACAACATCAACTATCGCTACGCCCCAAAAAAGGCCGAAGAAAACCTTGCTGAACTTCGTAGAAAATCTATAGAATGGATTAAGGACAAGGTGCATTAACAATTAAACCATCATAGCATATGAAAAAACTATTGATAATAAGCAAAGATCAATTCGGATATCACACCGACATATTCAAGTGGTGCGAATACCTTAGAGATGAATACGAAATAGAAACTGTAACTTTCAAAGGCAGGCCTAAGGTGGAACTCAGCGGTGTAAAGAACCATTATGTTTCAAATAGCGGAAAAATCCAAATTAGAGGGCTGCGTTATATACTTACCTGTCTATGGCATATACTATTCTTTAAGGGCATTATATTAGTTTGTCATTTTAAAGAATGCTATATACTGAAAAAATGCTTCCCTTGGAAAAAAATGATACTTGATATCAGAACCCTTGGAGTTTCCAAGGATAACAACCTTCGCAAACGAACAGATGCTATAATTAAAAAGAATACGGAAAAATTTGATTATGTAACAATAATCTCCGATGGATTGAGAAAAAAGCTTTCTTTGCCCGAAGAAAAATCGGCAATATTGCCACTTGGGGCCGACGCTGCATCAAAGACAACGAAGTCTTTTGACAAACTACGCCTACTATATGTTGGAACATTGTCCAACAGAGACATACACAAAACCATAGAAGGAGTGGCTATTGTTGTAAATAAAGAAAAACTGCAGAATATTCATTACGATATTATAGGAGATGGACTTGGAAATGAATTGGAAGAACTGAAACAACTTGTAGCAGAAAAAGGAATAGAGAACTATGTTACATTGCATGGCTACATTCAACACAACAAGCTTCAATCGTTCCTCGACAATTGCAACATTGGTGTCTCTTTTGTTCCGGTTACAGAGTACTATGAGTACCAGCCTGTTACTAAATCCTTTGAGTATATTTTGTCCGGGCTATACACTATTGCAACAAACACATACAGCAACAGAGAAATTATTACAAAGGAGAATGGTATATTAATAGAGGACACTCCCGAATCTTTTGCTAAAGCTATTCTTGAAATTTATAGCAGAAAAGAGACCATCGACGGAAAAGTCATTAGTTCAACTCTTCAAGAATATAAATGGGAGAACCTTGTAAACAACAAGCTTAAACCAATATTGGACAATTACTGCAAGAAGCAGAACCAATAAGTGAAAAGAGAACCGAATATTATAGGCCAAAAGAATTGTCTCAAACAAAATTATGAAACCTAAAGTACTTGTTGTAGCCACCTCAAAAAAGGCACGTGGTGGTATAGCAACCGTTGTCAGTGCCATAAGCAAGCAAGATGTATGGAAAGAACACAAATGCTGTTGGATAAATACACATATTGACAAAGGGTATGCACTAAAACTATGGTATTTGTTAAGCGGGCTGCTGAAATACATTATATTACTGCCATTCTATCATATAGTACATATACACGTAAGTACCAGAGTATCGGCAAACAGAAAATATATATTTTTCAAACTGGCAAGGCTGTTTGGCAAGAAAACCGTAATACACCTGCACTGTGGCTCGCAACTTTCCAAAATATGGAACAACAAGTACGAAGATATGTTTACAAACTGTAACATTTGTCTCACACTATCAAACAGTATAAAGGAATATATCCTCTCCCGCGTGTCGCCCAAAGGCAAAATAGAGGTACTCTATAACCCCTGCCCCAATGTAACCAAGAACAACACCATTAAGAGCGACAATAACACTATACTTTTTGCAGCAACACTGTACAAAGCCAAGGGATATCTCGACCTTATTGAAGCCTTTGGTAAAGTGGCAAAGAAATACCCCGAATGGCGTTTGTTGCTTGCAGGAAACGGTGACAAGCAAGAGGGCATTGAAATGGCAAAGAAATACGGTGTAGAAGAGCGAGTTGAATTCCTTGGGTGGATAAAGGATAAAAGAAAAGAGGAAATATTCCGCACCTCCACAATATTCTGCTTGCCCAGTTACGCCGAGGGCTTCCCTATGGCAGTACTTGATGCATGGGCATACGGTCTTCCGGTAATAACAACACCGGTAGGCGGAATTCCAGATATTGTTACAGATGGCAAAAACGGACTGCTGTTTACACCGGGAGACACCACAATGCTCTCGGAGAAATTGGAACTTCTTATTGGCGACACCACACTCAGACAAAGATTATCTTACGAAGCAAGGAAACTGGCAGACACAACATTTAATATAAAAACAATATCAAAATATCTTTCAGGTATATACGCTACATTGTAAATAATTATTCAGTGATTTTAAACAATATTATGTACAAATAATAATAAAATATCATGGGTAAAAGTTTAAAAACAAGATTAAAAGAGAATGTCTTTTTAAGAGGAATGAAATACTTATACAAAAGCTATTTTGGATTCTCAAGAAGCAAATTTGGATACTGCGGAGAAAACGTCTCGCTTAACCCGCCATTAACACTTTCTAATCCAAAGAATATTTTTCTATACGGAGACAACAAACTAGACAATGCTGTAGTTTTGGCTACTAACGCTAAGTTCATTATGAAAGAACATTCTGCTGCCGCACAAGGACTAAAAGTTGCCACAGGTGGACATGCTATGATTATTGGAAGAAATTACAGGGAGGTAACAGAAGCAGAAAAGCCAAAGGGACTTGACAAAGATGTTGTTGTTGAGGAGAATGTGTGGATTGGTATGAATGTTATATTATTAGCAGGTATTGTTGTTGGCAGAGGTTCTACTGTAGCTGCAGGTTCTGTCGTTACAAAAAGTTTGCCACCTTATTGCATAGCCGGTGGTGTACCAGCCAAACCTATAAAACTTAAATGGAATATCGACGAAATACTTGAGCACGAAAGAATTCTTTATGCCGAAAACGAAAGATTCACACGAGAGCAATTAGAAGAAATATACAGCAAATATAATTTGTTATAACAAATAAGATATTTAATAATTGAGCATTGTAGAGTTATATCTTATAATAAAAAATTGCAATTTTATAATTTAAAAATTAATTTATTTTGAGGTAAACTTGAACATATACTACAATCACTTATAAAAATTTTAAGCAAGTATAATATTTCTCACTCATTTGTTTGTATATTTGTCATTAATAAAAAATATCGCAACAAAATAACTAAAGCATATGTCAATTTTCAAAGACAAAGTCCTGTTGATAACAGGTGGTACAGGCAGTTTTGGAAACGCTGTACTCCGTCGCTTTCTTGATAGCGACATAAAAGAGATTCGTATCTTCAGCCGTGACGAAAAAAAGCAAGACGATATGCGCCACGCACTACAAAACCCCAAGGTGAAGTTCTACATAGGCAATGTGCGCAACCGTGAATCGGTTGACGTTGCTATGCGCGGTGTCGATTATGTTTTTGCAGCGGCAGCACTTAAGCAAGTGCCCTCTTGCGAGTTCTTCCCAATGGAAGCTACTATGACCAACGTCATTGGCACACACAACGTTCTTCTTTCTGCCATTGAGCACGGAGTAAAGAACGTGGTTGTTCTTTCAACCGACAAAGCAGCCTACCCTATCAATGCAATGGGTATTTCAAAAGCATTAATGGAGAAAGTTGCAACAGCTAAGGGACGTGAACTTGGCCCCAACGCACAGACCACAATATGCTGTACACGCTATGGCAACGTAATGGCAAGCCGCGGTTCTGTAATTCCTTTGTGGGTAGAGCAGATGGAACAGGGCAAGCCCATCACCATTACCGACCCTAACATGACACGCTTTATGATGACACTAGACGATGCCGTGGATTTGGTAATCTATGCCTTCACACACGGCGAGAACGGCGACCTTTTCGTTCAGAAGGCACCGGCTGCAACCCTCGTTACACTTGCCGAGGCACTTAAACAGACATACGCACAGGTAAACCCCAAATATGGCGAGACAGAGGTTAAGGTTATAGGTACACGCCATGGCGAGAAACTCTATGAAACACTCGTTACACGCGAGGAAATGGCAAAGGCCATTGACATGGGCGACTACTACCGCATTCCTTGCGACACACGCGACCTCAACTACGACAAGTTCTTCACCGACGGCAACGAGGAGGTTTCAAAAATAGAAGACTACCACAGCCACAATACACGCCGCTTGGACGTTGAGGGTATGAAGGAGTTGCTTCTAAAACTCCGTTTCATACGCGAGGACCTTGGCCTGCAGCCACGTTCAAAGGCAAAAGAAATACGTTCAGAGTAATTAGCAATTGGAGGTTGCAATTAGCGATTGGAAACAAGCTATTAGCAACCCAATAGCTAAAGCACAAAACCCCAAAAAGCCGTGAAAATAGATAAGAAACTGATTGACTCGCTTTCGCAAAAAGCTGAGATAAGTGAGCGATTGAGAATGAATCTTGACCTGCGTACATCACAGAACGATAATTCGCAACGAATGCTTAATGCATTGGAACCCGGTACAATTTTGCCCATACATCGCCACCGTTTTTCAACAGAAACCGTGATTATGGTACGTGGCAGCCTCAAAGAGATTTTCTACAACGGGAATGGCGAAGTTACCGACACTATTCTAATGCAGGCAGGCGGTGAATGCCCTGCGTTGCAGATACCTGCCGGGCAATGGCATACAGTAGATGTGCTGGAACCAGGAACCGTTATATTTGAAGCAAAAGATGGTGCATACGCTCCACTTTGTGAAGATGATATACTTAAGATTTAATAATATTGGCTATTATCTGTTGGGAACTAGCAAGCCAATAACCAATAGCCAAAAAGACAAATAACAATGAAGATACTTATTACCGGTGCAAATGGTTTTGTAGGCCAAAACCTGTGTGCACAACTCAAGAACATTGCAGAAGGCAAAGCAAAATGGTACGACCTGCAGGGCGAAAACCTGGAGATATTCAAATACGACATTGACAGCACACCCGAGGAACTCGATACATATTGCAAAGAGTGCGATTTTGTATTCAACCTTGCAGGTGTAAACCGCCCGCAAGACCCAAAGGAATTTATGGAAGGTAACTTTGGTTTTGCATCGATTTTGCTCGACACCCTTAAAAAGCACGGAAACAACTGCCCGGTAATGATAAGTTCATCAATACAGGCGGAGCTTGACAACCCATACGGCGAGAGCAAACGTGCCGGCGAGCAACTCTTGTTCGACTATTCAGCCGAGACAGGAGCAAAGGTCCTAGTGTATCGTTTCCCCAACCTATTCGGTAAATGGTGTCGCCCCAACTACAACAGTGCTGTTGCTACATTCTGCAACAATATTGCAAATGACCTACCCATTCAGGTAAACGACCCAAATGTAATTCTGAACCTATGCTACATTGATGATGTAGTCGATGAACTTATAGCTGCTGCTACCGGCAAAGAGCACATAGACGGCAAGTTCTGCTATGTCCCAACTGTTCACAGAGTGAAACTTGGTGAGATAGTAGAGTTGCTGAACAAATTCAAGAAGATGAATGAGACTCTTGCAGTCCCAACTCTAAGTAACGCCTTTGAGAAAGCACTCCACGCAACCTATTTAAGTTACTTACCAAAAGAAAAGTTTGCATATGCTGTAAAAATGAACATTGACGCACGCGGCAGTTACACAGAGCTAATACGTTCAGAGCACCACGGACAGTTTGCAGTAAACATTTCAAAGCCGGGGATTACCAAAGGACAACATTGGCATCATACAAAAATTGAGAAATTCGTAGTTGTTCACGGGCACGGGCTTATACAGCAGCGCAAGCACGGCAGCAATGAAGTTATTGATTTTGAGGTAAGCGGCGACAACATACAGGTTATAGAGACCATTCCGGGCTATACACACAACATCATAAACCTTTCACAGACCGATGACCTTGTAACCTTTATCTGGTGTAACGAAAATTTTGACCCTAACCGCCCCGACACATACGGTGAACCTGTATGATTGGCGTCTAGCGATTAGCGATTGGCAAGCCAAAACCCTGCAACAAATAACTAACAACAAAAAAACAAAAATATGGAAATCAGAACAGATTATTCAAATATTGAATTCAAGAACGACGGACGTCTTAAATTGCTCATTATAGTGGGTACACGCCCCGAAATCATACGTCTTGCAGCAGTAATAAACAAATGTCGTAAATATTTCGATTGTATTCTTGCACACACAGGGCAGAACTACGACTACAACCTTAACGGTGTATTCTTCCACGACCTAAAGCTTAAGGACCCGGAAGTTTACATGGACGCTGTGGGCGACGACCTTGGTGCAACTATGGGAAATATCATCAACGCGAGCTACAAACTTATGGTACAGACCAAGCCCGATGCTGTGCTCGTGCTTGGCGACACAAACAGTTGTCTTTCTGTAATTGGTGCAAAACGTCTGCACATTCCCATCTTCCACATGGAGGCCGGCAACCGTTGTTGGGACGAATGCCTTCCCGAAGAGACCAACCGCCGTATTGTTGATATTATATCCGATGTAAACATCTGCTATAGCGAGCATGCACGCCGTTACCTCAATGCCAGCAACGTGGCACCACAGCGTACATACGTGAGTGGCTCACCTATGGCAGAGGTTTTGCACGAGAACCTTGCAGAAATAGAAGCAAGCGATGTACACAAGCGTTTGGGACTTGAGAAAGGGAAATATATTCTCTTGAGTGCACACCGCGAAGAAAACATTGACACCGAACAGAAT
Source organism: Bacteroidaceae bacterium (assembly GCA_017481875.1). Taxonomy (GTDB): domain Bacteria; phylum Bacteroidota; class Bacteroidia; order Bacteroidales; family Bacteroidaceae; genus HGM04593. The sequence continues at coordinate 40,863 of JAFUOP010000030.1, forward strand.
TTCCTCTCCTTGTTCAATGCAATAAATGCAATGGCCGAGAAATATGATATGCCAATTCTCTACAGCTGCCACCCACGCAGCCGCAACAGATTGGACGCAAGTGGTTTTGTACTCGACAAGCGCGTATTGCGCCAGGAGCCTCTCGGCTTCCACGACTACAACTGCCTACAGATGAACGCATTTGCCGTAGTGAGCGACAGTGGAACACTGCCCGAAGAGAGCAGTTTTTTCACAAGTGTAGGGCACCCGTTCCCTGCCGTGTGCATACGCACAAGCACCGAGCGTCCCGAAGCTCTTGACAAAGGTTGTTTTGTGCTTGCAGGTATTAACACACACGACCTGCTGCAAGCTGTAGATGTAGCTGTGAAAATGAATAACGATGGCGACCACGGCCTGCCTGTTCCCAATTATGTCGATGAGAACGTTTCTACAAAAATTGTGAAGCTCATTCAAAGCTATACAGGCGTCGTTAATAAAATGGTTTGGAGAAAGGAATAAAACACTGCAATATGAACACTATTTATACCTGCGGAATAAAGATAAACCCCATGACTGTTGAGGAGATTCTTTCTCAAGTGAATCAATGGGTTAAGGAAGGAAGAAAGAATATCCAAATAACAGGTGTGAATGCCAGGCAGATTGCTTTTCTCGACAAGGACAAACAGTTTGCTTCATATATAAACAGCTCCGATATTGTGAACATTGATGGAACGCTGGTATATCTGTACTTGAAATTAAAAGGTTACAAGGTGAAGCAGAAAACTTTGTGCGCCGATATTCTGTACCGTTTCTTGGAAGAAGCCAACAAAATGGGGGACAGCATATATCTTTTGGGAGCTTCACCGGAAGTTGTAGAGAAGGTTGCAACCAATCTTAAGCAGCAATACCCCAACATCTCAATTGTTGGAATACAAGACGGATATTTCAAAGATGAGAAAGCTGTTGTCGAGGACATTAAAGCCAAAAACCCCAAATATCTATTTTTAGGCATGCCATCGCCTATGAAAGAGCGTTTTGTAACAAAATACAGAAACGAGTTGAACGCTACAATAAATTTTGGAGTAGGAGGAATGTTTGACATTATTGCAGGAAAAGCATCAAGGGCACCGGGTTGGGTTCAGAGCCACGGATTGGAGTGGTTTTATAGAATTACACAAAACCCCATAGGACATACCAAGAGAGTTTTTTGGGTACTGTTCCCGTGCCTTAAGATATTTTCTAAAGATATATTTAAGCACAAGAAACAAATCATAAGTTAATATTGGATCACACATATTAACTATAATACGGAACAAAAACGTGAAAAGCCACTCATGAACAACAACGATTGTGCAGTGTGAATAATAAATTGAGTTATAGATATGACACAAAAGAAATTGAGAGTACTTCTTTGTGAAGGTATGGCACGCCAGGTGCTTCCAATGTCAAAATCCTTGCGAGAACTTGGCTGTGAGGTAACAACATACAACACCAGCAAGCTCGACCCCGGCTATGCATCTAAGTATCCACACCGCAAACTGATTGGCTACTTTAATATACATGAGCCGGAAAAGACTTATGCTGCACTCAAAGTTGAATTGGAAAAATACCACTACGATTTAGTAATTCCAATGAACGACGATGTTGCCATAATACTAAGCAAGTACAAGGAAGAACTCAAGGGCATTACAGAAATAGCAGTCAATGATTGGGATACTATACAATACAGTATTGACAAATTAAAGACAATGGCAGTGTGCATGGAGAACGGCTTGCCTTGCCCCAAGACATTCAACAGCCGAGAAGAGTTTGCAAAAGCAACAGATGTACAATACCCATTAGTAGTTAAACCACGCACAGCATGTGGCGCAGTAGGTTTCTTTGTTGGCAACAACTATGATAGTGTAATTAATTATCTTAACTCTGCCGAGAAGAAATTCGGTCCTTGCCTTATACAAGAGTATATACCACAGAGCGACATACAGTATAAATGCGAAATTTTCATCGACTCGAATGGAGAGATGAAAGGCGCATGCGTTTTTGCAAAGGTCAGATGGTATCCCATAAACGGTGGCAGCAGCTGTTTAAACAAGACCGTTGACCGCCCCGACATAATAAGAGATTGCGAAAAACTGCTCAAAACTATCAATTGGAGAGGTTATGCCGACATTGACCTCATTCAAGACCCCCGCGACGGAATAGCAAAGATAATGGAGATTAATCCACGTATTACAGGAAGTGTAAAGATATGTTTTGAAGCAGGAATTAACTTCTCTAAAATGATACTTGAAGACTACAACAAAGTTGAAGTTAAGCCACAATTCAACGTAAAATATGACACATACTTGAGATATATGCACACCGACATTCTTTGGTTCCTAAAATCAAAAGAGCGTTTTTCGTGCAAACCGTCTTGGTTCACATTCAAGAACACAACAGACCAAATATTCAGCTGGGCCGATTTATGGGTGGGCATAGCTTATACCCTGCAAGGTTTCAGCAAGATAATAAAGGACAAGAAAAAAAGAAAGGTATAACTATGAACATACTTACATTTGACGTAGAAGAATGGTTCCACCTGCTCGACTATAGCGCAACAAAAAAAGAGGAGCAATGGAAAAAATACGAAGTGCGAATCCATGAAAATATGGAACGCATATTCCGCATTCTTGAAGAGACCGACACCAAAGCAACATTTTTCATAATAGGTTGGATTGCCAAAACATATCCCGAAATAGTGCGTCGCATAGCCGAGAAATATGAAATCGGCAGCCACACAATGACCCACCAGCTTGTGTGGCAACAAACCCCAAGCGAGTTCAGGCAAGATGTTGATGCATCGATAAAATTGTTGCAGGACATAACCGGCAAGCCGGTTAAATACTTCCGTGCTCCGGGCTATTCAATACGCAGGAGCGAAGCCTATGCCTTTGAAACCCTTGCGGACCTTGGTATAGAAATCGACTGCTCGGTGTTCCCCGCAAAGCACGCACACGGTGGCATGCCCGGTTTCCCCACAGCCGGTCCATGTATAGTTGACTACAACGGCATCAAGATGAAGGAACTCCCCATCTCCCTGGGCAAGGTTGCAGGCAAAAACATTATATACTCCGGTGGCGGTTATTTCCGTCTATTCCCATATAGCCTCATCAAACGATTGACAAAGAGTAATGAAGCATATAACATGGCATACATTCACCCACGAGACCTCGACGCTGGGCAACCTATACTTGAAGGGCTGACACTTACAAGACGATTCAAATCATACGTCGGCAGGAAGGGTGCAGAAGCTAAACTGCGCAAGTACCTGACCGATTTCAAGTTTACCGACATTGCTACTGTAAACAAAGAAATTGACTGGGACAATGCACAGATAATCAAATTATGAATAAATATAATAAAAGGGCTATTCAAAAATAGGCTTTTGCAAAGAAATACCCCCGTTAGATTGCACTAACGGGGGTATTTCTTTGCAAAAATGACCTTTGGTTTCCCTCTATACAAATTTCACATTAGCGAATTTATAAAACATCATACGCATAGCCCAGCATAGCATCGGCAAATTGGTTGAAGCCCGCAGTGCTTGGGTGCACAATATCCCTTGCATACTTCACCGCAGGGTAAGAAGAATGCAATGTTTTATCCGAGACAGAATAACCATTCTCTCTATCAATCATACACATTGTAGGAACAACTCTGACATAATCGGCATACTCGGTAGATTGCCCCATTACATTTATAAGAGTTTTGTAATATTTTTGAATGTTTTTTATTCTGTAAACCTCTCTGAAGTTATTTTCTCCCACACCCTTATACCCATAGCAACTGCAAGTAAGAAGGACCTTGCAAGCGGGTAGTTGTTCGTGTATTTTGTTCACTACCGACACGGCTTTTTCAACAACGGCATCGACTGTATCTTGGGAAGCCTCTGCAAAATTACCCAAGTCGTTGCTGCCAAAGGTTAATGTAATAATGTCGGGAGTGGCAAAACCCCACTTATTGATGTAATAGGCAAAATCGAGTTCATTGGTCGCCGGGTTCCAGAAAGGATTGTAATACACAAGCTCTTTTGCTGTGTATTGAATACTGTCATCGCCACCGGGGGTTTCTGTTCCCGTGCTGTCATTGGTCGTCTTAGTCAATGTCCCCGCCGAAGGCATATTTGCTGCTGCGGTGTCGTAATCGGTTGAACCCGTGGCACCTTCACCGCCATAGTTTGCATCGACCGAGAATGAGCTTAATACTAATTTACCTGCCCCACCTGCAATCATCACACCACGTACAGTCCATTTAACACCGTTTGCATCTTGGTATGTTGTTCCGGGGTAGCCCGTTGTAGGCAGGTTTTCTACGCCACTGACATCGAGAATAACGGCTCTGCCCAAAGGCTTGACAAGGAAATCCCAAGTACCGCCACTGCGGGCTTCGTGTTTTTTGCCCTCGGCTCCCATTGTGCCTATGACATTAACGGTGTAACCGTCTCTTGTATAATTATAGCATTGCCTTTCTGTAATGGTGCCTATATCTATGTATGACGAACCAATATCGAGTATATTTATCTCTCCTGGAGCAGGCGCAACACTCTTGACGGTTATTTCCTCCTTTACGTTATCCACTGCCGACGGAGCATAAAAAACTCCCTTTTTGCTGCCTGTTACGGGTTTATTTACATAGGCAACAGAACCGTATGACGCAAACTGGGTGCCTGTCAAGCCATACTTGCGCCCAACCGCGTTACCCTCAATGGCATCGTCAAGGTAAAGGCAATGCTCCGATGTGCTCGACAAAACAACAGGCTCGGTTAATATAAGTTTAGCTTTTGATAATTCGGCAATGTTATTTTCAAGAGTTTTCATATTCTCTTCAAGCACACCCACCTTACTTTTCTCTGTTGCTTTGATTGTAAACTCACCTATTGTTGTAAGATTTCTAACGTGGGTAAAATCGGCAACAGCCACATTGTTTTTCTCATCTACAGTATTGGCAATCGTGCTCCCTTCTTCATAGAAATTCAAACTTGTTCCTGCCCCGTTGATTTCTATTATGGAACCCTTTTTTATAGGAACAAGTAACGGTTGTTTGGGTTGATAGCTCTTTGAAAAGTTCAACACCTGTTCTGTAACAATGTCTCCACCATCAACTTTTGTGTTAATTGCCGATATTACATTGCCAACTTCTTCTATATTATCGGACAACTCAAATGTCAATGAGTTTACAAACGCAGAATAAGGCAAGGCTTCTTCCCCGTAGTTTACCATTATCTTGGTTCTGTTGTACTTTAAGTCATACACGGCGACACTCCATTTAACATACGCACATCTTTCACTTAAATCATAAGATGTGCCACTTATCGATTGAGTTTTTATTTGCGAATAATCGGAATCATACTCATATATAGCAATTTTAACAGCGTTCCCCGACAGGAATACTGTTTTACCACCCTCAACAGCTACGTAACATTCACTTACTACATATTTGTAATCGCCCAAGCCCGAATAATCCTCTTTGGTACTATGAAAAAAGAGATTATCTCCTGCGGCATATACAGTCTGCAGCCCTGCTGCAAGATTGGCTTCGGCCTCTGTTGCACGGGTGGTTTCTTCGGCAAGGCTTGTTTGCATTTGTTTTGTGGTACTTACCAAACCTTGCACACTGGCCAGCAATTCGTCGTTAGTGGATATTTTATCATATATCCCGGTGTGAGCTAGGCTGCGCCAAGCCCCCCACTCTCCATCGGCAAAAGTTCTGATATAAATTTTTGTCTCTTTTTCTGCACGCGATGTAAAAGTAAGAGCCTGCCCTATCACTCTATTGTTTTGCTTGTGGCCCAATGTTCCACTATCGGTTACCACAAGAGTTCCCACAATGTAGTGCTCGCTGCCACAGAAATCCACAGGGAGCCCCAAGTTGCCATCGTAGTGGTCTATTTCCACGAGGTAACTACCGGGAGAGAATATTTTATTTAGACTGCTCTCCCACCTGAAAGCGGTGTTACAGTTTTCGGCCAAAGACTTACACCGAACTGCCATTTGATTAATACTGTTCTTCATGTTTTTTTTACACAAAACTATTAACGAAAAATAATTTTGTGTATGCAATTTTGCTACGAATCATTTTATTTTAGCCGATATCTCAATAAATACTTTAAAATTACTACCTTTGCCATTATTTAATGTGCAAGCAGGCTTTTACAGAGTATGAAGGTATTTAACAACCGCAACATTATTAAAGCAAAAAGAAAATTCTTTTTGTACCTGGCACGTATATTACCCGTTGGAGGATATTACCGCTCAAGAATTGTGCGACAAGGCGGGGTAAATATTGAGGACTGCTGCTGGATTGGGAGGAACGTAACCATAGACAACGTTGCACCCGAACTTATTACAATAAAAAGAAATGCCGTAATAGCAGAAGGCACTATGATACTTACCCACTATTTTGTTCCACACAAAGCAAACCTGCACCAACGGAAATTTGAGAAGGGCAAGATTGTGATAGGTGAAGGGGTTTTTATTGGTTGCAACACCATTATATGCAAGCCTGTAGCTATAGGCAAAGGCAGCGTGGTGGGTGCCGGGAGCGTTGTTACAAAAGACATACCCGACTACCAGGTGTGGGCAGGCAACCCCGCAAAATTCATTAAAAAACGAAAGACCGAAAATAGGGTTTTTAAATAATAAACTCAACTACCATTATAATTTCACAGAAGTGATGCTGCCTACAAAAAAGTAGCTTAAAAAATTCATATTAAGACAATAATTAACTACTTTTGCAGCAACGCATACTTAAATACAAATATAATGGCGTGGAGTTCTTCCTGCTTTCTTTGGAGGAAGAGTTTTTAATAATACTGACAAGTGCAACACAAAGAAAATATAATCTTTGCGCGTGGAAAAATACTTTGACATAAAATACGAGTTCGACAAAAACAAAATTCACAAACTTATTGCGCTGCAGGCAGAAAAGAGCGAGCCGGCATATATATGCGCAGCCGACGGCAACATCTTGGCAATGGTAAACAGCAACAAGAATTACCGTGAGATTGTGAACGGCAGCCTTTTTTCTATATGCGACAGCAGCTGGGTTCCGGTGTTCATACGCTGGATATATGGCAAGAAATTCCAAGCCTACCGTGGCAGCGACATATTCTCCGATATTGTAAAGAGCCAAAAATACAGAATGATATTCCTGGGCACGAACAAGGAGACACTTGCGGCCCTCAAGAGCAATATTGCGGCAGAAAACCCGGCAATAGAGCAGATGCAATTCTGTGAACTACCCTACTGCAATGCCGAGGATTTTGACTACCCGGCCATAGCACGCACTATAAACGAAGACGGTGCCGACATTATTTGGGTGGCTTTAGGCGCACCAAAGCAAGAGATTTTTATGCACCACTTGAAACCACACCTCAACAAAGGGGTTGCCATAGCAGTGGGTGCTGTTTTCAACTTTTTCAGCGGGCTGCCCGGCCTGCCCAAAAGCGCACCACATTGGATGGCAAAATGCAGGCTGGAATTTATTCACAGAATATTGTGGGAGCCTCAAAAGCAGTTAAAGCGTTGCTGGGGTATTCTCACTCACCTGCCACACATTCTGCGGGCAGAATACAAAAGAAAAAAATCGAATAAAAAGGCGCGAAAACCATAGGCTTTACAAAAAAAAGTGTGCCAAAGTATCTGTTGTGGATACTTTGGCACACTTTTTGTAGTAGATTATACGAGTAAAGGAGAAATCTTTACCCCAAACACTCAGGAGCAGCCGGAATTTTATTCACCCAATTAACTAAAACATAATTTTCAATAAAATTCAGGCAGTTTCCCAATAATAACACTATATATTTATAATTATATTATTACCTTTGCGGTAAATTGCGAGAACAGGACACGCTCGCTATGAAAAATATAAAAATACAAAACATTTTAATAGAAAAAATACAAACAATATATGGGATTTAACGAATTTATAAGCAAACTATTCGGCAACAAAGCAAGCCGAGACAGACGAGAGATAGCCCCATGGGTGGAAAAGATTAAAGCTGCCTACCCTGCCATAAGCGCATTGAGCAACGACGAGTTGCGTGCAGCCACCAATGCTTTGAAAGAGAAGATTCAAGGCACTGTAACCGAGGAGCGCAAGAAAATTGCAGAATTAAAAGCAAGCATAGAGAACACAGAACTTGAAAAACGCGAAAGCATTTTCAACCAGATTGACAAGCTCGAAAAAGAGGTACTTGAAAAGCTTGACGACGCGCTCGACAAGGCACTGCCCGAGGCTTTTGCCATTGTAAAAGACACAGCCCGCCGTTTTAGCGAGAACGAGACTATTGAGGTTACTGCAACAGAGTTTGACCGCAACCTTGCAGCAAAATACGATTTTGTAACCATAGAAGGCGACAAAGCATTATACAAGAACCACTGGACTGCCGGTGGCAACGACACTGTGTGGAACATGGTGCACTATGATGTACAGCTGTTTGGTGGCGTGGTGCTACACAAAGGCCGCATAGCAGAGATGGCAACAGGTGAGGGTAAGACACTTGTGGCCACCCTACCTGTGTTCCTTAACGCCCTCACCGGCAACGGTGTGCACGTGGTAACCGTGAACGACTACCTTGCAAAGCGCGACTCCGAGTGGATGGGGCCTCTTTATATGTTCCACGGCTTGAGCGTAGATTGTATTGACAAGCACCAGCCCAACTCCGATGCACGTCGCAATGCCTACCTTGCCGACATCACCTTTGGAACAAACAACGAGTTTGGTTTCGACTACTTGCGCGACAATATGGCCACCCAGCCCGCCGACCTTGTTCAGCGAGTACACAACTATGCCATTGTCGATGAGGTCGATTCGGTGCTTATCGACGATGCCCGTACACCGCTTATCATTTCGGGCCCCGTACCTCGTGGCGAGGACCAGATGTTCGAAGAGTATCGCCCCTTGGTGGAACGCCTGGTGGAGGCACAGAAAAAACTTGCCACACAATACCTTGCCGATGCACGCAAACTCATCTATTCAGACAACAAAGATGAGGTTACCGCAGGCTACCTATCGCTATTCCGCAGCCACAAGGCTCTGCCCAAGAACAAGCCGCTTATAAAATTGCTTAGCGAGCCGGGAGTAAAAACAGGCCTGCTAAAAACCGAAGAATATTACATAGAGCAGAACAACAAGCGTATGCCCGAGGCTACCGAGCCTCTATACTTTGTTATTGAAGAGAAGAACAACAGTGTGGAGCTCACAGACAAAGGTATTGAACTCATTACAGGCAATGCACAGGACCAAACACTCTTTGTTCTGCCCGACATAGCAACAGAGCTTGCCGAGCTCGAAAACAACACCGAGCTAAGCAACGAAGAGAAGGCTGCAAAGAAAGATGAAATGCTCACCAACTATGCAGTAAAATCGGAGCGCATACACACAATAAACCAATTATTGAAGGCCTATACAATGTTCGACCGCGACGTAGAGTACGTGGTAACCGAGGACGGCCAAGTAAAAATCGTAGATGAGCAGACAGGCCGTATAATGGAAGGCCGCCGCTACTCCGACGGTTTGCACCAGGCCATCGAGGCTAAAGAGCGTGTGAAGGTGGAGGCTGCTTCGCAAACATTTGCCACTATCACGTTGCAGAACTATTTCCGTATGTACCACAAGCTTTCCGGTATGACCGGTACTGCAGAAACCGAGGCAGGAGAGTTTTGGGATATCTACAAACTCGATGTTGTGGTAATACCCACCAACCGCCCCATAGCCCGCAAGGATATGAACGACCGCGTTTACAGAACCAAGCGCGAGAAATACAAAGCGGTAATTGAGGAGATTGAGAGCCTTGTGCAGCAAGGCCGCCCTGTGCTTGTGGGTACAACATCGGTTGAAATATCGGAAATGCTGAGCCGTATGCTAAAGATGCGCGGCATAGCACATAACGTGCTCAACGCCAAGCTGCACCAGAAGGAGGCCGACATTGTTGCAAAGGCCGGTCTTTCGGGCACGGTAACCATTGCCACAAACATGGCCGGACGTGGTACCGATATTAAGCTCAGCGAGGAGGTACGCGCTGCCGGTGGTCTAGCAATTATAGGCACAGAACGCCACGAGTCGCGCCGCGTTGACAGACAGTTGCGCGGACGTGCCGGCCGCCAGGGCGACCCGGGTTCTTCGGTATTCTTCGTGTCGCTCGAGGACAACCTTATGCGCTTGTTCGGCTCGGAGCGTATATCAAAGATTCTCGATAGTAAGTTTATGGGCTTCAAAGATGGCGATATGATTGAGCACCCTTTGATTTCAAGCTCCATCGAACGCGCACAGAAGAAGGTGGAAGAGAACAACTTCGGTATTCGTAAACGCTTGCTTGAATATGACGATGTGATGAACAAGCAGCGTACCGTTATATACACCAAACGCCGCCACGCACTCATAGGCGAGCGCATCGGTATGGATATTGTGAATATTGTTTGGGACCGTTGCTACAACATTGTTGAAAACTGCGACTACGAAGATGCAAAAATGGAGTTCTTGCGCGTGCTTGCTTGCGAAATGCCCATAGCAAACGAAGAGGAGTACCGCAAAATGGACACAGACGAGCTTGCCGAGAAGTGTTTTGAAGCTGTGATGAGCAACTTCAAACAAAAAACAGAGCGCATGGCCCAGGTTGCATACCCATTCATAGAATATATTTACAACAACAACGAGCAAATGCGCGACAAGCACATATATGTACCCATCACCGACGGTCGCCACGTATATCAGATACCGGTACCACTCACCGCTGCATACGAAACAAAAGGCAAAGAGGTGATAAAGTGCTTTGAGAAAGCAATATTGCTACATACCATAGACAATGCGTGGAAAGAGAACCTGCGCGACCTTGACGAGCTGAAACACTCGGTGCAGAACGCAAGCTACGAGCAAAAAGACCCGTTGCTGATATTCAAGCTTGAGTCGGTAACACTTTTTGACAAAATGGTAAATAAGATAAATGACCAGACAGCATCAATCTTATTACGCGGACAAATCCCCGTGCAGGAGCGACAAGATGTAAAGGTTGCACCCGACCCTCAACGCAGCAAGCAAAAGCCTAAATACAACGAAACAAAGGTAGATTTGAACGACGCCAACCAGCAAGCTGCCGCACAGCACGACACACGCGCCGAGCAACGCACACCTATAAGAGCTGAAAAGACTGTAGGACGCAATGACCCCTGCCCTTGCGGTAGCGGTAAGAAGTTCAAACATTGCCACGGAAAGAACCTTTAAAAAGTTACGAATATGCCACTAAGCACACAAACACAAGAAAGCCTAAAAAATGCCATTGAGAAAATGGTAAAAAATTTTGTAACCGCAGAGGAGACAACAATAACCGATTTTCATCTTCTTGTAAACGGAGAGACCGGCACACTCTCAATATATGACGATGAGGACAACACCCTCGCAAGCGTACATATAAAAGAGTGGGAGAACTCGCACGACGAGAAACAGTTTGAGAAGGTTCTGCGCAAGGAGCTTGCAAAAATGCAGGAAGCCGGCATATTCGATAACTTAAACATATTGAAACCTTATTCATTTGTTCTTGTAGATGAAGAAAAAGAGGCTATCGTAGATCTTCTATACATAGATGACGACACGCTCATCTTAAGCGAAGACCTGCTAAGTGGGTTCGATGAAGAGATGAACGATTTTTTAAAACATCTTTTGGAAGATTAAAGAACAACCACAGCCACATCTATAAAATAGCAAAAAGGCACGCAATAGTGAAATTGCGTGCCTTTTTTAGGGTATAATCACTAAAAAACCTTAATAAAGGAACATTTTCCCAATATTTGAACAGAAAACTTTTTTGCCACAAAAAGTTTTCTGCGTATCTTTGCAACGTGAAAAATAACAAAGAAGAACATAGCAAAGAAGAGGTAAAGCAAAGGATAATTTCTGCTGCACTTGAACAGTTTCGCAAACAAGGAATAAAAGAGGTAAAAATGGACGACATTGCCTCTTTAATTTCTGTTTCCAAGCGTACTATTTACGAATTGTTCACCGACAAAGAGAACCTTATTCTGGAAGCTATAAAATATAGCCAAGAGACTATTGCCGCCGAAGCTAAAGAGATTATAAGAAATTCCAATGATATATTGGACATAATATTAAGACTTTATGAACTCTATTTCAGAACTTTGAGCAATACCAACAGGCTGTTCTTAATAGAGCTTGAACGATACCCCGAAGTTCTGAACCGCCGTAAAGCTCGCGAAAAAAAGAACAACAAACGCTTTATTGCCTGGATGGAAGAGGGGCGCAAGCAGGGGCTGTTCCGCGAAGATGCCGACTTTGGGATACTCGCCTTTATACTGCAACGAGATTTAGAGCTCATTATGACAGTGAATAAACAGCCCGGGAACAGCGACCTCAGCCACTACAAGCCCGAGGAACTGGGCCGCCTGCTTATCCTTTTCTACCTACGGGGAATTGCTACAGCAAAAGGACGTGAAAGAATTGAAGAATTTATAGATAAAAACAAACAATAAACTATTATGAATCTTAAAATGCGATTGACAACAATGGTTGCCCTGCTGGCAGTGTTTATGCTGGCACGCGCACAAGAGACTACCCCCACAATGCATCTCACGCTCGACAAAGCTATTGAGCTTGCATTGAGCGAGAACCCCACCATTAAGGTAGCGGAGAAAGAGATTGAGTTGAAGAAAGTTTCACAAAACGAGGCTTGGCAGAACCTATTACCTACAGCCACACTAAACGGAAGCATTAACTATGCCATTAAAGCTGCCGAGATGAACCTGGGTGGACAAACATTTAAGATGGGTAAAGACGACGCAAGCACCTGGAACGGAGCATTGCAAGTGTCGCTTCCCGTATTTGCACCTGCAATATACAAGACAATGAGCCTTACAAAAGCAGACGTAGAACTTGCTGCCGAGAAAAGCCGCGGCTCTAAAATAGACCTCGTAAACCAGGTTACAAAAGCATACTACCAACTGATGCTTGCACAGGACTCTTACAATGTGCTGATGGAAAACTACAAGCTTGCCGAGGACAATTTTAATATTGTAAATGCAAAATTCACACAAGGAAGAGTAAGCGAGTATGATAAAATAAGCGCAGAGGTACAAAAGAGCAATGCTTGGCCCTCGGTTATAAGCGGCAGAAACGCTGTGGAGATTGCAAAGTTGCAATTAAAGGTGCTTATGGGCATTACCGCCGATGTAAACATTGTTATAGACGACAACCTCAAAAACCACGAGGTTGAAATGAACAAAGACGCTGCCAAGCAGGCAATAGACCTAAACAACAATTCTGCGCTGAAGGCTATAGACCTGCAGGCACAATTGCTGAAAAAACAACGTAGCTTATTGAAAACAAGCTTCATGCCCACACTTGCCCTATCGGGTAACTTGCAATACCAATCGCTTTACAACGAGGATTGGAAGGTTATGGACTACACCTGGAGCAACAGTTCTTCGGTAGCACTCTCTTTGAGCATTCCCCTATTCCAGGCAAGCAACTTCACAAAGCTGAAGAGCAATAAAATACAACAGTGGCAGCTGGCCGAAACACGCACCAACACCGAGCGTTTGCTTAATATGCAGGCACAAAGCTACCTGGACAACATGACAAAGAGTGCCGAGCAGCTGGAGAGCAACAAAACCGCTGTAGAGCTTGCAAAGAAGGGGCTGGAGATAAGCCAAAAGCGTTACGACGTGGGAAAAGGCACAATTCTGGAGCTGACAAATTCACAGGTATCGCTCACAAACGTACAGCTGAGCTACAACAACACCATTTACGACTATTTGGTGGCAAAATCGGAATTGAACACAGTATTAGGAAAGGAATAAATAAAAAACATATAGACGATTATGAAAAAGAATCTGACATTTATTGCATTGGTCGCAACAACTATATTTTGTTCTTGCGGCAGCTCAGAGACAAAAGAGAATGCAGAGACTGTAGAAACTGCACAGGTACAACAAGAAAAGCCTAAAGTGAAAATAGCTAAAGTAACAGCAGAAGAGGTTGCACAGCTTGAGCAATACACTACTACTGTGGAAGCCGAGGTGAAAAATAATATTATTCCCAGCTCTGCACTACGTATAGAAAAGATTCTTGTTGAGGTGGGCGACAACGTACGCAAAGGGCAGAAATTGGTATTGCTCGACGCAAGCAGCCTCGACCAGCTTAAAATGCAGGTTGAAAACCAGGAAATAGACTTCAAGCGCGTTGAGGAGCTCTACAAAGTGGGCGGTGCCTCAGCAGCCGAGTATGACAACGCCAAGACTCAGTTGGAGGTAAACAAGCGTGCGCTTGCCAATAAATTGGAAAACACAGTGCTTGTGAGCCCCATCGACGGTGTAGTGTCGGCACGTAACTACGACAACGGCGATATGTACGGTGGAAAGCCCATTTTGGTTGTAGAGCAGATTTCTCCCGTAAAGATGAAGATAAACGTGAGCGAGAGTCGCTATGCACAGACAAACAAGAGCTTGCCCGTAACAGTTACATTCGACACATACGGCAGCCAGGAATTCACCGGCAAGATAGATATTGTATATCCCACCATCAATGCTGCGACACACACATTCCCCGTGGAGATTAAGATTGCAAACAACGACCGCAAAGTGCGCCCCGGAATGTTCGGACACGTAACTGTAAACTTTGGAACAAAGAACCACGTTGTTGTGCCCGACCAAGCTGTTATCAAACAGGCCGGTGCAGGCGACTACTATGTTTATACTTATGAGCAGAACGGCACAGTTAAGCACAACAAGGTAGAGCTTGGCCGTCGTATGGGCGACAGATATGAGCTCATTTCGGGTATCGAGCCCAACAGCTATGTTGTTGTTGCAGGCCAGACAAACCTGAGCAATGGAAAAGAGGTTGAAGTAATGGAATAAAAAACACGATAAAATATAAGATAATATGAGTATATATGAAAGCGCGGTGAAAAAACCGATTATGACATCGCTATGCTTCTTGGCGATTGCTCTTTTTGGTGTTTTTTCATTCTCAAAGCTACCTATCGACTTATACCCCGACATTGAAACAAACACCATTATGGTATTTACATACTACAATGGTGCAAGTGCCGATGACATTGAAAACAACGTAACACGCCCATTGGAGAACACGCTTAACTCCGTGGAACATTTGAAGCATATTACATCGAAGTCGCGTGAGAACGTGTCGGTTATTACTCTTGAATTTGAGTTCGGATATGACATAGACGACCTCACCAACGACGTGCGCGACAAGCTGGATATGGTTTCTTCGTCGCTCCCCGACGATGCCAACAACCCCATTATCTTCAAGTTCTCTACCGACATGATTCCTATTGTGATGATTGCGGTAAAGGCCGAAGAGAGCCAGAATGCGCTATACAAGATTCTTGACGACAACGTTGCCAACCCGCTTGCGCGTATCGACGGTGTGGGTACAGTGTCTATTTCGGGTGCCCCCGAGCGTGAGATTAACATATACATGGACCCCGTGAAAATGGAGGCCTACAATATACCCGTTGAGAGTGTAAGTGCCATTATTGCTGCCGAGAACCGCAATATCCCCGGTGGTAACTTTGATGTGGGCAACAACACATACTCTCTGCGTGTAGAGGGTGAGTTCAAAGACCCCCGCCAGATGATGGAGCTTGTTGTGGGCACACACGATGGTGCGAATGTATATTTGAAAGACATTGCACGTATTGTGGATAATGTACAGGAGCGTTCGCAACGCACATTTACCGATGGCAAGCAGGGTGCAATGATTATTGTACAGAAACAGAGCGGTGGCAACTCCGTGGCTATTTCAGAAGCGGTAAAGAACGAGCTTCCCAAGCTGCAAGACCGCCTTCCCGCCGATGTTGAGATGAACGTTATTGTGGATACATCGGAGAACATCTTGAACACTGTTGACACTTTGTCATCTACCATTCGCGATGCACTCATCTTCGTTGTGCTTGTGGTATTTATATTCTTGGGACGTTGGAGAGCTACAGTAATTATTGCTATCACCATTCCCTTCTCACTTATCGCATCGTTTGTTTACCTATTTGCAACAGGAGGTTCTATAAACATTATATCACTCTCTTGTTTGAGTATTGCCATCGGTTCGGTGGTTGATGACGCCATTGTGGTGCTTGAGAACGTTACCACACACATTGAGCGTGGTTCGAGCCCCTACAATGCCGCTGTACACGGTACCAATGAGGTGGGTGTATCGGTTATGGCATCTACCCTCACAATGTTTGCCGTGTTCTTCCCATTGACTATGGTAACCGGTATGAGTGGTATTCTCTTTAAGCAGCTGGGTTGGATGATGTGTATCATTATGTTAATCTCGCTTGTTGCATCGCTCACACTTACACCTATGATGTGTGCCAAAATGCTTAAGTTGCAGAAGAAGCAAAGCAAATTCTTCATCACCTTCTACAAACCTATTCAGAAGGTGCTGGATACCATTGACGAAAAGTATGCAAAAGCAGTAAACTGGGCTATGCGCCACCGTTGGACTACTCTTGCTGCCAGCTTTGGTATCTTCTTGATAAGCTTGCTTTGTGCAAAAAGTATTAAGAGCGAGTTCTTCCCCACAAACGACAACGGCCGCGTGGGTGCAACCATTGAGATGCCCATCGGTACCCGCGTGGAGATTTCACAGGAGATTGGCTTGCGCCTAACAAAGTTGTGGCAAGAGCGTTACGGCGACACTATGAAGGCTTGTAACTTCACCGTGGGCCAGGCCGATGAAAACAACACATTTGCATCGCTCAGCGACAACGGTACACATATTATGAGTTTTAACATAAGCTTTGTACCTTCGGACCAGCGCGAGAAAGGCCTTGAGGTTATTTGCGACGAAATGCGTGCCGACATGAAAAACTTCCCCGAGATTGCAAGAAGCAAAGTGATGCTCGGTGGCAGCATGAGCAGCATGGGTGGACAGAACACCGCATCGTTTGAGATTTACGGCTACGACCTTGAGGAGACCGACCGCCTCTCAAAAGCCCTTGCCGACTCACTACGTGCTTGGGACAAGATTACACAGGTGAACATCAGCCGAAGCGATTACCAGCCACAGTACCGCGTTGAGTTTGACCGCGAGAAGCTTGCTATGCACGGATTGAACCTATCTACAGCGGCGACATACCTGCGCAACCGTTACAACGGTGCACTATCGACATATTACCGCGAGGACGGTGATGAGTACGATGTAAAGGTGCGCTACGAGCCCGATGCACGCCAGAGTATCGAAGATATCGAGAACGTAGTTATATACAATGCAACAGGCCAGCCTGTGCGCATAAAGGAGCTTGGCAAGGTGGTTATGAATGAGATGCCCCCTACCATTGAGCGTAAAGACCGCGAGCGTATTGTAACAGTTGATGCCATTCTGGCAGCAGGTACAGCACTTAGCGATGGTGTAAACTACGGACAGGCTATTATCGACAAGATGGACATACCTACCGGTATTGCCATAGAGGTTGCCGGTTCTTACGAGGACCAGCAGGATTCTAACCGCGACCTCGGCCAGCTTGGTTTGATTATTCTGGTATTGGTGTTCATTGTAATGGCATCGCAGTTCGAGTCGCTTACCTACCCATTCATTCTTATGATTTCGGTATTGTTTGCGTTAAGTGGTGTGTTGCTTGCACTCTTCATTACAGGAACAAACCTCAACGTTATGTCAATGCTTGGTGGTATTATGCTTATCGGTATGGTTGTGAAGAACGGTATTGTGCTCATTGACTACACAATGCTGTTGCGCGAAAGAGGCCTTGGAGTTATTCCGGCCTGCGTAGGTGCAGCCAAGAGCCGTTTGCGCCCCGTGCTTATGACAACTTGTACAACAATTTTGGGTATGGTGCCTATGGCTATAAGCCACGGTGTAGGTGCCGAGATGTGGCGTCCCTTGGGTATTGCCGTTATCGGTGGTCTTACAATATCAACTATAATGACCCTTATCTATGTTCCCGCAATGTATGGTATTTTTGCCGGTAACGGTATAAAGAACCGTCGTCGTGCCATAAAGAAACAGCGCGAATTGCAGGCATACTGGAACGAGAACAAGGAGATAGAGCAGTTGAAGGGCAAGGATAAAAAGCACTAATTGCCACCCTAACCAAATTAAACCAAAAGAATTATGAAAAGTATATTCATCACATTCGACATTTCGCACAAAGATGCGATAGTAGATATGCTCACACACAACAACTGCCGTGGTTTCTCTTTCTTTGAGCAGATGCAAGGACGTGGCTCCAAAACGGGCGACCCCCACTATGGCTCACACGCGTGGCCCTCGATGTGTGGCTCCATAATTACCATTGTTGATGACAACAAAGTAGCCAACATTCTAAAAGAAATTGAGGCTATAGACAAAGAGACACCGCAGCTGGGCTTGCGTGCCTTTGTATGGAACATTGAGCAACAGTACTAAAACAGCTCATAAGCTACAAGAAACGGCAACACCGCGGTGTTGCCGTTTCTGTTTTGTATCCTTTTTGCACAAGGTTACCGAAATCTCCCTTATTTTTACTATCTTCGCGTGCGTAAAACAAAGAATAATGACAAGAGCACTTACACACACCATAAAACTGCTTTTTATAGCTATTGCATTTATAGCAACGACACTGCTACCCGCACGTGCCGACGAGACACAAGTGAGCCTGCTCACATGCTCACCCGGTGAAGAGGTATATGAATTATTCGGGCACACAGCACTAAGATATACCGACAGCGAGAATGACATTGATGTAGTTTTCGGTTACGGTTATTTCAGCTTCAGCACACCAAACTTTGCTTGGAGATTTATTTTGGGAGAGACCGATTATATGGTTGGTGCAGTGGATTATCAAAGTTTTATTGAGGAATACCGCCATAGAGGTTCAGGCATAACAGAGCAGGTTATACAGCTGGATTCTTTACAAAAACAGAGATTGTTCAAAGAACTTGTAACAAACTGCCAAATAACAAACAGAACCTACAGGTACAACTACTTCTATAATAACTGCACGACTAAAATACGCGATAAAATATTAGAACAGCTTGGCGGTGCGAACAATGTTTTATACAATAACCTGCCACAAGCTGCAACCATTAGAGAAGCACTTGAACAACACACACATATTCAACCTTGGAATGAATTTGGAATAAACCTGCTGCTTGGTGCCGACATAGATGCACCCGCCACACGCGAAGTGCTGCAATTCCTCCCCGGTTACTTAATGAACGACCTTGCCACTGCGCAGATAACAAACGAAGTGGGCAGCTACCCGCTTGTAAGCGAGCAGAAGGAGCTGTTGCAACCCGTGGAAAAGGCAAAAACGCCCAACCACCTCACTCCCTTCAACAGTGCCCTGCTGCTGTTGCTTTTCACAATGATAATAATGCTGTGCGAGGTGCGCAGCCACAAAATATTTTGGGGTTACGACATTTTGCTTATGGCCGCGCAAGGCCTTGCCGGAACCATTCTATTGTTTATGGCAACCTGCTCGCTTCACCCTGCTGTGGACAACAACTACCTGCTTATATGGCTTAACCCTGTACCATTGTTGCTAATACCGGTGCACATCTATTATGCAATAAAGCACAAGTGTCCCACGTTTATGTGGATACAGGTGGCTATGGTGGTGGCATTTATAGCAAGTGCACCGTTTGTACCACAGCACTACCCTGCTCCCATTTTTATTTTTGCAGCAGCTACTCTTGTACGTTCAATTTTTCATATATATAGAGAAAGAATATGCGAATTAAGCCTTTACTGATACTTTTACTTGCCCTACCACTGCAGGCACTTGCACAAGAAAAAATAGAATCGCCCAAATTATTGGTAACTATAACCATAGACCAATTGCGCAGTGATTTCATGTATGAATTTGAAGGGCTGTACACACCCGACGGGTTCAAACGATTGCTGGCCGGGGGGCGCGTGTATCCCAACAGCTACTATGCTTTTGAGAATATCGACCGTGCATCGGCAACAGCAACCCTTGTTACAGGAACAAACCCCTACACACACGGTATTGTTGGCGAGCGATGGCTCGACCGCAACTCTTTAAACATTGTACATTGCACCGACGACAGCAAGCAACAAGGGCTGTACACTAACGACAGAGTGTCCCCGGTAAGATTAAAAGCCATAACACTTGCCGATGAAATGAAGCGCGCTACACGTGGAAAAGCGCAAATCTGCGTTATTGCTCCCGACTGCGATGCGGCCGTTATGCAAGGAGGACATGCGGCAGATGTTGTAATTTGGAAGAACGACAACACCGGTTATTGGTGCAGTTCATCATATTACGGGCTGTTCCCCGAATGGGCTGCAAAAATCAACAAAGAAGTAGTTGGGCGCAACAGCAAATGGACACCCCTATTCCCCACAGAGCTATACAACAACTTTGGCGACAAAGCACCAAAGCAGTTCTCTTATTCATTTAACGGGAATAACGATATACGCCTGTACAAAACATCGGCTTGCATAAACGACGAGATAAACGAAGTTGCCATAGCGTGCCTACGCAGTGGCAATATGGGGCTCGACAACATAACCGATATGCTCTCTATAACATACTATGCAGGCAATTACAACAACATATCAATGGAAGACCGCCCCATAGAAATACAAGATATATATACCAGGCTCGACAAAAATATTTCCGACCTTTTAAAGGAGATTGACCGTCGCATTGGGCTTAATAATGTAATAATATCACTCTCCTCTACGGGTTATGTTGTGGAAGACGATTCTAACGACGAAAAATACCGTCTCCCTTCGGGAACTGTGCACATGGACAGAGTTAAAGCCCTGCTTAATGTTTACTTAAGTGCACTCTTCGGCAAAGGAGATTACATAGATGGCTATTTTAATTCGGAATTCTATCTAAACAAGAAAAAAATGGAGCAACTGCAACTAAAGAAAGTCGATTTAGTAGCTCACACCGTGGAATTCTTAAAATCAATAGATGGAATTGAGGACGTATTTACCATATACCGCCTTGGCGGTATGTTGAGCCCCGAATTGCAATATGTAAAAAACGGATATAATGCAAAATGCTCAGGTGATATTTGGCTGCGCCTGATGCCGGGCTGGAAAATGGCAAAAGACATTGTAGAAGCCAGCAATCTGGTACGTCGCAGCCCCGTAACATTCCCTATGATCATATTTGGCGCAGGGGTAAAAGCTGATGTTGTAAATGATTTTACTCCGGCCAACATTATGGCACCAGAACTTGCCAATTACCTACACATACGCCGCCCCAACGACAACTGTTTGAGAATATTCAGATAGGAGCAAACAACAACGCTTATAGCCTGAAACAATAAGTAAAATTGTGAAATATAAATATTTTGCGGTATCTTTGCAACAGCAGAGTGAAATTGGCTGATGGGCATTTAAATACACTTTTTTAAGAAACGACCACCATTGAACCTGATAATAGACATAGGGAATAACAGTGCAAAATTCTTTCTTTTTAACGGCAAGCAATTGATATTGCACACACGCCGAGAGAAAGACTACGACAGCATTTTACGCGAGTGGAGCACGCAGTATAACATTGAAAAAGCTATTGTTTCCACTGTTATAGACCTTTCCAAGGAAGAAAAAGCACAATTTAAATGCCTTGGTTGCCCCATTGTGTGGTTCAATGACCAAACACCCGTACCCATAAATATAAAATATGGCACACCGCACACACTGGGGCGCGACCGCATTGCCGCTGCTGTAGGTGCAGCCAATGAAGTTCCGCAACGCAATCTTCTGGTAATTGACGCAGGCAGTGCCATAACTATAGATTTCGTGGACAAAGAAGGCAATTTTATGTGTGGCAACATATCACCCGGCATAAAAATGCGATTAAAGGCTCTGCACGAATACACCGCCCGCCTGCCACTTGTAGAAAAAGAAGGAGAAGCCCCACGGCTTGGGCACAACACTGAAACCGCAATACGAAGTGGAGTAATAAGAGGAGTTTGCCACGAAATTGATGGTTATATTAACGAAATAAGAGAGATTTATGGCGATGTTTTTGTTTTTTTAACGGGCGGAGACGAAAAAACATTGATTAATAACATAAAAAATCGCATCTTTGCCGATAAATTCCTCGTTGCAAAAGGATTGAACATAATTTTAGGAGCAATTTAAACATTTACGACTTGTTTTGTAACAACAAATGCTCTTTTTTAAAAAATAAAGAAATTTAATCAGCTTTTTAGCTTATTATGACAATATACAAACGATTACTGACTCTCACACTCATTATAGCAACTACCATTGTGGCTGCCGTGGCCGACAATGGTATAAACTCACCCTATTCGCGTTACGGTTTGGGAATACTTGCCGACCAAAACATGGGTGTAAACCGTCAAATGGGAGGTTTAGGATATGCTCTGCGCAGTGGCAGCTACATAAACCTGTTGAACCCCGCATCATTTGCTGCAGCCGACACTCTGACAATGCTTTTTGAGGCCGGTTTCTCCTTGCAAAATGTTAATTTCAAGGAGGGCAATGTACAAAAAAATGCAAAAAACGGTAGTTTCGATTATCTGGCTATGCAGTTCCGCGCAGGCAGGAACATTGGAATAAGCATTGGTTTTCTCCCATACTCCAATGTGGGCTATTCATTCGCCACAACAACAAAAGAGGGAGGGAAAGAGAGTACAAGCAACTACAATGGAGAGGGTGGCATATACCAACCCTACATTGGTGTTGGCTGGTCTCCGGTAAAAGACCTTTCGGTAGGTTTAATGATGTCATATATGTATGGCGATATTTCACATACCATATACAACGACTTTACGGAGAGCAACATAACAGATATGCAACGCCAATATCTGTTAAATGTAAGGAGCTACAAGATAGACCTTGGTGCACAATACACAACGACACTGGCAAACAAACACAAAATTACGTTTGGTGCAACATACTCACTAGGGCACAACCTAAACGCCGATGCAATAAAAATAGAGAAATATACATTGAGCGACACCACAAAAATCAACGGCACATTCAAGCTCCCCCACTCTATAGGCTTGGGCACCTTGTACAACTATAACGATAATTGGAAAGTTGGGCTGGACTATACATTTCAAGACTGGAGTGAGGCCGGGTTCTTTGGATACGACAAAGGGGTGAGCCGTAGCAAATTTTCAATTGGTGCAGAATATTCACCCAACAATCAACTAACACGCAACATCTTCAAGAAGATGAATTACCGCATGGGAGCATACTATGCACAGCCATATACCGAGATTCAGGGACAGGAGGGCTGCGAAGAATATGGTATAAGCGCAGGATTCTCTTTGCCCATAATAAACAGAATAAACAACCGTTCAATTTTACACGTTTCGGGGCAGGTGATACGCATGGAGCCCAAGAGTTCCGGCCTTATTGCCGAAACATATCTACGCTTGAACATTGGTATCACATTCAATGAGAGCTGGTTTATGAAAATTAGAGTAAGATAAACAAAATATAATTGAAAGATATGAAAAAAAGTATTTTATTGCTATTGACACTTGCCGTATCGTGCGTATACGCGCAAAACGGAATCACAAACGACCACCGCTTTGGTGTGGGTGCAGACAGTGTAAAGTGCCTTGAGAACATTTTCCTTGTAAACCAGCAAATGAAGTCAAAGGCACCCTCTTACAATGCATGCAAGGAGGTATATCCATTGTGGAAAGATGTTTTCACAAACTACCCTGTCGCACGTGTAGATACATACACAAACGGTGTAAAATTGCTTAAGGTTCTTATATCAAAAGAGCCCGATGCGCAGCTCAAAGCCACATATACAAATGAGTTGATGGCTGTATATGACCAACAAATGAAGTATTTCGACAAGCTGCAATCAATTACAAAGACAAAAATGTCTATCGGTGGTATTTTGGGCAAAAAGGCTATCGACTATATGCAGGTTGTGCCCGATGCAAACCCCGATTCAGTATATTCAATGCTGGCAAAATCGGTGGAACTTGAGAAAGGTAACTCGGAGTTCAACATCACAACACAATTCATGAAACACTCTGCTCTAAAATACAAAAGAGACAAAGAGGGGCACGGTGAGCAGATTATTGAAGACTACTTGAATGCTTCGGTGTACATTGTAGATGTACTCGACAAATATAACGAGAGAATAGAACACTACACAAAGAAGTTCCAAGAGACCGGCGACCCCAAAGACAGCACATACGTTGAGGGCTATAGCAAGAACATTGACAACGCACGTATCTCTCGCAACAACATCGATGCATATTTTATAAACAGCGGTGCTGCAAAATGCGAAGACCTTAATACTATATACGCTGCCAAAGTTGAGGAGAACAAAGACAACATTGAGTACTTGAACAAGGTAATTTCGGTGATGGGAATGCTTAAATGTACCAACGAGGATACTTACCTTACAGCATCGGAATATGCTCTTGCAATACAGCCTACATCAAAAGCAGCAATGGGTTGTGGTTATCGCTACTACAAAAAAGGTGAAATAGACAAAGCCATGGAGCTCTTTGACCAAGCTATAGAATTGGAGACTTCTGTTACCAACAAAGCCGATATGTGCTACAAGGTTGGTGCCGTGTATTATGGCTTGAAGAAATTTGTCAAAGCGCGTGAATATGCACAAAAAGCAATTGCACTTAACTCAAAATTCGGCCAGCCATATATTCTAATTGCTCAATGCTATGCAGCAAACCCCAACTGGAGTGAGGACGGTGTAATGAACCGCTGTACATACTACGCAGCACTAGACAAGCTCTATCGTGCAAAGGCTATCGACCCCTCTGTAAAGAAGGAAGCCGATAAATTTATTGGAACATACAAATCATACCTGCCCGAGATTAGCGACCTCTTTATGAAAGGCTACAAGAGTGGCTCAACAATTACAATTGGTGGTTGGATAAATGAAAAAACTACAATTCAGTAAAGTGTATAATAATATAATAGGTACAACAATCGCAGGAATTGCGATTGTTGTACTGTTTTGTCAAATTTCCTGTCAGAGCGACAAGAAAAAAGTTGTTGCAGATTTTGAGGAACCCGACTCTATTCCTATGATGAGCACCTATGGTGTGAGCACACTCATAAGTGATTCCGGCAGAATAAGCTACAAGATTGATGCCGAAGAGTGGCTGGTTTACGACAAGCGCAACCCTGCTCATTGGGCTTTTGAGAAAGGGGCAAGACTTGAAAAATATGACAAAGATATGAATGTAGAAGCTGTAATAGAATGTGATACGGCATATTTCTACACCGAAGCCAAATTATGGAAACTAATTGGCAATGTCGATATACAAAACATTAAAAAAGAGAAATTCTTCACCGACTTGCTCTATTGGAGCCAAGAAGAGAAGCGCATCTACTCCGATGCATACATAAAAATAGAACAAGAAGATCAAATAACCGAAGGCTATGGCTTTAGTGCAGACCAGAACCTTAATACCTGGCTCATAAAGAACACTAAAGGAATATACCCTATCGGAGAATAATAATATATGACTGTTACTTTTATTTCATTAATTATCGTAATATTGTTGTCGGCACTCTTTTCGGGAATGGAGATTGCCTTTATTGCATCTAACAAGTTACTAATGGGCATAGACCTCAACGAGCGCAATGCAACATCGTATGTAATTAACCGTTTCTATTCTAACAGCAATAATTTCATTTCCACATTACTGGTAGGTAACAACATTGTAATTGTTATCTACAGTATTCTTATGGCAGACATACTGAATACATTATTTTTAAACGAAATAACCACATCTACATCGGTGAAACTGCTGTTGGAGACATTTATATCCACAGTCGTAATAATTCTCACCGGCGAGTTTGTTCCCAAAGCTCTTTTCAGAGCCAACCCCAACGGAGCACTTAAGAGATTTGCTCTTCCTATATACCTGATATATATTGTACTGTATCCATTATCGCGCTTCACCACCTGGCTCTCTTGTATTTTGTTGCGTGTATTCAACATAAAAATAGGCAAGGAAACACGTGATACCACATTCACAAAACGAGAATTGAACAACCTGATACAGGACTCTATTGAGAATGCAAAAGAGGAGGAAGAGATTGACAACGATGTGAGGATTTTCCAAAATGTTCTCGACTTTTCAAATATTAAAGTACGAGACTGCTATGTACCACGTACAGAAATTGAGGCGGTCGAAA
Organism: Bacteroidaceae bacterium; assembly: GCA_017481875.1. Taxonomy (GTDB): domain Bacteria; phylum Bacteroidota; class Bacteroidia; order Bacteroidales; family Bacteroidaceae; genus HGM04593. The sequence continues at coordinate 67,011 of JAFUOP010000030.1, forward strand.
TAAACACACCTCTTGAGGATTTAAAAACGCTGTTTATTGAATCGGGACACTCCAAGATTGTTGTTTTTAAAGAAAATATCGACAACATTATCGGATATATACACTCCTCGGAATTGTTCCGCAATGCCAATAAATGGCAACAACGTATATGCCGTATGCCCATTGTGCCCGAGACGCTTTCAGCGCACAAACTTATGCGCACACTAATGCAACAAAAGAAATCATTAGCCGTTGTGGTCGATGAATTTGGTGGCACTTCGGGTATCATCTCATTAGAAGACCTTGTGGAGGAGATTTTTGGTGAAATTGAAGACGAGCACGACAACACAAACCACATAGCAAAGGCATTAAACACAGGAGAGTTTCTGCTCTCTTGCCGCTTGGAGATTGAACGTATCAATGAGATGTTCGACCTTAAAATTCCGGAATCGGAAGATTATCAAACATTGGGAGGGTTCATTCTTGCTCGCCACCAACGTTTCCCCGCCTTGAACGAAACGATTAAGATTGGTAAATACCAAATACAAATAATAAAGAAACATAGTACAAAAATTGAGCTTGTTAAGCTGAAAGTTATAGACTAACAACATAAACAGCATTAACTTTTTACTTTATTATTATTAATATTTGAAAGCTATTTTGTATCTTTGCATTCTGTAATGGCGTTTTAGCATTCATAGCGCAACGCTAAAAACTTACTTACACAGAAAACATTTTTAAGTACAATAACTAAAAACATATAAAAATTATGGCAACATTACAAAAATTGCGCAACATGGGTCCACTCTTGGTTATTTTTGTGGGCTTGGCATTATTTGCATTCATTGCAGGTGATGCTTGGAGACTATTCCAATCGCACACAATCGACCAAAATGTGGGCAGTATAAACGGAGAAAAACTATCGGCTGTTGAGTTCCAAAAAATGTATGAAGAATACACCAACGCTGTTAAGTTTGCTAGAAACACAAACACTCTTACCGAGGACGATATGAACCAAATCAAGGACGAGGTTTGGAGCACATACATTAACGACCAGGTATTAAAAGCCGAGGCAGAGAAACTTGGCCTTACTGTTACAGCTGCAGAATTGCAGAATATTGTAAACACAGGTGCAAGCCCTCTTTTGGCACAAACACCCTTCCGCAATGAGCAGGGCGTATATGACAAAGATATACTCAACAATTTCCTTACACAATATGACAACAACAAGGACAATGCCGAGTTCCTTGAGATGTACAAGCCCATTTATGACTATTGGAAATACATTGAGAAAAGCATAATGCTTAATGCATTAATGAGCAAATACCAATCATTGGTACAAAACTCTTTCATTGGCAACCCCATTGTTGCTAAAAGCAACTACGAAGCCAACAACAACACATACGACATCGAGGTTGTTGCATACCCCTATTCAGCTGTAAAAGACGACGCTTGTGCAGCTACAGAAAGCGAGATAAACAAGCTATACGACCAAAAGAAAGAGAATTACAAGCAGCCATTCGAGAGCCGCAACATCAAATATGTCAGCTACCGTGTTACTCCAAGCGCAGCAGACCGCAACGAATTGCAGGCGGAGCTTAACGAATATGCCGACTCTTTGAAAGCAGAAAACGCCGATTATGCTTCTATTGCACGCATCGCAAACAGCGAGGTTGCATACTCTGAACTGCCTTGGCAAAAGAGCGCATACCCCGAAGAGATTCAGGCACGTATTGAAACTGCAGAAATAAATACTGTTGTAGGACCTATCTACAACCAATCAGATGATTCATACACCGTATTTAAACTCATTTCAAAGAGCACAATGCCCGACTCTGTAAAATACAACATGCTTGTTGTCAATACAGAAAACATTGAAAAAACAAACACTCTTGTCGACAGCCTATTGACAGCACTCAAAGGCGGTGCAGACTTCAAAGAGGTTGCTAAAAAATACAACCAAGAGAACAACGAAGGAGTTTGGCTCACATCTGCTCAATACGAAGGTGTTGCAGGTATGAACAACGAGTTGCTTAACAAACTTATTGAAGGCAAGAAAGGTGGATATGAACTCCTCACAGTTCCCAACTCAACAACAAAGATTATCTACCGCATCACCGACAGCAAGAACCCCGTTGAGAAATACAATGTAGCCGTTATTAAACGCACTAACGAGTTCAGCAAAGAGACATACAACGAGGCATACAACAAATTCAGCCAATTTGTTGCAAATTGCAAAGAGGTTGCCGACATGGAGAAGAATGCCGAGGAGTATGGCTACCGTGTTATGACACAAAACAATGTGCACACAGGTACACACAAAATTGCAAACATTTCCGGCACACGCGACGCACTTAGATGGGCAGTAGAGGCAGCAGAAGGCGAGATTTCTCCTCTCTACGAGTGTGGTGAGAACGACAATCTGTTGGTAGCAGCACTTACTACTATTAACGAGAAGGGCTACACCGCAATAGAAAACCTCCGTCCTATGCTCAACCAAGAGATTACCAACAAGAAGAAAGCTGACAAGATTATGGCAGAAATTGCCGGCAAGACAATGGAGCAAATTAAAGGTATGGAGAATGTCAAAACCGGTGAAACAAAACGCATCTCTTTCAGTGCACCCGCATACATCAGCGCAACAGCCTCTAACGAGCCTGCAATAAGCGCAATAGCAGCAAAATTGAATGTTGGCGAGGAGAGCGCACCCATAAAAGGCAATAACGGTGTATATGTAATTAAACTTATTGCAAAGAATGCAAAAAGCGGCGAGTTCAACGAAAAGAACGAAAATGACGCAATTAAGGCTATGGGCCTACGCGACAGCTACCGTTTAATAAACGAGCTTATTCAGAACGCTGACATAGAGGACAACAGATACCGTTTCTTCTAATAGATAACAGTCTTAGATATTTATACAAAAGGCATCAACATTTAAATGTTGATGCCTTTTGTTATGGCCTTGTCATCGCTGTTTAGAGGGCTGTGTAAACGTTCGCTACCATCACTAAGCCTCGCCCATTTCCGGCTCAACGTAAAAAGTTGAGCGGCTCACCTGCAAAAGTTGGGGGGATGATATAAAAATATTATCTTCGCATAGTTAAAATAAAGTACTATGCAGGACGAAAAAATACTATTGGAATTAGCTCGTTTGATATTGCCATCAGGTTTCATTGAAAACTTCAAGA
>JAFUOP010000031.1 GCA_017481875.1 Bacteroidaceae bacterium
CAACAAATGCTTTTGCTGAAAGTTTTAATGCTAAAATCAAAGCATTCAGAGCACAGCTTAGAGGTGTTACCGACTTAAAGTTCTTCTTTTATAGATTGACTAAACTTTTTGCATAGCCCCCCAACTTTTGCAGGTGAGCCATTTATTGTGGTAAAACAAAAAACCGAGAGAAAATTCTCTCGGTTTGTGCGCCTGATAGGACTCGAACCTACACGTCTCTCAACACCAGATCCTAAGTCTGGCGCGTCTACCAATTTCGCCACAGGCGCGGGCGTTCGTTTAGACGCTTGCCTCTTTTGTAAAGGCTCTGCAAAGGTAGTGTTTTTTTTTATATTAGCAACCTTTTTTCTCGTTATTTTCCTCGTGGAGCGCGTTTATAATTTCTATAGCGCGTTCTATTATAGTGTCGCGTCCGCTGTTCCAGTCGTCAGGTGTTATGTGCACCTCCTCGTTTGGGGCGATGCCAAACTCTGTGTGGTTGCCTTCTATGTCAAGTATAGGGCAGGCCGAAAACCGAACGGTCCAGCCATTGGGGAGTGTGTTGCTGAGTGGTAACCCCGAGCCTCCGCCTGTTTTGTCGCCTATTACGGTAATCTGTGGCAGGGGTTTCATAAGCATTACAAAGTGGTTGGCCGAGCTATAAACTCCGCGGTTGGTGAGTAGAATGACAGGCTTGCCCCAAATAACTCCTTTGGGCTCTAAATATAATGGCTCAGGTGCTGAAAAATCGTCGTGTCCTTTCCCTGTTTTGTGTTGTATATATCCGCAGCGCGTCTTTTCTGTTACAAAATGTTCTGCGAGGGCTTCTGCCGCCGTGAGCATTCCGCCACCATTGTTCCTTATGTCAATTATTATTCCTTTGTTCTCTGCAAGGCGCAGGAGCATTAGGCTCACATTGTCGCTGCTTATGCTGCTTTCGAAACTGCCCACATAGATATATCCAATGCTGTCGGGCAGGGTGGTGTATTTTATTCCGTTTGTAATGCGGAATTTGTTTCCTAAATAGTTGCGTTGCAGTGAGTCGCTGAAGTTTATCGGGTGGTTTAGGCTCCAGTCCCAGTAGTATGTTGTGCCGTAGTCCGAAACAAGGTTCACGTGGCCGTCTCTTAATTCGCGCAACATCTCACCATAGATGTCAAAAAGTTCAGCGTTGTTCTCTGCTGCTTGCACCTGTGGCTTGTACTTAAGGTACACTGCGTCCCAGTCGAGCCCGTATTCTTGCTTGGCGTGCTCAAAGAAGCAGTAACGTTCGTCAATAATTTCCCATAGGGCATCGTAGTTGCCCTGTGGGGAATTGCTGAACCGGTCCTCTTCTACACAGCCCGTTAACAGTATCGCGGGTAGCAGGTATGTGAGCAGCTTTTTTATCATTTTCTTAATATGGGGTGTATTTTATTATGTTATTCTCTTTTTTTACTTTGTATATTGTTCTAACAATTCCCACAGTGAATGCGTGGCTATAGAGGTGTGTGCGTATGTTGTTTATGTCGCTTTGGAATATGTCGGCCGTGTATGCAAGCCGTATTGTTGTGCTATGTTTGCGCCACGCAACGGGTATATCTACAGAAAATGTCCCACGCACGCAAGGGCTGTTTAGTGGGTGCGAGAATGCAATGGTGCGGCTGTAGTTTTGTAACCCAAAAATCTCGTAGTACGATTGCCCGAACTCGGGGGCGAACATAAGGCCGGCAAGGGGAACATCGGCTTGTGCACGCAGTATGTAATCGCCTCGTTTAGAGGGTATATGGTATATTGCTGCCCCCGACGCAGCAACTGCTGTCCTTAGCTTCACCGATACAAGGTTGTTGCCGTTGGTGGGTATGTAGAGCGCACCGCCTCCTGCCTGTATCTGTGCCCCGGCAAGCAGTTGCAAGCGGTTGTTTATCTTGAACGGGTGAAAACCACTCCAGCTATAATTTACCATTCCCGACAGTTGTGTGTTGTCGTGCAGGGTTGTGATGCCGGTGTTGGCTGTGAGCAGTGTCTGGTATTTCCAGCGGTAGTTGCCGGTGCGTGCATCGCGGAATTTCTCATTTGAGTAGTAGAGCCCGCGCCCTGTGTGGTTGTAGCCCGAAAGGTATGTGTCGAGGTTGTTCATATAAGTTATTCCATACGAGGAACACTTTACAACAATTCTCTCGGGTACTATGCTGTCGTCTGCAATTTGCTGTGCGCGTAGCGTGAACGGTGTGCACAGCAGTAGTGCAAAGGTGTATAAAATTGCTCTTTTTATCATTCGTTAAAAAGCGATAATTGTTCGGGCGACGCCTCCTCAGCCTCCTCTTCTGCTTGTTCCTCAATGGGCTCGGGTTCCGGTGGGAACTTTGTGGGCTCCAGCTCTATAATCTCGTCAATTTCGTATGTGGTGAGTCGCTTGCCTCTTGCTTTAAAGCTCTTAACGGCTATAAACTCATCGAGTTCTATTACAAGCGGCTCGCGGAATTGGTCGTTGCCACCAAACATTACTTGTATGCGTGGGAATGCTGTGCTTGTAAACCATATAAGTTTGTTGCCTTTGTTGTCTCCAAAGCAGTTCTGCCTGCGTGCGCTCGCCTCTAATGTGAAGCGTTTTACATAGGGGTAGCCCTGCTGCGATGCATCGTACAGTGCGGCCGACCACACCTTGGCTGCATCGAATTTCTCAATAACCATAAGGTCGTCTTCGTAGTGGTTGTTGAGGTCGATGGGCGAAAGGTAGAACTCGCCGTTCTCTCTTATAACAAGTATCTTGTCGTCGTTGTGGAACTCGCCGAGGAACTCCCCGTGGTTGTCAAAGTTTATGCGCAGAATATCGCGGTCGAACCACACCTTGCGGCCACCAAGCGTTGAGCTTCCGTGCTTTTTGAGTGTTATGCGCATAACCTCATTCTTTGTGAGTATGTTACCCATAGATTGTCGGCCTTTTATTGCTATGGTGCTGAAGTCCTTCTCTATGGTTGCTATACGCAGGCGAGGGTTGGGGCGCAACTGCACTTTTATAACCTCCGCTTCACCGTTGGGGTTCGATGTGAAATAGGCTACTTTTGAGCCCGGTGTGCCTTGCGTGAGGTCATATTCGCGGTCGCGTGTCATTCCCGTGGCGGCAAAGCGTTTTATGAAGTGTATTCCGTTCTTTCCGTCGCGGTACACCACGTTGTATATTGTGCGCTTGTCGTTCTTCTTGAATACATCTACGTGTATCACATTCTTGCCCACAAAGAGTTTCTCGCTCACCTTCACAACTTTGTATTTACCGTCTTTGTAGAAGAGTATTATGTCGTCGATGTCGGAGCAATTGGTTACAAACTCGTCTTTTTTGAGTGATGTTCCAATGAATCCCTCGGCGCGGTTTATGTATAGCTTTTGGTTGGCCTCCACTACTTTTGCAGCAACAATAGTGTCGAAATTACGTATTTCGGTTTGGCGTGGGTATCGGCTACCGTATTTCTCTTTGAGCATAGTAAACCATTTTATGGTTACTTCGGTCATACGGCCCAGCTGGCGGTCAATCTCTTTTATCTCCTTTTGCAGGCGTGCTATAAGCTCTTCTGCTTTCTCTTTGTTGAAACGCAGGATACGCGCCATTTTTATCTCCATAAGGCGCAGGAGGTCGTCGCGTGTTATTTCGCGTATAAAGCTCTCTTTATAGGGCTCCAGGCGACTGTCTATGTGGGCAAGTGCCGTGTCCATGTCTTTTGCCTGCTCAAACTCCTTGTCTTTGTATATGCGCTCCTCTATGAATATGCTCTCGAGCGATGCAAAGTGCAGTTGCTCGAGCAACTCGCCCTTGCGTATCTGCAGCTCCTGGCGCAAAAGTTCTTTGGTGCCATCGACCGAGCGACGCAACAACTCGCTCACCGTGAGGAAGCGTGGTGTGTGGTCGTCTATCACGCAGCAACAGGGGGTGATGCTAATCTCGCAGTCGGTAAATGCATAGAGGGCGTCTATTGTTTTGTCCGATGACACTCCCGGGGCAAGATGCACAAGAATCTCCACCTTGTCCGATGTGTTGTCATCTACTTTGCGTATTTTTATTTTACCATTATCCACTGCCTTAAGAATAGACTCTATTATAAGTGGCGTGGTTTTGCCGAAGGGTATTTCGGTGATGGTAAGTGTTTTGTTGTCGTCCGATTTTGAAATCTTGGCACGAATGCGCACGCGGCCTGTGCGGTCGCCGTCGTGGTAACGGGAGATATCTATGCAGCCCCCTGTTTGAAAGTCGGGGTATAGTGTGAACTCTTCCTTGTTAAGGTAGGCTACAGCTGCGTCGCACACCTCGTTGAAGTTGTGTGGCAATATCTTAGATGAAAGGCCCACAGCAATGCCCTCGACGCCCTGCACAAGCAGCAGGGGAAATTTTACAGGCAGGGTTATTGGCTCTTTGTTGCGGCCGTCGTAAGATAGTTTCCACTCTGTGGTCTTGGGGTTGAATACAACGTCGTGGGCAAAATGGGAGAGACGTGCCTCGATGTAACGTGGTGCAGCGGCAGAGTCGCCTGTGAGAATGTTTCCCCAGTTTCCCTGGCAGTCGATGAGCAGGTCTTTCTGCCCCAGTTGTACAAGCGCACCGGCTATGGAAGCATCGCCGTGTGGGTGGTACTGCATAGTGTGCCCCACAACGTTGGCCACTTTGTTGTAACGTCCGTCGTCAAGTTCGCGCATTGCATGCAGTATGCGTCGTTGCACAGGCTTTAAGCCGTCGTAAAGGTGGGGCACAGCGCGTTCCAGAATTACATAAGAGGCGTAGTCGAGAAACCAATTTTGGTACATACCCGTGAGTTTGTGGGTAACGTCTTCGCTCGACACCTTTTGCTGGTGGCTTGTCTTTTCTGCTACCTCCTCTGTAGTCTCCTCGGGCAATTCGATAGAATCTTCATTTATCTCTTCAATATTCTCGTCGTATTCGTTGTAATCCATAAACAATTGGTTTGTGGGGCCTTTTTATGTAATTCGTAAAATGTGGTATAATGCGCAAATGTAATTAAAAAACATATAAAATGAAACTGCGTGGCTGTTGTTTTTTTATGAAATACAACTCTTGCTCCTTTTGTGTCGCAGTATTTATCATCTTTTTTGCACTATTTTGTTATAAAGTAGTAATTATAATGCGGTAAAATGGCGGTTTTTAGCCAAAAAATGATTTACTTTGCGAAAAATTTTAAAGTTCTAAATTTATATAAAGATATGGCTCAAGAAGATGTATTTAAGAAAGTGGTTGCTCACTGCAAGGAGTATGGTTTTGTTTTCCCCTCGAGCGACATATATGATGGATTAGGTGCGGTTTACGACTATGGACAGATGGGCGTTGAACTGAAGAATAATATAAAAACCTATTGGTGGCAGAGCATGGTGCTACTCAACGACAATATTGTGGGTATTGACTCTGCAATTTTTATGCACCCCACAATTTGGAAGGCGTCGGGCCACGTCGATGCTTTCAACGACCCTCTCATCGATAACCGCGACTCAAAGAAACGCTACCGCGCCGACGTGCTCATAGAGGAGCAAATAGCAAAGTATGAGGAGAAAATGGAGAAAGAGGCTGCAAAAGCCGCAAAGCGTTTTGGCGACTCTTTTAACCGCGAGTTGTTTATGGAAACCAATCCCAAAGTGCTTGCAGAAAAGGCTAAACGCGATGCATTGCAGGAGCGTTTTGCAAAGGCTCTCAACGCAATGGACTTGGAGGAGTTGCGCCAGATAATCATCGACGAAGAAATTGTATGCCCCATTTCCGGTACACGCAACTGGACCGAGGTGCGCCAGTTCAACCTGATGTTCTCCACAGAGATGGGTTCTACAGCCGATGCTGCAATGAAAATATATCTGCGCCCCGAAACAGCGCAGGGTATTTTTGTAAACTACCTGAATGTGCAAAAAACAGGCCGTATGCGTGTGCCCTTTGGTATTGCGCAGATAGGTAAAGCGTTCCGTAACGAGATTGTAGCCCGCCAATTTATCTTCCGTATGCGTGAGTTTGAGCAGATGGAGATGCAGTTCTTTGTGCGCCCCGGTAGTGAGCTCGAGTGGTTCAACAAGTGGAAAGAGACACGTTTGGCTTGGCACAAGGCTCTTGGCTTTGGCGATGCAGCTTACCGCTACCACGACCATGAGAAACTTGCACACTATGCAAATGCCGCAACAGACATCGAGTTTAAAATGCCATTCGGCTTCAAAGAGGTAGAGGGTATTCACTCACGCACCAATTTCGACCTTAGCCAGCACGAGAAATACTCGGGCAAGAATATCAAGTACTTCGACCCCGAAACAAACGAGAGCTATACACCGTATGTGATAGAAACTTCTATTGGTGTCGATCGTATGTTCTTGAGTATTATGTGTGCATCGTACAACGAAGAGAAGCTCGAGAATGGGGAAACACGCGTGGTATTGCGCTTGCCTGCCGCTCTTGCTCCCGTTAAATTGGCTGTGCTTCCTTTGGTGAAGAAAGATGGTCTGCCCGAGAAGGCACGTGAGATAATGAATGAACTGAAGTTCAACTTCAATTGTTACTACGAGGAGAAGGACTCTATAGGTAAACGCTATCGTCGTATGGACGCCATAGGTACTCCTTATTGCGTAACAGTGGATCACCAAACACTTGAAGATGGTATGGTTACACTGCGTGAGCGCGATACAATGGAGCAGCGTCGTGTTGCCATTGCCGACCTACGTGGTATTATCCAAGATAATGTCAGCATAACATCGTTGTTGAAGAAACTTGTGTAATTTTAAAATGAAGAATTTAGTAAAAATAGTACTCATTTCGTTGCTCTCATTAGTGGGGGTTACCTCGTGTAGTGAGAGCGACGAACACTCGGAGTATGCCGATTGGACACTCCGAAACTCGCAGTATATAGATTCTATAGCCAATGAAGCAGCGCAAAACAGCACGGGCGAGTGGAAACGTTTTCTTGCAACAGGGCTGAATGCGAGCCTTGAATGGGGTAATGAGTATTATGTATATTGCAAGGTGGTAAATGAGGGGACAGGAGTGGAGCACCCTATGTTCAACGATAATGTGTGGCTCAACTACAAGGGCAGTCTTATTAATGGAACAATTTTCGATGCAAGCTACTCCGGCGAGCTCGACCCTGAATATGAGGCACCTGTTGAAACACCACTCAATGAGTGTGTAATAGGTTTTTCCACAGCCGTGCAAGAGATGGTTAATGGCGATGTTTGGGAAGTATATATTCCCGCAAATTTAGGATACGGCTCCACCGATTATGGAAGCATAAGAGCATATTCTACACTCATATTCACTATAAATCTTGTCGATTTTTCCCACCCGGTATCAAACAAATAGTAATTATGGATATTAAAAAAGATGGTCAGCTCCAGATAGAGCTTAAAGAAGATATTGCCGAGGGTGTTTACTCTAATCTTGCTGTTATAGCACACTCTTCATCGGAATTTGTGATGGACTTTGTACGCATTATGCCCGGTGTGGCGAAAGCACAGGTAAAGTCGCGTATAGTGATGACACCGGAACATACCAAGCGTTTGGTGCTTGCCCTGCAGGACAATCTGCGAAAATATGAATCTCAGTTCGGTGAGATACGCCTGCCCGAGCGTCAGGGCTATATACCCTCTACACCTTTTAAAGGTGAGGCGTAGCACGTATATTATAAAATGCAAAACAAACGGCGTGATGGTTAGTCAACCATTACGCCGTTTGTTCTAAATTCCGACAACGAGTATCCTGTATGTCGTTTAAAATATCTGTTTAAATATGATTGGTCGGGGAAGTTAAAATCATTTACAAGTTCCTGAAAACTTTTATGTGTGTACATAAGTGCCACTTGTAACTCTATTATCGTGTAGTGGTCTATAATCTCCTTGGCATTCTGCCCGCCGGCCCTTTGGCATATAGAGTTTAGCTGTCTGGTAGAAATCTTCAGGCTGTCGGCATAAAACTGTACCGAACGGTTCTCGCGGAAATTCTTGGTAAGTAGTATGCGGAATTCATAGAACATCTTATCCTTGTTCTCTGAAATATGCTCTTTAATTGGTGATGTCGCTTCTTTGTTAATGTGTTGTATGTATAGTAGTAATGAATTTACTGCGAGAATTACGTTCTGCCTGCAATATTCTGTGTAATTTTCGTTTCTTGCAAGCTCTGCATCTAATATGTCTATCTGCCTGAAAATGTTTGTAATGTATTCTTTTTCAAGCTCGTTGTTGCTTCCCTGATGTATGCGACGCTCTATTATTTGCATTGTCTCGGGGCCCATAGAGCTGCGTGCTGCCAACCATATATGTTTGGTGAGCCCAAGCAGGCGTGCCGAAAAATCGCTGGTTATGTCTAATAATAGAATATTTGAATTTGTGGGACATATAATTATCTGCCCCGGGGTAAAGCGATACTTCTGCCCATCGATAGTAAAAAGGGCCTCGCCGCTTATACCATAGAATATAGTAGTGTGTTGCAATTGGTAGGAGTGTTGCATAAACTGCTGCAACGACGATTGTGTGGTGGCGAACCCCTGCAGTGGCAGCTTCTTTAGATAGATGTTGTTCATAGCTTCAAACAGGATATGTATTCTCCTTTCAGTGGAGCTAGAGGGAGTCGAACCCTCGTCCAAACGAGGAAACCATACGCTTTCTACACGCTTAGTCTTCGGTGTGGTTTTCGAGCACAAGCAAGACCGAGACCACCAACTTGTGCCTTATCCTCTAAAATTTCACTACGGCATCGAGGCCTGCCGCAATTAGTCCCGATTTGCCTGCACCACCTTGTCGGATTGCTTCGGAACAAGAGCGTCCGGGTGATGTCTCGTTCCCGCACCTTGTGCAGGAATAAAGCTAATCTACTGTACTTCGATTAAGCAGCGAGAGCATAAGAAGTTTCGCCAGATAATTGTTGCGGGCTCAGATTATAGTGCGAACCAACGAGGCACTGCGTGCTTACGTACCTTTTCTACCCGCTGTCAAATCCAGATAGCCCCGGTACATCGTGGAAGATGGCCGCGGTATGCTCGGCCTTCTTTCCTTCGATTTTCCCTGCAAAGATATGGCAATTTTCTTTTTTTTCAAATAGAATTTTTGTGTTTTTTTCTTTTTGTGCTTGCATCTGGGTAGAAAAAGACTACAAATATTGCTTGCGTATTAATAATAAGCTGTGCGAGAATATATTGTGAATATAGGAAAAAAGGAGTATTTTTGCACTGTTAGTGCGAAAATTGGTTCTGATCGTGGAATTCAATGAGGTGAAAGCACAATTTTTGTATCTGAATATTGCACCTATAGACTATTGCTTTTATGACACATTTCTATATTTGGTTTTTGGCATTGGCATTGGCGATGGACTGTTTTGCCGTTTCCGTTGCAAGTGGTATCATTTATGGCCGTGTACGCTGGAAACCTATGCTTGCTATGGCTTTTTTGTTTGGCTTTTTCCAGGCATTTAATCCATTTGTGGGGTGGTTGGCAACCGACCGCTTCCGCTACCTCATTGAGAGCTTCGACCATTGGATAGCCTTCTCTATTCTTGCCTTCTTGGGTGTGCGTATGATAATGGATTCTTTCAAAGAGGAGGAGAAAAAGATATTTAACCCTCGTAAGTTAAGTGTTATCTTTACTCTTGCTATTGCTACGAGCATAGATGCTTTGGCGGTTGGTGTCTCTTTTTCTTGTATGGGCATTGTCTCGTTTGGCTATTTGCTCTATCCGCTGGCGGTTATAGGTGTTGTTTCCTTTGCAATGTCCCTGCTGGGGCTTTTTCTTGGAATATTTTCCGGCAAAGGGTTTGCACGTAGGTTGCGTGCCGAATTTTGGGGCGGAATAATACTTATAATAATTGGTATAAAGGTTCTTGCCGAACATTTATTGTAGTGTTGAATGAATACTGAATTATTGAAATATTTTTCGTTTGGTAGTGCGGCATTGCTGGTGCTTGTTCTTGTGGCTTCCACTTTTGTGGGTGCCGTTTGGGGGGCATCTGTTGCTCGCAGTTTTATATACTCTTCACCGTTTTTTGTGGCTCTGTGGGTGTTGTTGTTTGTTTCATCGATACTGTATATTTTCCACACTCCTATGAGGCATGTCGCAGCCTCGCTTTTTCTTCATTTGGCTTTTGCTGTTGTGCTTGCAGGTGCTTTCGTTACATATTGTACTGCTGAGCGCGGAACACTCACATTGTGCAAGGGTGCGGCTCCGTCGAGTATGTTTGTAACCGACGAAGGCTTGCTTGCCAAGTTCCCGTTCCGTGTTGCTTTGGAGAATTGTGGTGTGGAGTACTATGATGATACTGTTTCGCCACGCAACTACAAGGCTCGTCTTGCAGTGCAGACTGTAGTGGGCGACTCTTGTTCGGCTTTGCTTTCAATGAATAACGTGTATGACAAAGAGGGCTATCGTTTTTGTTTGTCCTCTGTAGATGGCGATTGTGTAACGTTGCTTGTGAGCCACGACCCATGGGGTGTACCCATCACCTATGCCGGTTTCTTGCTGTCGGTGGCTGGCTTTGTGTTCCTGTTTGTAGCGCGTAACACACAACGAAGGGTGTTGGTGCAACGCCTCGTGGCAATAGGTTATCCGCGTATAAAGATACCGTTATCTCGTTGGTGGCGGCTTGTCGCAAGTTCTCTGTTTTTCTTTGTAATTATTGGTTATTTGGGTATACGACGCTGGGTGAGTAGCGGTGTGTTCCCCGTGTCCAATGGTGCCGAGGTTATGATGTTTATTGCGTGGTGTGCCTTCTTTGCTGTGCTTTTCTTTCGCAAGAACCATAGATTGGCCTTTGGGGCTTTGGCTTTGGCCGTAATATGTGCTGCCGTGTCGTTGTCGAGTGGAGTGGTTGCTGCCGGGCCTGTACAGCCGGTGTTGCGCACTCCGCTGTTGCCTTTGCACGTTATTACAATAATTTTATCTTACGTTTTTATAGGCCTTTTAGCGGTTAATGCTCTTGTGTCGCTTGTGGTTTATTGGTTCAATGGCAACTACACGCGCTTGGAGAATACAGCAATAAGTGGGCGGGTGATGCTTTACTATGCTACCTGGCTGCTTGTAGCCGGTATTTTTTTAGGTGCTGCCTGGGCTAATATTGCGTGGGGGCGTTATTGGGGCTGGGACCCTAAGGAGGTGTGGGCTCTTATAACTCTTTTGGTCTGTTCTGTGGGTTTTCACACTCGTTCATTGCCTTTTATGGCACGTCCATTGGTGTTTCATATTTTCTGCTTGGTAGCTTTCCTTGCGATGCTTTTTACTTTTTTCGGGGTTAATTATTTACTGGGTGGGCTGCATAGTTATGCATAATAAACGCCTGTTTATTATTGGTTGAAAGAGGCACTTGCTTGAGAATAGCGTCGCCAGCTCTCCAGTAACTCGCTGAAGTCTGCAGGTAGCTCAGAATCAAAAAACATCATTTCCCCTGTTGATGGGTGTATGAACCCTAACGTTTTTGCATGTAATGCCTGTCGTGGGCATATTTTAAAACAATTGCGTACAAATTGGCTGTATTTGCTGAAGTTTGTGCCTTTCAGTATTTCATCTCCACCATAAACATCGTCGTTGAATAATATGTGCCCGATGTGTTTCATGTGTACTCTTATCTGGTGGGTGCGCCCGGTCTCTAAATTGCATTCTACAAGTGATACATATGAAAGGCGTTCAAGCACCTTGTAGTGCGTAACAGCATATTTCCCAATAGCGTCGTCGTTGGAAACGCACATTTGCAGGCGGTTACGTGGGTTGCGGGTAATGTTGCCCACAATGGTGCCGGTGTCCTCTTTTAGAGTTCCCCATACAACGGCATTGTATGTTCGTTTGGTTGTTTTTTTGAAAAACTGCATACCTAGATGAGCTTTTGCGGCAGCTGTTTTTGCCACTACCAGCAACCCCGATGTGTTTTTGTCTATTCTATGTACAAGCCCCACCTGCGGGTCGTTTGCATCAAAGTTCTTGTTGTTTCGCAAGTGCCACGCAACTGCATTGATGAGTGTGCCGTGTGTGTTGCCGCACCCGGGGTGCACAACAAGGCCTGCAGGCTTGTTTACCACCATAAGGTCGTCATCTTCGTACACAATGTCGAGGGGGATATCTTCGGCTACAATACTATTGTCATATACCGGTGTGTTCATTGTGATAACAATGCTATCACACGGTTTTACCTTGTAATTGCTCTTGACTATTTTACCATTCACGGCAATGGCACCGGCATCGGCTGCTTGTTGAATTTTATTGCGTGAAGTATTTGCTAAATGGTCTATAAGAAACTTGTCAATGCGTATGGGCGATTGTCCTTTGTCGGCAATAAGATGCACCTCTTTGAATAAAGTCTCCTCTGCCGCCAGCTCATCGCCATCGGCAAAAGTATCATCAAAGTCCTCCAAGAAAATGTCGTCGCTCATAAAAGAAAAGAATTATTCAAACCAGGACTCCTCCATAACCGGTTCCGATGTCTCTTCGGGCTCTTCACCATTGCCGACAACCAGTGTAAGGGTGGCTCCCATAGGCACTTTTGAACCATTCTTCAGCGTGTCTGTTCCCATAAGTACAGAATATACCCAGTCTGTTTCTCCGGGAACTCTTATACCCTCGGTGAGGCTGAAACCCGCAGCACGCAGACGTGCTATGGCTTCGCGTAGGGAGCAGTTGTCCACAATGTCGGGCAGGGGTTGCATTGGCTCATTGGCGGAATTTAAAGTAAGCTGAATGTTGCGTCCCTTTTTTACCTTTGCTCCCGGTGTTGGCAGCTGCTCTACAACCTCGTTCTCGCGTGCTCCTTTTTTGTATTTGTAGTCAATAACTTCAAAATTTAAGTTGTTGCTGCGCAATAGCTCTGCAGCTTCATCTATGTGCTTGCCATGCACCGAAGGAACTTCTATAACCTTCCCGTGCAGGGTATATTCGTCGAGCCACGCAAAAACGGAGTAGCATATGAGGAATACCACAATGCACATAGCAGCAAGATTTATGAGAATGATTTTTATTATGTTGTTGCTCTTTTTCTTCATACCTTAACGCTTTAGTGCAAAGGTATAAAAAAATACAGAGATTTCAACTACGCTTTATTATTTTTATAAGTTTTGGAATTTCTGTGAATTAACAGCAAATAACATTTTAGGCGCATTTGCCATTTATTATATCTTGTTTTCTTTACAGTTTTATATTATCTTCGCACCAATTAATATAAATATTATAGTTATATGAGAAAGATACTATTATTGATATTGCTGGCTATTGTATCGATTAATGCAACACAAGCGCAATTGTTCAAGAAAAAAGATAAAACGGCTAAGCAGGAGTATGCTGTTGGCACAGTTCCTGTAGTGAATAACAAGGTTGCTTTTGAACAGGTTATTCCTGCCGAGGGGCTTTCCGCTGCCGAGGTTGAGAGCGTGGTGAGAGAGTGGTTTTCGGCTCGTTTTGTGAAGCCCACAGTTATAGGTTTTAAAGAGTATGAGCCCGAAGTTCCCGGTACGTTGGTTGCAAAGTCGGAGGAATACATTGTATTTCGCAATACTTTCTTTGTGCTGAACCGTGCCAGAATATACTATTTCCTTACCATTACACCAACCGATGGCAGTTGCAAGCTGAATATGTCGCGTATAACCTATTGGTGGGACGATGAGGCCGACGATGGCGGTCTTAAAATAAATGCAGAGGAGTGTATTACAGATGATGTTGCTATAAATAAGAAAGGCGAGTTACACCGTTTCTATGGTAAGTTCCGCACAAAGACCATAGACCTGTTTAATATGCTTGCAGGTGAGCTTACCGGCCTGTTAAATACAAATAAATAAAAAAGTGGATACAATATATAAAATAAGATATATTCTTAATATTCTTTTCCTTGTAGGAGCCGTGGCAACTATTATTTTGTACATTGCAATGAGTGGCTCCGCTTTGTTCCTTTATGTAGGAACCGCTGCTATGGTGTGTAAAATGATAGAGTTTATTCTACGATTTATGTTCTAATGAAGACAATGAAGAATAAATTTTTCTTTAATATTCTTGTTGCTGCAATGTCGCTTTTTATGTGTGGGCAGCACACATTGGCTCAGTCCCAGGGGTTTGGTAGCGGAGAGATTTTCAATCCTTTTCACAAAGCTCCAAAGGATAGTAGTGCAGCCAATTTAAAAGTCCCGACAGAGATACACCAATGGCACATAGATGAGTCTTTGGGTAATGTTATTCCTGCTGTTGCAGATACAATGCAATATATGTATCAAAATTGGGCGCAAACCGAAGGCGTTAATGGTGAATACAACATACTTGGCAATATGGGTTCCCCACGTCTGTCGCGTATATTCTTCAATCGTCCTACTACAACAACATTCGATTTCCTGGCTCCATACGACTATTTTATAACTCGTCCCGGAGAGCTCTTTTTTACCGATACAAAATCTCCATACACAAATCTTACCTACCACACGTCGGGTAACAAAGTTGATGGAGACGACCGTTTTAGGGCCTTTTTTACAAGAAATGCCGGTAAAAAATTTGGAATAGGTGGTATGTTCGACTATCTGTATGGTCGTGGCAGATACGACAATCAATCGTCGGCACTAATGAATTTCTCAATATTCTCATACTACCGCAGCGACCGATACAATTATCATTTGCTGGCAAGCCGTTATCATATGAAACTTGCCGAAAATGGCGGTATCGTCAATGACGATTATATTAAACGTCCCGAAGAGACCGATGGCTCTAACAGCAACTTCTCTTCGGCCGATATACCTGTGCGCCTTGAAAGAACTTGGAACAGAAATGAGGTTTATACCGCATATTTCACACATAATTATAATTTTGGTTTCTATCGTCAGAAAAATGCAGTTGCATTGCCCGATAGTGTAGGCGTGGAAGAAACTGCTCCTGAAAACGAAGAAGATGATAGAGAATTTGTAAGAGTGGCACGTCTTGCGCATACACTCGATTTCAGCACAGGCAAGCGCGAGTTCCGCAGTTATGATAAATCAATAGATTTCTATGCCGATAATTTCTTGCCCTACGATTCAATAGACGCTTATAGAAATATTTCAATAGAAAACCGTGTAGGCTTGTCGCTGTGCGAGGGATTTAGTAAATGGGCTTTTGCAGATGTAACCGCATATGCATCGTATCGCTACAATCGTTATACTATGCCTGATACAATACTGGATAGCGGTAAAGAATATGCACGGAAATATAACGAACATACTATCACTGTGGGTGGTATTGTGGAAAGCAACCTTAGTAATTCCATAAAATATAAATTGCAAGGTGAGACTGCTGTAACAGGCGACGACCTTGGAGCCTTCTCATTAGAAGGTGAGGGCTCGTTTAAATTCAACCTTGGCGGGAAACCTGCTCAGCTTCAGGCCAAAGCATTTGTTAAAAACAATCGCCCCTCTTTCTACTATCGTCATTTTCATTCCGAACACTATTGGTGGGACGATAGCGAGCTAGATAAAGAGTTTAAAACCCGTGTGGAGTTCAATGCTAATATTGAAAAAAGTAATACACGTTTAAGTGCTGGTATTGAAAATATAAAGAATTACACATATTTTGCAGCACTCCCCGCCGGCACTCCCGATGGCAAGCCTCTTAGCAGCCTGACAGTAAACCAGGCCGATGAGAATATTCAAGTGCTATCGGTGAGCCTTGCTCAAGGTGTTAAATGGGGTATATTGAATATTGATACAGAGTTCACATATCAACGTAGCAGCAATCAAGATGTATTGCCTTTGCCCGATTTTAATATATATGCCAATCTTTATATAAAATTCAAGATTGCAAAGGTTCTCAATACAGAACTTGGTGCCGATGTACGTTACTTCACAAGCTATTATGCGCCCGACTATTCACCGGCTTTGGGGCAATTCTGCTTGCAAAATCCGACGGATATGGTGGAAATAGGTAATTATCCTTTAGCAAGCGTTTATGCAAATTTCCTGCTCAAAGAGACCCGTTTTTATGTAAAATATCAGCACGTGAACGAGGGTAGTGGTAGCAGAAACTATTTCCTTGCACCGCATTACCCTCTTAATCCGGCAGTGCTGTGGTTGGGGCTTTCGTGGAATTTCTATAACTAAAATGTTATGAATATAGCAGTAAGATGGGGGTTTATAGGTTGTGGCGAGGCTACAGAGAAGAAAAGCGGTCCGGCATTCAATCTTGTAAAAGGCTCTGAGGTGGTGGCTGTCATGGGCCGTGATAAAGAGAAAACAAAGGAATATGCCCGACGGCATAGTATTCCTCACTGGTACACCGATGCACAAGCCCTCATAGACGACCCCGATGTTAATGCAATATATATAGCAACTCCGCCATCGTCGCACGCCACATATGCAATAATGGCTATGAAAGCCGGGAAACCGGTGTACGTGGAAAAGCCATTGGCTGCAAGCTATGAAGATTGCGCCCGCATTAATCGCATATCGCGTGAAACGGGCATTCCATGCTTTGTGGCATATTATCGTCGTTATCTTCCCTATTTCTTGAAAGTTAAGGAACTTTTGCCTCTTGTTGGGCAGGTGCTTAATGTACAGATACGTTTTGCAGTGCCGCCACGCGACCTTGACTACAACCGCGATAATTTGCCATGGCGTGTAAACCCGGATATTGCAGGGGGTGGTTATTTCTATGATCTTGCACCTCACCAAATAGATTTGTTGCAGGATATGTTTGGTTGCATATTGTATGCCGAGGGGTATGCAGCCAATCGTGGAGGTCTTTATAAAGCCGAAGATACGGTAAGTGCATGTTTCAAATTCGAGAGTGGAATACCTGGTTCCGGTTCCTGGTGCTTTGTTTCCGACGAATCGTCGAAGGAGGACCGAATTGAGATTTTTGGAAGTAAGGGCAGCCTGCGCTTTTCTGTGTTTACATTTGAACCCATAGTGTTTAAGGGCGAGGGTGAAGTAAAAGAGTACAATATCCCCAATCCGCCTTATGTACAATTGCCATTGATAAGAAATATAGTGGAGCACTTGCAGCACAAGGCCAATTGCAACTGCGACAGCATAAGTGCAACCCCCACAAATTGGGTGCTCGACAAAATTCTCGGAAAAATAATCTAATTACTCATATATATATGAGCAGAACGAGGTTGCATAGTATTAATATTGGAATTGCAATAATTGTGGCTTTAGTGGCGTGTTCTGTAGCAAAGGCGCAAAATAATATTATGCACGACTGGCCTCACGCTGCAATGGACTATACATATGATAAAATCCACAAGGCCGAAAATCTAATTGACAGAAAGCTTGACGAGAAAGATAGTCTATATGTCTCTCCCAATCTTTATAAGATGACTATAATGACTCAATACTCATATAATTATGAGTACTATCGTTTTACAGCCGACGATGGAAGTCAAAGTATAGCTTTTAAGCCTGAAAATGGTAATAAAATTGGTTTTTATGCCGGCTGGCGTTGGATATTCTTGGGCTGGAGTATTGACCTCACAAAAAATGATGCTAAAAAAGATTTAAACCTCAGTTTCTACACTTCAAAATTGGGAATAGATCTGTTTTATCGTCGTCGCGATAAAGGGTTTAAAATATCCAACATTAAGGGTTTTGATGACAATGGAGTGCCGGTGCGCGACTACAGCAATGATTTCAGTGGTTTTAGTACCAAACAGAAGGGGTTTAATATATATTACATATTTAATAACAAGCGTTTCTCGTATCCTGCAGCATATAGCCAAACAACAAACCAGCGCATTAGCGCAGGCTCTTTTCTGTTAGGCATATCATACAATGCACAAACGTTCTCGTTTAATTATGCAAAGCTCGATGAAAAGTTGCAGGCCGAAATATTGCCTGCACTTAAATTCGATGTAGTAAAGTACAAAGATTATAGCATAAATTTTGGTTATTCATATAATTGGGTTTTTGCAAAAAACTGCCTGGCCAATATCTCCTTTACTCCGGGTTTGGGCTATAAAAACAGTTCTTTGCAACTTAAAAGTGGCAAAGAACTGCTATCAAGTTTAAACTTCGACATACTCACGCGTGCAGCAATTGTATATAATAATACAAAGTTCTATGTTGGAGCATCGCTCGTCTCCCACACTTATAGCTATCGCAAGAGTAGTCTCTCTGTAGTTAATGGTTTCGGTACAATAAATGTTTATGTCGGTTTTAATTTTTGGCGCAACCAAAAGAACAATTAATTAAAAACGGAATCCTAAACTCATTACAAGACTCTGGCGTGTAACATCTACCTCTGCTGCCGGGTTTACATATTCAAAATCGTAGTAGTTGTAGAATTCTGCTTTTTGCACAGCCATTTTATAAGCAATGTCGAAGTAGAAACTTCCGCTTGCATACCCTGTTCCCAGTGTAAAGATATTTGTTTCATAATTGTTCAGGAATTCGGTGCTTGTGTCCTGCATCTTCAGGCACGTTTTTGCTGCGCTGTTTTTGAATGGTGCCGATATATAGTTATAACCGCAGCGCAATGAAAGATTCTTGCTTAGGTTGAACATTGCACCTATGCGTAAAATGTGTTGCGCTTTAGTATTTGCCTCTATTTCATCATTGAGGTCGCTCATATTAAATCCGTCGGTATATTTTAACTTTGCCGAAGAATAATCTACAAACTCATACTCTGCATTTACAGCGGCAAAAGTGTCGAAGGTGTACGATGCCGATAGGTTAAGTCGCCAAGGAGTGGTGTATTCATAGTCTATATATAAATCATCTCCGTAGGCTTCATAATCTCTTGTATCTATAATATATCCATCGTCACCAATCATTGTTGCCGATGTGCGGTCGGTAAGGTTGTACCAAGTTGGTGTGTGTATGGCAAAACCAATTTTAAAGGGAGAATATTCGAATGGGCGTATTATGCTACCAAGTTTTATACCCACACCGTTTCCACTTATATTATATCTGTTCTCAATAGTGTAATAATCGTACAAATCGTCGTGTTCTAAATATTCTGAGTATCTTGTGTAATCGACATTGCTTGCTGTAACGGTGATGCCGAAGTAGTATCTGTCGCTTATATTGCACGAGATATTTACATCGACGTCGTCAATACCACCTTTCTCCTTGGCATAGTAGTTCATAAATAGCGGGTAATAGCCCGAATCCCCTCCCGGAACATATCGCAGATTGCCGTCATCGCCAATGAGCCCCGATGTAGATGTCAGTAAACCCAGCCAGGGGTAGTTAAGTGAGTAGTAATCTTCATAACCAACATATTGGCCGCTTTCTTTATAAAACTCTCCTAACTCATATTGTTGAGAAAAATAATCGCCATTGGCTGTCATTAATGAACCCGCAATCTCCATATTGTTCTTGAAGCTATTGCGATGGCGATAATTGAATGCCATATTCACAAACTTTACATTTTCAGAACCTGTCTCATTTGAGATAACAAGCCCCAAATTGTCTATGGCAAAAGAGGTTTTGTCGTTTTTTAGTTCGTTGCCTATAAAATTGCTCTTGTTTTCTATAGTATGCAGCCCCATTGTGGCTACAAAGTCGTTGCATCTGTAGAGGCCAATGCCGGCAGGGTTAGTGGATATTACTGAGACGTCTGTGCCTAACGCACTCATTGCACCACCCATTCCAACAAAACGAGCCGTGCCGGTGAGGTCGCTATTGGTGAAACGTGTAACGTCGTAACTGTTCTGTGCAGCAATATTTCCCAGCGATAGTACTGCTAATAATACAAATATAATCTTTTTCATAGTAAAATCATTCAATTTGCCCCTTCTTTAATTAACGTCTGTTTCCTCTTGACACTCCTCCACGCGATGGTGCAGAACTGCTACGCGATGGTGATGAACTACGTGAGGAGTTTCCAATGCTGCTGCGTCTGTTTTCGCTACTGCTACGTATGCTGCTGCGTCTGTTCTCACTATTGCTACTGCTGCTGTTGCTACGTACGCTGGTACTGCTGCGGCGGTTATATGTAGAACTGCTTTTTTCTTTTTCTCTGTTTCGTGATGTAGATGGGCGTTTTTCTGTTCTTTCTTGCTTGTTGCCGATACTTTTTCTTGTGGAAATGCGCTCGGTGTTTTTATTGCGTACTTGGGTTGTTTGTCGTTTTTCATTGCCTGTTACGGTAGTGGCTATGGGCCTGCGACGGTTGCCTGTATTATTCTCTCTAAGAGAAACCGAAGGAATGTGTGATTGTATGCTGCGATGTGATGGGTAGTACGCTGTGTGGTGATGATGGTGGTGCGAATGTCCGCAGTGCCAATGGTGCGGGTATATGGGCCAATGGCAGCCAAGAGAGAAACGCCAATTATTGAACCCCCAGCCCAGGTTCCAGTTCCAGTCCCAGTAATAATCATAATAGTCGTAATAGTAAGCACTTGGATATACGTCCCAGTATAACGGGCTGCTCACAATTACTGTTTTTGGATTGTGGAAGCGTACTATACGTGTAGAGTAATTGTAATCGCTCTCTTCCATCTCGTCATCATATTCATAGACATTGTTTTCTTGTAGTAGCATTTCTACGTTTTCAGCATTAATGGTTGCAGTACCCCTGCGGTTGTATTCATCGACATCACGTGTGTTTGTGTTGTTTTCATACTCCCACTCGGTCTCTTCGTTTGCCGACAATACTCTTTCAACATTTTTTTGTTTTATCTCTTTCTTGGGAACATAGAACATATCGTTTACTTGAGCAATCAATGTTATGGGCAATGCCAATAGGGCTATAAATGCTATCTTTTTCATTGTTGTATTAATTTTTTATCTACGTTACAAAAGTATTTATTGTTGCGCAAAAAAAAATGGGAAAACTCCTATAAAAAAGGAGGAATTTCCCTAATAAATGTAATTAATGCGGTGATGCTTGCCAAAACCTGTAGATGGGATTATATAAAAAATAGCTGCCAATTTAAATTTGGCAGCTATTTTTTATAAATAAAGTGTAATGTTACTTGTTCTCGGGGCGGAGCTGACGAACAACCTCTGCAGTACGCCACATCTCGCTGTCGTGCAAAGCCTTAAGCTCTGCATTGAGTTTCTCGCGATAGTCGGGCTGTGAGTTAGAGTCGATAGAACGCTGTGCCTCTTTACCTGTCTTTACAGAATCGTAGAGCTGGTACATTACGGGCTTGATAGCATCGTGGAAGGGAGTCATCCAATCGAGAGCACCGCGCTGTGCTGTTGTAGAGCAGTTGGCATACATCCAGTCCATACCGTTCTTTGCAAAGAGGGGCATGAGTGATTGTGTAAGCTCCTCAACTGTCTCGTTGAAAGCCTCAGAGGGTGTGTGGCCATTCTCGCGCAATACCTCGTACTGAGCCAAGAGAAGTCCTTGAATAGCACCCATCAATGAACCACGCTCACCGGTGAGGTCAGAAACAGCCTCGCGCTGGAAAGTAGTTTCAAACATATATCCGGAACCAATACCGATACCAAATGCAAGTACGCGGTTAAGAGCCTTGCCTGTAACGTCTTGGTAGATAGCATAAGATGAGTTCAGGCCACGGCCCTCGAGGAACATTGTACGCAATGATGTACCTGAACCTTTGGGAGCTACCATAATAACGTCGATGTCGGCGGGGGGGACAATACCTGTTCTGTCGCTCCAGTTGATACCAAAGCCGTGTGAGAAATATAGTGCTTTGCCTGCTGTCAAGTAGGGCTTAACTTTAGGCCATACTGCTATCTGTGCAGCGTCAGAGAGCAACATACATACGATAGTACCCTTCTCGGCAGCCTCCTCGATAGAGAAAAGTGTCTCACCGGGAACCCAACCGTCTTTTACAGCTTTGTCGTATGTGCTACCTTCGCGCTGGCCTACGATTACGTTGAAACCGTTGTCGCGCAAGTTGCAAGCCTGTCCGGGGCCCTGTACACCATAGCCGAGTACTGCAATTGTTTCGTCTTTCAAAATCTCACGAGCTTTCTCCAAAGAAAACTCTTTGGGAGTAATAACATTCTCAATTACTCCACCAAAATTCATTTCTGCCATAATTCTAATTTAATTTGGTTTATTTTTATTATTAATTTATTTATTTCTCTATTTTTTTGCGTATTGAATCCTCGTCGAAAAGGTTTTCGCTAAGGTTTACGTTTGCATCGCGTACAATAGCCACACGGCCCGACTTTACAAATTGTAACACGCATTGCTCGGCCGCAAGCTCTTTGTATAGGCTGAGCACGGCGTCGGTCTTGCCGGTTTTTTCCACTACAGTGTATGCTGAATTTATCTCTATTACACGTGCGTTGTTGTGGCGTATTATTTTTGAAACCTGTTTGTTTTCAAGCAAGCGGGGGGTAGATAACTTGTAGAGTGCTACCTCCTGCATGAAAATCTCGCTATCTGTAAAATAGTATGCTTTGAGTATATCTATTTTCTTCTCAAGTCGTTTAGTAACGCGCTGTATGAGCCACTCTGTGGTCCACAGAGATATTGTGTAGCGGTGAACGCCCTCTACATTTGAAGAGGAAACGTTCAAGGTCTCAATATTCATCTGGCGACGGGTAAATTCAGCCGTAACCTGATTCAACATTCCGGCAATATTCTCGGAATATACAATAACGGTATATAGTTTCTTCTCCATAAGCAATTACTCTAATATCATCTCACACACAGACGCACCAAGGGGCATCATAGGCATTACATTGTCCTCGGCACGCACTGCAATGCTCAGCAGGAATGCGCCGGGTGTCTCAAGCATCTCTTTGATAGCAGCGTCGAGCTCGCTACGCTCTTTTACAAAGCGCGAGGGGATACCATAGCCTTCGGCAATCTTGCAGAAATCGGGGTTGCACATAGGTGTCCATGAGCGACGGTTGTCGTAAAAAAGTTGTTGCCACTGGCGCACCATGCCTAAATAACTATTGTCCATAACAACCATTTTAACGGGGCATTTTTGCTCCATTATCGTTCCAAGCTCCTGTATATTCATTTGGAAACCCCCATCACCTGCAAAGTAGCACACTGTGCGTTGGGGTGCACCCATTGTGGCACCCATTGCTGCCGGCAGTCCAAAACCCATGGTACCAAGGCCACCCGATGTGATAATGCTGTGTGGCTCTTTGTATTTAAAGTAGCGTGCAGCAAACATCTGGTTCTGGCCTACGTCTGTTACCAAAATCGCATTGTTCCCTGTTGCTTCACTTACCTTGCGTGCTACCTCTCCCATTAACAATGGGCCCTCTGTGGGGTAAATGGCTTTGTCTATAACCTTTTCTTTCTCAATTTTGTCAAGGTCGGCAAAGGTGGCAATCCACTCTTTATGGCTGTTCTCTTTTAACAGCTCTGTAATAAGTGGCAAAGTCTCTTTGCAATCGCCAAGCACGGGGATATCAACAGGAACGCTTTTGTCTATTTCAACATTGTCAATATCTAAATGTATAATTTTTGCTTGTTTGGCATAAGTCTCTAATTTGCCCGTTACACGGTCGCTGAAACGCATACCTATGGCAATGAGTACATCACACTCGTTGGTGTTTACATTGGGGCCCAGGTTGCCGTGCATTCCAAGCATACCCATACACAAAGGGTGCTCCGATGGAAGTGCCGACAAACCCATGAGGGTGCGAGCTGCGGGAATGCCGCCTTTTTCAAGGAAAGTTATCAATTCCTTGTGTGCCTCGCCAAGTTCTACTCCTTGCCCAATTAAAGCAAAAGGACGTTTAGCACGGTTTATGAGGTCGGCCGCCTCCTTAACATACTCCATTTTAGGCTTGGGGTAGGGAGTGTAGCTGCGCACTCTGTCAACCTTCATTGGTTCATAGAGTACCTGCGATACCTGTGCATTCTTTGTAAAATCGAGCACTACGGGGCCGGGGCGGCCTGTGCTTGCAATGTAAAAAGCACGTGATACGGCCCAAGCAACATCTTCGGCGCAACGTATTTGGTAGCTCCATTTTGAAATGGGCTGTGTAACACCTACAAGGTCTATTTCCTGGAATGCATCTGTACCAAGTACAGCTGAACTCACCTGGCCGGCAATAACTACAATGGGTGTACTGTCGAGCATAGCATCGCTTATTCCGGTGAGTGTGTTTGTGGCACCGGGACCACTGGTAACAATGCAAACTCCCACCTTGCCTGAACTGCGAGCATAACCTTGTGCCGCATGAACTGCTGCTTGCTCGTGACGGACAAGTACTTGATGAAAATCGTCTTGATAATCGTACAGTGAATCAAACACCGGAATTATGGAGCCGCCGGGGTAGCCAAAGATAGTATCCACTTGCTCGTTCTTTAAAGAACGGAGCAGTGCTTCGCCACCTGTAATTAGTTCTTTCTTCATCGGTTATCAGTTTTCAAAGTATATTTTTCTCAAATATCTATTTATTCCCTGGTTTTTCATTCTTTGCAATATTGGCTCGTTTTGCTTCTTGGCAACCCGTGCGGTGCGACTTTGCCACACTATGCACGACCTTTACAGCAAAATTCACCGATAATTGGTGGTCATAGACTCATTCTTCAATTATTCTCACGCCACCCTTGTCGGCCGAGCTTACCATATTTGCATATGCTTTAAGGCTCTTTGAGATAACACGGTTGCGGGTGAGCGGGAACATTT
Organism: Bacteroidaceae bacterium; assembly: GCA_017481875.1. Taxonomy (GTDB): domain Bacteria; phylum Bacteroidota; class Bacteroidia; order Bacteroidales; family Bacteroidaceae; genus HGM04593. The sequence goes on from JAFUOP010000031.1 coordinate 24,431, forward strand.
CGCGTGCAGCAAGTTCCTCGTCTGTGAGTTTTACGTTTATTGTGCGTGCAGGGATATCTATTTCTATAATATCACCATCGCGAAGCTTTCCTATATTACCACCGGCAGCGGCTTCGGGAGAGATGTGCCCAATGCTCAACCCCGATGTTCCACCGCTGAAACGGCCGTCGGTGATGAGGGCACACTCTTTGCCCAAGTGGCGCGATTTTATATATGAAGTGGGGTAGAGCATCTCTTGCATGCCGGGGCCACCTTTTGGGCCTTCATACACAATTACTACCACGTCGCCGGCCTTTACATCGCCACCCAAAATACCATCAACTGCAGCATCTTGCGAGTCGAATACCTTTGCTTTTCCTGTGAATTTCCATATACTCTCATCAACACCTGCGGTTTTTACTACGCAACCGTCTTGTGCAATGTTGCCAAAAAGAATGGCCAGGCCTCCGTCTTTGGTGTAAGCATGGTCGAGGCTGCGTATGCAACCGTTTTCGCGGTCGGTGTCGAGTGTCTCATATACTGAGCTGTGTGAGCCCATTGTGTTGCAGAATACATTGGCAGGGCCGGTGCTGTATATGCGCATAGCCTCAGCATCGATGTTTTCTTTTGTTATGCAATATTTCTCAATATCTTCGGCAAGGGTTGCGCCGTTCACTCTTTTGAGTGATGTGTTCAAGAGACCGCCCTTTGCAAGTTCGCCCATAATGCCTATAATACCACCGGCACGCCCGCAATCTTGCACACTGAATTTTGGCCCGTTGGGTGCCAGCTTGCACAGGCAGGGAACGCCACGGCTCAAGCGGTCAATGTCGGCCATTTTGAAATCGACACCGGCCTCCTGTGCCACTGCAAGAAGGTGAAGAATTGTGTTTGTGGAGCCACCCATTGCAATATCGAGTGTCATGGCATTGAGGAATGCGTCGCGCACGGCAATGCTACGTGGAAGCACACTCTCGTCGCCCTCCTCGTAGTATTTAAGAGCATTTGTTACAATCTGTTTTGCTGCATCTTTAAGCAACTGCACACGGTTGGTGTGGGTTGCAAGTATTGTGCCGTTGCCGGGCAACGAAAGGCCAATGGCTTCGGTGAGGGAGTTCATGGAGTTTGCTGTGAACATTCCCGAACAACAGCCACAACCGGGGCATGAACGTTTCTCAACCTCGGCAAGTTCTTCGTCGCTCACGCTTGTGTCGGCAGCCTTTACCATTGCTGAAATAAGGTCGAGGTTCTCGCCCTTCCAGGTGCCCTTCTCCATGGGCCCACCCGAAACAAATACAGTGGGTATGTTAAGGCGCATCGACGCCATAAGCATTCCCGGGGTAATTTTGTCGCAGTTCGATATACACACAAGTGCATCTACCTTGTGAGCATTGCACATATACTCTACACTGTCGGCAATAATGTCGCGCGAGGGGAGTGAGTATAGCATTCCGTCGTGCCCCATGGCAATTCCATCGTCAATAGCTATGGTGTTGAACTCGGCTGCATAGCAACCAAGTTTTTCTATCTCACGCTTTACAATCTGGCCGGCTTCGTGCAAGTGTGTGTGCCCGGGAACAAGTTGTGTGAAAGAGTTTGCAATGGCAATAATAGGCTTGCCGAACATTTCACGTTTCATTCCGTTTGCAATCCACAATGCTCTTGCACCTGCCATACGACGGCCTTCGGTGCATTGTGCGCTTCTTAATTGTATCTTCATATCTGTATTTTAATTTTGGGGCGGCAAGCCACCCTAGCATAGTAATAAAAAAGCCCTCCTCATTATACAGAGAAAGGCACGTTTTTTTATATACACAGCCCATCTCATCCCATTTTCTGCAATAGGACGACCACGTTTAGGAGGTTAATAGATGTTGAGTGCATATGTAACGCCTTTAAATCATTTATTATTTTAAACTAAAACTTATCCTCTGCAGGGAGCAGGGTAATAGGCTACAAAAGTAAGCTCTTTTTTTCAGCATAACAAAAAAAAAGGAGAGAAAATTGGGTATTTTGCTGTCGTTTAATTGAAATTTATAATCAAATTGTTTAAAATTATAAATTAATTAAGTTTTATTAAACAAAATATAATGATTTTTAGAAGTGCGAATAAGTGCAGAATGACTATTTTATGCGCAGGCTCTCAAGCTGTTCGCGGTTGCCATTAAAAATGTTAATATCTACATTCTCGGGAATTCCCGGCACCTCACCAATGTCGGAGCATTGCCATATTAACCATTTAGTTTCGGGGTCGAGCGAGTCTATGTAATAATGTGCAACCCACGAAGGGTATCGTGCGAAAAAAGAATCGTTTAGGTAGCGTGTCTTGTATTTGCGATAAGTATATAGCAGAGGCTTAACCCCATAGTGGTCCTCTATCTTGGAAATGAATATTTTTAGTTCCTGTATGAACTTTGCTCGCTCTTTAGGTTTCTCTTCAATGTCTATCATTGGTGGCAGGTCACCCTTTTGTAGTTTTACTGTTTTTATGAACATCTCTGCCTGTGAAAGCCCTGTTGAACGAGTGCTGAAATAGTGGTATGCACCGCGCAAAAATCCGTGTTCGCGAGCGTTTTCAAAATTTTCTTTAAAATTTGAGTCGGTAAAGTCGCTCCCTTCTGTCGCTTTAATATATATAAAGGAGATGGGGGCTGTTGTGGGGTTGTTTTTTTGAAAAGTTTCCCAGTTGATATTTCCCTGGTGGTGTGAAATGTCAATTCCATATACCGAAAATCCCGATGGCAGGCAAATCTCGTACTGCTTATGCCCGTAGCAGGGGCGGAAACGGTAAAAGTATGGCCTGAAAAAGAATAGGTATATGCAATATAATGCCACGAAGGCTGTAAATACTATTAAGCTGACATACAGCCAACGAGGCATCTCGCTTCGTTTTATTACGGGAGACGATGACCGGCGGGCGGAAGTTTTCTTCCGTCCGCCGGTTCTCTTTTGTATCTTTTTATTCTCAGCCATTCAGGCGATTAAAGATTGATTACTTCTGCTGCTCCAATGCCAAGGTTTTTGTTGTCTGGTCGCAAACCTCTGTGGGGCCAAAGTACTGAATGGGGCCGGGATATACATAGCAAGTCTCTTTTGCCCAAGTATCACGGTTGGCTGCAAATGTTTTGAAAGGTGCACCCTCCAAATCAACCAATGCTTTCTGTATAACGGGTTTCATTTCGCCGTGGCGACGCTCCATGTTCATCATCATAGTGATGGGGATACCACCTGCAATCCACTCTGCTGCAGGAGCTGTTGTGTTGCGTATAGATGACATATAGCCTGTCTTCCCTGCTGCGATGAGCTGCGATGCATTGTAACCGAGTGCATAGCAGTAGTCTGCGTCGTAGTTAGAAGGAGCTGCGCAACGTCCCTCGTAGCCGAAGAAGTGGTGCTGGGGGTTGAAAGAGCCTGTGTATTTGCCCTCTTTCTTCCATGCAGCCAATTTGTTGCCTACCATCTCCGATAGCAGTTTCTCTGTCTCAATGAGCGATACCTGTACGTTGCCGTGAGGGTCGCGGTCCATTGTGAGCTGGCGTGCTACGCCTGCGGGAAGGCTTGCATAAACCTCGCCGTTCTCTTTTGAAAGGTGGTCGATAATGTATTGGCGTTTCTCTGCTGCATCAACCTCGGCATACTCCTCACCTTTTGCTGCGAGCAAGTCGTTGAGCTCGGCAATAAGTGATTTCATTGCGGGGATAAACTCGATAAGTCCCTCGGGAATGAGAACTGTACCAAAGTTGTTGCCTGCTGCTGCGCGTGATGCTACAGCCTCGGCAATTGAGGTTACAATGTTGTCGAGTGAGAGGGCTTTCTTCTCAACCTCCTCTGAAATGATACAGATATTGGGCTGTGTCTGCAATGCGCACTCAAGGGCAATGTGAGAAGCCGAGCGGCCCATCAACTTAATAAAGTGCCAGTATTTGCGTGCAGAGTTGCAGTCGCGCTGAATGTTACCGATAACCTCTGAATATACTTTACAAGCGGTGTCGAAACCGAAAGATGTCTCAATGTAAGCGTTCTTCAAGTCGCCGTCAATGGTTTTGGGACAGCCAATAACCTGAACACCGGTGTTCTTTGCAGCATAGTACTCTGCAAGTACGCAAGCGTTGGTGTTGGAGTCGTCGCCACCGATTATTACAAGTGCTTTAATGTCAAGCTCTTTAATAATTTCCAAGCCCTTGTCGAATTGCTCGGTTTTCTCAAGCTTGGTGCGGCCTGAACCAATAATGTCAAAACCACCGGTGTTGCGGTACTCGTCCATAATCTCGGCAGTTATTTCCATATATTTGTGGTCAACCAAGCCGCCGGGGCCCATAAGGAAACCGAAAAGGCGGCTGCCTGCATTCAGTTTCTTAACACCGTCAAAAAGGCCTGCGATAACGTTGTGTCCACCGGGAGCCTGTCCGCCTGAAAGAATAACACCAACGTTGATTGCGGGGTATTCCACAGCCTCGCCACCCTTCTCGAATGTTACGATGGGCAAGCCGTATGTGTTGGGGAACATAGACTTGATGGCCTCTTGGTCGGCTACCGACTGGGTTGCTGCACCTTCACTGATTTTAACAACCTCTTTCAATGCTTGAGGTAATTTAGGCTGATACTCAGCTCTTGCTTTCTGTAATGCGCTAATTTTCATATCTCGTTAATAAATTAAAGTTTATCGTTTTATAAAACAGTGTTTGTGCTTAAAACTGTTTTTATCCAAACTATTGGCAAATTTCGCTTTTTTTTGTGAGATGTAAAAGAGCTTTGCCGTTTTTTATTCATAGTAAGTTAAATTATTTGCAAAAATGATTCTATTTTTTGTAAATATTGTTTCTTTTCGCAGAAAAGTATATCTTTGGCAATAGATTATTTTACACAATTTCATTTTTACAATAAAACATTTAAAATTATGGCAAGTAGAAGAAATTTAAAGAAGGTTATAACTTTTGTTGTCGATGATTTGGCTACCGAGGCTTTTTTGCTTTCGTACGACGCAAAGGGTGATACAGAGGCGTGGGTTAATGTGTTTAATAAAATCTTTAGCCTTAATAATGAATATATTGCTCGTGTAAATCATGTGGAACCGGGTATGCCGGCTAAAAAGTATTTCAACGCTCTCTGCGACTCTTTCAACAGCGACGCAAAAGCTATACTTGCCGAAATTGACGGGCTGTCAAAAAAATAGTGAAAAAGATGTTTAAAAAGGTAACGGCCCTTGTGGCCTGCCTGTTATGTGTAACGGTTTTGTCGGCGCAAACGGTCGATAGAACCGTTGCACGTTCCATAGAGAATTTCTTTACAAATTATTCGCCTAAAAATGTTTTTGTAAAGAACTGTGGCCTGGAACGCAGGCGTAATAATATTGTGGTTAATAAGAGTGCGCGCAAAATTACAATATATGCAAACCAGAATTTTGCAGCGCAAGTATTTACGCCGGCAGTGGTAAAAGATATTTATGCCGGTATAAAGGCGGTGTTGCCGTCGGTGTACTCTAAATACAAAATAGAGGTTATTGCAGCGCGTAGACCAATAGAGCAATTGATACCTAATAATCTAAGAGAAAGCAATGTTGATAAAAGCAGGTTGTGGGGGGCTGTAGATTACGACGGTGAGCCGTGGGTGAAAAATGTGTCGAAGCCATATGTGGTGCATCGTGGGCTGGGCGGGCGACACCTTGCATTGTGGCAGAGCCATGGACGTATATATTCGGCCGACAAAAGGCAGTGGCAGTGGCAGCGTCCCTCATTGTTCTGCACCACGGAAGATCTTTTTACTCAATCTATAGTTGTGCCGTTTCTCATACCAATGTTGCAGAATGCGGGAGCGGTGGTATATACCCCTCGCGAGCGCGACATACAACGCGAATGTGTAGTGGTAGATAATGATGTACAGCGTGGTTCTTCACGTTATGTGCAAGAGGCAGAGAAAAAGCGTGAGTGGCTGCCCGTGGATTCCGGTTTTAAATTCCGGGAGGAGTGTTATGTCGATGGAGAGAATCCCTTTGCTCATGGAACGGCTGTGTATGCCGAGACCTCCAATGGAGGGAGGCGCACCGGAGCTGTAGTGCGTTGGTTGCCAGACATTCCTCGCGATGGCGAGTATGCTGTTTATGTTTCATACAAGACGCTAGGCAACTCTGTGCCCGATGCCGGCTATAGTGTGCTGCACAGTGGGGGTGTAACGGAGTTTAAAGTTAATCAGCGAATGGGCGGTGGCACTTGGGTATATTTAGGTACATTCCGTTTTAAAAGTGGTGTAAGTGAAAACCAAGGCGTGGTTCTTACAAACACTAGTAATTATGATGGCGTTGTTACTGCCGATGCAGTGCGCTTTGGTGGTGGAATGGGGCTCATAGCACGTGGCGATAGCGTGCCACAAACAAGCGGTCTGCCACGTTACCTAGAGGGTGCGCGTTATGCTTTGCAGTACAGTGGTTTTCCTTACGAGGTCTATACTCCCAGTAACGGAGAAATCGATTACAACGACGATATTAACTGCCGTTCACACGCTGTGAATTACTTGTCGGGCGGTTCGGTATATAATCCCGATACTTTGGGCCTTAATGTGCCCATAGAGCTCTCTTTTGGTTTCCATTCCGATGCAGGTATCTCTGCCGAGGATAATATTATAGGCTCATTAGGCATTGTTACCACAGAGTTTAATGGCGATAGCATAGCTGCAGGGCCTTCGCGTTATATGTCGCGCGACGTTGTGAGCAATCTGTTGTTAGATGTAAAGCGCGACCTTGAGGCACGCTATGGCAAGTGGCAGGTACGTGGTATTCTCGATCGCAGTTATAGCGAGTCGCGTCTGCCTGTTGTTCCGTCAATGATTTTTGAATCGCTGTCTCACCAGAATTTTATGGATATGTCCTATGGGCATAACCCCGATTTTAAATTTACTCTTGCCCGTGCTGTATATAAATCGTTGCTAAAGCGGGTGAATTACATTCACGGCAATAACGATTACGTGGTGCAGCCATTGCCTGTGAAGGATTTTTCTTTGTCGTTCATTGAGGAGCGTGAAAAGGTGAAGCTGCATTGGCTGCCTGTTGAGGATACTCTTGAACCTACAGCCTCGCCTACGGCTTATATTGTGTATACCAAAATTAACGACGGCGGTTTTGATAATGGCAGGGTAGTGTATGGCAATAGTTGTGAAATAGAGGTGTTAAAAGAGGTACAATACAGCTTTAAGGTGGCAGCTGTTAATGAAGGTGGCGAGAGCTTCCCGTCCGAGGTGCTATCGGCTTATGTTGCAAGTGATAATGGTGCAGTTGCGCTTGTTGTCAATGGCTTTCATAGAATAAGCGGCCCGGCAGAGGTGCGCACAGTGTCTAAGGCGGGCTTTGATATGGACAACGACCCCGGTGTCGCGTATATGTGCACTGCCGAATATGGCGGGCGACAACTTGATTATGAACGTGCCAATATTGGTTTTGAAGATGGATTGGGGCTCAGTGGTAACGATTTTGAAGGCTTGCTTATAGCGGGCAATACCTTTGATTACCCGTGTTTGCACGGTGCTGCTTTGGCTGCTAACGGCATCTCTTTTGTTTCGTGCAGCAGTGAGGCGGTTATCGATGGTTTTGTGTCGCTTGCCACATATGATGTGGTAGATTATATTGCAGGCGTTGAAAAACAGGGTGAAAAGGGTTCGTTGTTGGGTTTTAACCGCCCATATAAAACATTCCCTGCAAAATTGCAGAACAAATTGGCCTCCTATTTGTCTTCAGGGGGCAGGCTTTTTGTGAGTGGTGCGCACATTGCGAGTGATATGAGCAAAAATGACGATGATAGTAATTTTATTCGTTCGTTGCTTAAATTCGAGTATGGTGGTTCTATGACCGACGTGTCGGAGGATATCGTTTTTGGCTCCAATCTCTCACTGCCTATTCATCGCACGGTGAATGAAGAGAACTATGCGGTGGCTCGCCCCGATGTGCTTGTTCCTGTGCAAGATGCATTTGTAGCCTTTGTATATAACAAAAGCAAAAAAAGTGCAGGAGTGGCCTATTCCGGTAAGTACCGTGTGCTCTCAACGGGCTTCCCTTTTGAATCGGTATCCGATGAGGGTATGCGCTTCAGTTTAATGGGCTCAGTTATGAGATTCTTGTTAAAATAGGATAAAGCTGTTATAAAAAACAGGAGTTTACCGTAAAGGTAAACTCCTGTTTTTGCAAAATCTTATGCTGATATTGCAATCTGCATTGCATAGCAATTACTTTTTCTTTCCGTTGTACTCGTCTGATACTGTAAGTTTCTTACGTCCTTTTGCGCGACGAGATGCCAATACGCGACGGCCGTTCTTTGTGGCCATTCTCTCACGGAAACCGTGCTTGTTCTTTCTCTTTCTGTTAGAGGGTTGGAATGTTCTTTTCATCGTCTTATATTATTTTATATGTTTTGCTCAAAAACTACTTTTGCTATTCAGCTTGCAAAATTAGTGCTTTTTTTTTATTTGACAAAGAATTTAACGTTCATTTTTCTCTTTGATGCAATAAATTTAGGATTTACGGTATATAAATACAATCGCTTGCCTGTGAGAAGGCAAGCGATTGTATTTATTGGTTGCAGTTTACTCTATTAGATTTCTGCAATAACCTCAACCTCAACAAGAACGTCTTTGGGCAGTTGTTTCACTGCTACACAAGAACGCGCGGGTTTCTCGGTGAAATATTGCGCATAAACGGCATTGAAGGCAGCGAAGTCTTCCATGTTTTTCAGAAAGCAGGTAGTTTTTATGGCTTTCTGGAAAGAGCTGCCGGCCTCGGTGAGCACGGCATCGAGGTTTTTCATAACTTGTGTTGCCTGTGCCTCAATACCCTCAGCCTCAACCTCGCCTGTTGCAGGGTTAATGGGCACTTGCCCTGATGTGAAGAGAATGTTACCACACACGATAGCCTGTGAATAGGGACCGATAGCCGCAGGGGCGTTGTCTGTATGAATTTTTTTAATCATAGCTGTTAAAGTTTATTGTTTTCTAAAATTCTGAATCCTGCTTTAAGGAGTGCTTTGTTTATCTCATCAACCTGTGCAAAGTTACGTGTTTCCATATTCACGCGCAAGAAGCAACCGTTGATGTCCATACTTGCATTTGCACGCTCGTGGTGTACCGAAATAACGTTACCACCGTGCCCTGCAATAATCTGTGAAATTTTGAGAAGCTGTCCGGGCTTGTCGAGGAGCTCTATTGTGAGAGCGTATGAACGACCGGCAGTGAGGAGGCCTCGCTTTATTACACGGTCGAGAATTGTTACGTCGATGTTACCACCCGATACTACGCACACAACTTTTTTGCCTTTAATGGGCACTTTGTTGAACATTGCTGCAGCTACTGCTACAGCACCTGCCCCCTCGGCAATGAGTTTCTGTTTCTCTATGAGCGATAGAATAGCCGATGATACCTCGTCGTCGGTAACGGTTACTACCTCATCGACATATTTGCTACAGATAGCGAATGTGTTCTGTCCGGGTTCCTTAACAGCAATACCGTCGGCAATGGTTGCCACGCCGGGCAAGCGTTCAATCTTCTTGTTCTTAATTGAATTGAACATACTGGGTGCACCGCTCGACTGCACGCCATAGACTTTTATTTTGGGATTAAGAGATTTAATGGCGAAAGCTACACCCGAAATGAGGCCACCACCGCCAATGGGCACTATAACAGCGTCCATGTCCTTGAGCTGGTCGAGAAGCTCCAAGCCAATGGTGCCTTGTCCGGCAATTACATCTTCGTCGTCAAAGGGGTGAATGAATGTGTAGCCGTGCTCGTCGCGTAGTTGCAATGCTTTTTGGTAGGCATCGTCGTAAACACCTTCCACAAGGCATATCTCGGCACCAAAATTCTTTGTTGCCTCAATTTTAGAGATTGGTGCACCGTCGGGCAGGCATATTGTCGATTTTATACCGTTCTTTGTAGCTGCCAACGCAACGCCTTGTGCATGGTTGCCGGCCGAGCAGGCAATAACTCCTTTTTTCTTCTCCTCTTCAGATAGTTGTGAAATCTTGTAATACGAACCACGAACCTTGAACGAGCCTGTCAGCTGCAAGTTCTCGGGTTTTAGGAATACCATTGCATCGGGGTTGATGTTGGGGGCCTGAATAAGGTCTGTTCGGCGAATAACATCTTTTAATACATACCGTGCGTGGTATATTTTGTCGAGTGTCAGCATATGTTTGTTTTTTAAGTTTGTTTTGCGCAAATTTACAATCATTTTCTTTTATTCCTAGATAATGGAGTGATTATTTTTAACAAAGTAACCTTTTTTATTATTAAAATTAATTGGTGCGATAGAATCTGTCAATAAATAATAAGGTGATTTATTTATTGAAAGTTGGTAGCTTTGCAGCATAAATTTATATATTTACTGAATTATTAACGAAATGAAAGTGCCGTCTTGCTCTTCTCTTGTGATGATTGGCAAGGTGAATCAAATAAAAAAATAACAATGACAACGAATTATAGTTTTAAGAGTATGCTGAAAAAGTATGTCTCGTCGAGTTCTATACTTATTTTATGCTCTATATTTGCGTTGGTGTGTGCAAATTCCCCATTAAAAGAGGCTTATTTTCAGTTCTGGAATCTGCCTGTCAGTCTGTCTTTGGGTAATTTTAATCTCTTTAGTCATAGTGGGCATGCAATGTCTCTTATGGCGGTGATAAACGATTTCCTTATGGCTCTTTTCTTCTTGTCTGTGGGCCTTGAGATTAAACGCGAGATTCTTGTGGGTGAGCTTTCGTCGCCACAAAAAGCATTGCTGCCAATTATTGGTGCGTGTGGCGGTATGCTTGTGCCTGTGATTGTTTTTTGGCTTGTTTGTCCGGCTGATGCTCATATGTTGCGTGGTATGGCAATTCCAATGGCTACCGACATTGCTTTTTCACTTGGAGTTCTGTCTGTTTTTAGTAAGCGAGTGCCCATTGGGCTAAAAGTTTTTCTTGCAGCATTGGCTGTGGCCGACGACTTGGGAGGAATAATTGTAATTGCAATTTTCTACTCTTCTCAAATAAATACAATGTACCTTGCGCTGTCGCTTTGCTGTGTTGTGTTGCTCATAATTGGTAATATGAGAAGACAGACGGCAAAGAGCTATTATTTGGCAATAGGTCTCGTGCTTTGGTATTTTATGCTCAATTCGGGTATTCACGCTACTATAGCCGGTGTAATTGTGGCTTTTTGTGTGCCAGCGTCGCTACGCAAAGGAGCCGGATATTATATAGAACGTATTCGTGAAAATATCAACACTTTTCCTGTGCTGGAGGTTGCCGGCAAGCATAACACCGTGGTGTTGAGCAACGATGAAATTCATAAGCTTAAAAGCATTGAATCTGCGGCTGATATGCTTATAAGTCCTTTGCAGGATTTAGAAGATGGAATGACCCGTCTCATTGGTTTTGTTATTATTCCTCTTTTTGCTTTTGCGAATGTGGGAATTGACCTTGCCGGAATGAGTGTGAGCACTCTTTTTACAGGTGTAGGCTTGCCTGTGATGCTTGGCCTTGTTATTGGTAAATTTCTTGGCGTGTTTACATTCTCTTGGGTGGCTGTTAAGTGCCGCATTGTTGGCTTGCCCGGTGGCAGTAATTGGAGTTCTTTTGCCGCGGTGTGTATGGTGTGTGGAATAGGTCTCACTGTCTCTATCTTTATTGCCGACCTCTCATATGCTTCGTTAGAGGGTGGGGCTGCAATGCTTGGACAGGCAAAAATAGGAATTCTTTGTGGCTCTCTTGTGTCTGCTGTGGTTGGAATGTTCCTGTTGAATCGTTATTTGCCTAAATAAAGATATTTCAGTTCAAATGTAACTTCCATAAAATAAGGTGGCCACGGCCACCTTATTTTATGGAAGTTATGATTTTTTTTCCAGCTCTTGCAGTTCTTCCATTTTCTTTGTTGCAAGGAACTCGTATATGCCGCATAGGTGCTCGCGCACGCGTTCGTGCCCAAATTCATAGACTTTTGTTACAAGCCCATCGAGAAAGTCGCGGTCGTGGCTCACGCATATGAGCGTGCCGTCATAGTCTTGTAATGCTTGTTTAAGAATGTCTTTTGTCTTAAGGTCGAGGTGGTTGGTGGGCTCGTCGAGTATAAGGAGGTTTACCGGCTCGAGCAGCAACTTCATAAGGGCCAGGCGTGTGCGCTCGCCACCTGAAAGAACCTTAACTTTTTTTGCACTAGCCTCGCCGCCGAACATAAATGCGCCCAGGAGGTCGCGTATCTTGTTGCGTATTTCGCCTTTTGCAACGTCGTCGATTGTTTGAAAAACTGTGAGGTTCTCATCGAGCAGCGATGCTTGGTTTTGAGCAAAATAACCTATTTGTACATTATGCCCGAGCTGCAAAGAGCCTTCGTGCTCAAGCTCTTTCATTATGCATTTTACGAGGGTAGATTTTCCTTCGCCGTTGCGCCCTACAAACGCTACTTTATTGCCACGTTCTATTGTGAGGTTTACTCCACCGAATATGCGCTTCTCGCCAAAGGCCTTGCCCACGCCGTCCATTATTACCGGGTACTGCCCCGAGCGTGGCGATGGTGGAAATTTAAGCCTCAACGCCGATGTATCTTCCTCATCTACCTCTATTATCTCCAATTTTTCGAGCATTTTTACGCGGCTCTGCACTTGCAGGGTTTTTGAATATGTACCTTTGAAGCGTTCAATAAAGTCCTTGGTCTCTTGAATCATTTTCTGCTGCTCCTCCCACTGCTTCATTTGCTGCTCACGGCGTTCGGCACGCAACACGAGGTACTGGGAGTAGTTTACCTTGTAATCGTATATGCGCCCCATTGTAACCTCTATTGTGCGGGTGGTGATGTTATCGACAAACTTGCGGTCGTGGCTTATAACAACAACAGCTTTCCCGTTGCTTATTAAAAAATCCTCGAGCCAACCTATCGACTCTATGTCGAGGTGGTTGGTGGGCTCGTCGAGCAACAACACGTCGGGGTTGCGCAAGAGCATTTTGGCAAGCTCTATTCGCATGCGCCAACCACCCGAGAATTCACTCGTCTGTCTGCCGAAGTCTTTGCGCTCAAAACCCAAACCGAGGAGCGTTTTTTCAACATCTTCCTCGAAGTGTGTCATGTCAATAGCGTAAAATTTCTCACTTTTTGTTGCAACCTCTTCGATAAGTGCCATATATTCATCACTTTCGTAGTCGGTGCGGGTTGCAAGTTGGTTGTTCAGGCTTTCAATCTCTGCCTCCATCTCATATAGGTGGCTGAACGCTTGTGAAGCCTCTTCAAATACAGTGCGCCCGTCTTCAGTCATCAGGTGCTGTGGCAGGTATGCTATAACCGTGTCTTTGGGTGCAGACACCGTTCCGCGTGTGGCGGTGCGTACGCCTGCGAGAATTTTTAGCAAGGTGCTTTTGCCCGCACCGTTTTTGCCCATAAGGGCTATGCGGTCTTTGTCATTGATTACAAAAGAAATGTCACTGAATAGGGTGGTGCCGCCAAATTCCACGGCAAGGCCATCGACTGATACCATAATGTTTATAAGGGTGGAAAATTATCTAAAAACTATGCGAAGGTAACACTTTTTTGCGACACCGACAACCGTGGCACACTGGCTCAGCTTTAAAAAGAGGTTGCGCAAGGTGTAGTAGTGCTTGTGTGATGTCTTAAAAAAACTGGAAAATCCTATGCACGCTCACTTTTTTATGATAAATTTACATTTTTCAACTATAAATAAGAATAGCATAGTGTATTTTTATTTGTTATTTAGCTTAATTGATTTAATTTTGCTGAAATTATAAAAAGAAACGACTATGAAAAGAGGATTAAAATTAGTTTTAGCAATTCTTCTTGCAACAAATACAGCCTTTGCTCAAGAAAAAGCTACATTGAGCGCAGAAATCTACGGCTATAAGCAAGAAATGGTATATTTCGACTGTGTGCAGACACCGCTTGTGAGCAGTGAGTTCTATACCAACCCCGGTGAGATACACAGTTATACATTTGATTGCAATGACCTTGTGTGTATGATGATAAACTCGCGCGCAAAGGTACTGTTGCAACCCGGCGACAGCCTGCATGTGAATATAAGCTACGAAGGGCGTAATATAAAGAGCATAAAGTTCAGTGGCAGCGAAAGAGCCGTGAAGAACAATATTATGTTCAACAATATTGATAACATTAAGCGTAGCATGCGCTACAAGAACCAATTACTTGGTTGCGTTGCACTCGATATAAAGCCCAAAAGCCGTATCGACGACTCGCGCACCTTGCACAGCAAGGTCAAAGCTATGCTTGCAAGCAGCCAGGCTACACCTGAGGCGCAAAACTATGCAATGGCAATAGTGGATTCCGATGTGTACCTCTCATTTATGGAATATCCTGTTATGTATGCAAGTGTTAGGGGTGTGTCTATTGATAAACAAGAGATTGGCGACTATGCAAGCATAATGAACGACGCGGAGCTGCGTACCGATGCGCAGGCACTCAACTGCCCCGAATATGCCAGCCTGCTAATGCGTTATTGCTTCTATAGCAATGAAATGGCTGCTGCAAAAAATGGCACAGAATACAGAATGCCTACTCGCTTCGAAGATATGTACAAAGAGTTGGCCGCTTTCTACAATAATGAACAGCGCGACTTTGTGCTCTACACCCTGCTTTGCAATTTTATAAGAAATGGGCAAGAGATAGAGAGAGCCGATGCTTTGTATAACGACTACATAAGCAACTACAACAAGAACGAAAATTATAAAAATATTTTAGACGCTCTGTTGCAATAAAACCGTAAAAAGTGGAACAAACGCAAGATGATAACAATAAAAGATACTACACTTATGGGAAAAACCGATTTTTACATAAAGTTTCTCGGCAAGGTAGCTCTTGGTATAATAGTCGCTCTCTGCTTTTCTATGCAGGTAAGAGCGCAGAGTGCCGATAATTGGAAAGAGCAACAAATAACCTTGCGAGTAAGCAATCAACCATTAGGTAAAGTCTTGGAAAAAGCAGCCGCAGCGGCCGATGCCAAGATTACACTGCAAGGAGTTACGCTTGTGAACATAAACAAGCCTATTAGTATTGCAGTAAAGGACAAACCGTTGGACAAAGTTATAGGTGAGCTCATAGGCGACCAGAACGTGAAAATACGCTTCGAGAGTAATCGCGAAATAATAATTGAGCCTTACGAGCAAAAGTCCAATACAGAGCAGGAGTTCAATGTACAGGGAACGGTTATCGACCACGAAACAGGCGAGGAACTTGTGGGTGCTATGGTTATGGTTACCGACGGCACCGGCAAGGGCCTTTCGGGCTGTATTACCGACATAAACGGCAAGTTCAATCTGCGTATGAGCAAAAAGGAGTCGTTGCGTGTAACATTCGTGGGCTACGAACCTCTGTCGAAGCAGATATTGAAGCCCGAGACCAATCTCATTGTGGAGCTTAAACCGAGTTTCGAGCTCGACGAGGTTGTGGTAACCGGTATAAGCAAGCGCAACAAGAACAGCTTTACAGGTAACTTCGTAGAGGTGAAAGGTGCCGAGCTTAGAAAAATGAACCCCACAAGCATACTCAAAGGCTTGCAGTTCTTCGACCCCAGTTTTAAGGTTATTGAAAATAACTCTACCGGCTCCGACCCCAATGCCGAGCCCGAATTCCAAATCCGTGGCGACCAATCGCTCGGCTCAACCTCAATGAATAGCATGGATTTGATGCTCGACAACGTGTCGAGCCGCCCCAATACTCCGTTGTTTGTGCTCGACGGCTTCATTGTACCTATGAGCCGCATACTCGACCTCGACCCCGAGCGCGTGGAGACTATAACCATACTGAAGGACGCCGCTGCCACATCGGTGTATGGTTCAAGAGCTGCCAATGGAGTTGTTGTCGTTGAAACAAAAGTAGCTCCCGACGGTGCTCTCTCTGTTTCATATAATGGAACAATGACCGTACAAGCCCCCGACCTCACCGATTATAATATGATGAATGCAAGCGAGAAACTCGACACCGAGTGGCGCGCCGGGCTCTACAATCCCAATGACGCAAATTCAATGAACCTCTACAACAAGTACCTGCGCAACGTGCTTGGTGGGGTAAACACATATTGGCTGTCGAAACCATTGCGCACAGCCATTCAGCACCGCCACTCGGCAAGCGTGGCCGGTGGTACCGATGTATTCCGCTACAGCCTCGACCTCAACGCAGCCTTCCAGCCTGGTGTGATGAAAGGCTCCGAGAACGCCACAAAGGGTGTGGATTTCAATATGACCTACCTGAAGGAGAAATTCACGATGCGAGCCAACATCAGCCTGTCCGAGTCTGATGGCAAGAACTCGCCCTATGGTTCATTCCAGCAATACACAAGGCTAAACCCATATTACATCCCCGAGGATGCCAACGGCAAGGCTATCAAGGTGCTCGACAACAACACCGTCAGTGGTCGCAGTACCATAATAACCAACCCGCTATACGATGCAACAGTTGGTATAAAAGACGAAACCAACAGCCTTACAATTGCCACAAACCTGAGCCTCGAATATGCAATAATGAAAAACCTGCGTATCACCGAGCAGTTGTCATATACAAGAGGTATGGCAGGCACAGATAAATTCCTTCCTGCCGACCACACAAGCTTTGAGCTTGAGGACGACCTCACACGCAAGGGTAGTTACTACAAGAGCACCGGTAATATGGCATCGTGGTCAAGCAACCTGGGTATCAACTACAACTTAGTGCTCAACAAGCACCTGTTCAGTGTGTTTGCCAACTGGACAATAAACGAGGACCGCAACGACTATGTAAACCTTTCGGCCACCGGATACCCCGACCGTCATATGAACGATTTCATCTTTGGTAACAAGATGGAGACGAATATGAGCAACATAGGTACAGAAAACATTTCACGTTCCACCGGTCTCATAGGCCAGTTCTCATACAGCTACGACAACCGCTACTCTTTCGATGCAAACATCAGCGGCGAGGCCTCTTCGCGTTACGCCAAACACGACCTGGTTCCCTTCTGGTCGGTAGGTGCGCGTTGGAATGCACATAACGAAAAATGGTTGCAAGGCTACGTTTCGAACTTGGTAGTGCGTGCCAGCCACGGTGTTACAGGCGAGCAGAACTTCAGCCCTTCAGATGCCATAGAGTACTACAGCTACTCTGAAGGTATGAAACCCTATGAGTCGTTCCCCGTTCTTGGTGCTCTGCTACAGGGACTCAATAACCCCAACCTCGGCTGGGCTAAGACCGACAACACCAGCATAGGTATAGACTTTGGATTCTGGAAGAATCGTGTAAATATGAGTTTCAACTACTATAACAACATCACAAGAGAGTTGCTCACAAACTACGACCTTGCACCATCTACCGGTTTCCCCACAATGGTAATGAACGCCGGCGAACTGCAGAATACAGGATTCGATGCCTCGCTCAACATCATTGCCTTCCAGAGCATAAGGAACGAATTCTTCTGGACAGTGAACTTCAACGCCAATCACAACAGGAACAAGATACGCAAGCTATCGGACTATCTAAGAAAAATAAACGAAGAGCAACTGAAATCGGCCGCTGCACCCTTGCCACAGTATCAAGAGGGGCAATCGACCACCACACTCTACGTTGTACGTTCACTTGGAATAGACCCCGTAACAGGCCAAGAGGTATATCTTAAACGTAACGGTGAAAAAACCTTTGTTTGGGATGCCAATGACAAAGTGCCTGTGGGCGAAACCACTCCCGATGTAAGCGGTACAATATCGTCAAGCATCAGCTGGAAGGACCTCTCCTGCACACTTGGTTTCACATACAAGTATGGCGGCATTGTTTATAACCAGACTTTGGTTGATAAGATAGAGAACCAAAACGTGGCATATAACCTGGATAGACGCGCAGGACATGGCCGTTGGGAGAAACCCGGCGACGTAACACGTTTTGTGCGCTTCAGCCCCACAGGAGCAAACACACCGGCCAGCACACGTTTCGTTATGGACGACAACGAAATAAAACTGGCCACCATAAACGTGGGCTACAGGATGAAAAGCGACAAATTTGATTTCCTGCGCCATATGAACATAGATGTGCTATCACTAAACTTTACAACCAACGACATTGCACGCATATCACCAATACGTATGGAACGCGGTCTCGACTACCCGTTTGCCCGCTCATACACATTCTCAATGTCAGTGATATTCAAATAACCCGCTCCATTAAAAGATTATTTCAAATATGAAGAACAGATTATATATAATTATTGCAATATTGGCAGGTATATTTACGTTAAGTTCCTGCTCTGACTGGCTGGACGTCAGCCCCAAAACAAATGTACCTGCCGAGGAACTGTTTGAAACGGAGAACGGATATATGAGCGCACTTGCCGGCATATATATCTCAATGACAGGAGATAACATATATGGCAAGAACCTAACATTCGGTCTTATGGAACAGCTTGCACAGATGTACGACAAACTGCCCGATGGAACCAACGACAGAGCAAGCGTTTACATATACAACCAGCAGACCAGTGGCGGTTTTAACACAAAATCGGCGCTCGAGAATATGTGGCAATCGCAGTACAATCTCATTGCCAATACAAATAATCTGCTTAAGTGGCTCGACACGAATGGCGACATAGTACTCGAAGAGAATACTCATAATATGATACGTGGTGAGGCTCTTGCATTGCGTGCACACCTGCACTTCGACCTGTTACGTGGTTGGGGGCCGGTGAATTATGCAGGTAATCCCGACGCTCGAAACACCAAGTGTATCCCTTACCGTACAGTTACCGACGATTCTAAACAACCTCTGCTCGCTGCAGGAGAGGTGGTTGAAAAAATTATAAACGACCTTGTGCAGGCAAAAAGTTTCTTGAGCTACGAGGCTGCTCTCGACCTTAGTGAGTACGAAGGCACCAGCCGTCGTTATCGCCTTAACTACCATGCTGTAAATGCACTATTGGCACGCGTGTATAACTATGCCGGGCTATATGAAGAGGCTAAGGTTTGTGCACTCGAAGTTATAGAGAATTGCGGCTTGGAGTTGCAAAGTGCCAACGACAACGATCCCATACTCACGAACGAAGTTATCTTCGGTATAAATATGTACGAGCTCAAAGACAACCTTTCGGACTACTTTGCCGTGGGCGAGAAGATGACAACAAAGTACTATCTTAACATATCTACCCTGAACTCAATATTCGAATCGGTAGGTAGCGAGAGCGAAGATATGCGTGCCAAAGGAACCGCTTTCTATCGAAATAACGAACAGCAAAATGCAATATCGCTTAAATACATAGACAACGACAATGAGATAATCCCCCTCATACGACTTCCCGAGATGTATTACATAGCCTGCGAGGCGGCGGAATACAGTACAGAATCGGCAGCATACATAAACCTTGTACGCAATAAGAGAGGAATATCGAGAGCCAAAGATGTCGCCTGCGACACCGACGAGCAACGCACAGCCGCCCTCAACAAGGAGTACCGCAAAGAGTTCTACGGCGAGGGACAATACTTCTGGTTCTTAAAGACACACGGTGCAACAGGTACGCTGGCACACTGCCCCGATGTGACATTGGTAGAGGAGAACTTCATATTCCCATTACCCGATGCCGAGCTTGAATATGGCTGGACCGAGGAGAACGATGCAGCCGATGATAATGAGGGAAATACACGAGAAGACGAACAAACCGGCAACGAAGGAGTAATTACCCCCAGAATATAAAACAGTTCCAAGTATTCAAATATTACACACGTTCATTATGAAAAATAGAATCAATTATATAGTCTGGCTGCTCGGCCTCACATTTATATTTACAGCCTGCGACAAAAACGAGCCCGACTTTTTCAGCAAAGATGCCAACGGGGCATATTTCGACTATGGCTATGCAGCCGATTTCGACAAGGTGGTCAATTTCAGCGAACACATAGTGGGTGCCCCCGACGTCGTGACAGTGAACCTGAAAGTGAAGCTGCTTGGTTACATTATGAGCGAGGAGCGCACCCTTGCAATCAAGACAAAAGAGATTGAGGGTTACGAGCCTGCCGATGTAACAATAGAAAAAGTGGTATTTGCCAATAAAGAGTATGAAAAAGATATTGAGGTACAGGTGAAACGTCCCCAGGCAGAAGATGTAATGTATGGTATATGCATCTACCTCGATGGCAGTGGCGACATAGGCACCGGCATAGAGGGTAAAAGCGAGATAAACCTCTATGTAACCGAAGCATACGAGAAACCCGGTGTATGGTATAGCCACATTGATTCCTATTTGGGCGACTGGAGCAAGGAAAAACAGATTTTCCTTGCCAACCACACCGGCAACGACCACTTCTACTCGGCCCTATACGACGACAATTTGGGACTGCACAATTTCGATATGATTAAAAACCTTAATATAAGCGCGGTAAACGCACTGCTTGCCCAAGAGCCCGCAGAGCCCATCATTGTGGAATTGCCAATCCTCAAGGAGAACGAGTACCCCGCATACACCGAGCCTTATTTCTGGAAGGATTATGAGCAATACTTAGGCGTGTTCAGAGCGAATAAATTCTGCCGCATCACCACAATCTTGGGAGGCTCAAACACAAAGGACATTGCAGCCCTCTATGCAAGCGATGCAGCATTGCAGACAATGCAGGAGCAGGCTGGCGAATTGCACAAGAAAGATGTATTCGATATGTTGAATGAATACTACAACATAGCACTTATGGGATACCCCATATCGCAATATAAGGATATCTTCTGGGTGGAGATGAAGAACAGCGTAACCTATACAATGAGAATACCTTACTGGTGGGAGGACAACAAAGGTTATGGCACCGGAGCAATTATAAAGAAATACTTTGGTGGATACAATGCCGACAAATATCAATTTATGCTCAAGACAATGCTGAAGGAAGATGGGGCCGAAAATTTCATAGCCGAATCTATTTTCCCATTCACATACGACAAGGAAAACGACACCTACACTTGGGATAACTCACCATTTGGCACCAAACAGCTCGCAGGCGAGGAGCGCCTCAAGGAGTGTTACCGCATCATAAAGGCAGCCAACGACAAGCGCCCCGCATCGCGTAAATTCGATATACCAGAGGTAGAGATTGACTAACCTGCCTGTTTCAACAGCTGACAAAATAACAAACAACAACCGAAAGACAATAATATGAAAAAGATATCATCACTTCTGTTATTTGCATTCCTGCTTGCAGGTTGCTACGAAGATAAGGGCAACTACGACTACAAGCTGGACTCAATGAACACCATATCATCGGTAACCTTCTCGCCATCGGTAGCAGTGACGGCTGAAGGCTATACCATTGAGGTGCAGCAAGCCTTAGATGAAGAGGACAAAACACGCCGCATTGATGCCGTTTTAGAGCAATCACTCGCATCAAACCTCGACGAACTCGATTTCTACTGGTGCAGGTCGTACACCGACGAAGAGGGTAACTACATAAAGGACACAATAGAGACCAAAGGCTATCTCGAGTTCGACCTGCCCGTGGGCAAACCTATGGCATACAACATCTTCCTGCGCATATACGACAATACAACAACATTGTCGCACTATTCGTCGTTCAAGCTAAAGACACGCCCTGTATTCAAAAACAGCCTTTTTGTATTGCACGGCGAGGAGGGCAAACGCCAAATCGGCAACATAGAGGTTATTGGCAACGATACAAAGATATACACCGATGTAAAAACCGTCACCAAGGATAATAACCACTACGAGAATGCCGTAGGATTCGGGTATACCACATATATTAACGTTCCCGATAACCTCGCCAACATTGGAGAGACACGCGTGCTCACCGTGTTTGGCAAAAACGGTGAGACAATGACCTACGAGCCTTTTGGTATGAAAGTCAAATATACCTCAGCGCAAGTATTCAAACCCCAAATCGACAATTTCTCATTCAAGAAACTGTTGCAGACGGGCGACCCCTCGAACTACACGCAGTATAAGATTGTGCTCACAGACGACGGCCAAGCATACATTGGCAACTATGTACACGCACTATACAAGCCCGGATATGCTTGCGAGAACAATCCCGACTTGGAACACGAAACCGACTATGAGATTACAGCCGCCACAATCACCCATAACCGTTTCCTTATGTGGGACGCAAAGAACAACCGTTTCCTTTACTCGGCAAAAGAAGATGCCGGATTTGCGAACAACGAGGTCGCTTCCATCAAGCCGAACCTTGCATCAGCGAACCCCGTGCTCGACGCAAACGTAAAGTTCCAAGCATTGCAAAAATCGCCCGAGGGAATGACTGCCGTTTTGGGATATATAAACTATCGCGACAGCTACGACCAGCAGAACCCCTATTTCATCTTCAAAGACGAAACATCGGGCGACTACTACCGCTACGAGCTGCTTATGCAGAACATAGGTGACGGCAGCAAAGCCAAGCGCATAGGCGAGGATGATGAAAAGGAAAAGCTATCGGCATATACTATTGTGAGCGAGAAGAGACTCACAGCCTTCACCCCCACCGACGCATCAACCATAACATATAACTCACACTTCACTACAAGCAACCTCTTCTTTGTCGAAGAGAATACCGTATATCGCTACAACGTGCAGAACGGAGACAAGTTTGCTGTATATGAAGCACCGAATGGCTATAATATAACAAAAATCAAGTTCCGTACAGAGAATAGCTCCGCATTCACCGCCGACCTTGGGCTATACCTGAATATCGTAATGTTTAACGGTGCAAACGGCGCTATAGGAGAGATAAAGTTCAACACAGCAGCCGATGTGGATACCGATTATGCGCCACTCTTCTATGACAAAGACGATAATGGCAATAAGTGGGGCGAAATAGAGGATATACAATTTGTGAATGAGTATGTGTACAAAGCGGTCTATTAAGAAAAACCACCTTTTACTGATATTTAACAACATAAACCGGATAATATGAAAAAGAGCATTTTTTTCACACTGCTTATGCTCTGTTGCACAATGATGCAGACACAAGCAGAAGAAACTATAATAAAAGGAAAGGCCAAGGATATAAAGAAAGGGCGCCTGCATATGCTTGCACGCACAGGAGAGGACAAGACCGACACCATTTGCAGTTGCGAAGTGAAGAAGGGTAAATTCGTGCTAAAGACAACAATGGCAGAGCCTATGCTCACACAAATAGTATTGGAAGGCTATTCGGGTGGTTTCACCCTGTTTGCCGAGCCGGGTGAAACATACACCGCACTCCTGAGCAACGACAAGGACTTCTACATCAAAGGTGGCAAACTGAACGAGGCCTACACCACACACATCGCCGTGTCCGACTCGCTACGCGCGGTGGTAACCACCCTGCAGCAGAGATACGACTCGTTGCGTGCAAACCGTAAGTTCCGCAGTGCAAGCCTTGTAAACGACTCACTGCGACACAATCAAGAGCAGCTCAGGCAGATTACACAAGCCTTCCTCGGCAGCAACGACAACATAATATTGGCATACACAATATACTCAAACATCGAGATGCGTGGTTCGGGGTTGCGAGATACAAAAGGAATGTACGCCACATTGGGCGAAGGGGCAAAAGCCAGCCAATACGGCCGTATAATAAAAGAGCGCATAGACCGCTTGGAAAAGACCGAAGGCGGAGCAAAAGCCCCCGATTTCACTCTCGAGGATATAAATGGTAACCAAGTAACAATGAGTGCCGTGAAAGGCAAAATAAAAATCATCGACTTCTGGGCAAGCTGGTGCGGGCCCTGCCGTATGAACAACCCCGCCCTGCGCAAACTATACGAAGAGTACCACAGCAGGGGCTTGGAGATTATAGGCGTGTCGCTCGACAACAAAAAGGCCAACTGGCAGATGGCAGTGGAGAAAGACTCACTAACGTGGATAAACGTATCGTCGCTCAAAGGCTGGAAATGCGATGTGGCCAAGCAATACAACGTAACAAGCATTCCCGCTCTGTTTGTCCTCGATGAGAACAACAATATAATAGCCACCGGCCTACGCGGCGAACAGCTAAAGAATTTCATTCAAGAACGTTTGAAATAACAGGCACAAACATATTTGTAAATAATCAAATTTTACATAAACAAGATGAGAAAAAATCTTTTAATCACACTATTGTTGCTATGCACAACAATGATGCAAGCACAAGAGCAGAGGTTCACCATACGTGGTGAGCTCACAAACGACTCGCTGCGCTACACAGCACAAAGAGTGGAGCAGCTATATTTGAAACGCACCATAGACGGTGTTGAAACCACAGTAGACACAGCTACCGTTGCCAACGGCGTGTTCACCTTTAGCGGCGTTGCTCCTGCCGAGATAGAGATTTACCACATAACCGGATTCGACAACGGCAGCATACAGGTTTTTGTTGAGCCCGGAGAAATAACCGTTGGACCTTTCGATGCGAAATTTCCTGTTGCAGCAAAAATCGGTGGTACCCCCTGCAACAACGTAATGCAAGGATACTACGATGTAAACAGCACCTGCACTGAAGCCAGCAGAGAGCGTATGAAGAAGGCTATGGCCAATGTACCTGCCGACATAAAAGGCGACCAAACAGCCGAGATGGCTTGGGTATCGCCAACATTCTATGTAAACAATCTCTATTTCAAATTAGAGATAATGAACTACATATACGAAAATATAGAATCACCGGTAGCACTATATATAATTAAATACTCAATGATGCCCGCATTTACTCCCGATGTAATAGAAAATGTGTTCTTGAAGGTTGTACCTGCCAGCTTGCATAAGAGCAAAATGTACAAAGAACTTTTAAACGACATGCGTGCGGCAAACCTTAAAGTGGGTAGTATCGCACCCGATATTAGCGGTCGCACCACCGAAGGCAAGGAGTTCTCTTTGTCCGATTTCGGCGACAAGTACATCTTGCTCGATTTCTGGGCAAGTTGGTGTGCACCCTGCCGTCGTGAATTCCCCTTCCTCAAGGAGGCTCTTGCCTACTCCGAGAAGAACGACCGGTTTATCGTTCTTAGTTACTCTATCGACAGCAAAGAGAAGGATTGGGTAAACTGCATAGAGAAGAACGACCTAAAGCACAAAAACTGGATACATATATCGGCTCTGAAAGGCTGGAACAGCGAGGCTGCAAAGCTATTTAACGTACAAGGAGTACCGCATACCGTGCTCATTGGCCCCGGAGGCAAGGTAATAGGCTTTAACCTGCGCGGCGAGGAGATGGTAAAGAGAGTGAAGGCTATTATAGACGGAGAAGAACCTATCAAATAACAAAGAACTATGCTTAGAAAAATAATATCAACCGTAGCACTTTTTGTTGCCTGTATTGCAGTGCACGCACAAAGCACCTGCACAATAAACGGCACAATTACCGACGAGAAGTTAAGCACCGGAAAAAGAATAAAGAAGGTGTACCTCACACACACCAACGAACTTGGGCAGCACACACAAGTGGCCGCAGCCAAAGTGAAAAAAGGCAAATACACAATAGAGTATAAACTTGCCGACAAGGAGCCTGTTTTAATGTATGAAATAACCGGTTTTGGCGAAGGCAATGAAATTGAATTGTTCGTTGAGCCCGGTGAGGTTTCCGTAACAACAGCATCGGCTGCACAAGCAAGCAACAGCACCATTGCAGGCACCCCCACAAACGACCTCTACAACGAATACAAAGCAATCTTAAACAGAAAGCCGGCAGATGCAAGAGAGGCCATAAAAACAGAAGCAATGTCTATAAAGTTCCTTATAGACCACAATGCCTCGCCAATGACACCGCTAATGGTAGAGCGCGTACTATTGCCAAAGCTCAGCGCATCGTACACCGACCAGATGCTAAAGGCTATGTCGGTGCAACTGCACAAGCACCCCTACTACCAGTCATTGCGCAACAAAGTTCTTTCAAGTAATCTGAAAGTGGGTAACGAAGTGCCCGACATAACACTCCCATTGGAGAATGGTACCACGACGCACCTTGCCAACTACCGTGGCAAGTACATCTTGCTAAACTTCTGGGCAACAGACTGTGAGACATCGGCCGAAATGCTTGCCCAGATGCAAAAGCTGTACGAAGTGATAAAGGAGAAGCAGGAGCAGTTCGTCATCATTAGCTTTGCATTGGAGAGCGACATTGCCGCGTGGAAAGAGGCAATAAAAAGCAACAATATGAGCCGTGAAGGTTGGTTGCACGCTTGTGATGGTGCTGGTGCAGGCTCACCCGCCGCACAGCTGTTCAAGGTGGAAAAGGCTCCTAAAATAGTTCTTATTGAGCCCGAGGGGCGCGCTGTTTCATTAGATATGGAAACAGACGAGGTTATTATGCGAGTTGAGCAGATTCTTGCCGGCGAGCTCTACTACTTGGACAACCAAGAGTAATTCCTTAAGTACATAAACATAAACATAATTAAGGCTGCAAACCACGTTTGCAGCCTTAATTTATGATTGGCATTTTGTCATTCTATATTTGCGGTGTCATTGGCTCGCTTTTCTATTGGCAACCCGCTCTGCACAACTTCTCTGTGCAACGAGCGACCATAGCCTAGAAGCTCGCCGATAACAAAACATAGGTCATTGGCTCGCTCGTAGATGAGCTCGCCGATAACAAAACTTTGTTTTGTTATTCCGAACGTATGCGAGGAACCCATAAAAAACAGCATTGTGTCATATCGAACAAATGTGAGATATGACACAATGCTTAAATTGTATAATTATATACCTAATATTGTGATGTTACTTAACCACCTTAACACCATTTACGATGTAAATACCTGAGTTGGTAATGCTCTTAATGCGGCGGCCTGTGAGGTCGTAAATAACCTGCTCGCCATTCTCGGCCTCAACACCGTCAATACCTGTTGCATCGGCACTTATAGTCCACACGAGTGTGCCCTCACAGCTGCCTTGTGCATTCCATCGAGTATTTTCCCAACCCCACTCGTCGATATATTTCTCTGCTCCATAGCTTAAAATGATATCAGAGAGGTCCAATACATAACGGCCCTCGGCTTTGATGGGTGTAGATGCATATTGGAAACCATCCCATTCAGCATTTGCAACATACTCAATCTTGTTACTCAAGGTATAGCTTGCATTATTTGTAAGAGTATATTCATTTACTCCATCGGTTATTTTAATCTCGCGAGAAATCTCTTGCCAATCCTTCTGTGCAAGTGTCACATTTTGGTTGAACTCAATGACAATCTTGTCAAGCTGCTCTACTGTACCTGCTGCAGGAGTAATGCTGACAATCTCCAAAGGAAGAAGATTGAATTTGTAAAGCTCTACGCCAACCTCGCGCGACTCGTTCTCCACTCCGTCCATTTTGAACATACCCGCAGGGATAACAAATGTGTAAAGGCCCTCCTCGGTAAACTCAGTGTCGAATGTAACAATAATGCTGCCTTCAATAATCTCGGCTGTACCTGCAGCGTCGCTACCACCGGGCAAGTACACCATAACGGGCTCGGCACCCTCAACCAATTCCACATTGTTCACGTTCTTAAAACCAATAGCAAGGCCGGGAATCTCCTTAACGCGGTTTTCGTCGTCGTAATTTGTGTAGAACGAAGGAGTCAAATCTTGAATGGTAATTGTTTGTGTACTATAATTGTTAATACCATTGGCGCTTATAAAAATTCCTTGGGGTATAGCCAAATCATACATTCCTGGAGCTGTAATAGGCTCTGCCAACTCCAATGTAACACTCTTTTTGTCCTCGCTTATAGTAAAATCACTCTTTGTGTACCACTGATTCGTATAGTACATATCCCAAATGGTCAAACCCTGCTGAGGCATATTCACGTCTACAATCTCCTCCTCGAAAGTAATTTCCACCTTCTCGAGTTTGTCTGTAGTTTTAGGAGAACAACCAACAACATCGAATGTAGAAGCAATAGAGAATGTGTATGTATGCTCGGCAAACACATCACCATCAACACTTGTTATGCAACCGGCAGGAATAGTATATGTGTATGTTCCGGGAGTTTCAATATACTGAGGCTGCAGTTCCTCTTTGCCATCTTTGCCGGGGACAAGTTTTTGCTCAAATTCAAACACAGCCACATTGGTCTCCCAATCATACACTTGTGCTTTTGCAATCTTTATAACCTCTTGTGTTGTGGTGTTTACAACATCAATACCGGCCTCGGGAAGTGTTACGGTTATATCCTTGGAAAAAGAGATACGGATATTATACACCATTGTCACGGGCTCTTCGCTATTGGGATAAACCGTAGGAGAGTTAAAATCTGCCATTTCCTGAGAAACAGCCTCTAATGTTCCAAGCATTAAGAACATCGATAAAAATAGAAAAGTAAATTTTCTCATAGACATAATTTGTTTAGTGAATAGAATGTTTATATTTTTACAAATTTGAGATTGCGAATTTAGTTCAAAAAAATGTTTATTTATAAATTTTCTATTGATAAAATGCTTTCTTTCCGTTAAATTTCTGTAAAAAAGTGTTCCCGCGCATTAAAAATGCTCTCAAAAAGTCAAATAACTAATGCTGCGCACTTTTACTGCCAAAAAATTGTATAAAAAAATAAAAGGAAAGCCTAGCTTTCCTTTTTGTGATTCCGGAGCGATTCGAACGCTCGACCCACGCCTTAGAAGGGCGTTGCTCTATCCAGCTGAGCTACGGAACCAACCTTTATGTGCATAAGCTTATTTGCTTTGCGGGTGCAAAGATAGTGAGTTTCTTTGTTTATGCCAAATTTATACGATGTTTTTTGAAAAAAGCTTTTTATGTGTTTTTTTTATTAATTACTTTATGTATGGTAGCAGCTTTTCAAAGTTTGGTATATATATCTCTTTGCGGCTGAGTGTCAAGAGGCCTTGGTTTTGCAAGTTGTTTAAGGCTCTTGATATGTTGAGGCGTGTCTCGCATATAATGCCGGCTAAACGCTCCATTTTTATGTTCACTCTCTTGCTGCCTTGTGTGCTTTCACATCGTTTTGCTATAAATGCAATTATGCGCCCTTCTATAGTGGCAGGCGTATATTCCCATATAGAGCTGTTCAGTAGCTGCACTCTGCGGCATATGAGGTTCAATAGATTGAGTGTGAAAATGTTCTGTTTTGTGAATTCGCTGAAAAAATAACCTTTCTCTATTGTCAGTATGGTGCTGGTGCCCTTGGAAATGTAGCGGCGGTTGTATGCGGTATTATATCCGAATATAGAGTAGGGCTCAATAGCGTACGGTGCTGTGTGCTCTTCTTCTATGGTATATGTGCCGTCGGGCGATTCTGCGAGTGAGGTTATCTCTCCCTTGGTAAGAAGCACGAACTTGTTGCACTCTTCGCCTTTGTCGCAGAGTGTTTCCTTGTCGTTGCAGGTGTGGTACTCCAACTTTATCTTGTCGAGTATTGCAGTGATATTTTCTTTGCTCATACCCTGAAAGTAGGGTAGGCATAATAGGTTTTCGTACATTGTTATAGGTTTTTATCTTATAACTATTTTCTTCTAAAAAAAGTATAATGAATTGTGCTCTTTTTAAGTTTTTTAACTTAATGCCTTCCTTGTGCGAATAAATATAACGTGTTTGTAACGGTGATGCTACGAAATTAATCCATAATTTATTTTGCTATTGCGATGAACTTGCTTAACTTCGCAACATATAATATAATGGCGACGTGTGCTTTATTCAATGAATGGCGATTGTGTGAAATATGATATGCTGGCAGTAGTGGGCCCCACGGCTTGTGGAAAAACAGCTCTTGCAGTGGACTTGGCAATCTCGCTTGGCGGTGAGGTTATAAGTGCCGACAGTCGTCAGGTATATAAAGGTATGGATATAGGTACAGGGAAGGATATCGCCGAATATTCGCGTGGCGGTGTATCGGTGCCTGTTCACTTGGTAGATATTGTCGAGGCCGGTGAAAAATATAATCTCTTTGAGTTTCAGCGCGATTTCTTAGCTGCGTATGAGGGTGTGTGCTCACGCAGAGCCTTGCCTATAATGTGTGGCGGCAGTGGTATGTATGTGGAGTCTGTGCTACGTGGCTACAGGCTTATACCTGTCCCCGAAAATATAGCCCTGCGTGAGAGGCTCGAAAAGAAAAGCCTGGAAGAACTTTCTGCAATACTTTCAAGCTACAAAACACTGCACAACAATACCGATACCGATACCAAAAAACGTGCAATA
The DNA here is from genome assembly GCA_017481875.1 of Bacteroidaceae bacterium. Lineage (GTDB taxonomy): Bacteria > Bacteroidota > Bacteroidia > Bacteroidales > Bacteroidaceae > HGM04593. The sequence goes on from JAFUOP010000031.1 coordinate 54,463, forward strand.
CGTGCTATTGAGATAGAGGAATATTATGCATCGTGCCCAGTGGAGGAGCGTTCTTTCCCGTTAATAAACACGCTCACCGTTGGTGTTAGCGTTGATAGGGAGGTGCGTCGCCAAAGGATTACAGCGCGTTTGTTGCAGCGATTGCAAGAGGGGCTTGTCGAGGAGGTGGAGCATCTGCTTGCTTCCGGTATTACAGCCGAGCAACTTATATACTATGGGCTTGAGTACAAGTTTGTTACAATGTATGTAACCGGCCGGCTGAGCTACGATGACATGGTGCACGGCCTTGAAATAGCTATTCACCAATTTGCTAAAAGGCAGATGACGTGGTTTAGAGGTATGGAGAAGCGTGGTACAAAAATTCATTGGGTAGATGCTTCTATGCCCCGTGCCGAACAGGTTGAAATTATAAAGAGCTTGATGTATGGCAAAGAATAAAATAGACAGGCACCGTTGGGGGCTCATATATTGTCCCAGATTGGGCTCTCTTTCTCCGCGTAAACGTTGGAGGGAGATACGTGAGTATCTTAAAGAGAAGCACGTGGAGTATGATTGCATACAATCGGAAGACTATAGCTCCCTTGAGCGTCAAGCAAAAATGCTTGCCGATAATGGCTACGAAACAATTGTGGTGGTAGGTGGTGATGGTGCTTTGCAAGATGTTATAAATGGAATTATGGCGTCGGAAAACTATAGCAAGGTCTCCCTGGGAATTATTCCCAATGGTATAGCCAACGACTACGCTTCGTATTGGCGGCTTTCGGTCAAAGATTACAAAGCAGCCGTGGATTGCATTATAACTCATCGTGTACGCAAGGTCGATGTTGGTTGCTGTAGCTTTGCGGGTGAAAATGGCGAGCAGAAGAGGTTTTTTCTCAATGTGCTTAATATAGGTCTTACAGCCCGAGTGGTGGAGATTGCCAATCAAAAAAGATTCCTTTTTGCAAAGCTCGGCTCCATTGTGCGCGGTCTCTTTCAGTTGCTCTTTTTCAGGCAAAGTTATAAAATGAGGTTTAAACTCAATAATCAGCTTGTTGATAAAAACTTTATGATGCTTTGCGTGGGCAATTCGCGTGGCTATGGCATGACACCAAGTGCAGTTCCCTACAATGGCTGGCTCGATGTGTCGGCTATAAAAATGTCAAAGTTCTTCGGTATGATTGAGGGGCTGATTATGGTATATCGCCGTAAAATAATGAATTATGAACTTATGGAGCCTTTCCGTACAACAGAAATTAATATAGAAGATGTAGGCGAGGCTCACGTGGGCATTGATGGGCGTATGTTCTATCCATCATTTCCTATGAAAGTTACAATAATACCCGAAGCTATTAATTTGATTATTCCAACAAAAATTATGCAAACAGGTAAAAAGCGTGGTGCTGTATAATTGTTGCTGAATGTTTAAATAAGAATATAATATATAATGCTATGACAATAAGAGATTTAACTTCTACTGAAAATTTTTTCCTTTTGGCAGGCCCTTGTGTTATTGAGGGCGAAGATATGGCAATGCGCATTGCCGAGCGTGTGGTTGCTATGACAAACGACAGGAATATTCCTTATGTTTTCAAAGGCTCGTACCGCAAAGCAAATCGTTCGCGCATTGATTCTTTTACAGGCATTGGCGACGAGGCTGCATTGCGCGTGTTGCGCAAAGTGCGTGAAACGTTTAATGTGCCGGTAGTAACCGATGTTCACTCGGCCGAGGAAGCTGAAATGGCTGCGGAGTATGTTGATATTTTGCAGATTCCTGCTTTCCTTTGTCGTCAGACCGACCTGCTTGTTGCTGCAGCAAAGACCGGTCGTGTGGTTAATATAAAGAAAGGGCAGTTCCTCTCCCCTGCGGCAATGAAGTTTGCTGCAGAGAAGGTGGTTTCAGAGGGTGGTGCCGGGCAGGTAATGCTCACAGAACGTGGCACGACGTTCGGCTACCAAGATTTGGTGGTGGATTTTCGTGGAATTCCACAAATGCGCTCGTTTGGTTTCCCCGTTGTAATGGATATAACACATTCCTTGCAGCAGCCCAATCAAACAGCTGGGGTAACAGGTGGAATGCCGGAGATGATTTCCACAATTGCAAAAGCTGCAATAGCTGTGGGTGCCGATGGAATATTCATTGAAACCCACGAGAATCCTGCGGAGGCAAAGAGCGACGGTGCGAATATGTTGCGTCTCGACCTTATGGAAGATTTGCTTGATGTACTTTTGAGAGTGCGTGCGTCGGTGCGCTAAGCAATATTTGTATATATTCATAAGCGATGATAAGGATTGTACACCTTATTATAATTCTATGGGCATTTATGCTGATGCCTTTGTTTGGCAGTGTCGATGACACTGCCAAGCGCGTTATGGATATATATGCTTCGCGTCTGCTTGCCGGTGAATTCGCTGTTGGTGAGTTGTTCGGGAACCTGTATATTAAAGAGTGTGTCGATGTGAAAAAACAGAGTTTTTTCATTAATCATATTCCTGGCTTTCCTCATTTTGGGCCCGAAAAACAGAAATATCTGTCGGAGTTGTTCTATGAGATACATTGCGTGGATAATGCTGTGCCAAATATCAAATACAAGGCTCACCTGACTTCTTTTAAAAAAGGCCGTGGCGAGGTGGAAAGGGTGTTGTATTATATGAATCCTGATGTTTTGCAGGAGAAACTTTTTGAAGCAGAGTATCTTTCCCCTCTTTATCCCACAAATTATAACTATTACAACTATTCTGTCGACAGTGTGTATAATGCCTCACATTCCGGTTATAAGGTGTTTTTTTACCCTTGTTACGACAATATTAAATTGTTTACAAACGGCTGGGCGGTGTTCGATGAAAATTATACACTCAGCTCTTTTTATGCCGAGGGCTGGGACGAGCAGAGTCGCTTCTCACTGGAGTGTTGCATGGGTGAGGAGGGGCTTGAGCGATTTGTGGTAAAAAAGATGTTGCTGAAAATATCTTACGACTTTGCATTTAATGAAGTGGATATTTCGGCTAATGCATACTACGATTACTCGTCGTTGTCAACAGTGCTTAATAATTATAATTTCAAGAACCGGTACGACCTCACCGATTTACTCCATGTCGATTGGAATGAGGCACCAATAACTTCCAATCGCGAATATGCTCAACAGCACCGTAAAGAGCCGCTTACTGCCACCGATTCTTTAATTTATGTAGCAAGAGGTGTTCTTGGTGCTGATACAACGTGTGTTGTAAAATCTGTGCCTGAAGAAAAGAATACAAAAAGTGAAAGTGGCGTTTTGCGGTGGTTGTGGAATGTGGGCGATAAAATGGTAAGCAGCCACCATTTAAATTGGGGCGACAACTCTTTGAAAGTATATCCTATAATAAATCCATCGTATTTGCGCTATAGTACAGGCCGTGGCGTTACATATAAATTTGCAGTGAACCTTAGAAGCCGATTGGATAAATTGCACAGCTTTTCATTAAAACCAATGATTGGCTATAGCTTTAAGCGTAAAGAATTTTATTGGGGTATAAAAGGGAACTATCTTTTCGATCCACGGCATAGGGGAGTGGTGTCGCTGAATATTGGTCGCGAGAATAGCATTTATAGAGAGTTTGAGATTGATAAAATAAAAGATGTCAATGTCTCGGATATCCGTTTTTCCGAAATGGCATTTACATATTATAGGGATTCTCGTTTCACTTTGAATGTCCAGCGCGAGTTGCGCAATGGTTTTGAGTTGTTGTTTGGTGCTACCTTCTATTATCGTTCTTTGTATGGCAATGCTGTGGGCCAGGTTGTAGAGGGCGAAGAAATATTGGATAAATACAAAACCTTTGCACCTCATTTGCGAATGACCTGGCACCCCGGAATGTATTATTACTACGATGGGAACAAAAAGGTGAATGTTGGTTCCCGTAAACCGCGTTTTTCGTTCGATGTCGAGCAAGGGGTGCGTGGCTTGCTTGGCTCAAAAAGTGTTTATACACGTGCGGAATTTGATATGCAGCACAAAAGGCGTGTGTCGAGTACCGCAATGCTATATACACGTTTGGGCGGCGGTGGTTACTTGTACGAAAAAGATTCGCATTTTATAAATTATACTTTTTTGAGAGACAATATTTTGCCTCTCGACGATGATGATGAGTTAAGTGGCATATTTCATCTCCTCGACTCGGAGTGGTACAATGCTGCCAATAAATATTTCAGAGTAAACGCTGCTTATGTGTCTCCGTTTCTGGTATTGCAAAAAGCTTTGCCACAGGTGAATTTTATTAAGAATGAAATGCTTTTTTGCAATATATTGTTTATATCTAAACTTTATCCGTACAGTGAGGTTGGTTATGGGGTTCAGACGCCCTATGTAAATTTGGGGTTGTTTGCCGGTTTTGAGAACCTTTCATTTCATAAAATTGGTTGGAAAATAACGATTTCTTTATTTGACGATTAGATAACTTGTGTCTTTTTATGATTTTTTAAAAAAAGTTGCGTGGTTTTTTGCTATTCAATTTTATATTACTTACATTTGAGAGGTGATAAGTAAAATAGTCTAATCATAATAAATTAAACGAGATGAGTTATTTGCGATTCGAAAAAACGCTGATGACGAACTTGGAAGAGTCGTTACAAAAGGAGATCTTGAGGACAAACCGTTCGGGTGCTTATCATTGTTCGACTATTGTCGATTGTAATACCCGTAAATATCATGGTTTGTTGGTTGTCCCCATTCCCCAGCTCGATGATGAGAACCACGTATTGCTCTCATCACTCGACGAAACAGTTGTTCTGCATGGTGCGGAATTTAACTTGGGATTGCATAAGTATAATGCCGACAACTTCAGTCCCCGTGGTAACAAGTACATTCGCGAGTTTGCTTGGGAGCGTGTCCCCACTACCATATACAATGTTGGTGGTGTGTGGCTGAAAAAAGAAAAAGCCTTTGTGCATCACGAGAACAGAATTCTTATTCGTTACACGTTGTTGAAGGCCAATACAGCGGTTACTTTGCGTTTGCGCCCCTTCTTGGCGTTCCGCAGTGTGCGTGAGTATACACACGAGAACAGTATTGCCGACCGTAGCTACAAGGAGGTTGAGAATGGAATAAGCATGCGTATGTATTCCGACTACCCCGACCTTTACATGCAGCTTAACAAGAAAAACGAGTTTGTTTATCAACCCGACTGGTACCGCGGTATAGAGTACGTAAAAGAGCTTGAGCGTGGCTACGACTTTAACGAGGACCTTTTTGTTCCCGGTTACTTTGAGGTTAAAATGAAGGCTGGTGAGAGCATTGTGTTCTCGGGAGGTGTTGCTCCTATAACAACACGTACAATGAAGGCTGCGTTTGACCACGAGGAGGAAATTCGCGACCCGCGTGATAACTTTATGCACTGTATGCAGTGTGCCGGTAACCAGTTCTTCAATGTTCAGGGCGAGCATATTTACATTCTTGCAGGTTATCCTTGGTTCAAGTGTCGTGCACGCGACCTTTTTGTGTCGTTGCCGGGCCTCGCACTTGCACAGGGGCATTACGATGAGTTTGAACGTGTTATGAAAACTGCAAGCATTGCCATCGACGATTTTATGAACGACAAAGTGAGCAATGTGAAAATATATGAGATGGAGCACCCCGATGTGCTGTTGTGGGCTGTTTGGGCTTTGCAGCAGTATGCCAAGGAGTGTAGCATGGAGGCTTGTCGCGACAAGTATGGCGACCTGCTGATGCGCATCTTCGACTTTATCCGCAATAACAAACACAACAACCTGCGCGTAGCACAGAACGGCTTGTTGTGGACCAATGGCAAGGACAAAGCTGTTACCTGGATGAACTCCACGGTGAATGGTCGCCCCGTTGTTCCCCGTACAGGGCACGTTGTGGAGATAAACGCACTATGGTACAATGCTCTTGTATTCATACAGCAAATGGCCGAGCTTATGCACAACCAGCCTGTGCTCGACTCTCTTGTGCGCCTGATTCCTCTTGCCGGTGCAGCGTTTGTAGAGGTGTTCCTTAATGAGCATGGTTATCTCTATGACTATGTCGATGGCGACTACGTCGATTGGAGCGTGCGCCCCAATATGATATTTGCTGTTGCTCTCGACAATTCACCTCTCAATTCAAAACAGAAGAAAAAAGTTCTCGATATTGTTACCCGCGAGCTCCTCACACCGCGCGGTTTGCGTTCACTCTCGCCCAAGAGCGTTGGTTACAACCCCAATTATGTGGGCCCGCAGATACAGCGCGACTATGCTTATCACCAGGGCACAGCCTGGCCTTGGCTCGGTGGCTTCTATTACGAGGCTTATTTGAAGATATATAAATTGAGTGGCATCTCTTTTGTGGAACGTCAGATGGTTGGGTTCGAGGACGAGATTGTGCAGCATTGCGTAGGCTCTATTCCCGAAGTGTTCGATGGTAACCCGCCGTTCAAAGGTCGTGGTGCCGTGGCGTTTGCTATGAACGTGGCACAGATATTGAGAACTAGCCAGTTGCTCAAACAGTATGAATCTAAATTGGAGGGATAAGCGATATGAAAGTATTAATGTTCGGTTGGGAGTTTCCGCCTCACATCTCAGGTGGACTCGGTACAGCAAGTTACGGACTTACCAAGGGCTTTGTTCAGCAAGGTGATGTGGAGATTAAGTTCTGTATCCCCAAGCCTTATGGCGATGAAGATAACAGCTTTTTGAGAATCGTAGGAATGAACTCCGTTCCCATTGTGTGGAAAAATGTCGATAGAGATTACGTGAACTCACGTATTGGTGCCGTTATGACACCCGATGAGTATTATCGCTATCGTGAACATATTTATGGAGATTTCAGCTATATGCACACCAACGACTTGGGTTGTATGGAATTTGCAGGTGGCTACCCCGAAAATCTTCACGACGAGATTAACAACTACTCTATAATTGCAGGTGTGGTTGCACGCACAGAGGAGTTCGATATTATTCACTCACACGACTGGCTCACATACCCCGCAGGTATCCACGCCAAGCAGGTGTCGGGCAAGAAGTTGGTGATACACGTTCACGCAACCGACTTCGACCGTAGCCGTGGAAATGTAAACCCCACGGTGTATGCAATAGAGAAGAACGGTATGGACAATGCCGACCACATTCTCTGCGTGAGTGAGCTTACTCGTCAGACGGTTATTACAAAATACCACCAGCACCCCGACAAGGTTTCTACCTTGCACAACGCGGTAACTCCTTTGTCGCAGGAAATTCTGGACATCGTTCCCAAAAAGATACCCGGTGAGAAGGTGGTTACATTCCTTGGCCGTATAACAATGCAGAAGGGTCCCGAGTATTTTGTTGAGGCTGCTTCAATGGTACTTAAACGTACAAAGAATATCCGTTTCTGCATGGCCGGTAGCGGTGATATGATGAACGATATGATACGCTTGGCTGCAGCACGCGGAATATCAGACAGGTTCCACTTCCCCGGCTTTATGCGAGGCCGTCAGGTGTATGAGTGCCTGAAAGCAAGTGATGTGTATATAATGCCTTCGGTGAGTGAGCCGTTCGGAATATCTCCTCTTGAAGCAATGCAGTGCGATGTGCCTACAATTATCTCAAAACAGTCGGGTTGTGCCGAGATTCTCGACAAATGTATAAAAACCGATTATTGGGATATTCACGCAATGGCCGATGCCATCTACTCGATATGCAACAACGAATCGTTGTATGAATATCTTAAAGTGGAGGGCCGCAACGAGGTGAACCAAATCACTTGGGAGAACGTAGCTCTTAAACTGCGTAAGGTATATGAAAAAGTAATGGGTTGGTAAAATTTTAAAAGACGAATAATATGAAAACAATTTGTTTCTATTTCGAGATTCATCAAATCAGACAGTTGAAACGCTATCGTTTCTTCGATATAGGTAGTGATCACTACTACTATGACGATTATGCAAACGAGAGCGCGATTACTGAAATTGCCGAGAAATCGTATATCCCTGCATTGACAACATTGTTGGAGATGGTTAAGGAGAACGACGGTGCTTTCAAAGTTGCCTTCTCAGTGTCGGGTGTTGGCTTGGAGATGTTGGAGTTGTATGCTCCCCAGGTGATTGAGCTATTGCACGAGATTAACAAGACCGGTTGTTGCGAGTTCCTCTGTGAGCCTTATTCACACGGCCTCTCTTCACTTGCATCACGCGAGGTGTTTATGGAAGAGGTTCAGCGTCAGAACCGCAAAATCAAAGAGCTCTTTGGCAAGAAACCCAAAGTGCTGCGCAACTCGGGCCTTATATACTCTGACGAGATAGGTGAAATGGCAGCTTCTATGGGCTTCAAGGGTATGCTTTCCGAGGGTGCTAAGCATATTCTAGCTTGGAGAAGCCCCCACTTTGTATATAACTGCGCTACAGCTCCCAGCTTGAAACTTTTGTTGCGCGACTATAAGTTATCTGATGATATCTCGTTGCGTTTCTCTAACCCCAAGTGGAGCGAGTATCCCTTGTTTGCTGAAACATATGTAGATTGGATTGCCCAGCTTCCCGAGGAAGATGAGGTTATTAATATCTTTATGAATCTTCACGCACTTGGTATATCACAGCCTTTGTCATCGCATATTTTGGATTTCTTGAAGGCTATTCCCGCTTGTGCCAAAGACCGTGGCATTTCATTCTCTACACCTTCGGAGATTATCGACAAACATAAGTCGGTAGGTTCATTGGAGGTTTCTTACCCCCTCTCTTGGATGGACGAGGAGCGCGATGCAAGTTCTTGGTTGGGTAACTCATTGCAGCGTGAGGCTTTTGATAAGTTGTACAGCTTGGCAGAGCGCATCTCATTGTCTGACGACAAGAAGTTGAAACAAGATTTCGACTACTTGCAGGCAGCTGAGAACCTCCGCTTTATGACAACAAAGCAGAATGGTATCATCACAGAGCGTAGCATTTATGAATCTCCCTACGATGCATTCACAAACTATATGAATATTCTTGGCGATTTCATGGCACGTGTGCGTGCACAGTATCCCGAGGAGATGGATAATGAGGAGCTTGGTGCATTGCAACAGATGATTGAGAATCAGGAGGTTGAAATCGTTCAGCTTGAAGCTGAGGTTGAGAGCCTTAAAGCAAAGCTTGCAACAAAGGCAAAGAAAGCTGCAAAAGCTGCTGAAACTGCCGAGGAGGAGCCTGCTAAAGAGGCTAAACCCAAAGCAACAAAGGCAAAGAAAGAGAAAGAATAATTCTTTATAAATAAAAAGCGTGAGCTGTGCAATTGCACAGCTCACGCTTTTTATTGGTCGATTAAATGTAAATGGCAAGAATTGTCTTGTCTGCAAAGTATGGGAGCTTGTTTTGGGGGAATTACTTTTGCAGGTGAGCTTATAAATACAGCCACCTCAATTATTTACGTTGGGCCGCGGCCACAAAAAAATGCAGTACGCGTACTGCATTTTTTTGTGTGTATGTGTGTTTTTGTGTTTGTTTATTTATACCGGCTGCTTACAACTTCAACCTCTATTGGGTGCTTGTCGCCTCCTTGCAGTCTTATGTTGCTTAATTGTGTGTAGTGCTTCACTTTTACAAGGTTTCCATAGCTGTCGGTTGTCGCTTCTATTGGAATAAGTACCACCTTTTTCCAGTCGGCATCGGCTTTGCCTGCTTCGTATTCGCTGTAGCACTTCTTAATTAACTTGGCTATATTGCCAAAAGTGTAACGGCTGTTGTTGCTTGTTATGGTGGTGTAGAACGAAGTTTCGTTGTCGCACACCTTGTTCTTCTCAAAAAACTCTGTTACGTCCTTTTTGCGCAGCATCAGCAGAGTGGTGGGCGGGTTAAAGGTGTCGCCTTTGTCGGCGCGGAAACTCGCAAATTCAATCTTAACGGAATTCAGCGTGTCGCTGCCACACTCCTCCATAATCTCATCAATAGGTAGTTCTACCTCTGTGAAAATTCCTGCCGGGGTTTTAATATATGTTGCATCGTTTTTGTTGAGCAGTGCGGTTATATCTCCGTTGTCGAATTTGTTTAGCTGCAATACCTCTTTGTTTGAGTAGAATGGGGTAAAGAGTGTTTCAATAGAGTCCTTTTCCCCTGTGCTGCTCTTAATATAGTGGCTGAATGCGATCTCAAGTCGCACTCTGTATATGTTGAGCAGAGTGCCATCGCCTTGTGTGCATTTTACATATACTCCTTTAAATACATTTTTGATAAATGTTTCGGAATTGGCGAAGTCCGATGGTGCGTTGTAGTAGTGTTGTACAATGCGTGTTCCTATCTCGTTGGGTAAAGGAATCTCTATATTTTCATCGTAATTCTCTTCGGTTATGGAGTCGTGCAGTGCATAGTCTTTTGCACTATATACCTTTGTTGCAATAGGTGCTTTGCTCTTGTCGTAATATTCCCCAAAATCAATATCTGTGTAGTAATTTACTCCCTCTGATACCACTTTGTCGAGCTCATATACGTCGCATCTCATAGCATTGTTTTTGTCGCCTGTAATGCTGTCGTAATAGATGCGAAGCTTTGTGTAGATAGATTTGTTGTCTATCACTCCTTCTTCGGGGAATGCTGTGCCGTCTCCTGCTGCAAACTGTGTCAAGAAGCTTGCTTCAAATGTTGTGTTGTCTTGTTGGGAGGTGTAGCGTCCCAGATACATATAATCCGATTTGTTTATTATGGAATTGTTTACATCAAACGACTTACTTTTGGCATAGAAAATCTTTTTGCTTGCTGTAACAATGTCATTATCGGGTACAATGCTGCTTCCAATCGTCGCTGTTTCATCATCACATGCAGTGAAAGTTAGTACCGCAAAGGTCGCAAATAAGAAATACGAGATATACTTTTTCATACGGTTTTTTTATGTAATCCGGTAGTGGTTTGTAACTCTCGATGGGAACTCTATTTCCAAGTAACCCACTGTTCGTTATTTGTTATAGAATCAAATTATTGTTTCGTAGAAGTTGTTGCATGCTTCGGCATACTCGTCATCGGCAGGCTTGGGTAGTATGGGCTTGCCAAGAGACTTTGCATAGTCTATGAGGGCGGGTGAAATGTTATCGCCGTTTATAATTATACCATCGCAAAATTTTATAGCCAATTTTGCAAGATCTTCGTACGATGTAGGTTCTTTTATGCCATCGAGCAACTCTATGTCCATTCCTCTGTGGAGGGTTTTTTGCAAGAAACCGGCAGAGAATGTGTCGTTGAAATTGTCGTCGTATAGTGATATTACAACTTTAGAGCTGCGGAACGACGGCTCCTCTTTGTATGCGCTTTTTACATACAAAGGTGTGAGGGCTGTTATCCAGCCGTGGCAGTGAATGATTTCGGGGCACCAGTTTGTCTTTTTTACGGTTTCAAGCACACCGCGGGCAAAGAATATTGCGCGTTCATCATTGTCGCTATACTCTTTTCCGTTCTCATCTGTTGTCATACGACGGTTTTGGAAATAGTCGTCGTTGTCAATAAAATATACCTGCATTCTTGCAGCCTGCAGCGATGCCACTTTTATAATAAGCGGGTGGTCGGTGTCGTCTATAATAAGATTCATACCCGACAAACGCTGCACTTCGTGCAATTGGTTACGTCTGATATTTATGGTTCCCCATCTCGGAGTGAAAACTCTAATCTCTTTACCACTGTCTTGTGTGGCTTGTGGAAGACTGCGGCCAATGTTGGCTATTGTCGATTCGGGTACAAATGGTGTAATTTCCTGAGTAATAAATAATACTTTGTTCGCTTTCATCATCTTTCTTTCCTTTTCCGCAGGTATATTATGCGCTTTTGCAAAGTTACTAAAAAACTGCCACAGTAGCAAATTTATCCCTCTTTTTAAGCGTTTTTAGAGCTAAAAAGCCTTTGATTTACAGATATTAACGCATATTTAACAGCTTGTAACAGGGTGTGGCGTTGTTGCTGTTTGTGGGTGCCGCGTTGCACGCGTGCGAGTAAATTTTCTTTTATTTATTTCTTTTTATGGTTATTTGTTTGTTACTTTGCAATCCAAAATTGCAAATTTGAATTGCGAACATAATGCTGCGCTCGCTGCAAAGCAGTCAGGTAAACTTGCCTTGTTTTGCTCGTTGGCAGCGTTTGTTTTGCACACAGATATTTTGAAAAACATAATTTCCATTTTTAATAGAAAGTTAGAAATGAGAGTAATACATACAATAAAAGAACTGCGCGAGGTTCTTGATATTTGCCGCAGCAATGGGCAAAAGATAGGCCTTGTTCCCACAATGGGTGCTTTGCACAAAGGGCATGCTTCATTGGTGGAAAAAGCTGTGAATGAGAATGATGTTGTTGTGGTAAGTATCTTTGTGAATCCCACACAATTTAATGATAAAAACGACCTTAAAAACTATCCCCGTACATTGGAAGCCGATTGCGCCCTGCTCAGTGCTGTGGGTGCAACAATAGCCTTTGCTCCTTCGGTAGAGGAGATGTACCCGGTTCCCGATACTCGTGAGTTTTCATTTGCCCCGCTCGACACAGTGATGGAGGGTGCTTGCCGCCCCGGTCATTTCAATGGCGTGGCGCAGATTGTGAGCAAGCTGTTCTATTCAGTGGAGCCCGATAATGCATACTTTGGCGAAAAGGATTTCCAGCAGCTTGCAATAATACGTGCCATGGTGCGTATGTTGGATATAAAAGTTAATATAGTTCCTTGTCCCATTGTGCGCGAGCCCGACGGCCTTGCGATGAGTAGCCGTAACACTCTGCTCACAACCGAGGAACGTATTCGTGCGCTCACAATATCGCGCACGCTTTTTGCAAGCCTCGATTTTGCAAAAAACAACACTCTTGCCGCTACAAAAGAGTTTGTGGAGCAGGCTATCGTGAGTACACCCGGGCTCGACCTTGAATATTTCCAAATTGTTGATGGCAATACCTTGCAGCCTATAGCAGCGTGGGCCGAAAGTGATTATCCCGTAGGTTGTATTGCTCTTTTTTGTGGAAAAATACGCCTTATCGATAATATAAAATATTAAGATAGTAAAATGTTTTTGCAGGTTATAAAGTCGAAGATTCATTGCGCTACTGTTACCGAAGCCAATCTTAATTATATGGGTAGTATTACCATAGACGAGGCTCTTATGGAAGCTGCCGGTATGGTTGAAGGGGAAATGGTTCACGTTGTTAATAATAGTAATGGCGAGCGCATCGTTACCTATATTATAAAAGGAGAGCGTGGCTCTGGTGTTATCTGCTTGAACGGTGCTGCTGCTCACAAGTTCAGCCCCGGAGATGTTGTTATAATTATGGCTTATGCCATAATGACCCCCGAGGAGGCTGCCGTGAACAAACCCCGTGTTATAATCCCCGAAAAGGGTACCAACCGTTTGCTGTAAGTAAATGTTCTTATAATAGATACAAAAAAATCTCCGAGCCCGGCTCGGAGATTTTTTTGTGCTTTATCTGTTACCAATGCTTATTTTGCACATTTGTTTGTAACCTTCAAGTTAGTAACCTTACTATTGAACTTACCTGCCTTCTTCAAGGGGAATACAAGTGTGCGTACATAATACATCTTGTCCTTGCCCTCGTTGTGGTAGATGGTCTGCTTGTTGAGAGTCTCAACGAGCTTGCCGTTTACGTAGAGGTATGTCTCCTGCTCGTTACCGCTTACAGTAATTGTAGCCTTCTCGCCGGGGAACAGTTGGTAGTTGAATGTGTTCAAGTAGCCGTCGCGTGCAAAGCCGAGCATGCCCGAAATGGGGTCGCTCAAGTAGAACTGTGCGTCGCCCGAGCAGAACAATACTGTACCGCGCTTCTCCTGTGCGGCCTCGATGTCGAATGTAACGGTGTAGTTGAAACCAATCTCCTTTACATTGTTCTCGCTGCCGGGAACAACCTTGTCAAGTGCAAGAATTGTTCTTGTGTCGCCACTGAAACGGCCTGCAATGTTCAAACCGGGAGCATCGCTCAATGCTGTGCGTGCGTTGTTGAACTGGTCGAAGGGGAGCTTTGTGTTTGCACCTGTCCACATCTTCACAGCCATTGTCTGCATTGCGGGATATACACGGTAGTGAACGTCTTTTGCGCTGATACCGTTGCCGGGGTGGTCGTTCCACACTGCAAACATACCGCCCTTAATCTGCGGGTGGCACTCGTCGAACTTCTTGTCGCCGATGGTTGCGGGTGTCCAGGTCTCATAGAGATATTTGCTGTTCAAGTAGTCGTAGTAGTAGCCTGCTGCAGGTACAATATATACAAGGCCATCGGGAATGCTTATAAGGTCGTAACCCTGCTCCATCATTGCATCGGGCTGAGCGTAGGGGTTGTGCCAAGCTGTCAGTATCACGTTCTCCGATTTCACAGGTGTCTCGCCGTTTGCGTGTGTGAGTGCACCCCAAGCAACAGCCTGCTTGCCATATTTTTCTACAAGGCGTATGCAGTGGTCGGTGAAGTAACGGAACTTCTCAACAACAGCCTTGTCGCGGTTTGAATACTCGTCGGTACCCACATTCACGCGCTTGCCACGGAACACGGGCTCGTCGCCTTTGAGGTACTCGTCGAAGAGTGAATCAACAAACTGGTAGGTCTCCTCTTTGAAGAGGTCGAGGTGGTCCATTCCATAATCCTTGCTGGCAATCTCGGGACGGAATTTAGAGAATGCGAGTGAGTGGGCGGGCACGTCAATCTCAGGAATAATCTCCACGAAGAGGCCCTCGGCAAGCTTCTGCAGGTCGATGAATTCCTGTTTTGTGTAGTAGCCGTCGCGTGCTGTGAGGTTGGGGAAATACTCGCTCTCCAAGCGGAATGCGCTGGGTGTCTTGTTCCAGTCGTGGTTGAAGAACTGCTTGAATGCGTTGTCGTTCAAGTGAATCTGGAATGTGTTCATTTTGTAGTAAGACATAAACTGTACATACTCGCGCAAGAAATCTATTGTAAAGAATTTGCGACCGCAGTCGAGCATAAAGCCACGTACTGCATAGTCGGGCCAGTCTTTAATTGTACCTTTGGGAAGCTCGCAGCCGTTGTTCTGCTCAAGAATCTGCAACAGGGTACGTGTGCCCCAGAACACACCTTGTGCTGTGGGTGCGGTGAGTGTTACTTTGTCGCTGATGGCGATTTTGTAACCTTCGTTGCCAAGTTTCTTGTCTTTCTTTGTTGCAAGTACAATGTCGCCCTTGTTTGCTTTGCCGGCAACCACAACAACTTCCTTGCCAAACATTGCTTTAATGTCGGCTGCAAACTGCTTGGCAACCTGCTCCATCTGAGCATCTTTCTTGCCATAGACAATCTTAGTCTCGGGGGTGATGGCGAATGTGCCTGTTGCTCCCTGCCACTCACGTAGCTCGGGGATTACAAAAGGCTTCTCGTTCTTCACTGCCTTGTCGCCTGCGGCAAAAAGGGCTGTTGAAAACAGTACACTTACAAGTGTAAATAATAGGAAAAAGCGTTTCTTCATAATATAGTTAATTTATAGGGCTTATTCAAGTACTACAAGTGCTGCGCCATCGGCCACAGTGTCGCCTTTTTTTACAGCTATAGATGCCACTTTACCATCGCGGTCGGCGTTTATGTTGTTCTCCATCTTCATGGCCTCGAGCACTACAACCGTGTCGCCCTTCTTCACCGTGTCGCCCACGTTCACTTTTACGTCAATTATCACACCGGGCAGGGGTGTCTTTATGGCGTTGCCACTCACGGGGGTAGCAGCAGGTGCCGCTGTGGGTGCGGGTGCTGCGGCGGGCTTGGCTGCCACGGGTTTCACTTTTACTGCGGGTTTCTCCTCTTTGGGCTTCTCCCATTCAACATTGTACTCTGTGCCGTTTACGGTTACTTTTGCTGTTGTTTCTCCGGCCTCTTCAATGGCAACGTTGTATTGGTTGCCGTTTATTGTATATTTGTACTCTTTCATATCAGCTTATCTGTTAAGGTTGTTCCAGTTTTTGTTTACATAGGTGATTGTGAGCACGCCGCTCTCCTCGTCGTGTATGTTGTTGCCAAGGAAATCGCTCAGTGCCATTGAAATTGCGGCTATCACAGCACCGTCTATCATTTTTTCTTCCATAGTTATATTATTTTATAGAGGAATATTACCGTGTTTCTTCTTGGGCAGGTCTTGTCTTTTGCCTTGCAACTGTGCCAGAGCGCGAATTACGCGGAAGCGGGTGTTGCGCGGCTCAATAACATCATCTATATAACCATACTTTGCTGCTTGGTAGGGATTGGCAAACAAGCGGTTGTATTCTGCCTCTTTTTCTGCGATGAATGCTTTGGGGTCCTCGGCCTCTTTTGCCTCTTTTGCATAGAGAACCTCTGCAGCTCCGGCTGCACCCATAACCGCAATCTCGGCACTGGGCCATGCGTAGTTCAAGTCGGCACGCAGCTGCTTGCAGGCCATAACAATGTGCGAACCACCGTAGGACTTGCGCAGGGTTACCGTTACTTTAGGTACGGTGGCTTCACCGTAAGCATAGAGCAGCTTGGCACCGTGCATAATAACGGCGTTGTACTCTTGTGCTGTGCCGGGGAGGAAGCCGGGAACATCTACAAGTGTTACAATGGGTATGTTGAATGCGTCGCAGAAACGCACGAAGCGTGCACCCTTGCGCGATGAATTACAGTCGAGCACACCGGCATAGCGGCAGGGCTGGTTTGCTACAATTCCTACCGACTTGCCGTTCATGCGTGCAAATCCCACGATTATATTCTGTGCATAGTCGCGGTGTATCTCAAGGAACTCACCATTATCTACAATCTCTCCGATAACCTGGTACATATCGTATGCCTGGTTGGGGTTGTCGGGGATAATTTCGTTCAGAACATCGCTCTTGCGGTCAATGGGGTCGGTGCAGGGAATGTCGGGCACGCTCTCCATGTTATTCTGCGGTATATAACTGAGCAGTTTGCGTATGAGTGCAAGGCCCTCTTCCTCGGTTTGTGCTGTAAAGTGTGTTACGCCCGACTTGCTTGCGTGCACGCTTGCGCCACCAAGTTCCTCTTGTGTTACCACTTCACCCAGCACTGTTTTTACCACCTTTGGGCCGGTGAGGAACATATACGATGTACCTTCGGTCATAATAGTGAAGTCGGTGAGTGCGGGGGAATATACGGCACCGCCTGCGCAGGGGCCGAAGATTCCCGAAATCTGGGGAATAACTCCCGATGCCATAATATTACGCTGGAATATCTCGGCATAGCCGGCAAGAGCGTTTATACCCTCCTGGATACGTGCACCGCCACTGTCGTTTATGCCAATAACGGGGGCACCCATCTTCATTGCCATATCCATTACCTTGCATATCTTCTGTGCCATGGTCTCCGATAGTGAGCCGCCTGTTACAGTGAAATCTTGTGCAAAAACATAGACTAAACGGCCTTCAATTGTTCCGCTACCAACAACCACACCGTCGCCCAGGAATTGCTTTTTCTCTTGGCCGAAGTTGGTGCATCTGTGTGTAACAAACATATCCATCTCTTCGAAGCTGCCTTTGTCCAGTAGCATATCAATGCGCTCGCGGGCAGTGTATTTGCCTCTTTCGTGCTGTTTCTCGATAGCTTTCTCTCCACCGCCCAAGCGTGCTTTGGCACGCAAGGCTACCAGCTCTTTGATTTTTTCAAATTGCTTGCTCATAATAATTCATTTAAATATACCCCGTGAACCATTTTTTGAGTTCTTCTTTGCAATTGTAGTTGCGTGGGGCTATTGTTATTATTAATTTTTGTTTACTATTTATTGGGGTTCTCGCATAGCTCGGTGAGCACTCCTTGCGTTGCTTTGGGGTGCAAGAATGCTATTTGCAACCCCTCGGCACCGCCACGTGGTGCTTTGTCTATGGTGCGTACCTCTTTTTGCTCACACTCTGCAAGAGCGTTTGCCACACCGTCCTCCACCGCATATGCAATGTGGTGTATTCCCTCTCCACGGTTTTCTATAAATTTGGCAATGGTGCTTTCGGGTGATGTGGGTTCCAATAGCTCTATTTTTGTTTCTCCCACCTTGAGAAAAGCGGTGCGCACCTTTTGGTCCTCCACTGTCTCTATGTTGTAGCATTCAAAACCTAATACATTTTTGTAGTAGGGCAGTGCTTCTTCTATACTCTTTACAGCGATACCCAAGTGTTCTATTTTTGAAATTTTCATTTATTCTGCGTTTAATATGTTAAAATTTAAGTATAGCATTAAAGAAAACTTATTCTTGCTCGTCTGCACAGTTCTTGTTTCTTTAATATTGCGAAGATAAGCAATAAAAAGAATTTATCTCCTTTTTTATTCTATTATTTTGGCTTTTCAATTAAAATATATTCATATTTATCGTGCTGGTCGTTTTTTTAATTTTTTACAAAAGAAATCCGATTGTTTGTTCAAAAAGCTATTTATTTTGTTCTTTATGTGCACAAAAAGATGCAAATTGTGAAATAAAATCCTTCGAATTAAGGTAATATTTGTAGTTTTTTGTATCTTCGCACCATTAAGAATTTGAAAAGTGTATAAGCCTTTTTACACTTTTCCTAAAAAATAAAAGTTATGAAGAAAACATTAGTAGATCTTTTTGAGGAGTCTGTTCGTTTGTATCCCAACAACACATTCCTTTTGGAGAAAACAGGTAAAGAGGGTTTCAAGCCTACAACCTATACACAAGTAAAAGAACAGGTATATCGCTTGGGCGCGGGCTATCAGGCACTTGGTGTTAAGAAGGGCGATAATATGGCTCTCCTGAGCGAGGGTTGCAATATGTGGGTTATAGGTGAGCTTGCAATGTTTTATGCAGGTGCTGTGAATGTTCCCCTCTCTATTAAATTGGAGGAGAGTAACGATCTCCTTTTCCGTCTCATTCACGGAGATGTTAAATTCATTCTCGTATCTAATTATCAACTTAAAAAGGTACGTGCCATTAAAGATAAACTTCCCGAAATAAAGAAAATTATTGTATTCGGTGAGGTAAAAGGTGGCTTGGAAGATGGTGAAGTTGCTCTTGATGATGTTTTGAAACTTGGCGACGAGTTCCTTGCATCGCACACACAGGAGGAATTCCTGCGCATTGCCAATTCTATCCAGAACGACGATTACGCAACAATTACATACACCAGCGGTACTACAGCCGACCCAAAAGGTGTGGTGCTCACTCACCGCAACTATACATCGAATGTGGAGCAGGCTCTAACACTTGTGCATATAGATGAGACATGGCGTACACTTATCATTCTGCCACTCGACCACTGCTTTGCACACGTTGTAGGTTTCTATATAATGATGTCTAAGGGTGCAACAGCAGCCACAGTTCAAGTAGGTCGCACTCCGCTTGAAACACTTAAAAATATACCTTCTAATATTAAGGAGGTTCGTCCTCACTTCATTCTGTCGGTTCCTGCACTTGCAAAAACCTTCAAAAAGAATATTGAGGGTGCAATACGTGCCAAGGGCGAAACAACTGTAAAGTTGTTTAACCTGGGTATGAAGACACGCCAGATATACTTTGGCGACAGCAACCTCGATTTCAAGGGTTGGAGATATCTGTTGAAGCCCGCCGTGTGGTTATTCGATAAACTTATCTTCTCAAAGGTGCGCGAGAACTTTGGTGGCGAGCTCCGCTTCTTTGTGGGCGGTGGTGCTTTGCTCGACAAAGAGTTGCAGAAGTTCTATGTGGGCGTAGGTATGCCTATGTACCAGGGCTACGGCCTTTCCGAGGCTACTCCCGTAATATCTTCTAACGGCCCCGAGCGTTATCGTTTTGGTTCAAGTGGTAAATTGGTTGAGCCCATTGAGCTTAAGATTTGCGACAGCGACGGCAAGGAATTGCCCGTTGGTGAAATGGGAGAGATAGTTGTTAAAGGCGAGAACGTGATGGCCGGCTACTGGAAAAACCCCGAGGCTACGGCCGACACCGTGCGCGACGGTTACCTCTACACCGGCGACCTTGGTTATATGTCGCCCGAGGGCTTGCTCTATGTAAAGGGCCGCTTCAAGAGCCTTCTTATCTCTAATGACGGCGAAAAGTACAGCCCTGAGGGTATTGATGAGGCTTTTGTTAGCAAGTGCCCCACAATAGACCAGGTGATGCTCTACAACAACCAGTCGCCTTGCACAAGTGCACTCATTGTTCCCAATAAAGACAACATAAAGCGTGCGTTGGAGGCCAAGAAACTTACACTCGACACCGAAGAGGGGCGCAAAGCCGCTCTTGAACTCATTAAAGCCGATATAGATATGTTCAAAAAGGGTGGTGAGTTCGACGGTATGTTCCCCGGTGTGTGGTTGCCCAGCTGCTTTGCAGTGCTTGCAGAGCCTTTCACAGAGCAGAACCAGATGATTAACAGTACTATGAAGATGGTTCGCCCCAAAATTGAGAAGGCTTATAAGGAGCGCATCGACTATATGTACACAGCCGAGGGTAAGCAGCTATATAACGGACAGAACCTCGATGCATTGAAATAAGAATTTCTTAAATTCCTAAAAAAAGTAGTCGCCTTTGATGGGCGGCTATTTTTTTTGTTCATAATTAAACTTTTTCTCTTATTTGCAATCAAAAAAATAACAAGCTACTCCGGGTTTGTATATTTTTATTTGTGGCTTGTGACGAAAAATAAAAACCAACTATTAAAACTGACAAATTATGAAAACTAAATTCTTAATGATTCTTGCCGCTGTTGTGATGATGAGCGGCGCAGTATGTGCACAAGAGAAAAAACAGGCTCTCACTCCCGAGCAGAGAATAGAGAAACGTGTTCAGCGTATGCAGAAGAAACTTATGCTCGACGATGCTACTGCAGCTAAGTTTGCCCCCATTTATAAGGAGTATTTGCAGGAAAAGTTCGCTGCTCGCCCCGTTTGCAAAAAATGCAACAACCCCACCGACGCACAAATAAAGGAGAATATAGGCAAACGCATCGATGCACAGCAAAAAGCTCTCGATGTAGAGAAGAAGTATTACAAGAAATTGTCGTCGCTCCTTTCGGGTCGCCAGTTGCAGCAGATATTCTGCAAGGATAATAAAAAAGCAGCCTTTGGCAAGAACAAGAAAGCTCCTTTTTGCAAAGGTGGCAAGCAGGCCCCCCATTTCAGAGGTAACAAAGGTCCCAAGTGTCCTGCAAAGAAAAACTGCTGCCCCAATGCTCCTGCAGTTCCTGTAAACAAGTAATTGTTACCCTGTTTTTATTAAAAGGCTACTCTAAAATAGAGCAGCCTTTCTTTATGTCTAAACTTTTCTTTGTACGTATGTGAATAACAAAATAAAATCTCCTCTGTTGCATTGCGATATATCTTTTGTATATTAATGAAGGGAACTTGATAGTGTTAAGCATAGCTACAAAAAAAGAGGGTGGCACGTGCCACCCTCGAACATTGGCCGTGGGCCAATTACTTGTTCCAAAGATTACCCCAAGTACCTTGTTGTTTATTGCTGAGTTGTTCGTTACCGCTGTTCTCCCCGTCGATACGTATTTGTGCCGAGGGATTAGTCATAATAACGTTACATTCAACACCAATAAAGTTTGCGGCAGGTGTTACATAACTTTTTTTCATAATTATATCTTTTAATATATTACTTTTTTGCTGTCGATAATGTATAAGCCTTTTGTTGGGCTCTCTACTGGGCGACCGAATATGTCGTATATCCGGCTATTGCCTGTACCTTCAGCCTCAACGCCCTCAATATTTGTTGTGCCGGGGAAACGGAAACTATATGCGGCTGCCTCGGCATCGCTTATGCTCATATACATCTTGAATCCGTTGATGTAGTTGCCTGTGTAGCGGCGCATAACCACTCCGTTCTCGGCTGTCGCCTCGGTTTGCAGAGTGTAGGGGTTGCTTACACTGCTTGTTGCTATCTTCTCTACAGTACCAAGAAGCACGTTGTTCTCTGTCGTCTCCACGTCGGCAGTGATGGTGAATTGGTATGTACCGGCTGCGCCCTTTAGTATCACTGCTTGGTTTGCAGGAATAGTGCCTTCGATGGCATAGAGGTCTATGCTATCGTCGGTGCGCTCGGCGCGGTATGCAGTAACACCATTGGGTATCTCAAGTGCTACGGGAGCATAGAGGGTAGAGTAGCCTACTGAACCAATTGTGACAGGAAGGCTTGTAACCTCTGTTACGGTCCAGACGTGCTCAGTTGTGTGAGCACTCTGTGTTGAGCAACGATTTACGTATGTGTTGCTGCTGTGCAACCATCTGTTGGCACTCTTTATATTATATACACCCTCGCCGACATTATGAAATTCTATTGCCGATATATCGCTATCAGCGACACCGGGTGTCTCAAATCCCCAATCACTCTCGTTTAGGCCTATGTATAGTCCGCTGCTGTATGATAGCAAGTGATTGCCGTTGAAATAGAATATTGCGTTTGCATCGTTTGCTGTGCTTGTGGCAATCTTGTTGTCGCTTGTAAGCAAGCCGGTGATATAGTTCTCGTCTGCGTCCTTAATGGTATAGAATTTGTGGGCGGCTATGCCGGGGCAGGTGATGCGCTCTGTTGCAAAATCTGCTTCCAACCAGCAACTATTGGCTGTGTTGGTTATTTCGCCTGTCTGCATTTCAAATGCAGTACCATTGAGCTTGTATATGTGCTTCTCGGTGTCTGCTACATTGCCAAGGAATGTACCACGTAGCATTGAACCTTCTAAAGAGCCTTTTGCATTGGCACTCGACATTGTGATTTCGGCATCGTAAGCTCCTTCGCCTTTCAATATTGCAGGGGTGCCTTGTAAAAGAATCTCTCCGGCTGTGGCAATTTCACTCAGTTTATAGATATAACCGCCCTTGCCATCACTCTCTATGTTATCTTGGGTTACGTCGTAAGCGGTAACACCGGTGGGCAACACAATATTAAAAGGAAGAGATAGTGTGGTGCCCGTGCCCGCAACTTCAATGGGGTATGTTCTTGCCTCACTGATGCTGAAGGTAGAGAGGTTCTCTTTTGTGGAGTTGTCGTTACCAAAGACCAATTTGTCGTAGTCGTTCACGTAGTTTATACCGCTGCCGGTACTGCGTAGCTTGAAGATACCCGTGCCTGTGCCGGTCTCTTCAAAGAGGTAAGCACCTGCCTCGTTTCTGTTCTCGGTGAACATAATGTGGTTCCAACCGCCGAGGGTGGGTTGTTTCAAATACATACCTTGTGCCGAAATTGAATAACCGGTACCAAGGGGAGTTATTGTGAAATAGCAATCGCCGGTGGCTGCTGCGCTGTATGTGCCTTGTGCAATTAGCTTGTAACCCACATTTTTCGAGTTGTCCTGGTCTGTGTTATAGCCTATAAATACAGGAATATCTCCATTGCTTTGGTAGCTCAACTTATACACTCCATTGTACGGTGGGTTCAGAACTACGGCAAATGTTAGCACTGTGCCGTCAGCAAGTGTTATTGTACCGGCGTGTGAGCCATCGGTGGCGTCGGCTTTTACTGTAACAGCCTTGATGTCGGTAGCTGTGCCATTGATGAAATCACCTGTTATGGAAACGTTTGTGAGCTCGCCGAAATAGCTTGAGAGGTCTATTGTCTGGCCGGCCACGGCAACCACTGTACAAATGCTGGAGAGGTCGTTGGCAAGGCAACGGTAAGCGTAGTATGTGCCGCTGTTGGAAACAACGGGGATAATATACTTGCCAAGCACCTCTTTTGCCTTTTCAAGGGTGCTGCCCTCGGGCTCGCGGGTGTAGCTGTCGGTGTGGCCTTGCTGCCCTGCGGTGAGTGTTACGTTGCTCACCGCGGTCTGGCCCACATAGTGTTCCTTGCCGTGTGCCCAGTTCCAAGCAAAATAGTCATAGTTGCCATCGGTGCAGTTGTTGTCGAAATAGTACTTCCAACGGGGATAGTACAAATCCTTCATCAAACCCTGCCAAGAACGGTAAGAGTAGTCGTTGAGGTTTGTGCCGGGGCTCGACCAGGTTGATACTATGGTACGGGCGTTGTTGTATTCGTACCAGTCGGGGGTGGCTGTTGTTGCACCCACAACCTCGCCTGCTGCATCGCGTGCCTCCTGTGTCCACTTACCCAAACGGAAGTTGAGGTTGGTACCCTTGAAGGCATCTACATCGAGAATCAACTGCAGGAAGGCGTCGCGACGGGCTTCGTACAATGCTGTGTTTGAAGCATTCTTTGCCTCCTTTATTCCAAGGAGCAGGTAGTATGCATAGTCGGCAAGCACACCGCCACCAAACTCCACAAGGTCGTAGTTGTAGTTGCTCTCGTATATTGTACCTTGTGCAATGGCACTACTTTGCGAGATAAGCTTATATGTGGCATCTATAAGCATCTGGTGGCGTGCTTTTGTGTATGTGCCAATGGCATGATTCATTGTTTTGCCCCAATAACTTGCAGCATTGGCTGTGAGGTTGGGTTTTGCTGCCCATACGTCCTCCACGGGGCCTTGAATGCCGTCGGCACCATAGTTGAGCGGGCCTTGACGCAAGAGGCTCCAAGCCTCTTGAATTTCGGCATTGGCAACACCGTAGCGTGCTATGGAGTAGTTGCTAACCCACTCGGCTACGTCGGGCTTGCTACCCAACCAAGGCAGCTGGAATATAAGGTCGTATGTAACAGGTGTCTGCTCAATGGCCTCGGGGGCAGCACCGACACCCTTGATTGATGAATATTTTGCTTTATAATGGAAATAGTTGTTGGCAAGGTTGGTCAAGCGAGCCATAATACCCGAGCGACCACCGAAGTTGGGGATTGCGCAGAAGACTGCGTCTTGGGGTGCGTAGCCACTATAGCTGTCGAATGCGGGTGAACCGTCGGAGAAGAGGTCGAGCACTACAAGGCGGCCTGCAGGCACGGCTGTGAGCGAGTATTTTTGTGTCGGGCTCCACTGCCACTGCTGGATTACCCATTTTGAACCGGGCTTGGCTGCCTCCATTGCTGCATAGAGGGCTTCGTAATCTTCCATTGTGCCGGCACCGCCACCTTCGTGGAATGGGTCCATTGAGTAGTATTGGCTCTCGCCCATAACTTCGTGCAGGCAGGTGTAGTAGTCGGCTGCAATTTCGGCATAATTGGCATTGCTTACGTTCAGCAGCAAGGGGCGCACGAAGTCGCCGGCCCAGTTGCCGCCGTTGCCGCGTGTTGCATAGCCCGATTTTGAGGCAAAGTTGGTGGGTACCATACCGCTCCAGCCGGGAATAACGGGCTGCATACCAAGCTCGCGCTGGCGGTCGCATATTTGCTTTGCAAGGTTTTTCTGGCGTGCGTACCAAGCATCGTCTTGCACACCACCGGCACCTGCAAGGTTGGTGAAGCCACTCTTTGTGCCGGGGTCGGTACCGCCCCAGCCTTCGAGGTTGTTCATTGCCCACCAAGCGATAAACGCGGGGCCGGCAACAAAGGCTTTGGCCTCGGCGTCGGTGTAGCCGTATTTGCGGGTGCCATTCTCCTCCATTGTGAGGAACTTGCGCCATACCTCTTCAAGACCTACAAGCTGCAAGGGCATATTTATACCGTGCAGGGCCATCCAGTCGATTTCCTGCTGCCAGCGTTTCCAGGTCCACGAGGTCATTGAGTAACCGAATGCACAAGTATTCAGATAGTAGCGATACATTGCGTCGCTGGTGCGCGTTTCCTCGCTTGTGGGTATGGGGAGCGAAGAGAGGTCGGCATAAGCGTCGCCGCTCACAGTCTTTTCGTTGAGTGAGTTCCAAGCTATGTTTATGTGTGCATAGTTCTGCAAGTACCAGCCGATACCGGTGGTGATTGCGCTTATGGTTGTACCCTTAATAAGCACTTTGCCTCCCTCGCTACCTATTAAAAATACCTCGTTTTTAGAGTTCATAGAGGGGTCGAGCACGAATTTGAAGCTTGCATCTGTGCCCGCGCCACCAATACGGTTGATGAGCGCAACCACGGCTGCAGGGTTCTCAACCACAGGAGCCTCGGCATAGGTGATGGTGATAGTTCTGTTAGTTTCGTCTATTGCAACACTCCAAGTGTATCCGTTTACATCGGTTGCTGTAAACTGCTCTTTGTCGAAGCTGTCTTCTATGGTGGCACCATCGCTAATCTCGGTACCATTGTAAGTTACCGTGGCTCCGGCCGGCGCGTTTTCGATATTCAGCGTATATCCTGTTTCGCGTTGTTCGTAAGAGATGTCCACACGGAATGCCTTTGCGTTCATTGTGGTGTTTTCGGTTACGAACGAGAATGAGAATGCGCCGCCGAGTTCCTCATCAAGGGTTATCTCGAACCAATCATCGGTTGCCGACGATGAGCCCCAAGCCGCGTTGCTGTATGTGCCGTCTGTTTCATCTAGCATTCCGCTAAAATCGGGAATGTTGTTACCGGTAATATTGTTGGTTGTTAATGTAACTGCATCGCCATTGGCATTGTAAAGTACAAAAGAGTCGAAGCTCAAGCGTTTTGCACCATTTTGATAGAATGCACCACTTTCGGTGAGTGTGAAACGTAGTTTGTTGCAAGTGCCTTCGTATGCAAAATTGCCCGATGTGAAATGCATTTTGCCGTTTTGGGCCTCGGCAGTTGTTGTGCACGCCATTGTTCCCTCTATAAGCCACTTGTTGCAGTTGCCGTCGCTGTTGCTTAAGGGTACGTTTGTGAAAATGCCTGTTCCGGCATTGCTTGCACGGGTATTTCCCAAATGTTGGCTGCTGTCGTTGAATCGTGTGAGATATACATAACCGTTTTCGTCGGCCTCTCCCATTGTCCATAGTGAGAAATCGGTGGTGGCGTTCCAGTCGTGTGTGGAGCCAATGTATGTGCCTTCATTGGCTTTGTCTTCCAGGAATATAAATTGGCCTGCCGATGTTTTTATATAAAACTCGGTGGCAGTCTCTTGAAAAGAGGCTGCACTGCCACTTGCACCTGTAAGGCTCAAGTAGCTGTCGGCTTTGTCGCTCTTTAGAGTGTATGTGAATTGCTCGCACAATTCGGAATACTCTACAAGTGAGAATTGCATTCCTGTGCCTTTGTCGCAGAAAAGGGGTTGGCCTGCCGCTTTTGTATCCACGTTTATAAACTTTCCGTCGGCACGGGCAATAGTGTATATGCTTGCCTCGGGTTCGTTAATGGTCCACTCGTATGCAGTTGTGCCAATTGTGGCATTCCAGTTACGGCTGCTTGCCTGCATAGCGTATGTGCCATTTACGTTTCTCATTGTCCACTTTGATGCATCGGTTGTTCCCGCAGCAAAGTAGATGATACAAGGTTTTGCATTGAGGCTCAAATTGTTGGTTGTTCCTCCGGCATTGGCTTCGTTAATGCCTAATGTTTGAATGTCGAGATAAAGGCCCGATGTTTTTTCTTTAAATGCGTACATCTTGCCTGTCTCTGGGGCAAATTGTGCCCACGTCGCAATACATAGCAGTGCAAACGTAAAGGTTAGTAATAATCTCTTTCTCATAGTTTGGATATTTATTGAATGATATAAACTTTTTCAATGGTGTGGTTTCCACACTGTGTCCTATAATCGCAAATGTATAAACAATTATTTTATTATTTAATTTTTAATGTATTTTATATACTTATTGAATATGTTAATTTTCAGAATAATAATAAATTGAGCACAATGCAGAAATAATGCTTGGATTGTGTCCGGAGTAACTTGCAATAAAAAAGCAAGCCTGAGCTTGCTTTTTTATGAGTGTGAAATTATTTGTATATTACATTTCCACAACTATTTTCGCATTAATCTGTCTGCCGGTGAGGTAGTTGGGCACTGCATATTGGTTGTTGCTTATGTCGCTTATCCAATAGTATGAATTCACGTTGTTTATGTCTAACAGGTTGAAAGCATCAACTCCCAGCCACACATTTTTAATATGTTTACGTAAACCGGTGCGGTATGTTTTTTCTTCGTTGTCGAGCAGGCGGTAAGACATTCCAATATCCACGCGCTTGTAAGCCGGTGCTGTAAATACCTGGCTCTCGCGGCCTGTGTGGGGCGGGCCGAAGGGAAGACCGTCGGCATACACGGCGCGTAGTGTCATACGCCACTTGTCGGTGCCGGGGAAGTAGTCGGTAAAGTGGAGAGAAAAATTAAACTTCTGGTTTGTAGGGCGTGGCAGCCAACCGCTACCGTTAATCTTCTCTTTTGTATCCATAATAGAGAATGTTATCCACGAATCGGTGCCTTTCACAAATTCTCCGAAAAGTTTAAAATCTACTCCTGTGGCATATCCGTGTGCACAATTCTCTCCGTAATATACAATGCGTACATTATCTACATTGTATGGAATGAGGTTGTTTAGCTTTTTGTAATATGCCTCGGCTGTGAATTTAAACGGGCGGCCAACCATTTTGAAATGGTAGTCGGCTCCTACTACAAGCTGTATTGAACGCTGCGATTTTATATCCTTGTTCAGTTGTACTGCTGTTATGCCATTTGCAGTTAGTGTGTCGCGTACCTCTTTGTAGAAAGGCGATTGGTAGTATATTCCCGTTGCAATGCGTAGCGTTATGTTCTCATTGGCGTTAGGTATAAGCCCTAAAGATACGCGTGGTGAAAGGAGCAGTTCTTTATTCCAGTCCCAGTATGACACACGCACACCTGCATTTAACGAAAATACTCCCCATCGGCTTTTGAACTTGTATGTGTCTTGTATATAGGCCGAAAAACGGTTGCTGCTTTCGCTGTTGTTTGAAGTAAGGCTGTAAATGGGGCGCATATATTCGCCACCTTGCGGAATGTTATATCCGGCTGAGTCGCGTACTTGCCACTCGCGTTGTTTGTCGTCAAATTTTTCTTTCTTCATTTCCGCACCCCAACGTAGGTCGTGTGAGCGTAAAAAGTGCTTTCCCGTAACCGACACGGTTTGTACATTGGCTTCCAAACGGTTGCGGGCGTGCTCCATGTATCGCCCAACACCTAAATTCTCGCTTGTATTAATGTCGTTGAGCCAATATTCGCTGTTTATGTCGTATGTTACCTGTTCCTCGGTGCGGAAAGCCGATGTTTGCAGTATTATCTGGTTGTATTCATTGGGTATGTAGCTTATTGATGCTGCACCGAATAGGGTGGTAAACAGGTCGTTCTCCCAACCGTCGAAATATACTTTAAACTCTTTTACCTCCTCCATGGTTCCAAATGAAGTGGTGCGGTCGCTTGGTGTGAATTTATATTCGTTGCGCGATATGTTGCCTATAAAACTTATGCTCCACTTTTTGCTTATGCGCCAATCCAGGTAGGTTTGGTAATCAATAAATTGCGGTTCGTATTCTCCTTTCGTTTCCAAAGTTCCCAGCAGGTACTTGTTGCTTTTGTATCGTATGGAATTTGAGAAACTGTATTTCTTGTTTCCAACACCAATGTATGCATTTGCACCAAGCATACTTGCGGAAATGGTGCTTTCGAATTGGCGTGGTTTGCGGTAGGTGATATCAAGTACCGAAGACATTTTATCGCCATACTTGGCTTCGAATCCTCCGCTTGAGAAGGCTACGGTTTCCACCATATCCGGGTTTAAGAAGCTAAGCCCCTCTTGCTGACCGGCACGTATGAGCAGTGGGCGGTAAATCTCCACCCCGTTTACGTAAACACTGTTCTCGTCGAAATTACCGCCACGCACGTTGTATTGCGACGATAATTCGTTGTGGGAACTCACTCCTGCCTGCGTAGATATAATATCTTCTATGGCATTGCCACTCGCGCTTGCCTGCAGGCGTAGGTGCTTGGGCACTTTTATCTCTTGTGTGCCACCCATCTGTTTTTCTTGTGCTGTAACCTCTACTCCTTCGAGGGAGTAATCCATGGTGGGGAGAGTTACATTAAGTGTTATAGTGTCGGTGGGGTTGTGGAAGGTGCGTTTGCGTGTTTGGTGCCCCATCATACTGAATGCAACGACAATGGTGTCTTTGCTATTACAGGAGAGGGAATATTTGCCTTGCAGGTCGGTTAGTGTGCCGATGGGCTCTCCTTCGATGCTCACAGTTGCTATTTCTATGGGGCTGCCTTTTTCGTTGGTTACTATTCCTTTGAATGTAACCTGTTGTGCCGTGGCTCCTATGGAAAATAGCATTGCCAGCAAAAATGTTAGCGTGAATTTATTTTGTATCATTGATTGTCTTTCTGAATTACTATATTTTAACGTAAGTTTCTGCTTAAACGTATATTGCACGCAAAATTTTGTTTAATATGTTCCATTTGAAGTGATACCAGCGCAGTGTACTTGTTTGTTTGCCTCCAAAGTTCAATAAAAAGTTTCTGTACCCGAAACTTGTGCCTACGAGTGTGCGCGACTCTAAAAACTCTATGTGTGCGCAACCTCTTTTGTGTGCATCGTCTATGGCTGCCCACACTGCTACAATGCCGGGGTAGAGCAGGGGGTATCTTTTTCGTAAGCCACAGCTGAATATTAGATATGCATTGTTGTTGTGGTATGTGCACATAGAGCAACCAATTATTTTGCGCCCTTGCTTTACAATAAACATTTTTTGTTTGTCGTTGTCGAGCAGCCCGTGCATAATATCTTTGGGAGGCAGTGGGCGGCGTATTTTTGTTTTGTAATAGTTCTTTAACAAGCGCACCCCCTCGTTTATTTCTTCTTCCGTGGCAGCCTCGTGGTAGGTTACGCCACGTTCTTTGCTCTTGCGCAGGTGGCTGCGGTAGCTCCTCGATAGTCGCTCTTCGGGGTGCTTGCTGTGCAGTGATATGTATATACGGTGGTCGCGTATGGGGGTAAAATTGTGTCGGCTCAGTGTGGCGTATGCAAAGCGGGGGTCTTCAATACCTTTTATCTCTATGTAGCTTTTAAAAATATCAAAAATATCGAAAAGCTTTTCTATGAACTTTGAAAAAATCTCTTCACGGTTGTTGCACTCGTTGCTATACACTCCTTCGCCGTATATAGTAAACCAGTAACCGGCTACGGGCGGTAGTAGCTTTATTCCCCTCCTTTTTATAATAATTATATGTGCAAGCTCCTTGCCGTTGTTGTCGGTAGCAACCATCATATACGGCTTTGATGAGCTGCTTTTACAAAGTAACTCAAATAAATGTGCCGAGTGTTGAATTCTGCCGGTAAGTAAAGTGGGTAGCTCTTCGGCCCGTGTGTATATATCTATGCGCATATATGTTTCTTTGTGGCTTTGCCGGCTAAAGTTATAAAGAAACAATTGAAATTTCCATAAAAAGAAATAATATTGTATCTTCGCATAAAGTTTTTTGTGAATATCAAATGGAGGATATATATATATTAGCTATAGAATCGTCGTGCGATGATACATCGGCGGCTGTGATGCGTGGCGAGACAGTGTTGTCCAATGTTACTGCCGGCCAGGCGGTGCACGAGCAATACGGTGGAGTGGTGCCGGAATTGGCTTCTCGTGCTCACGAGCAGAATATTGTTCCCGTGGTAGATGCTGCGTTAAAAAAAGCAGGAATAGAAAAAGATAAACTGAATGCTATAGCCTTTACTCGTGGCCCGGGCCTTATGGGCTCTCTGCTTGTAGGTGTCTCATTTGCCAAAGGGCTTGCAGCATCGCTTGGCGTGCCGATGATTGAAGTTAATCATTTGCAAGGGCATATAATGGCGCACTTTATAAAAGAAGAAGGCGAGGAGCATAGAAGTCCCGAATATCCATTCCTTTGCCTTATGGTGAGTGGTGGAAACTCGCAAATAGTTAAGGTCAATAGCTATAAAGATATGGAGATTGTGGGGCAGACAATAGATGATGCTGCTGGTGAGGCAATGGATAAATGTGCAAAGGTTATGGGTTTGGGCTATCCCGGTGGCCCAATAATAGACCGCTTGGCTCGCAAAGGTAATCCCAAGGCATATAATTTCAGTAAACCGCACATTGCAGGCTTCGATTATAGTTTCAGTGGTCTTAAAACATCATTTCTTTATACCCTGCGCAAGTTTGTCGCAGAAGATGAGAATTATGTCGATACTCACAAAGAGGATTTGGCCGCTTCGTTTGAAGCCACTGTGGTTGATGTTCTTATGGATAAACTTTATAAAGCATCAAAGGCTTTGGGAATTAAGCGTATAGCTTTGTCGGGTGGCGTGTCGGCCAATACGGCTTTGCGCGAGGCGTATAAAACTTATTCCAAACGCTATGGCTGGGAAATCTTTATTCCTAAATTTGGTTTTACAACCGACAACGCTGCAATGATTGGCATAGTGGGTTATTATAAATTCCTTGATAACGATTTCTGTGCTATGGACCAGCCCGCATTTTCCCGCACAACATTATAATAATGAACAAGCAGGTTAAAAATATTGCCGATGCAACAGTGCGGTTGTTGATGGAGTGTGGTTGCACCCTCTCCACGGCAGAGAGTTGCACGGGTGGCTCGATAGCTGCGGCTATAACCGGAGTTGCCGGTTGCTCGGCCGTGTTTAAGGGCTCTGTGGTCTCCTATAGCAATGATGTAAAAGCAAAGGTACTTGGTGTAGATGAAAATACTTTGGCTGTGTGTGGTGCAGTGAGTGAGAGTACAGTGTTGCAGATGGTGAGAGGAGTTCAGGAACTGATGAATACCGAATGTGCTGTAGCCACGTCGGGTATTGCCGGCCCCGGAGGCGGCACGCCCGAAAAACCTGTGGGCACGGTTTGGTTGGCTGTAGCTGTAGGTAAAAGTGTTTTCAGTAAATTATTGCAGGTAGATGATAAAGGGCGCGAGCTCAATATTGAGCATACAGTCTTTTGCGCATTGTCCTTTTTGAATGATTGCATAACAACCGCTTCAAGAGACTAAACTTTTTACTTTTTATAAAATAATTGCTTTTTTGTTTGCAAGGTTATGTAAAAATCTATATCTTTGCACTCTGTTTTGAGTAAGTATCAAAAGAATAAACAAAAAAATATATAGCGATGTCTAAAATTTGTCAAATCACCGGTAAGAAAGCTATGGTGGGTAACAATGTATCACACTCAAAGAGAAGAACAAAGCGTCTTTTCAATGTGAACTTGTTTACTAAGAAGTTCTTCTATGTAGAAGAAGATTGTTGGATTCAGTTGCGCGTGAGTGCAGCGGGGTTAAAAACTATCAATCGACTTGGTCTTGATGCAGCACTTAAGTCTGCTGTTAAGAACGGCCACGTTGCTTGGGAGGAAATTAAAGTACTCGATTAATTAAAGGAGGAAAAAGTATGGCTAAGAAGGTTAAAGGAAACCGCGTTCAGGTAATTCTTGAATGCACAGAGCAGAAAACAAGTGGTGTTCCCGGTATGTCTCGTTATATCACAACAAAGAACCGCAAGAACACAACAGAGCGTTTGGAGTTGAAGAAATACAACCCCTATTTGAAGAAAGTAACCGTTCACAAAGAAATAAAGTAATAAGATGGCTAAGAAAGCAGTTGCAACCCTCCAGACTGGTGATAAGGAGAAATTTGTAAAGGTTGTTAAGTTGGTTAAATCACCTAAGACCGGTGCTTATATGTTTGCAGAGGAGATGCTTCCCCAAACAGAAGCTGATGCGGCTTTGAAGAAGTAATTTAAACCACAATAGGTTTTATAGATAGAAAGGATAGCAGTGATGCTATCCTTTTTTTTGTGCAGGAGTGTTTGGGGATTGAAAGGCTTATTGGGGCTCACCAGCAAAGTCTGGGGAGGGGCTAAGTACTTTTTAAGTTTAATTCGCACCAATGAAGACGCAGGGTGCAGTTCTCACAAGCAGGGGTAACCTTAAAAATAAAACCTATACCGTAAGAGAGACGGTTAAATGTCTCTAATAAATAGGTAAATAAGTTGTAATGTATTAGCGATTAAATTCTATGCAACAGCAAATTGATTACACTGTTATCATAGAATTTATCGTCGGCATCATATTAAGTGAATGTGAGATATCTCTATCCTGTATATTGAGGCTTCCTTGCGTATGCTTGAACAATGGGCCACATCAAAAGTTGCGGTATAAAAAGATGGTGTTCCAAAGTAATTTCTGCAAAGAATGCCCCCGTTATAAGTATTACTCTAACGGGGGCAAGTTTAAAAAGGGCTTTTGAGACGCTCTCTTTTAGTGTAAGAGTTTTTTGTATGTTATTTAACAGAAACTTTTTTCCCGTTTACAATGTATATACCTTGAGTGGGATTGTTAATCTTTCTACCACACAGGTCGTAAATTGTATTGTCTGCCGGAGATTCGGCTTTTATAGCATCTACCATAGTTGTGCCAGAGAAATCAAAACGGAACCTGTTGCTCAATGCGGCGTTGTTTGTATCTGCAATGTTCAAGGGCATATACGATTTATATGCATTGTTCTTGAAGACTCCGTTTTTGAGAGCATCGGGGTACAGGCCAACAACGCCATCTACCATAGAGAGTACATAATATTTTGTCTCATTTTCGGGTATTAAATGTAAATCTTCGTCTGAACCGTCGAGCATATTATTCTCAATGCCTGCAGTGTAATCGGTCTCTTTGAATATGTAGTCGCCTTCATTGGCTTTAACTATAGCTCCTGTGTGCGCCGGTAGCACGCCTGTTACAGGTTGTAGCTTTGCCCATTCTCCTTCAACTTCTGATATAGTGAACACTTCTATACCTTCCGGTATAATAGCATCGAAGCCTAAATAGATTGTTGCATAGCCTGCAACACTCACAGCGAGGTTATACATAGGTTCTGTCTTGTTGTACATATACTCCACGCGGTTCTTAAGCCAGTTTTGCATACGCTCTATTTGGCTGCCATAGTTTGCACCGTCGCCCCATTTTGTGCTGTTGTTTATAAATGATTCCTCGGCATATTCAAAATAGCTGGCAATGTACTCATTGAGCTCGTCTATACGGCCGGAGTTGAAGAACTCCTTGCACACTTTGTAGTAGCTGCACTTAAACTCGTCGTTGTTTATTAGGGTTGTGAAGAATGTGCGGCCGTTACCCGAGTTGGGCATACCCGAACTGTAGTAGTCGTTGTCGTATGCAATGGTACAGTAGTTGCTGGTGGTTTCGTATCCAAAGCCCCAGTCGAAGTCCCACAAGGGACCGAAGGTTATCTTTGAGTCGGGCGATGTTATATCTCCACGCCACAAGAACACGCTCTTGGGGTGGCCAAGTTCTTGGTTCATTACAAGCTCGTTCACAAACATAAAGCGGGCACTGTTATCCACATCAAGTACCGACGATATGTTACCGTTTGAATGTATTATCGACTCAAGGTAGTTGAAATCATCTACAATGGCATTGTATTTGGCTGTTCTCTCGGTCTCGTCTTCGTAGTCGTCGAGGTCGGGGTCCTTGAAGTTTACAGGCAGGTTGTAGATGCCGGACCTGAATCGGTATGTTTCGTCGTAATAGGTATCGAGCTCCAGACGGTATGCAACCTCGTCGTCTTCATCTACGCTATTGTTGCTTATGCTCACGTGCTGCGTGAACATATAGCTACCGCGATATGTACCGTTTATGTATAGCTCCACGGGTATAATGTCGTTTGTGTAGGGAACTTCGGCCAGCTTACCTGCTTTCATGGCAATGGCGTTTGCAAGTAGCGAGCCTGTCTGGTAGTTGGCAAGCAGTACCCAACTCTTGCCCTTCTTCAAACCAAAGGGTTTTACTTTGCTACCGAATTTTAGTCGGTATGGCTTTTTGGGGTAGCCCCAGGTGCTGTTTCCACGGCCTTTGATAGTTACAGAGTCTTCGAAATCTTCAAATACACCGTTACCGGTTATTCTGAAGTTGGCATCGAGATATGTGTCCTTTTCCACCACCTCTGCATTATCTACTATGTCTATATCTATGCGGGGTACGTTACCGTTGCTTGTGAGGCTGTTTACATCAATGTTATAGACGCGCCCAAACGGTGTTTTTATGTAGTCGTATTCTGCGTCTTGTATTTTTATGCTTTCACCGCCCACCTTAGTAACGTTGTATAGGGCCAGTTCGGCTATCGCAAAATGGTTCTTGGAATATTCGCCATCTGTTTGAAGTATTCTTATATATGAATAGCTGTCGCCCAAATTTATAACAGGCGATGTGTATTCCTGCGACAAGCCACCTTGGGGCATATTGTCGGTCTCGTAATTCAATGTGCGTACAAGAGTCCAATCGTCGCCATCGTTTGATGCGTAAACCTCCCATACACGGGGGTTGTAACCTGTTTGAGGGCGACATTTGTAATATATGCATATCTTCTCTACAGCAGAGGGAAGTACAATATCTATATATGTGTCTACATTGATGGTGGCGTCGTTGGCACTTCCCCAAGTAGAGTGGAAAATGGTGCTTGCATCGTTGTCGAGCAGACTTGCTACGCTCTCGCTGGCATACTGCGACGGTTTGTTGGTGCTGAGGTCGGCAGCGGTGAGCTCAATCTTGCTCATTTCTGTTGCAGTCTCTTGCCATATCTCCTCTTTAATCTTTTCATAAGTAACCACATTGTAGTTGCCATATGTAACCACAAAGTCAATGGGCGACGAATAGTCGGCACGGCTATGGTTGCTTATCTGCAATTCGCCATTAACATAAGCAAAGGCGTTGGCATCGCTCAATTCAAAGCTGGCTGTGAGGCTTTTGCCCAATGCACTTGCTTCCATAGATATGTTGTTTGTTATTGCAGTGGCTGCAGCGTCGGCAAAGAGGTTGTGGTTGTAGTCTCTGCTGAATGCGAATGAGGTTAGTGCTGGCAATTGGGGCACTTCGGTTGAATAACTTGTGTACTCGTTGGTTGTATATTCAATGATATGCCCCGATGTGAGTTCAAGAACAAGTGTGTTGTTCTCAGTCTTGTAATAGTCGTTTATGGTTGATAAGGGGTAGGCATCAATTCCGCCTTCCGATAAGTTGATGAAGAGGGCCGGTGTTTCAATACTTAACACAGCCTCCTCTGCCACAGTTCTGTTGGTAGAGGACTGTGGTAGCAAATTTACGGCTCGCACGTTCAAGGAAAAAACAAGAACCAAATATACGGCCAAGATTAATTTGGTATAAATCTGTTTCATATAAATTGTTTTGTTAATAATTGTATTATGTTAATAATTAGCAAAATTAATACATATTTATAAGATATACAAATGCGTGTTTGCTTGTTGTTGTATCTGTAGATAATATAAAAATCATCGGCAGCCTATTGAGGGCTGCCGATGATTTTTATAGAACTATTGTTTGTAAGTTATTTACTTTATGCTCTCGGGTGTTACACCAACCAATTTTCCATTGATAATGTAGTAGCCGGGTGCTGTAATTTCATTTACCTTGCGACCTTGCAAGTCGTAGATTGTAGTTGCAGCGTTGCCTTCTGCTTCAACACCGTCAATGCTTGTTGTGCCACCCCAGTCGAAGCTGAAGCTGTAGCCTGCTGTTTGTGCAGCACCTTCTACAACCATATATGCTTTGTGGCCTGCATTGTAGAATGTGTTAGCGTCGTCTCCGTTTACGGGTTTGTACATACCTACAACATTATCAACATTGCCAAGAATGTAATATGCGTTGTTGCTCTCCTTGGTAATGAGTGCTCTTTCAATGGTACCATACAACATATTTCCGGCAATAACTCCTTTTGAGCCATCGTAGTTGATGGTTGCTTCGTATGTGCCACCATTGCCTTTGAGTATAACACCTGTTTCTGCAGGTATAGTGTTGTCCTCAATCTTGCTGAGCTTTGCATAGTTGCCTTCTACCTCATTTATATAGTATGCTTCTATGCCATCGGCGATTGTTGTCTCCACGGGTGCATAGAATGTGGCATATCCTGCTGCAGATACAATTACAGGCAGCTCGGTTACCTCTTCTATTGTCCATTCGCAGTTATTTGCTGCGTAGGCTCCGTTGCGGTCGATAAATCCGTTGCCGCCGTTATCGTAGATGTATTTTGAACCGCTGTAGTTGGTTTTGAGTGTGAAGTAGCCTACGTTGCCGCTCTCCGACGGGTTGAAGTAAATAGCGTTACCGTTTTCTATGGTGCCACCAATGCCGTATGTGTTCACAAGGGTGGTACCTGTGTAGTAGCTGAGCAGTTTATTGCCCTCGGTGAGGTAGAATACCACGCCGGCTGCGTTGCTATCGGCTGCTGATTTCATATTGATTTTGTTGCTTGTAACGCCGCTTGCATCTATGTACTTGTCGCTTGCTTTTCCTTTCAGCTTGTAGTAGCGGCCGGCTTGGGGTGTGTTGAATACAACTGCTTCGTTGCCTGCGCGTAGCTCGGTGTAGGCCTGCTTGTAGTCGTTCTCGCCTGCGTATTCGTTGGCAAGTGTGGCCACTGCTGCCGCCTTGGCTGCGGTGTATGCTGCGCCGTTGCTGTAGTAACCGAGTGCGTCGCCCTCGGGGTAGCTTTCGACTGTTGCATAGTTGTTATATGCCACAAGGGTGTTGTGCCATATACCGCCATCGAGGTTTATGCGGGTGAAGGTGAAGAGTGAGCCTGTGTCGGTGCTTGGGCTGCCGCTCCAGAATCCCATCTTGTTGCTTGTACCACCGTTGTTGCTGAAGTAGTTGCTGTCGTCACCGGCCTTTATGTTGTATGTGCCGTTTTCGCTGCTTACAACTGTTATCTTCCACTCCTCGTGTGCCTCGGTGCCTTTTACAGCCGACCACACTGCTGCGGGTGCGTTGCTTGTGCTGCTTGCTGCAAGCACGTCGCCACCGCCAATGTAGGGGTGAATGAATATCTTACCGTCGGCGCTGCCCGCGGTGAAGTACCAACCCTGTGCGTTGTTGCCCTCGCTGTAGTCGGCTACGGCCACCATCTTCGATGCAAGGTCGTACTGCAGTACCGAAGCATCGCTGCGCTTGATACCTATTTTATATACAATGGGGTTGTTGGCGTCGGTGGTGAGCAATACGGGGCTGCTGCCACTTGCAATGGCTGCCACCAGTTCGTCGTATGCTGTTTGCAGTGCCTTCAACGATGCCTCGTACTCGGTGGCGCTCTGTGTAGCTGCAAGTGCTTCATTGGCTGTTGCTATGGCTGTCTGGGCATTTGCTGCTGCTGCGGGTACGTTCACTGCATCGGGGTAGTTGTTCACGGGCTCTGCGGTGCGGGGCATAAGGTCAAACTCCATCATACCGAAGAAGTACTGGCCACCGAAGTTGTTGTTACCGGGACCTTGTGAGTTTGTTACGCTGAAGCGTATGTAGCGGTACTCGTTCTCGGCTGTTATGGGGCTCGATGTGTATTTGCTACCCGAATTGTGTGCGGGCAACCCGCTGTTGATGGTGGCAATTACGTCGGTAAATGTGCTGCCATCGTTGCTACCATAGATGGTCATTGCAGTGGGGGCAGGTGAGCCGTTACGCGGTGTGTAGCTGAAACGGAATGACGATGTTGCATTGTCGGCTCCCAAGTCAATTTGTATGTGGTGAGGCTCGCTTACTGCAGTACCTCCCCAACGTGTGTGGAAGTATGTGTCTGTTTTGTTATCAACAAGCGCTGCTATACCGCCACCATCGGTGCCACCACCACCTGTGTTTTGGTCGGCGTTGGTCGATACGTAGTAGTCGTTGCCCTCGGTGGTTGTGAGCGCTGCCTCGGTTGCGTAGTAGTCGAAGCACTCGTTTACGAGGTTCTCGGTCTGTGCAATAAGTGCCTCAAGGGCGCTCTTGTCGGCCTGTGTGGCATTTGAGAGGTCTATAACAATCTCGTCACCGGCTGCCGATGCTATCTGGTAGCACTCGAGGCCGTTCACTGTCTTTTTCTCGCCAATGGCTGTGGCCGCACCGTTCACTGTTACTGTTGCATTCTCCAATCCGTTGCACTTAACGTAGCAGGGCTGGCCTTGGTTGTTGGTGATGGTTACCAAGCGTGCTTGGTTGCCCTCCCACTTGATGCTTACGGTGAAGTCGCCCACGGCTTTAAGGCCTGTTACATATCCCTTGCTCCACTCGGTGGGGAGTGCGGGGAGAATGTCGATAACGTCGGTGTGGCTCTGCAACAACATCTCGTTGATACCCGAGCAGGCACCAAAGTTACCATCAATCTGGAATGGTGCGTGTGAGTCGTAGAGGTTGTAGTAGATACCACCGGCTGCCTGATTGGTGCCGTAGCTTGTTGAGTGTTTCAATGCCTTGCGCAGAATAGCGTGTGAGCGGTCGCCCATAAGAGCGCGTGCCCATAGGTTAATCTTCCAACCCATTGACCAACCGGTAGATTCGTCTCCACGCAACTTCATTGAGTTGATTGCAGGCTCGAAGAATTCACTTGCAGGTGTCAATTGACCGAAGGGGTAGAGGGCCATCAAGTGAGACATGTGGCGGTGGGCCTTCTCAATGCCTACGCCTGTGGCAAATGTACTTGTGTATTTCCACTCACGCAGAATCTCGCTGCCGGTTGCAACGCCGTTGTATGTGTCGCCCCAGCTACCATCGTATTCCTCTGTTGCAAGTCCTTTGTCCATATTCTCCAAGCGGTCTTTCAAGAGGTTGTAATCATCTTCTGTGATGATGCCGGCAGAAAAACCGCCAAGTATGTCGGCAGCCTTAATGGTGTTGTCGAGACACTCCAGTGCAATCTGTTGTGCATGTGCTACGGCATTCTCGCTACCGGGGCCGTGCTCGGGCGAGTACTCGTTGGGGCACTCGTATGTGCCGTCCTCGGCAAGGACCATACGGTCGGCCCAGAAGAGCGATGCTCCAAGCATTGCGGGGAATGCCTTTGCAAGGTAGGTCTTGTCGAGTGTGTAGCGGTAGTGTTGCCACAAGTGGGTTACATACCAGGCGTTGGCAATTACATAGTTGGGTGCAAAACCACTGATACCACCGAAGATGTTGTTCTCGGTGAGGCAGGTCCAGCCGCGAGCTTGCCCGGCGATAGTGGCTCTGTTCTGCCACTCGGGCTGTGCAGCTTCGTTTATAATGTAATTGAGGAAAGGCTCGTACATCTCGTTGAGGTTGCCTGCCGACACGGGCCAGTAGTTCATCTGCACGTTGATGTTGGCGTGGATATCGCTGTGCCAAGGTGGTGTGCAGGTGTTGTTCCAGATACCTTGCAGGTTGTTGGGGAGGTCCACTCCACGTGACGATGCTATAGAGAGGTAGCGGCCGTAGTTATAATATAGCTGCTCGAGCATTAGGTTGCGTGCACCGCTTGCAGCGTTGTAGGCTGTAATGAGCTCGTTGGTGGGCAGGTTGTTCTGCACGCCGTCAATTTCAAGGGTTACACGGTTGAAGTATTTTTGGTGGTCGGCAACGTGGGCTGCATATACAGTGTCCCAGCCTCTTTCGGCAACAGCGTCGGCTTGTGCCATATTGTCGGCGGGGAGATTGTCGGCATTGCCGTTTACGTGCGATGCGATGTTGCCCACAAAGTCGGTGCTACCAACAAGAACAAGGAGTACCTCGTCGGCCTCTTCAACGGTGATACCGTCGGCACCGCTCGATGTGATACCGCCCTTGGCAATAACTTTGAGTGTGGCATTGTAGCTCACTGTCTGCAATTTGCCTGTGAACTGTGCATAGCCGTTTGCATAGGTTGTTTTGGCATTTACTGTGGGTTTGCCGCTTACCATTGTGATGTGGAACGATAGTTTGCCTGCCTCCGATGCGGTAATCTTGGTTACAATAGCCTTGTCGGGGTTGCTTGCAATGTACTGGCGGGTGTATTTAACACCGTCGTTGTCCTCGTATGTAACGGTTCCGGTTGCAGTGGCAAGGTTAAGGTCGCGGTAGTAGTTCTTCACCTGCTTGCTGTCGTCGGTGGTGAACTTGCCGCTGATATCGTCGATATATACCGAACCGAAGGGTAGGTAGTAACCATACTCGTTGGGGCCGCCACTCCACAGTGTCTTGTCGTTGAAGAGGATTTCGTCGCGTGCCACGCCACCAAAGAGTGAACCGCCGAACTGGCCGTTACCAATGGGCAGTGAGTACTCCATCCAAGTGTTTGCAACGCCTGTTGCTGTGGCGGGTTGTGTGTACCACAGTGTGAGTTTCTCGGCAGGGGCTGCTGCGCTTGATGCTGCTATGCTGAACTCTGCGGGTATCACAGCATCTTTTTCGGGAACCACGAACATAACGGGGTTGTTTACGTCGCCTGCGCTCCACACGCCAAGTTCTTTGCCTGCGCCTGCACCACCGTTCTGGTTCATATATGTGCTGCCGCTGAGCTGTATCTCGTAGCAACCGGCGTTGCTGTTGTTGTGCAAGATGAGTGTGGCTGCATCAGCGGCCGATGCCGATGTGGCGAAACGGCTGCCGTTCCAAGAGAGGTAGTTGCCGCTCTTGCTCTTCATTTTGAACTCACCGGCGCCACCTATGAGGGCCCACAGCTTGCTGTCGGTGTAGCTCTTTGCTGCTGTCATAACGTTGTTGCCTGCGCCTTTGTCCTCCAACAGGGCGTTGCCGGTGAAGAACTCAACCCACCAGTATGAGGGGGCCTCCTCGGTTGAGAAGAATGCGGGTGTTTCTACAAACTGCACGGGGTTGTTGCTGTCGCCGGCTGTCCACTCGCCGAGCTCTTTGTCGGCACCTGCGCCGCCCCATTGATTGAAGGTGTTGCTGCTGCCTACACGGCCTATTTCGTAGTATCCCTCGCTGCTGCTCTTGGCAACGTATAGCTCGGTCTTGTCGGTAGATGATGTGGCAAAACGGCTGTTTGTGTAATATACATAGTTGCCGTTCTTGCTCTTCATATAGAAACTTTCGGGGTCTCCTATGAATTGCCAATATTGTGCGTTGTCGTCGCTTGCAGCCTTTGTGAGCAGGTTGCTGCCGCTGCCTTGGTCGGCAATGTAACAGCTACCGTTCTTGAACTGTACCTTGTACCACACGGGCTCTTCCTCGGTTGAGAAAATTGCGGGGTCGTAAACCTCGGGTGTGAGGTCGAGGAATGCAATTTGGTTGGCATCGCCAAGAATGTCGGCATCGGCAACCTCGCCTGTGATTGAGCGTGTGGCTGCTATGCGGCTCATAGATTTGCTTGCGCCTTTACGCATAATCTCCCAGCTGCCTTTTATGTTCTCTTTGAGAACGAAAGCTGCCTTCTCGCTCTTGGTGGCTGTTGTTTTGTAACGGTTGCTTGCAGCGTCGTATGCAAGGTAGTTACCCAACTTGCTCACGAGGTAGAATCCTTCTTTTGTTCCCACAATGTTCCACATACAAGCATCTGTCTCCTCAGCTGTTGCTGTTGCTGCGTTGTTGCCGGCACCTTGGTCGCAAAGCACGTCGCCGCTTGCGCTGAACTTAATGTGGTGCCACACGGGGCTGCTCTCGCTTGCATATGTTGGGGGGAGTGCAGAAATTGCATCGTAAACATCGGCGGGGAGTATCTCCTTTAATTTAAGGGGCAGATATACCATTGAGTAACCACCGGGTGCCTCCTCGTAATATATGGCAAGTGTCTCGTTGTCGGGGAGAAGTGCCATTGAAGAGTAGGCCGAAGATTCGTCTGAGATTTCAATCTCGGTCCAACCACTTGACAATTTGGTAGGTGTATAGTCGGCTGCATCGTTGCTCAATACCTTGTAGAAGATTGACACGTCGCTTCTGTCGCTGCCTGTGGGGGCCGACTGGAAGAGTACGTTACCCACGCGCAAGGGCTCACCGTTGGTGTCGTTGCTGCCCCATTTTAGGTCGCCAACAGCATCGGTAGATACAACGCCGTCCCAGGTACCTTCGCCTGTCTCAACGTTGGTGTAGTGGAATACGTTGAAGTAACGGCCATATCCTTTGCGGCTGCTAAGGAGCACGCTGCCATCGGGCAACTCCTCGCACTTGGGCTCGTTGCCATAGGGGGCAGGGCTGTCGTTATAGTCGTTGCCAAGCTCGCCAAGGAGATTCCAAGTCTTTCCAAAGTCGTCGGAGTAGATGGCATAGTTGTGGTAGCGACTACTGCCTGTGGCAACAGCCCACACAGCGCAGTAAATACGGTAGTGGGTGCCCACTTTAATCTTGCTGCTCTGTGCTATGCGGCCTGCACCAATGAACATTGAGCCTACGTGGTGGTTGCCCTGCTCGTCGTCAAAGAGGGGGTAGATACTGTATGTTACCTCCTCGGGCTCGCCCACCT
The DNA here is from genome assembly GCA_017481875.1 of Bacteroidaceae bacterium. Taxonomy (GTDB): domain Bacteria; phylum Bacteroidota; class Bacteroidia; order Bacteroidales; family Bacteroidaceae; genus HGM04593. The sequence goes on from JAFUOP010000031.1 coordinate 98,172, forward strand.
CCCACTGTTGTGTGCTCTCGTTGAATGTTATATAGATACGCGAAACACGGTTGGGGTTCTCGGGGTTATCCTCGGTGCCTGCACCGTAGTTTCCGTTCCAGCATAGACGGTTACCGCAAACGCTCATTACAAGCACCTGGTTGCTCTCGCGGTCTGCAACAATGGCAGGGTCGCCATAGCCTACTTTCCATGTTTCCGATGCAGAATGTCCTTCACCGTTGGCTATGGTTACCGGCTCGCTCCAGCTGTGGCCGTCCCACTCGTTGCCGGCAGCGGTGCTGTGGCGCATCACAAGGTCCACATCGCCATTGCCAATATCGCCACCGCAGGGACGGTAGTCGTTTATTGCAAATACATAGCCATTGGCTGTGGTTGTAATGGCGGGAATACGATAGGGCTTGCCGTTGGGGCCGGGTGAGTAGTAGAGGTACTGATATTTGTTGTCGGTATCCACTGCTATGTTTACATTAACTGTGAGGCCGCCTGCGGGCAGTGTCTGCTCGGCTATGGCCTCGCTGCCGTTGATGTCCATTGTCCAGCCGTGGCACATAAAGCCTGTAGATATGCCAAATACTGCGCCCTCGGGCAGGTACATTGTGCCCGATGATGCGGGTATTGTAGTTTTTTCGAGCATTGTGGTGCTTTTGTTGCCATCTACGTTTATGGCAAGCTCGCCAATCTTGTAGTTCTGCTCGTAACCGCCTTCAGTCTGTGCATTGTAGTTTATATTTAGAGCCTTGCTTGTATCAACCTTCTTGATGAGCCATTTTGAACCGCCGTCGGTTGTGTTGTACAATTTAATGTTATTGCCAACGCCACCGTGCATATTGAAACTCTGGCCTGTGGCTCCAACGGGGCATATTGCAAATGAACCGTCGGCCTGTGATACCAAGCACAAATCGGTTCCGTTGGCAGTGAGTGTGGCTGCCGAGCCGCTTGTTGTGCCTGCAAGGGTTATTGCAAGGTCTGTTCCTGCAGTGCGGCTATACATCTTGAACGACTCTGCTGTTCCCACTAAGTACCATATTTCATTTTCACCGTAAGTGCTGGTGCCGCTGTTTATTGCGTTGCCGCTGTAGCTTGCCGCCGCATTCATTTTTACAGAATAGCTCTTGTCGCGGTTGCTATAGACACGCACGGGAACAGGATTGTTGAGGCCGGCCGAGAATACGTCGAGGCTATAACGTGCTTCGATGCTTAAATCGGTATCGAGTGTTTCTATTGTATATTCATTGCCCAAGTTCTCTTCGCCATTGAAGAAGCCCAAGAATTTGTAGGGGTTGTTGGCAGTGGCTGTCAAGGTTATGGGCAGTGCAATGGTGTTCTCATATTTTGTGTAGGGAAGGGCCAATGCGGTGCCACTTGCACTCACTTCACCTGCACCTGCGTAGTTTGTAGTAATGGTCAAAAGATCACCACTGGGCTCTACATACTCCACGAATACATAGTCGGTACACCAATTGCTGCTTGTTTGGTCGTAGGTTCCAGTCGATTGGTCGAATGTGCTGCCGTCGTTCTTTGTTACAAGATAGCGGCTTGCTCCGTCGGAATAGATGGTTGTGCCGGCGTGGTTTGCAGCACTCTTTCCAAGTGTGAAGTTGTAGGCAGCATCGGCAAGTGCTTTGTGTGCCAAATACTTGGTGTTGTCGCCTACGTTCTGGAAGGTGTACTTGCCGTTGGCATCGACTGCACAGGTCCATACATAGTAGTTGCTGCTCTCGTCGGCAGCAGTGCTCAATGCAAGTGTTCCACCGTTGTTGTAGAAGAAACGGGGCACATACTTGCCGTCTTGGTAGGTGTCGGCATAGATGTAGTACATCTTGCCGTTCTCGGGCGTGCCGGTGGAGGTGGTGCCTATCGCCGGAGCTCCTGCCCAAAGAATTGTAATGCTTGCGACTAACGCAAACATATACAAAAACAATTTTTTGGTTTTCATAAAATAATTAAATTAAAGTTATATATAATATTAAGTAAATTATTGCGTGGATTTTCTTCCAAAATGCAAATAAACAAAAATAAATGCAAATGGCATCGTATTTTTCTTTTTATTTTATAATGTATATGCGTGTAGTTCTTTTATTTCTATAAAAAGTAATTTTGTTTCGGCGCATTTGTATTTGATTCTGCTTTGTGCTATCTTCGCGGTATCAACTAAAACTTGTAAATATGAGCCAGATTATATCCCCCTCGTTGCTGTCGGCCGATTTCGGTTGCCTGCATAAGGATTTAGAGATGATAAACCGCAGTGAGGCCGATTGGTTGCACATTGATATTATGGACGGTGTTTTTGTGCCTAATATATCTTTTGGCCCACCAGTGCTTAAATATGTTGCAGAACTTTGCCACAAGCCTCTCGATGTGCATTTGATGGTGGTGAATCCTATGAATTACCTTGATGCTGTGAAGGCTCTCGGTGCTCGTGTGATGAATATCCACTATGAGGCGTGTGTGCATCTGCATCGTGCAATTATGCAGATAAAAGATGCCGGAATGATGGCTGGTGTTACATTGAACCCTTCCACCCCCGTGTGTATGCTGAAAGATGTTATTGCCGACCTCGATTTAGTGCTGCTTATGAGTGTGAATCCCGGGTTTGGTGGGCAAAAGTTTATTCCTCATACAGTGGAGAAGGTGCGCGAGTTGCGTGAACTTATAGAAAAAACCGGCTCGAAAGCTTTAATAGAGGTCGATGGTGGTGTGAATGTGGAAACAGGGGCTTTGCTTGCTGCAGCCGGTTCCGACGTGCTTGTGGCGGGTAATGCTGTGTTCAAAGCTGAAAACCCTGAGGCAGTAATTACTGCTTTGCGTGCCTTGTAGTGGGTTGTGTTTGATTTTGATATAAAGAATTATCCTCTGCTCAAATTGGCGTTGCCGCTGATTTGTGGAATAGTGATAGGGTGGCTGTGCAATGTTGAACTGTTGCATATTGCCACCTTGTTTGCTTTGTCGTTGCTGGCTGTAGTGGCAGGTTTCTCGTTGCGTGTGCCCAAGTGGCTGTTTGGAGCAGGTGCTATGGGGGTTATGCTTGCTGTTGGGCTATTTGTGATAGCTTGCGATAAAAAAGAGGCCGCTCCCACGTGGGGTGAAGAAAAGGTTGCTTGCACGGCGCAGCTGTTGGAGTTTCCTTATATGAGCGGTACTGCAACTAGGGCTCTTGCTTATGTTGTTGCTGACGACGTTGCTGTAAATAACGTGCGCAATGCGGGGCTTGTAAACGTATATTTTGCTAATTGTGTAGATGCTGAGGCTTTGCGCGTGGGTGAAAATATTCGTTTCGAGGCTGTAATAAAGAATCCGTCCAATGCGGGCAACCCCGCGGAGTTTGATGTAGTGCGATATATGCGTGTGAAAGGCGTGAGTGGCTCTCTCTTTCTGCCTATCGGTAGTTGGCAAAGTGTGGGAGTCGGAGAATTGACGCTCTCTATGCGTGCACTTGCTCTGCGTAATGAGATTATAAAAATGTATGAACGCTTGGGCTTTGAAGGAGATGCGCTTTCTTTGCTTTCGGCCTTTTCGGTGGGCGAGAAAAGGGGCTTTTCTCAAGATTTGAAAGAGGCTTATGCCAATGCGGGCGTGAGTCATCTGCTGGCGTTGTCGGGCTTGCATTTAGGGCTTTTTTATATGGTTGTTGCGGCTCTGCTTGGGTTTTGTGGCAGGAGTCGTGGTGGCATTGTGGCGCGTGAATTAATTGCATTACTTTTGTTGTGGGGCTTTGCCTTTGTGGCAGGGCTTACACCCTCGGTTCTTCGCTCGGCGTTGCTTTTTTCTCTGGTTTCTGTGGGGAGGTGTTTGCGTCGGGATAGTTCTGCTCTTAATTCTCTTGCTTTTGCTGCGGTGGCGATGCTGGTTATCTCGCCACGCCTGTTGTTCGATATTAGCTTCCAGCTTTCATTCTCTGCTGTCTTTGCTATATTGCTGCTTGTCCCTTGGTTGCAGGAGTTGCTTGGCTGTGAGAAACGTGGCAGGGTATATAACTTTGTGATGTCGTTGTTTGCAGTGTCGCTTGCCGCGCAAGTGGGTGTACTGCCCTTTGTGTGGTATTATTTTGGAACATTCCCTTTGTATTTCCTTTTTGCCAATCTGCTGCTGGTGCCACTTGCGACATTGTTGATGTCTTTAATTGTGTTGTTGTGGATTTTTACTCCTGTCGGCTTTGTGCAAAGCGTTATTACTTGGTTATTGTCGCTGCTCCTTGCTTTTATGAACGTAGTGGTGGAGTTTGTGGCTTCATTGCCTGTAGCGTCGTTTATGCTTCCTGCTGTAAGTGTTGCAGGTGCCTGTTTTGTGGCATTTATAGTCGTGCTGTTTGTCTATGGTGCTGTTTGTGGGAAATATTGGCTTTCTGCTTTTGCGCTTTCAGGGGCTTTGGTTGTAGCAGTGTTAAATATTTTCGTATTTGATAAACCTGCAAAAAGCGATTCTGTTTTGTTGTTTAATAATAGAAAATCGGGAGCGGCTCTTGTGTTGCCGGCACAAGGTGGTGCTTATGTTTTATCCTCTATTCCGCAGTTTGATTCCGATGCCGATAGAGTGCTTCAGCCCTTCTTGGAGCGCGAAAATATTGCACCTGTTAAATGGGTGGAAAATTCTTATGCCGATAGTTGTGTGAGTTATAGCAATGGCTTGCTTTCTTTTGCAGGAGTTCGTCTGCAGATGCTGGTCGATGATTGCTGGAAGGGTGATACTTTGCAGCACCCCGTAGATGTTCTATGGCTGTGCCGTGGCTTCTTAGGTCCGGTGGATAGGCTGCTCGAGGTCTTTCCTGCTCCTTGTATAATCCTCGACGGGTCGCTCTACGAGGGCAGTCGCCACAGATTGTTGCGAGAGTGTAAAAATGCAGGCGTGGGCTGTGTGGATATTTCGGAGCTTGGAGCTGTGCGTATTGTTGGTTGCAATGAATCTTTTTCGGTGGAGACAATGCGTGGTAAATAGTGTTGTTTTTGTTATTTCATTTGCTCGTACGGTGGCTTTTTCTTATCTTCGCAATGAATAAAAAATAGTTGAATGATGCTTGAATGGCTTATACCTCAAAAGCAGATAGAGGCTCTGCGTGCCGTAATAGGTGCGAATGAGAAATTCGTGGTTGTGGCTCACAAGAATCCCGATGGTGATGCCGTGGGTTCTTCGGTGGCAATGATGCTTTTTTTGCGCAGTTTGGGTAAGGTGGCACATGTGGTGCTCCCGAATAGTTTCCCCGATTTCCTCTCGTGGCTTCCTGCGGCCGATGAAATAGTTGTATATGATTCCGATTGCGAGCGTGCGGGCAGGCTTATAACAGAAGCAGATGCGATATTCTGCCTCGACTTTAACTCTATCTCCCGTTTGGGTGAAATGGGCGAATTGGTGGCATTGTCTTCGTCGCCTAAAATATTAATAGACCATCATTTGTCTCCCGACGACTGCTTTGCGGTCTCTGTATCGCTCCCGGCCGCCTGCTCTACTTCGGAGCTGGTCTTTCGTGTTATCTATCGTATATCTTCGGCACAGGCACTTTCGCTTTCTATGGCACAGGCAATCTACACCGGTATGATGACCGACACCGGCTCTTTTGCTTATGCTTCGAACCGAAAGGATATTTATCTTATTGTGGCTGAGCTTATTGCTGCCGGTATAGATAAAGATTTAATCTATCGCAAGGTCTTCTACAACTATTCTACTTCGCGACTCAGGCTTATGGGGTATGTGCTATATAAGAAATTAAAAATATTCCACCGTATGAATTGTGCATTAATAACTCTTACTCACGATGAGTTGATGCGTTTTAATGTTTCAAAGGGTGATACCGAAGGGCTTGTAAATATGCCATTGCAACGCAAAGGTGTGCGTTTCTCTTGTTTCTTGCGCGAAGAGGTCCCAGGGAAAATTAATGTGTCGTTGCGCAGTGTAGGTGAATTCCCTTGCAATACTCTTGCTGCCGATTTTTTTAATGGCGGTGGGCACAAAAATGCATCGGGCGGCGAGGTGCACGATACTATGGAAGTTGCGGTAGATAAATTTATGAAAGCGATAAATGCTTATAAAAAAGAACTTACCGTGGAATAATTTGTGGCTTGCTAAAGCGTTATTTATGAGCAATTAAAACAAAAAAACAGGGATTGTCTTTGTGCTTTCATTATAAAATTGTATTTTTGAATAATTTTGAGCGTGTTTATGCGTTTTATTGAAAGGATAAAAGAATACTATGATAAATAATCGTTGTTTTTTTGTGATGTTGATGCCACTGCTTGCAATGCTTTTTGTGGCATGTGATGATAATGTGTCATATTCGGATATGAAAGACAAAGAGCGTGTAGCGATAAACGATTTCATAATGTCCGAGGGAATATCTGTTATTTCAAAAAGTGAATTCTTGGAGAAAGATTCTGTTACAGATATAAATGAAAACGAGTATGTGCTGCTCGATAATGTTTATGTGCAGTTTGTGAGAAATCCTAAAGATGTTGCCGGTGCAAAAAAAATACCCGATGGCGCATCTATGAATTTGCTTGTTAAATATACGGAGTATAGTATTATAGAAGAGGAAACTTTTACCGAAAATTTTAATGAAGCCAATCCCGATGAAATGACTGTTAGCAACGAGGACGGTAGTTACTCGGCCTCCTTCTCGTCGGGTGTGATGCTCGAAACCTATGGTACAACGGCTGTGCCCACCGGTTGGTTGGTGGCAATGCCTTACCTCTACTTCACACGCAGCCAGGCAAATCTGGCCGAAGTGAATTTGATAGTACCCCACACCGATGGTACATCTTCTGCAGCTACATATGTGTATCCTTGTTTTTATAACATAAAATTTCAACCCGAACAATAACCTACTAAATAAAACTTATATATGACACTTATTAAATCTATTTCTGGTATCAGAGGTACCATTGGTGGAAGAGCTGACGAAGGATTAACTCCTCTTGATGTAGTGAAATTGACATCAGCCTATGCTGCGCTGATACGTAAGACAACAACCAAGACAACCAATAAAATTGTCGTAGGTCGCGATGCACGCCTTTCGGGCAGCATGGTTAATAAAATTGTTTGCGGTACTCTAATGGGTATGGGCTTTGACGTTGTAGATATAGGTCTTGCTTCTACTCCCACAACCGAGGTTGCTGTAACTATGGAAGAGGCTTGTGGTGGTATCATTCTCACAGCAAGCCACAACCCACGTCAGTGGAACGCTCTTAAATTGTTGAACGAGAAGGGTGAGTTCTTGAATGCGGCAGAGGGTAAAGAGGTGCTACGCATTGCAGAGGCCGAGGAGTTCGACTATGCCGACGTGGAGACACTTGGCAAGTATCGTCTCGATGAAACATACGACGAGAAGCACATCGACGCAGTGCTTTCACTTCCCTTGGTAGATGTTGAGGCTATCAAAGCTGCAGGTTTCAAGGTGGCTATCGACTGCGTGAACTCTGTGGGTGGTGTTATCCTTCCTCGCTTGTTCGAGAAATTGGGTATAACAAAGGTTGATAAGCTCTACTGCGAGCCTACCGGCGATTTCCAGCACAACCCCGAGCCTCTTGCAAAGAACCTTGGCGATATTATGGGGCTTATGGCAAAGGGCGGCAACGACGTTGCTTTTGTTGTGGACCCCGATGTCGATCGTTTGGCTATCATTTGTGAGAACGGTGAAATGTACGGTGAGGAATATACTCTTGTAACCGTTGCCGACTATGTTTTGAAGCACACTCCCGGAAATACAGTATCAAACTTGAGCTCTACACGTGCTTTGCGCGACGTTACAGTGGCTCACGGCTGTGAGTATTCTGCTTCGGCTGTAGGTGAGGTGAACGTGGTTACCAAGATGCGCGAAACCAACGCCGTTATCGGTGGTGAGGGTAATGGCGGTGTCATCTATCCCGCTTGCCACGCCGGTCGCGATGCTCTTGTAGGTATCTGCTTGTTCCTCAGCCACCTTGCACACGAGAAAAAGACTGTGAGCGAGTTGCGTGCCACATACCCCGCATACTTTATGGGCAAGAATCGCATAGACTTGAAACCCGGTAGTGATGTTGATGCAATTCTTGAGAAGATTAAGGCAACATACGCAGGCAAGGCCGAGATTAATACTATCGACGGTGTGAAGCTCGACTTCCCCGACAAGTGGGTACACTTGCGTAAGAGCAACACCGAGCCCATTGTTCGTATCTACTCCGAGGGTCCCACACAGGAGGCTGCCGATGCTATCGGTGAGGAGATTCTTGCTCTTGCCAACAGCTTGATGTAATAAATTTACAATAACCCAATAAATCCGAGAGCAGTGCCACGGCACTGCTCTCGGTTTTATTGGGTATTATACATATATAAACTCCCTTATCACGGCATCGCTCACAAAAATGCCTTTTGGGGTAAGGGCAAGGTTGCCATTGGGTTTCTCTTGCAGGTTGCCTGTGGCAATCTCCTTGCGTGCTGCCAGCATCATATAATTATATAAGGTATCACCGAATTTCTTTTTTACCCACTCGGTGGGCAGGCCGTCGGCAGTGCGCAGGCGGGTGAGCACGGCGTCGTTGTATTGTTCCTCGGTGGTGAGGTTTTCTATTTCAAAAACGGGTGTTCCGCAATTTATACCTTTTATATATTGTGCCACGTCGGCAATGTTCCAGCCACGCGACGTGCCGTCGTAGGAGTGTGCGCCTGCCCCAAGGCCTATGTAGGGAATGTCGTGCCAGTAGCTGCTGTTGTGGCGGCTTTCGTGTCCCGGGCGTGCAAAATTGGATATCTCATAGTGGTGGTAGCCGGCAGCCCTCATCTGCTCTATGAGCATATTGAATTGTGCAATATTCTCCTCCTCGCTTAGCTCTGTGATTTCTCCCTTTTGCAGGGCGCGGTAGAGTGGTGTGCCCTCTTCGTATGTGAGGTTATATGCCGAAAGATGCTCGGGCCGTAGCTCTATTGCACTGCAAAGGTCGGCAGCCCATTGCTCGCGAGTGGAGCCGGGGAGGGCAAACATAAGGTCGATGCTTATGTTGCGAAAGCCTGCAACGCGGGCGTTGTGCACGGCCTCTCGCGCTCCCTCGGCAGTGTGCCGGCGGCCCAAGCGACGCAGTTGCTCGTCGCAAAAGCTTTGCACGCCCATGCTTATGCGGTTGAACCCTAAACGGGCAAGCATTTCTGCGTAAGCGGGTGTGAGGTCGTCGGGGTTGCACTCGATTGTTATTTCGGGGTTGGTGGCAAGGCGGTAGTTACAGTGTATGCTTTTAAGAATCTCTGCAAGGTGTTCTTCGGCGAGTAGCGACGGAGTGCCACCTCCTAAATATATTGTTTCTACAGGCTTGTTGCCTGCATACCCCTTGCGCTGTTCAAGCTCGCGGCATAGGGCTGCAGTGTAGCTGCCGTGCAGTGTGTGCAGAGTGGTGGAGTAGAAGGCGCAGTAGCGGCACCTCTGCTTGCAGAATGGTATGTGTATGTATATGCCTGACATCTCTTTTCTTTTGCTCGCGAAGATAATTTTTTTATCTCTTTTTTGAAAAACCTTTCAAATCTATTTGCTTATCTACTCAAAAATTCCTACATTGCTACCGCTTTTATGATAAACTAACTAAAATAGCAAAAACAATATGAAAACTTATCAAACTAACGAAATCAAGAACATTGCAATCGTAGGCTGTTCAGGCTCTGGAAAAACCACTCTCACAGAGGCTATGCTCTATGAGGGTGGTATTATAAAACGTAGAGGTACAGTAGAAGCAAAGAATACTGTAAGCGACTATTTCCCTGTGGAGCAGGAGTATGGCTACTCTGTATTTACCACTGTTTTTCAGGTGGAGCAGGCAAATAAAAAGCTGAACCTCATAGATTGTCCGGGTTCAGACGACTTTGCAGGAGGTATGGTGTGTGCTCTTGAGGTTTGCAACCTTGCTATGGTTGTCATCAACGGCCAGTATGGTGTTGAGGTGGGTACACAGAACTGCTTCCGTTATATTCAAAAAATGAAGAAACCTGCTATGTTCGTTGTCAATCAGGTAGATAATGAAAAATGCGATTATGACAATGTAATAGAGCAGTTGCAATCTATATACGGTTCAAAGGTTGTGCCCGTGCAGTATCCCGTTGCTGCAGGCCCCGGTTTCAATTCAATCATCGACGTTCTTTTAATGAAGAAACTTACTTGGACTGCCGAAGGCCAGCCCCCTATGGTAGAGGATATCCCCGCCGACCAGGTTGAAAAGGCAAAATCGTTGCACACCGAGCTTGTTGAAAAAGCTGCCGAGAACGAGGAGGAATTGATGAACAAGTTCTTCGATTCAGACGACCTCTCTACCGACGATATTCGTATGGGTGCCCGCTTGGGCCTCTCTACAGGCAGTGTATATCCCGTACTCTGCTGTTCTGCAGCTACCGACGTTGCTGTAGGTCGCTTGCTCGAGTTCCTTGCCAATGTGGCTCCCGAGGTTGATGATATGCCCCAGCCTGTAAATGTCGATGGCGTTACAGTTCCTTATGACAGCTCGGCTCCCACTTCTTTGTTCTTCTACAAGACATCGGTAGAACCTCATATCGGTGAAGTGAATTACTTCAAGGTTATCAGTGGTACATTGAAGCCCGGTATGGATTTTGTGAATGCCGACAGAGGCTCGAAAGAGCGTATTGCGCAGATATATTGCAGCGCAGGTGCCAACCGTACTGCAGTCGATGAATTGAAGGCCGGAGACCTCGGTTGTACCGTTAAGTTGAAAGATGTTCGCATTGGCAATACTCTTAACGACAAAGATGCTAACAATAGATTCTCTCTTGTTAAGTATCCTGCTTCAAAATATTCACGCGCAATTAAGCCTGTTAATGAGAGTGAGATGGAGAAACTTATGCAGGCCCTTAACCGTATGCACGAGGAAGACCCCACTTGGCGTGTAGAGCAGTCCAAGGAGTTGCGCCAGACAATTGTTTCGGGCCAGGGTGAGTTCCACTTGCGCACTTTGAAATGGCGTTTGGAGAACGTGGAGAAGATTCAGGTTATTTATGAGGAGCCTAAAATTCCCTATCGCGAGACCATTACAAAGGCTGCCCGTGCCGATTATCGCCACAAGAAACAGAGTGGTGGTGCCGGTCAGTTTGGTGAGGTGCACCTCATTGTAGAGCCCTACGAAGAGGGGCAGCCCTTGCAGGAGGTTTACCGTTTCAATGGTCAGGAGTTCAAAATCAATGCAAAAGCAACAGAAGAGGTCGCTCTCGAGTGGGGTGGTAAGCTTGTGTTTGTAAATAGCATTGTAGGTGGCTCTATCGATGCACGCTTTATGCCTGCAATTCTCAAGGGAATTATGGAGCGTATGGAGCGTGGTCCGCTCACCGGTTCTTATGCTCGCGATGTTCGTGTTATTGTTTACGACGGTAAAATGCACCCCGTAGATTCAAATGAAATCTCATTTATGCTTGCCGGTCGCAACGCATTCAGTGAGGCATTCCGCAATGCAGGCCCCAAAATCCTCGAGCCCGTTTATGATGTAGAGGTATTCGTGCCCTCCGACAAGATGGGTGATGTGATGAGTGATATTCAGGGTCGTAGAGGTATGATTATGGGTATGGAGAGTGAGAACGGTTACGAGAAACTCTCAGCAAAGGTGCCTTTGAAGGAGATGTCTTCTTATTCAACCTCGCTCAGCTCGCTCACAGGTGGCCGTGCATCATTTATAATGTCGCCCGCTTCTTATGAGCTTGTTCCCACCGATGTTCAAGACAAACTTGTTAAGGAGTTTATGGCAAAAGAAGAGGAATAACAGAAGTTTTCTTTTAATAACAAAAAGAGCGAGCCACGGCTCGCTCTTTTTGTTAAATAGGGGTCGATTTTTGCTAAATCGGCTTTTGTTTTATTATTTTAGTTGCTTGTTTGATAAGTAAAAAATACTTCTTTGTTAATTAAAAGAAAAATGAATTTAATTTCGGTTAATAAATTATGTAATCTTTAATGCTTCTGCTTATATTTGCTCTATGAAAAAGCTGACAATTTTAATAGTGGGGCTCGTAATGGGTGTATGTTGCTTGGGGTTGCTGTATCTGCAAGTAACATATATTGAGGCTATGGTGGATATGCGCAAAGAACATTTTGAGGAGGGTGTAAGGCGCAGTCTATACCAGGCAGCCTACAATTTGGAGCTCGATGAAATGCGTACCTATCTTGCCAAGGATATTCAGAAAGATATTCATCGTGGACAAATAAAAGATGGTTTTTTGAAACTCGAGCACTCTTACCTTGCCTCTACCGAGGGCGGTAATGTACTTTCGGCCTTTGAGTTGAAAACGGTGGTTAAAAACCCCTCACAGTCGTTGTCGCAGTTCAAGATAAATTCAAGCAGGGGTAATCTATCTATGCGCGATGCGCAACGTCTCTCGCTCGAAATATTGAGTAAACGATATAAATACCAGCGTGCAGTGCTTGATGAGGTGCTCTATAATATGCTCTACCAGGCAAGTGAGAAACCTTTGCAGGGGCGCATAAATTTCGGTAAACTCGACCAATATATAAAATCGGAGCTTGCAAGCAATGGCATTTTAATTCCCTACCACTTTAGAGTTTTGCGTGGCGACGGCGAGGAGGTATATCGTTGTCCCGATTACTCGTACACCGAAGGAGATAATAAATATAAGGAGTTGATATTCAAGAACGACCCTCCATCGCATATGGCTGTTTTAGAGGTTAATTTCCCCACCTCGCTGTTGAACAATTATATTTATAGTTCGGTTAAATTTATGATTCCTTCCATACTGTTCACTTTTGTTTTGTTAATAACATTTGTGATAACATTGTATATGGCATTCAGGCATAAAAAAATAACCGAAATGAAGAACGACTTCATAAATAATATGACTCACGAGTTCAAAACTCCAATATCTACCATATCATTGGCAGCGCAAATGTTGCAGGACCAGTCTGTGGCAAAGTCGCCGGAGATGTTCTCGAAGCTGTCGGGTGCCATAGCCAGTGAAACCAAGCGTTTGCGTTTCCAGGTAGATAAAGTATTGCAGATGTCGTTGTTCGACAACAAGAGCACGGCTTCGCTAAAAATGAAGGAACTCGATGCCAATGAACTTATTTCCGGTATTGTAAATACCTTTACAGTGAAGGTTGAGCAGAGTGGGGGAAAGCTTGTGTGGGAACTTAATGCCGATGACCCTTTTATATATGTCGATGAGATGCACTTTACAAATGTTGTTTTTAATCTCATGGATAATGCTGTGAAATACCGCAGGCCCGATGTGCCTTTGGAGTTGGAGGTGCGCACCTGGAATGCCAATGGTAATTTTATGTTGTCGGTAAAGGATAATGGTATAGGTCTTAGAAAAGAAGAATTGAAAAAGATATTCGATAAGTTCTATCGTGTTCACACAGGTAATGTGCACGATGTCAAAGGTTTTGGCCTTGGCCTTGCTTATGTGAAACAGATAGTTCAGGCTCACAAAGGAACCATACGTGCCGAAAGTGAGCTTGGCGTAGGGACAACATTTGTAATTGTATTACCTTTAAAATAAATAATTATGGACGAGAAACAGAGAATCTTATTATGTGAGGACGATGAGAACCTCGGTATGCTATTGCGTGAATATTTGCAGGCAAAAGGCTATTATGCAGAGCTTTGCCCCGATGGCGACGTTGGCTATAAAACCTTTTTAAAAGGAAAATTCGATATATGTGTGCTTGATGTTATGATGCCTGTGAAAGATGGTTTCACCTTGGCACAGGAGATTCGTGCAGCAAATTCCGAAATTCCAATTATATTCCTCACAGCAAAAACTCTTAATGAGGATATATTGGAGGGCTTTAAGATTGGTGCCGACGACTATATTACAAAACCTTTCAGTATGGAGGTGCTTGTGTCGCGCATAGAGGCTATTTTGCGCCGCGTGTGTGGCAAAAAGAATAAGGAAAACACTCTATACAAGATTGGTCGCTTCCAGTTCGATACTCAGAAACAATTGCTCACAATAGATGACCAGCAAACGAAACTCACTACCAAAGAGTCGGAATTGTTGAGCCTCTTATGTGCACATACCAATGAGATTTTGCAACGCGATTTTGCTCTCAAAACTGTGTGGACCGACGACAACTACTTCAATGCTCGTAGTATGGACGTTTACATCACCAAGCTGCGCAAGCATCTTAAGGCCGACGATTCTATTGAAATTATTAATATTCACGGCAAGGGTTACAAGCTCATTGCTCCCGAGGTCGAGGCGTAGCGCGGCTTGTCCCAATAAAAAAAGGTTGCCCGCAGGGCAACCTTTTTTTATTTTTTTATTCAGCTATTATTCCTCTAAAGCTTTCTTGCCGGCCCAGATATATGCTACAAGGCCTGCTACCATTGCTACATATGCGCTGACATTCAGTGCGTTGATGTTGTTCCAACCACAGAAGTGGCTCAAAATGAGGGTTAATGCTCCAAGGAGGATAATAGCAAGAGCTGCGTACTTAATTTTAGTTGCCATATCTATATTGTTTTATTGTTTTTATTGTCTTTTGCAGTGTGCGTGTACCTATACCGCACATTATGTTGCAAAGAAACATATAAATATTAAGAGAACGAAATTTTTTTCGCCTAAAATTATTAAACTGTTTAAATTTCTTTCGAAAAAAACTATTCGTTTTGCTTGCCTGTGGCTGTTTGCGGGAACGGTTATTAAAAAGGTTGTCGTAAAACTTTGGTAATTGAAAAATTATATCTATCTTTGCACCCGCGTTTTAGATAAACGAATGTTTAACCAATTTATTAATTAAAAATGAATCAATACGAAACCGTTTTCATTTTAACTCCCGTTTTGTCTGATGCTCAGATGAAGGAAGCGGTAGAGAAATTCAAAGGCATTCTCACTGCTGAAGGTGCAGAGATTGTCAATGAAGAAAACTGGGGTTTGAAGAAACTTGCTTACCCCATCGAGAAGAAATCGACAGGTTTTTATGTAATGTTTGAGTTCAACGCTGAGCCCAAAGTTATATCTAAACTCGAGTTGCAGTATCGTCGTGACGAGCGCGTTATTCGCTCATTGGTAGTAAAATTGGACAAGTATGCTGCTGAGTATGCTGCCAAGAGAAGAAATCTTAAAGGTAATAAGGAGGAATAATTATGGCACAGACACCTTCAGAAATCAGATATTTGACACCTCCCACAGTTGATGTCAAAAAGAAAAAGTATTGCCGTTTCAAAAAGAACGGTATCAAGTATATCGATTACAAGGATCCCGAATTCTTGAAGAAATTCTTGAACGAGCAGGGTAAGTTGCTTCCCCGTCGCATCACAGGTACTTCTTTGAAGTTCCAGCGTCGCATTGCTCAGGCTGTTAAACGCGCACGCCACTTGGCTTTGCTGCCTTTTGTAACTGATATGATGAAATAAAAAAGGAGGAATAATTATGGAGCTTATATTGAAAGAAGATGTAATCAACCTTGGTTACAAAGACGATATCGTTAAGGTAAAAGACGGTTATGGCCGTAATTATTTGATTCCTACAGGCAAAGCTGTCATTGCTACAGAGTCTGCAAAGAAAGTTCTCGCCGAGAACCTTCGTCAGCGTGCTCACAAGCTCGCTCAGATTAAGGCAGATGCTGAGGCTGTTGCACAGAAATTGCAGGGTGTGGCTCTCACAATCGCTGTTAAGGTTAGCGAGACAGGCACTGTTTTCGGTTCTGTAAGTGCTGCTCAGATTGCGGACGAGCTTGCTAAGCTTGGCCACGAGATTGACCGCAAGGTTATCTCTGTTGAGGCTGCTAAAGAGGTAGGTGAGTACAATGCTACAATCCGCTTGCACAAAGAGGTTACCGTTAAGGTTCCTTACACTGTAGTAGCTGAGGCTGCTGAATAATTGAGGATTATTTGGTAAATATATACGAGCGTGGCTGTGTCGCATGACACAGCCACGTTTTTTTTGTTTGTCTCACTAAAATAATAGAAGTGCGAGGGTGGAATAGTTCTTATATAGCTTCAATTGAATTTGCGGGAAACATTTTTTTTAAAGAAATATTGTTTCCCGCAAACTTTTCTCTTTTTACTGTGTTATAATAATAGACAGTAGCAACGAGAAAATTAATAGAACTTTTTCTTAATCATTCAATTCCCCCCGGCAACCCTCCGTAGTGATTACGCGGGGTTGCTCTCTTTTTATTGCGTCGGGCCCGTGTATGTTCTCCTAAATAAATTACAATAAAAATTTCTTATAAATTGTTGCATAAGATTTTCAATAGCTATATCTTCGCACTCGGATAAAGGTGTAACAACCACCCCTTCGGTGGTGTTAGTAAAAGGGAATCCGGTTGAAATCCGGAGCTATACCCGTAGCTGTGAGTCCATTTATGCCGCGGTAATCTATTGCCACTGCCCCTTGTAGGGTGGGAAGGTAACCGCAAAGGCGGACAAGCCAGAAAACCTGCCTCTTATTCATTATGTGAGTATTAACAATGCCTCGGGTGAAGGCTTGCTACCCTTGTTTTTATGCAAAGATTTTTTTGGGCTGTTGCCCTTTGCACCATTTGTATGTGGTTGTGCGGTGCGCATATATGCCGCGCGCAACAAGTAGATTCGCTTTCGTCAGTGCGTAACCTTGCGGAGATAGAGGTTGTGGGCGAAGCCGCGAATGCTACAATTCTCTCTGCTGCACCACTGCAACTGGTGCAGAGCGATGATATTGAACGTTTGGGTTATGTAACAGCGGCCGATGCGGTAAAGCGTATGGCCGGTGTACAGTTGCAGGACTATGGTGGCTTAGGCGGCCTCAAAACGGTATCGGTGCGTGGGCTTGGTGCCAAGCACACTGCAGTGAGCTACGACGGCGTGGCGGTGTCCGATGCTTATAGCGGTCAGATTGACATAGGGCGTTATGCTCTCGACAATGTGGAGCTTCTATCGCTCACGGTGGGGCAGGGGAACTGTATATTCCGCCCCGCACGAAGCTTTGCATCGGCAGGCCTTTTGGAAATTAAGAGCCGCAGGCCTCTTACAACCCGCACTGCGGTGAAGGTGCGCGGTGGCTCGTTTGGCCTTTTGGGGGCAGTGCTGTCGCGCGAAAGAGTGTTTGGGCGGCATTGGAGCTATTCGGCTCACTTGAATATGCAACGTGCCGATGGCGACTATCCCTTTACTCTTGTGAATGGCTCGCAGAGCTGCAGGCAGTACCGCATAGATGGCGATGTAAAGAGTATTGCTGCCGAAGGCAATCTGTTCGGCGATTTTGGCAGCCGTGGCAATTTACAAATGAAGGTTGCGTATTACGACTCGGAGCGTGGCTTGCCGGGCAGTGTAAGGCTCTATAACAAAGAGAACAGCGAGCGTCTGTGGGATAACAATTTTTATGTTCAAGCCACGGGCGAGGTTGCGCTGTCGGCCGGGTGGCAGGTGCGTGCTGTTGCAAAATACAACTACCTGTTTTCGCGTTATAAGCAGGTGAACAAGAACTACTCGGCCGGCTACCAGGCCGATGCAAACACGCAGAACGAGTATTATGCTTCAGTGGGCTCTCTTTATTCTCCCGGTGGTGGTTTCTCCTTCTCTTTGACGAGCGATTTGTCGTTTGCCACTGTGAGAAACAATTTCCTTGCAGGCAGGGAACCGCAAAGAATAAATTCGCAAACGGTGTTGGCAGCCTCTTATGAAAAGGGTGTTATCACGGCAACGGCAAGCCTCTTGGGCACGTTCCTTTCCGACGATGCGGGCGGTTCACTGAAGCCCAATAATACAAAGCGTCTTTCGCCCGCCGTGTCGCTTGCTTGGCAGCCTTTTGAAAGTGTGCCGTTGCACCTGCGTGCATCGTACAAAGATATTTTCCGCACTCCCACCCTTGCCGACCTCTACTACCAGCGCATGGGCAATGTAGGGCTCAAGCCCGAGCGAGCAACGCAATACAACGTGGGTGCCACCTACAGCAGCAGTTGGGGTAGCAGGGCATCTGTTGCTTTTTCCATCGACGGCTACTATAACAGTGTAAAGGATAAAATAGTGGCACTGCCCACAATGTATATATGGCGTATGCAAAACTATGGCAGGGTATATGTAAAGGGTGTTGATGCAACTTTGTCGGTTACCTGTTCTCCTGCCTGCAACGTGGAACTTATTGCCGATGCCACGTACAGCTACAGCCACACGGTGGATAAAACCAATAGAAATTCTAAAAATTATGGGCACCAGATTCCTTATACCCCGCGCCACGCGGCAAACGGCTCATTCACGGTGAAAAATAGCTGGGTTAATATTTCTTATCTTGTGGCATTTGTGGGTGAGCGTTATATGCTGCCGCAGAATATTGCTGCAAACAGGCTGCCCGCATATACCGAGCACACTGTGTCGCTTAACCGCGAGTTTGCATTGCGGGGCAATGTACTGCTGCGCCTGCAGGGCGAACTATTGAATTTTACCAATAAAAGTTACGAAATAATAGGCTACTATCCTATGCCCGGGCGGCAGTGGAGGCTTACTGCTTGTATAACCTTTTAATACCTATAAATATGAAAAAGAATCTGTTTTTTCTTTTTGCCTTTGTGGCAATGTCTTTTGTGGCTTGTAGCGATGATAATGATGATTCACCTTCATTCGTTCCTCCTGCAAGCGGTGTCAATATGACCGAATTGTGTCAAAAAGACGGTGTGTTGTATGGTTTTCTTTCGGAGTACGATGTCAATTGGAACCAAACGATTGTTCACAGCAGTTACAACACTGCAACAGGTGCCGTGGCAAGGCATTGGCTTGCCGACGAGGTGTCGTCGCCCTATAAACTTTTTACAGCAGGCGATTATATCTGCATCACCACGTCAGATTATGTTAACGATGGCGATGTGAACCTTTTTACCACCGACGGCCGCCTGCTCACAAATTTCACTGCGGGAGTAGGGCCCCGTCGCGGAGTGGTTGTGGGCAATAATATGTATGTTCTTTGCGAGGGCTTGTGGGGCTACAACAATGCGGTTCTCACAAAATATAACCTCAACGACCATTCTGTGGTGCGCGACTGTTTTATGCAGCAGAATGGCGTGGGCTTGGGCGACACTGCCAACGATATATGTGTTTATGGCAGCAAAATGTATATTACCGTGGCCACCGACAATATTATTTGGGTAACCGACAAGGAGGCACGCGTGATAGAGAAAATAGAGACTGCCGCGCAACCCCGTTACCTGACAAGCGTAGGTGGCAAAGTGTATGCAACCTATTACAATGGCAATGTGGCCCGCATCGACACCACGGCTTGCGCTGTGGAAGCAACTGTGGCGGTGGGGCGCAACCCCGAGCAGTTGTGCGTGTCCGACAATAAATTGTTCGTTGCCAATTCCGGCGGCTTGGACTATCCCAACTACGACAAAACCGTTTCTGTTATAGATATCCCGTCGTTCACCGAGGTTGAGAAAATAGAGGTTGCCACCAACCCCGCAAATATCCTCACAGCCGACAATGGTTTTGTATATCTTGTTTCACTTGGTAACTATGCCGATGTTCCCAATACATTGCAGTGCATAAATCCTTATACATTTGAGGTAACCAATCTAACCGAAAGTAAATAAGAGTGGCTTTTTTATATATGCAGCCGACTAATTTTCTTTAGTCGGCCGCATATATTTTAATATAATTAAGTATCTTCGCTCATAATTATGAGCAAGATACTATGTAACATATATGCCGCCTTGTTGCTGTTGCTTGTGGCGGCTTGTGGCAGTGGCTCGCACGATGCTGCTTTGGAGCAGCGTGCCACCTTGCTGTGCGGCATCATAGACGAGTGCCGCTACAAGGATATTGCCCGTGTGGATAGTGCCGCTACGCAGTTGCTTGCAATGAATGCAGGCAACGAACAGAATATGATAGCCCGCAATGCGCTTGCCTATGCCGCTATGATGCAGATGAATTACAGGCGTGCGCAGCAGCTCTACTTGGGGGTGCTTGCTTCTTCGCAGTGCGAGATTGAACGTCTTGCTGCCGACGTGGGGCTTATGACTATATGCTACCGCACATCGGCCAACAGGGAGTTTTTCGATTACCGCGCAAGCGCATTGGCCAATATACGCCGTATATCGGAGGAACAGGCCACGCTTGCTGCGGGCGACAGAGAGCGTTTTGCCCGCGCTATGGTTGAATTTGGCGTGGTGTCGGTATGTTATTTCTCAAATATAGGCTTGCAGGAGGAGCGCGATGCCGCTGCCGAATATCTTGCAAAAGCGTTGGAACAGTGCGACGATGTGTCGTTGCGCGTGTATGCCCGTATGATTCTTGCGGGCAGCGAGCCCAATGCTGTAAAGCGTGTGGAGGCCTATATTCAGGGGCTTAATTTTGCAACCAACAGGGGGCTTGTGTGGCTGTCGGCCAATTACAGGCTGCTCCTTGCAATTGCTCTGCGCAGCGAGCCCCTGCAGTGGCAAATAGCTGCCGAAACTCCGCAGCTGCTTGACAGGCTTGGTTATGGTGTCACGGCTGAGCTGCCACTCGCCCTTGCCACCGATGCCGTGAACGGCTTTGTCCTTTATGGCGACGGCTATATGAAGATAGAGGCCCTCTCCGTCGCTGCATCGTGCAACACCCAGCAAGGGCGGTACTACGAGGCTCTTTCGTTGCTCGACGAGGCCCTTGCCGATATAAACGGCTACTATCACAAGTATTACCCCGCGGCCGACTCGCTCGAATGGAATATATTTACATATGCCGATGATGCCGATGTGTTTTTCCCCGCTACGGACAGCCTTATGATAAATATCCCCGAATGCCTGTTGAGCGTGCGCCGCGAGGCCAGCTGCGCCTATGCAGGCTTGGGCGACAAGGAACTCTCCGACATTAACCGCGAGGCATACCTCGACCTCCTGCGCACCACCCGTATGAACAAGCAGATGGAGAGCCGTGCGCAAGCAGCCGCCGACAATGCTGCCCGCCTCTACTGGTGGGCATTAGCCGCGGTGCTCGCGCTTGTGTCGGTAGGCGCGTTGCTCTATGTAACCAACCGCCGCTGGCGGCAGTACAACAACGTATATTCCCAAAACCTTAAACGCCTGCTTAAGATATGCCGCAACCTGCTCGCCTCGCTGCCTCGCGAAATGAGTAGCGAAGAGGAGGTGTGCAATGCCGTCTGCTCCATTTTGCACGACGGCTTCAACGGCTTTGTGGGCAGTATGCGTTTTTCATTATTGGCCCCCTTTGAGGCTTGCGCCGAATATCCGTTTGTCTATCGCATGCAATTACCGCCCGTCGATGATAACCGCACATACACGCTGTATATTGCAACCGAAACGGAACTTCCGGCGGGCAAGAATGCCATCATAGAACTGTCGCTGCCATACATTGCCGTGGCGGTGGAGGAGGGGCTGCGCATAGCCAATATAAGCGACGAGCAGCTGCGCTTGGAGGAACAACGCCTGTCGCACGCCCTCTACCTTGCCGAGCACAAGCGCGAGAATCTGCTCAAGCGCGTGTCGGTGTCGGTGCTGGGCGGTATGCGCCCGTATATGGACCGTATGCTCAACGAACTGCGCAACCTGTCGCGTGGCGAGGAGGAAGAGACCGCCAAACGCCGCCTGCAATATATTGCCGAGCTCACTGAAAAACTCGACGACTATAATGTTATTCTGGAGCGTTGGATAAAAATGCGCCGTGGCGATTTAAGCCTGCAGATAGAGCGTTTTTCGGTGCGCGAACTATTTGATATCATTGCCAAAAGCAGGCAGTTCTTCGATGCACGCGGCATAACGCTCGATGTGAAGATGAGCGATGCCGTGGTGAAGGCCGACCGCGCCCTCACCCTCTTTATGATAAACACCCTTGTGGACAACGCGGGCAAGTTCACTCCGTCGGGCGGCACCATAACCGTGGAGGCTGCCGAGGGCGACGGCTATGTGGAGCTGTCGGTTACCGACAGCGGCATAGGGCTTTCGCAGGCCGACATCGAGCGCATACTCAACGAGAAGGTGTATGATGCTTCGCTCATAGGCGATGCGGGCAATAAACTCAGCAAGAACAAGGGTGGTGGCTTCGGGCTTATGAACTGCAAAGGAATTATTGAAAAGTATCGCAAGACCGATGAAATATTCTCGGTGTGCTCGCTCGATATAAGCAGCCGTCAAGGCGCGGGCAGCCGTTTTTCGTTCCGCCTGCCGCGTGTGGTGGTGCGTTGCGTGGTGGCAATGCTGTTGCTTCTCCCCGGTGGTGCTGTGGCCTCCGACGCTCTTTTTGACAGCATCGCCCTAAAGGCAGACTCGGCCTTCCTCTCCAATGTGAACGGCAATTACGAAAAGACCTTTGTATATGCGGCGCAGGTAATCGACGGGCTCAACAGTTACTACCGCAGCAACGTGGGAGGCAGCGACACGCTCTCTCTCTTCAACGGCTCGGCAGCCGAGCTGTCGTGGTGGCGCGACGCGCTTTTCCCCCTCTCGCTCAAGGAGGATATCTTCTTCAACATACTTGATATACGCAACGAGGTTGCGGTGGCTGCGCTTGCCACGCAGCGTTGGCAGGAGTATCGCTACAATAATAACATATATGCATCGCTTTACCGCCTGGTGCACGAGGACAAGGGCCTCGAACAGCACTACGAGGATATGCAGCGGCTTGCCAACCACAGGCAGGCGGCTATTGCATTGTTGCTTTTCCTGTTGATACTGCTGTTGCTCGCCTTTGCCGTGTCGTATGTGCGCAAGGGTGTAATAGAGCGTATGAACAGCCGTATGGTCTTGGGGCTTAACAGCCGCCTGCTTGCCGTTACGGGTGGCGATGAACCGCTTGCCACAAGCGAGCTTGCACAGCGCGTGGCAAGTGAAATTTTAGCTGCCACGGGCGATGCAATGTGCATCGAGCGCGTGTCGTTGCTGCTCAAATATGGCAGCGATGAGGCTGTTGTGGCGGTTGCCCCTTCGGGTACGTCGGCAACTGCCATATACCTGCACAGCGTGTTCGAGAGCGGCACAGCATATGTGGCCGACAACGAACTGCTGAACACCCTGCCGCTGTATGTGCTTTCGGCGGGCGAGCGTGTGATGATAGGTGCTCTGGAGCTTGCGTCGGAACGTCCGTTGAGCGAAAATGAACTGCTTAACCTGGAGCTCGTGGCGCGCTATGCCGCCTCTGTGGCCTACCACTCCGTGGTGCGCCTTGCAGGACACTACAAGGCACTTGCCGCCACCGAGGAGGAGGCTGAGCGTGTGAAGTTCGAGGAGAACCGCCTGCACGTGCAGAATATGGTTATGGACAACTGCCTGTCGGTTATAAAACACGAAACAATATACTATCCCGGCCGCATACGCGCTCTTGTAGAGCAGGCTGCCGTTGCTATTGGTGAGCCACAGGCACTAGCCGCAAAGGTGGCCGCTATGCGCGAGCTTATGGATTACTATAACTCGATGTTTGCCATATTAAGCGGGTGCGCCACCAAGCAACTCGACGAAATGAGCTTCCGCCTGTCGGCCGTGTCGCTCGAGGAACTCTTCGGCGATGCGCAGCACATAGTAGCACGCAAGGCCAAAAAGGAGGGGTGTGCATTGCTGTTGCAGTATGAGTCCACACACATTACAGTAGGGGGCGACAAGGATATGCTCTCCTTCCTCTTCCGTTCGTTGATTGATGCCGCCTTTGAATACAAGGCTGCGGGCGAGCTGCGCTTGCGTGCGGTGGATTGCGGCGATGTGGTGCGTGTGGAGTTGCTCGACACCCGTCGCGCGCTGCCCGAAGATGCGCTGGCCGATATTTTCACCCCGTCAAGGAACAACCTTGCCCCCAACGGCGGGCTTGTGGGTATGGAATATCTTGTGGTTAAAGAGATAGTGCGCCTGCACGAGGATTATATGCAGTTGCGTGGCGGCAGAGCCGAGGCCCGCGCCTGCGACGGTGGTTTTGTTATTATGTTTACTCTACCTAAAAACAGTGCTTTATGAGCGATAAATTCAGTGTTATAATTGTTGAAGATGCTAAATTGGAGTTAAAGGGAACCGAGGAAATTTTCCGCACCGAGATTCCCGAAGCCGATGTGATAGGCGTTGCAATGAACGAGCAGGAACTCTATCCCTTGCTCGAAAAACAACTGCCCCACCTGCTGCTGCTCGACTTGGGCTTGGGTGGCTCCACCACCGTGGGAGTGAGCATCTGTGCAAAGGTAAAAAATGCCCACCCGCAGGTGAAGGTGCTTGTTTTCACAGGCGAGCTGCTCAACGAAAAGCTATGGGTAGATGTGCTAGATGCAGGTGCCGACGGCATTGCCCTTAAAACGGGCGAGTTGCTCACCCGCCACGATATTATGGGGGTGATGAGTGGCAAGAGGCCTGTTTTCAATTCTCCTATTATGGAGAAAATAGTGCAGCGTTTCCGTGAAACGGTTATGCGCGATGCCGCCCGCAAAAAATCGCTCATAGAGTATGAGATTGACCGCTACGACGAGTGCTTCCTGCGCCACTTGGCACTTGGATACACAAAGGATATGATTGCAGGCCTCAAAACAATGCCCTTTGGCGTTAAGTCGCTCGAAAAACGGCAGGCCGACCTCATATCCCGCCTCTTTCCCGTCGAGGAGCAGCGCGGTACCAATGTAACCCGCCTTGTGGTGCGTGCCATAGAACTGCATATCATAGATGTCGAAAATCTTGAACCCGATGAATAAACCTCTTTCCAACCGCCGCCTTTTCTACTATCCCGCAGTGTTTTACACTGCGCTGCTGTTGCTTGTGTGGCTCCTCTCGTGGGCAGTTGGCATAGCAGGGCTTGCCTTGGGCTACGCTGCCCCAATGAACTCGTTGGTCAGTGCCGAGGGGCTCCGTTGGGCTGTGCGCGGTGCGCAGGGTACAATAGATTCTGCTCCGTGGGGTGTTATAATGCTTTTTGTATGTTCGTTGGGCCTGCTCACGGGCTCGGGAATAGTAAAGAGCGCAAGGAAATATTTCAAAGGTGGCACGCTTGCCATAAATGAGCGTCGTGCGTGGCTTTTTGCCCTCATTGCCGCAGCGGTCTATCTGCTGTTGCTTTTTGTGTGCACGCTGCCGCCGTGGAACCTGCTGCTTGGCGTTACGGGCGACCTCTATGCTTCGCCATTGGTGCAGGGGCGCGTTATAATCTGCTTCATAGGGCTGCTCATTGTTGCGGCCTCGTTTGGTTTCATTTATGGCAACTACCGCAGCCTCATAGATATTGCCCGCTCGCTTGGCGCAGCTTTTTCGTTGTATGCACCGGCACTGCTTGCCGTGTTGCCTGCCACGGGCATTATGCCGTGTGTGGAGTTTGCGGGTTTCTTGCCGTTGCTGCACATCGATGCTGCCGACGTCGCTGTTGTGTCGGATATAATCTATTTACTCCCTTTCTTGTATGTGATGGCTGTTCTCAGGGCTCAGCAGCGGAATATGGAGTAGTTGGCGGTTACTATTTACTCCTCGGCAAAAATAGCCGACCCCACACGCACGTGGTTGCTCCCCTCCTCAATGGCAATGGGGTAGTCGTCGCTCATACCGGCCGATAGAATAGAGAACCGCTCGTTGCCGGCAAAGAAACGCTCCTTGATGGTGTGGAACAGCTTGTTGACAGTTGCAAATTCGGTTCTTATTTGTTGCTCGTTATCGGTGTTGCTTGCCATACACATAAGACCGTGAATCTCCACGTTCTCCAACGCGCGCCACTCACCCGCGTCAAGCATATCTATGCACTCTTGGGGCGTGAAGCCGAATTTCGTCTCCTCCTGTGCTATGTGTATCTGCAACAGGCAGGGAATTTTGCGCCCCACCTTTGTGCCCTGCTTGTTCACCTCCTGTAACAGGCGCAGGCTGTCTATGCTGTGTATTAAATGAACGAACGGGGCAATGTATTTTATCTTGTTGCTCTGCAAATGGCCTATGAAGTGCCAGCAGATATCATCGGGCAGGGCCTCGTGCTTTTTTACAAGGTCCTGTGCCTTGCTCTCGCCAAAGTGGCGTTGCCCCGCAGCGTAGGCTGCAGCGACAGCCTCCACGGGGTGATATTTGGAAACGGCAATAAGCGTAACCCCCTGCGGGAGGGTTGCGCTTATCTTTTCTATTCTTTCTGCAATTATGTTACTGTATTGCTTCATAGTGGAAGATGTCCACAATTGAACTTTCGTTTACCGATGCAAGGTCGTATGCCATTACAGAATCCTCCATATGTTTGTTGAGGCCTGCCACGGCACCTGCGCAGTCTTCGGCTTTTACAAGAATCACTACCGAGGTCTTTTTCTCCTTGGCACTTACCTCGTCTATGGTAACGAGCACAATCTTGCACTTGAACCACTTGTCGGCACTCTCGCTGGGGCTGTCAACAAGCTCGCCGTATTTGGTGCGTTTCATCTCATTGATGGTGAACTCGCCTGTTACCGTAGGCTGCAGCTCCAGTGTTATGCGTTTCTCCACCTCGGTGAATGTGAATCCCTGTACCAAATATACTTCGTTAACCTTTGTGTTGAGGCCCTTCTCGCCTGCACGCTCGTATGATACTTTTACTTCGAACCAGCTTTGTGTCATAATTGTTTTTTATCGTTTGTTTTTGTTGTTGCTTGTGTGGGGTGCATTGCATAGCGCAACGCGCGTTGCCAATGCGTTTGCAAAAATAGCAAATGAAATGTTTTATCTGCATTTTATTCTGCTAAATTTTTGCGGAATTTTTTCGATTGCCTCAATTCATATACCGCAAAACAGCATTGCGGTATAAAAGATACAACTCCTGCTCGCTTGTGTAATTGTCATAAACCGGCTCCTCGTCAATGGGCGATGGGTCGTCGGTATTGTAGTCGTCATACTCCTCGTCGTCGTCATCGTAGGCGAGCATCTTCCTTGCGGAGTTGTCCTCAACAAAACCAATTATTTCGTTACGCAGTTTCTCTATTCTCCTTTTCTCGCTGCCCGTTAGGGTAGTATCTTCTTTCTTCATAACACTCGCTTATAACTTGTTCATACCTCTGTTGTATCTCTTGTGCAGTTGTTGTTCGTTGTTGCAGCGACCGTGGTGGTGATAATGCGTCTCGCGCTCTATGCGGCAGCGCAACGCCTCCTCATATTCACTCCACGATGCTATCCCACGGCGGGCAATGCCACTCTCCATTGCAGCCTTCGCCACTGCCATAGACACCGCAAACAGCAGGCGGTGGTCGCCCAACTTGGGCAGAATATATGCAGGGCCAAAGCTCAGGTTGCTCCCGTAGCTCTTTTTAATGTCGTCGGGCACAGGCTCGTGGGCAAGCGAGGCAATGGCATTTACCGCCGCCATCTCCATCTCGCGGTTAATGTTGGTGGCAAGCGTGTCTAATGCTCCACGGAACAGATAGGGGAAGGCCAATGCGTTGTTTATCTGGTTGGGCGTGTCGGTGCGGCCGGTAGCCACTATTGCATCGGGGCGTGTGGCAATGGCATCGGCATAACTTATCTCGGGGGTGGGGTTGGCAAGAGCAAAAATTATGGGAGTGTCGGCCATGCTGCGCACCATCTCCTTGGTGAGAACATTACCCACCGAGAGGCCAATGAACACATCGCTCGCCTTTATGGCATCGGCAAGCGTGTGCAGCGAGGTGTCGCTGCTGGCAAAGAGTGCCTTTTCGGGTGGGAGAATATCGCGTGCAATGGTAATCACACCCTTGCTGTCGGTCAATGTAATCTGCTCGCGCATAAGCCCCAGGCGCACAAGCATCTTGGCCGTGGAAATGGCAGCGGCACCCGCCCCGCTTATCACCACCTTAAGGCTTTGCAGCTCCTTGTCGGCCACCTCGGCAGCGTTCAGCAGCGCGGCGGCAATGGTTATCGCAGCACCGTGCTGGTCGTCGTGCATCACGGGAATGTCGAGCAGGTTGCGCAGCCTCTCCTCTATGTAAAAGCACTCCGGCGCCTTAATGTCCTCGAGGTTAATGCCACCAAAGGTGGGCGAGATATCCTGCACCGTCTCAATGAACTTGTCGGGGTCCTCCTCGGCAAGCTCAATGTCGAAAGCATCTACATCGGCATAAATCTTAAAGAGCATAGATTTACCCTCCATCACCGGCTTGGAACTGAGCGCACCCACGTTGCCCAGGCCCAGCAACGCACTGCCGTTGGACACCACCGCAATGAGGTTCCCTTTGTTGGTATAACGGTAGGCCTGCCAACGGTCCTTGTTTATGGCCGCCGCCGGCGCAGCCACCCCGGGACTGTATGCAAGCGACAACTGCTCGGGCGTGTCGTGCGGCTTCGTCGGGGTAATCTCGGTCTTTCCCGGCCTCTCACCTTCGTGGTATTCCAAGGCCCTCTCCTCTAATCTTTCGCTCATAATCAACCATTTTCTTAATAAACAACCCGGCAGGGGCAAAGTTTTTTTGCAAGGGCAATTTTTTTTGTGGGAGTTTTTATTTGGGGTGCTGCTTAAGGTGCTATTTTGGCGGGTGGGAATATCTGTTCTTAGGATTGTGTTTTGCATATTTCGGTTTGAGTAGGGGCCAACTTTTTTCTGTAACCAAATAGTTTGGTAGTTTAATTATTCAAATATTGTTTAATTGTCTTTGTTTTCATAAGTTTGCAGTAGATAGATTAAACAATAGAAAAGATATGATTGGATTGAATTCTTTGCTTTGTCTTTTGCAACAGCAAGCACAAAATGGGAATCTTGAAGAGTCGCAAATGGAGATATTAATCGAATTTATTAAATCGTCACATGATAAAGATATTGATAAGTGGAGTTTACTGACAGAAAAAGAGAAGGATGATTTAAAGAGAAATTACAAGGATGCATGGGATGCTATGGCTGAATACACCAAGTTGTACAATAAATTAAAGAAGAAAGAAAAACGGGATTCGTAACGTAAGCGACAATTACGTCAGTGCTAATGTATGAAAGTTGAAAAATATACCGCATATCATATCTGTACAAATTATTTCGAAGATACCAATGTGTTGGAAAATATAATTAGAAAATGTGAAAACATAAATAGAAGTAGAACTGAAGAAATTCTTGAAAATCATCGTCCTTGTGATGTGATGGTATCAAGAATGAACGCTCTTTTTGTTTGCTATGACAAAGAAAACGTTGAGTTTTGGATAAACAAAAAGTTTAAGAACAAACCTCTTTACATATATAAATTAGAACTAACAGGTAACCTTTATTGGTTTGATGCCTTTTTCTATGAAGAAATATTTGAATGTATTAATTCTAACGATCTTAATCAAAGAGTGGAAGCCCTTTCAAACAGTTATTGGAAAGAGATAAATCCAAAAAAGAAATACCCTGCTTTGGTAGAAGGATTATTCACGGGAAAGGTGATAATAAAGGAGATATACACTGATAGTAGGTTTATAGTTGATAGAGAATAATTCTTTTGATACAGTTTTAATATCTATAATTATACGAAATTAATCAATATTTATATGTGTAAGTCCTTGTTTTCTCCAATACGTTATTTGCATCATAAAATCAAGAATGTATTGAATTATAACAATTCGTCATTTTATGATGCAATAAAAAAACTGACATCCATAGAAAAGATTAAAATAAACACATAGCGAAAAAGTAAATTTGGGCAAAGCGTAGCGAATTGGCTGAAACAGCGTTCGTTACGCTTTGTTTTTCTATGGGGCAGAGCCAACGGAAAGCCAGTGCGAAGCCAAACGGCGCAAGAGTTCAGTTACCACCTCATTACTCCCGTAACGGGTGCGGATTTCTTGCTAAAAGGTTCTTTTTCTGCGATTTGCGTAGATTTGCATAGCAGTCGGTAACTCACTGTAACTTAATTTTGTAACCAAAAAAGGAGTGAGTTATGCGTAGTACATTCAAGGTTCTATTTTACGTGAAGAAAGGCAGCGAGAAGCCCAACGGCAACCTGCCTTTGATGTGCCGTATCACAGTGGACGGCGAGATTAAACAGTTCAGTTGCAAGATGGACGTTCCCCCACGC
Source organism: Bacteroidaceae bacterium (assembly GCA_017481875.1). Taxonomy (GTDB): domain Bacteria; phylum Bacteroidota; class Bacteroidia; order Bacteroidales; family Bacteroidaceae; genus HGM04593. The sequence goes on from JAFUOP010000031.1 coordinate 127,947, forward strand.
TTGTGGGACGTGAAGAACAACCGTGCTTCGGGCAAGAGCATCGAAGCGCAGAAAATCAACCTTGCGGTAGATAAAATCCGTGTGGAGGTAAACCGCCGCTATCAAGAACTGATGCAGACGGACGGTTATGTTACCGCCGCCAAACTCAAAGACGCCTATCTCGGTATCGGCGTCAAGCAGGAAACCTTGTTGAAGCTGTTCGAGCAGCACAACGCCGAGTTTGAGAAGAAAGTCGGGCACAGCAGGGCGCAAGGTACATTTACCCGTTATCGGACGGTCTGCAACCATATTCGGGAATTTCTGCCCCATACTTACAAGCGTGAGGACATTCCCTTAAAGGAACTCAACCTTACTTTCATCAACGACTTCGAGTATTTCCTCAGAACGGAGAAGAAATGCCGCACCAATACCGTTTGGGGCTACATGATTGTGTTGAAACACATCGTTTCCATAGCGAGGAATGACGGACGTTTGCCGTTCAACCCCTTTGCGGGATATATCAACTCTCCCGAAAGCGTGGACAGGGGCTACCTCACCCAAACGGAGATACAAACGCTCATGGACGCACCGATGAAGAACGCCGCCCATGAACTTGTACGGGACTTGTTCGTCTTTTCGGTGTTCACGGGTTTGGCGTATTCCGATGTGAAGAACCTCACCACCGACCGCCTGCAAACATTCTTCGACGGCAATCTGTGGATAATCACCCGAAGAAAGAAAACCAACACCGAATCGAATATCCGTCTGTTGGACGTTCCCAAACGCATCATAGAGAAATACAAGGGGCTGGCAAGGGACGGCCATGTGTTCCCCGTTCCGAGCAACGGAAGTTGCAACAAGATACTGAAAGGGATAGGCAGACAATGCGGCTTCAAGGTGCGGCTGACCTACCATGTGGCAAGGCACACGAACGCCACGACCGTGCTTTTATCGCACGGCGTACCCATCGAAACTGTGAGCCGCCTTTTGGGGCACACGAACATAAAAACCACCCAGATTTACGCCAAAATCACTGCCCAGAAGATAAGCCAAGACATGGAAACCTTGTCGCACAAGTTGGAGGACATGGAAAAGAGTATTTGCCGAGCCATTTAAAACCTTAAAAACAGAACAGCGATGAAAGAAGAAAGAAACATCATCACGATAGACAAATACGGCAGTATCTCTTTGCCGACCGACATAGGTGCAACCGCCATGACCGAGTGGGAAATCTGCGAACTGTTCGGGGTTATCGCCCCGACGGTTCGGGCAGGGATAAAGGCACTTTGCAAGAGCGGAGTTTTGAGAGAGTACGACATAAAACGCACTGTCCGCATATCAGACGAATACAGTGCGGAGGTTTACAACCTCGAAACGATAGCCGCCCTCGCTTTCCGTGTGGAATCGTTCGGGGCGGCGAAAGTCCGCAAAGCATTGTTGGATAGGATTATGCACGGGCGAAAAGAAAAAACGACGGTGTTCGTGTCTGTCGTTACCGACACCGAGCCGCCGATGGATGGCGTAACGGTCAGTCGGTCGGGGTATCAGTCCGTAATACAGTCATACGGTCATACCGTCACACGGACGGAAAGGGGGCGTTTCCCGACCGCAGGCAAGCGGAGCAATCATTTCCGTTTACAAAGGCAAAGCAAGCACGGGGCTTTCCGTCGGCTTCAAGGTCAGGCGGCTGCGCCGTCAGGGGAACAATCTCCACCCTCATTCTTCGGGTAGTATTCTTCCCCTGAACCTTGCATCCGACCACCCCGTGCAAAAGAGCCTTTGAAAACGGAAACGACCGCCCCGCCACCCACCGACCGAAAGGGGAAAAATAATAAGGTGGGGTTATACGGGTAAGCAGGCGACAGGGACAGCCACAGCCGAAAGGCAGACGGATAGACAGACGGCACGCCGCAAGGTATTTACGAAGAAAATACCATAGCTTATTAGGGAATTTTCCGAGCCGCAATACTCCGTATCGCTGAAAATTCCCCAATAAGGCAAGGGGCAAGCCCCTCTGCACACCCCATCGGGGACGGCATTTGCCGCACCCGAAGATACAAAAATCATTGTTCCACAAGCTAAAAAAAGAAAGGAAAAATATATGGGTTTCGTAGTTTTACACATGGAAAAGGCGCACGGCAGCGACAGCGGAACGACCGTCCATATCGAGCGTTTCATCATACCGAAGAACGCCGACCCTACACGCACGCACCTAAACCGCAGGCTCATCGAATACCCCGACGGGGTGAAAGACCGTTCGGCGGCTGTTCAGAGGAGACTGGAAGAAGCGGGGCTGACACGCAAAATCGGCAGCAACCAAGTACGGGCAATCCGCATCAACGTGTCGGGAACGCACGAGGATATGGAGCGCATCGAACGGGAGGGCAGGTTGGACGAGTGGTGCGCCGACAATCTGAAATACTTCGCCGACACGTTTGGAAAGGAGAACATCGTGGCGGCTCACCTGCACAGGGACGAGGAAACGCCGCACATACACGTTACACTCGTCCCCATCGTCAAGGGAGAGCGCAAGCGCAGGAAACGGGAGGAGCAGACGAAGAAGCGATACCGCAAGAAGCCGACCGACACCGTAAGGCTATGCGCCGATGATATTATGACACGGCTGAAATTGAAGTCTTACCAAGATACCTATGCCGAAGCGATGGCGAAATACGGGCTGCAAAGGGGCATAGACGGCTCGAAGGCTCGCCACAAGTCCACGCAGCAGTATTATCGGGACATACAGAAACTCGCCGACAGTCTTAAAGCGGAAGTGGTGGACTTGCAGCAGCAGAAAGAAACGGCGCAGGAGGAACTAAGGCAGGCGAAAAAAGAGATACAGACCGAGAAGCTGAAAGGGGCGGCAACCGCTGCAGCCGCCAACATCGCCGAGAGTGTCGGTTCTTTTTTCGGCAGCAACAAGGTCAAGACATTGGAAAGGGAGAACACCGCCCTGCATAGAGAGATAGCCGACCACGAGGAAACGATAGAGGCACTGCAAGACAAGATACAGGCCATGCAGACCGACCATAACCGACAACTGTCGGATATGCAGCAGAAGCACCGAAAGGAAATGGCGGACAAGGAAACGAAGCACAAGGAGGAAATATCGTTTCTGAAAACGGTAATCGCAAAGGCGGCGGCATGGTTTCCCTACCTGCGTGAAATGCTCCGTATCGAAAACCTATGCCGCCTTGTGGGGTTCGATGAAAGGCAGACCGCAACGCTCGTCAGCGGCAAGCCGTTGGAGTATGCAGGGGAACTCTATTCGGAGGAACACAAGCGGAAATTCACGACCGAAAGGGCTGGTTTCCAAGTACTGAAAGACCCCACGGACAAAACGAAGTTAGTCCTTGCCATCGACCGAAAACCCATTGCCGAGTGGTTCAAGGAGCAATTCGAGAAGTTAAGGCAGAACATACGCCAACAAAAAAAACATATATTCAAGTTGTAAATGTCTTATACTATTGATAATATATAGTTAGTTATGTCATTTCAGGAAAATGATTTCTAAATCATGGTATCCAATCGATTTTATAGATTGTTATATTTTTTAGTCATTGGATATTCAAAATATTCCGTTATCTTTGCAGTGGGGAAATAATCGATTCGGTTATTTTTAATGGACAAGATATGGATAAGCTATTGAAATTAAAAAAAGAAAAGCAGGATAAGATTATAAATGCCGCACTTGCATGCTTTGCAAGACATGGATACGAAAAGGCATCCATCAATGACATTGCCGTGGCAGCCGGCATATCGAAGGCTTCCATGTTTCAATATTTCGGCTGTAAAAAGGCTCTGTATGAGTATCTGCTGAAATATTGCTCATCTCAAATGTCCGATACATATAACCGTTGCTCATTGGATATTAATGTCGATTTTTTCGACAGAGTTATGGAAGCGAGCGTCATGAAAATAAATAATCTCAAACTTCATCCGCACATAGCCTCATTCATTGCCGGAGCGCTTGCCGAACAGGCAGCCGATGTAAAGGATACTATCGGGAGCATGGTTGGCAACGGCAAGATAAAAGCCATGCAAATGGTATTGGATAAAACCGATGCGGATAAATTCAGGCATCCTGAAGATATTGACCGGATAATGGACACAATCATGCTGCTCGGCGAAGGGATGGCATTCCGTCTCGAAAACGATAAGGATACCGACTATGACCGCATCATGGCAGAATTCGAGGATTTGCTGAGAATGTTGAAACGCAATTTTTATAAGGAGGAATATTTATGAGCGACACGGTTATTTCATTGACGAACCTTACAAAATCCTACGGCATGCACCGTGGTATCGACGATGTGGGTTTTACCGTAAAACAAGGCGAGATATTCGGATTCATAGGTCCGAACGGAGCAGGCAAGACCACTACTATCCGTATCATGATGGGACTCTTGAAACCCGATGCGGGCAAAGCGGCTATCTTTGGGATGGATTGCAACAGGGAAGCGGCTGTAATTGCGAAATCGGTGGGTTATCTCCCGTCTGAAAACAGCTATTACAATACGTTGAGAGTAAAGGATATGTTGGAGTATACCGCAGATTTATACGGAAAGGAGTGCGGTAAACGGATAAAGGAACTTTCCGGACTGCTGAATCTCGACCTATCGAAAAAAATCAAGGAATTGTCTCTCGGCAACAAAAAGAAGGTGGGAATCGTGTCGGCTCTTATCACCGAGCCGCAACTGTTGATTCTGGATGAACCGACCAGCGGACTCGACCCCTTGATGCAGCAGACATTCTACAACATTCTGTCGGAGGAGAACCGGAAGCGGGGAATGACCATTTTCTTTTCGTCGCATGTATTGACCGAGGTACAAAGGCTATGTAACAGGGTCGCCATTTTGAAAGAGGGCAGGTTGCTCGGCATTCAATCGATGAAGGAGTTAAGGGAAAACGGTTATAAAAAAGTTACGCTGATGGCAAAAGATACCGTTCCCGAAGGCTTGTTTGCAACCGCAGGCATAAAAAACTATGTCGAGAATCAAGCGGGGAATTCCGTTTCTTTCATGTATAGCGGAGAGGTAGTGAACCTCATTGAGAAACTGCGGATGATTCCATTGGAGGATGTCTTTATCGAAGAACCCTCTTTGGAAGAAATTTTCATGCACTATTACGAGTAAAAGGAGGTTGCCATGACTGTTTTTCGGTATGAATGGAAAAAGAATTTCAGATACATTGTCTGCTGGACACTTGCTGTCGGGCTGCTGATTCTGTGCATGACTCCGGCTTACTATGGGGCGTTGGATTCTGTCGGCTCCCTCTCAAAGATTTATGAAAACAGCGAGTTCTTCGACAGTTTGGGGATGACGGCGGACTTGTTTCAAGAACCCTTGGGTATGTACGCATTCCTCAACGTGTTCTTTTCAATGGCAATCGGGATATTCGGCATGCACTTCGGACTCTCCTTGTACACAAAGGAATGTACCGAAGGCACGGCTGAATACCTGATGACAAAGCCGATAGGACGCCTGCGCATATTCCGGGAAAAAAATCTTTGCATGCTCGGCGGGATAATGCTTGCCGGAACTGTATATGTGCTGTCGTCTTATGCGACTTTGTCCCTGATGGGTATTGAATGCTCCGAAAGATTCCTGCCGGTGGCATTGTCTTTTGTGTTGATTGCCCTGTTTTTCGGAATACTCGGAGTATGGGTCGGGGTATATAAGCCCGCCATACAATCACCGCTCGTGGTTGCCGGGCTTACCGTCTTCACGGCATACTGCCTGACAAGCTTTTCCCGCATAGCCGGTGTTCCGCTGATAGACTTCCTTTCGCCGTTTTCGTTTTTTGAAGTCGGACATATATTTTCGGAAGGAGGCTATCCACTGGAATATATCGTGTGGTATGTATTGTTTGTGGCGGTTCTGTATCTTTCTGCCGCCAGAAGATTCAAAAGCAAGGATGTAACGTTTATAGCATAAGGAAATTAAAAAATGAAAGCACTGGTAAAGAATGAACTGAGACAGACAAAGGGTATGTTAGCGATATGGCTCTCCTTGGAACTCATGCTGATAGCGTTTGCCTATTTTGAGTACCTCTCACTGGAAGGTTCGCTGGAAGAGTTGACGCATGCTGCGGCTCTTTTTCCCGACTTTTTGAAAATCATGTTCGGGGTTGGCGACAACATCGCTTCACCAATAGGATGGTACAGTTGCATTTATTACTGGACAGGCTTGCTGGCATTCCCTTATGCCGCCTATTTGGGAAGCAGTTGCATGACTAAGGAATTGAAGCAGGGGACATCCGAATATCTGTTTACCAAACCTGTCTGCCGCAGGGATATCGTATTGTCGAAAGTCATTGCAGGCATTTTCAATATGCTGGTCTTTTCGGCGTTCTGCGGCGTATGCAATTATTTCATGTCCATACTTCCGTTGGGGGAATTGGGTCAGACCGATGTTCCTTTCTCTACAACCGCCGGTATGTTCCTGACCCAATCCACTTTGTTTGCCCTGTCTTTTGCCGTTTCGGGCATTACCCGTACCTATAAATCGGCAACACGCTATTCCACATTGTTATTCCTGTTGTTTTATGTGTTATATATGATAGCCGCTTATACAAAAATCGGAATGCTGCGTTTTCTGACACCTCTTCAGTTTTTCGAAGTCGGTTCCGTGATAAGCGACGGATTGCAAATTCCGTTTTTATTGCTCTCCATTGCTATTATTACCATTTCCATTTTAATCGGGAACAGGGCTTGGAAAACAAAGGAACTTTAATAGGAAATCCATCTTTGAATTCATAAAAATAGCAACAACAATGACTCCGAAAGAAATACTTGTGCAATGGATTGATTGCTTCAATGCCTCTGATGCGAAAGGCATTGTGGAACTGTACGCCGAAAATGCTGTGAATCATCAGGTAGCCAACGCTCCCGTTGTTGGAAAAACCGCTATTTACGAAATGTTTGAGAATGAATTTGCGACAGCAAAAATGGTTTGTATCGTCGAAAATATGTTTGAAGACGGAGAATGGGCTATAATGGAATGGAGAGACCCTCTCGGACTTCGTGGATGCGGTTTCTTTCGTATTCAAAACGATAAAATTATTTTCCAAAGAGGATATTGGGATAAATTGAGTTTTTTGAAACAGCATGGATTGCCAATTGAGTAGTCTTCAATTTATAAGTACGGTGAAAAATTCGATAACTTCTTAGAGATATATTCAAAAGAAGTTGTATCTTTGTATTCAGAAAGAGTTATTTGACAGCATAGCACCGCAAATCGCTGAAATTCGCACGGTTGCTAACTCGTTACCACTACTTCTCAAATAATTCGCTAAAAGTTTATTCCTCAATCGGTTAAGTCAAACCGATGAAAATCTAAAATAACAATCTGTTCTAAAAAAGAATGTGGATGGAAAGAACTTGCTGCAAAATGCAATATAGATAAAAACAGTATTATAATAAATGAATGTTATTTATGTTCAATATGGTGTTGTTCATATTTGACAATTACAATATATGACTCCCTAAACAACTTTTTTGTAAAAAAGGAAAAAGTGTTGACATTTTCTAATGAGGCAATAGAACTATATGATTATGCTAAATCACTTGCCTACTCTTATGATAATTGGCCTAATGTCCTTCCACTTCCACAAGATGAAAATAATAACAAAATAGTAGAAGCTACAAATATATGCGCCATTATCGCAATAGATGTATTGCTTTTGCATGAAATGTCTCATATTTACTTAAAACACCAAAAAGGTGCAGGCATGGAACAAGAATTTCAGGCTGACATTCAAGCAAAGAATTGGATGATTAATGATAATAATAAAGATGATCTATTTTTGCAATTAGCAATTATGTCAGCTTTTTTTACATTGATACTTATGGATGAAACAGCTCAAAATGACAAATTTTATCACCCGAGTTCATTTAAACGACTGATGAATGTATTAGAAAGTTTTGATATAAATGATAATGATATACTATGGGCTATTGCTTGCATTATATTTGGCATTTGGGATAAAAGTTTCAATTCTATATTGTTTGAATTTCGTAATACCGAAGAAAAGACATATAAAGAACGGTTTAAGTGCTTATTATGTGAGGCTAGAAAACAAATATAATTTATTGTATTTGAGATGAAAATGAATAAAAACATGCGTGTTGGTCTATATGTGCTATTATTATCGTTTTTTATGTTATTTTACCAACTTGAAATTGCGATAGCTCAAGATTGGGAAACTAACAAAAGCGAACTCTACCAATTTAAAATGGAAACATTGTCCGAAGTTTATTTGCAATTTGAAACAGGACCTGTATCCAATAACGGCATTGAAAACAAGGAAAATTGCCGGACGGATAATGTGTAAATAAAGCATATTTTTGCTCTTTTCCTTGAAAAAGTGTAACGAATCCCTTGTTATTCGTTGGAAAAAGTGTAAGCAAACGCTTGTTATTCGTTGGAAAAAGTGTAATGGACCCCTTGTTATTCGTTGGAAAAAGTGTAAATTTGCCGGCGAAGTAAATGATAAAGACGATGCTTAAAAGAAAAATTGAGTCTGTTTTGGTTGACTGGAAGAACTCCGGAGCCAAGAAACCGCTTGTGATCAAAGGTATTCGCCAATGTGGAAAAACGTATATTGTACAGAAATTTGCAAAGGAGAATTACGAGAGTGTGGTATATATGAACTTTATCCTTGAACCGGATAAAAAATCTGCTTTTACCGGTAATATTGATGTTGATACCATTATTCTCAACTTGTCGGCTTTGATTCCCGGTAGTCGCTTTGTTAAAGGAAAGACTTGCATTATACTTGATGAAATTCAAGAGTGCAGGGAGGCAAGAACAGCTTTGAAGTCTTTTCAAATAGATGGCCGTTTCGATGTTGTTGCAACGGGTTCTCTTTTGGGCGTGAGAGGGTATGGCGGAAATATAACAAAAGCAGATGAGGGGCAGGATTCAATTCCCGTTGGATATGAAACGGTTGTAGAAATGCATCCTTTGGATTTTGAAGAGTTTTTGTGGGCAAATGGAATTGATGACATTGTTATTGATACGCTGAAATCGTGTTTTGAGAAAGAAACTGTTGTCCCCGATGGTATTCATAAAGCGATGATGGAGTTGCTCCATAGATATGTCATTGTGGGTGGATTGCCCGAAGTGGTGAACACATTCCTTGAAACTAAGAATATTGAACTTACATATAAAATTCAGCGTAACATTATCGCTGAGTATGAGGAGGATATGGTAAAGTATGCCGATGATGCAGATAAACCTCGTATTCGCGAGTGTTTTGAGTCTATTCCCAAACAACTTGCAAAAGAGAATAAAAAATTCCAATATTCCGTGGTTCGTAAGGGTGCAAGGTCTTCTCAATATATAGGTTGTATTCAGTGGCTTGAGGATGCAGGCTTGGTTCATAGGTGCTACAATACGCAGATTACGGAGTTGCCGCTCGCGGGGAACTCTATCAAAGAGTGCTTTAAGCTATATACTGCGGATATAGGACTTCTTGTGGCTATGCTTGACTATGGTACTCAGGCTGATATCCTAAAAGGCAATCTTCTTGGGTATAAGGGTGCTATATTTGAAAATCTTATGGCTGATTTCCTCTGCAAGACGGGGCAGAAATTGTACTATTTCCAAAAGGATAGTGGTCTGGAATTGGATTTCCTTGTACGATATAAGGGTGAATGTGTGGTACTTGAAGTAAAGGCGAAAACCGGCAAAACAAAAAGTCTAAGAACGGTATTGAAGAACAAAAATATCTATCATATCAATAATGCTATCAAGCTTGGAAAATATAATGTGGGGCGCGAAGAAGAGGTTCTTACCATACCTCTTTATATGGGATTCCTTATTAAGGATAGTCTTGCGGATTTTATGATTCCGGATATTGATTTTAGCTTGTTGGCATAGCTTTTTATGGGAAAATGTGAAATTTGCGGCAAAAATGGGGTGGATTATGTGAAAATCCTCCTCGTTTTTATATGTGATTATGTGAAAAATAGCTCGGTTTTTGTATGTGATTATGTGAAATTTCGTATATTTGCACTTGATTATTAGCGTTTTGAGATATGGAAGAATTGCTTAGAAGAAAAATAGATGCTTATTTGATGGCCTGGAAGAGTAATTCCGATAGAAAGCCGCTTATAGTAAAAGGGGCTCGCCAAATTGGAAAGACTCGCTCCATTGAGTTGTTTGCGAGGCAGAATTACAAAAATGTGATTCAGATTAACTTTGTGGAGCAAAAGATGTACAAGGCTATATTCGATGATGGCTTTGAGGTTGATGCAATACTCAAGAATATTTCGTTGCTTAACCCGGAATTCAAGTTTGTTCCCGGTGAAACAATATTCTTTTTTGACGAGTTGCAGGCTTGTCCCAACTGCGCCACATCGTTGAAGTTCTTCAAAATAGATGGTCGTTTCGATGTCATCTGTTCGGGCTCGTTGATGGGTATAAACTATAAGGAGATAGAATCCAACAGCGTGGGTTACAAGGAGGATTATGAAATGCATTCTATGGATTTCGAGGAGTTCCTTTGGGCCAAAGGATATTCAGATGATTTTATAGATGAACTCTACAGGTATATGCTGGAGGTTAAGCCCCTCGGTACGTTGCAGATGGATATTCTTTTCGGCCTGTTCCGCGACTATGTTACCATTGGCGGTATGCCCGAGGTTGTGAACACTTACATAAAGAACAAGAACTTCAGCGGAACATTTGCAATACAAAAGCAGTTGCTCAAAGACTATGAAGAGGATATTACCAAATATGTCGAAGGGCTTGACAAAGCAAAGGTGAAAGCGGTGTATAATCATATTTCAACCTTTCTTGCAAAGGAGAGCAAACGCTTTCAAATAACCAAGATAGGCAAGAATGCGCGTAACAGGGATTACATAGGGTGTGTCGAATGGCTTGCCGATGCCGGCGTCATAAACATCTGCTATTGTATGAACCGCCCTGAATTGCCGCTGAAAGGGAATTATGACTCCAAACTTTATAAGATATATTACAAGGATACCGGTCTTTTGATTGCATCGCTTGACGAAGAGGCGCAGGAGGATTTGAGGGCAAACCGCAATCTTGGAACATACAAGGGTGCCGTTTATGAGAACATAGTTGGGGATATGCTTGTAAAACAGGGGTATGGCCTTTATTATTACAGAAGTGACAGGCCTGCGATAGAGATGGATTTCTTTGTGAGAGATGCCAACTCGCTTATACCGGTAGAGGTGAAGGCAAACGATGGTGCAACTGCATCGCTTAACAATCTGTTGAAAGATGACAGGTTCCCCGATATAAAATATGGAATAAAGTTCGGGTATAAAAACATTGGTTTCAATGGCAAGTTCTATACATTCCCGTATTTCTTGGCTTTCTTGCTGAGGCGGTTCCTTTCCGATAGGCAGGGTGTGTGAGGCTTTTGGAAAATTTGCAAAAAGGCTGCTAAAAAAAATTTAGCAGCCTTTTTGGTCATCTCCGTCATTCTCTATTCAAACCTAATATATTGCGCTATCTGCGCCACGCACTCCTCTATGGCGGTGTTGCTGTTGTTTATGAAAAACAGCATTATGAGGGGCTCGCGGGCTGTTTGTTTGTAGAACTCCACGCTGTAGCATTTAGTGGCCTTTGCGGTGAGGCCGGTAAAGGTCTTGGAACAGGGTATTCCGGTATGGCGGTTGTGCACCTCTATGTTCTTTACATTGGGCAACTCCACAATGTATATGCGGTCGCAGTTGGTTGTTTGCGTAAGCTCGTGGTTTTCCAGCATCTGTTCGTGGCGGGCTCGCAGGTAGGTTGCTTTTTCCTGCTGCTTGGCACACGGGGTGCCACAGTTGCTTAGCAGGTAGCTTGCGGATATGGGGGCGTCGTATGTGTACTCGGCGGGGTAGGCTTCGGGGGCGGGCTTCTGCTCGTTGTTAAGTCCCATTATTACAACCGAAAAATCGTCTTGCAGGTTCACAAGGGTGCCGCCGTTGAATATGGGGCGGGCAGGGTGCTCTTCGGTTGCTTTGCCGAATGTGAAGTAGTATTCGGGTTTTCCTTCGGTGAAGAGTACCGCGCGGTGGGGCAGGGTGCACACTGCACCACGTTTCTCCTTTATTTGGTTGCTGTAGTAGGCGGGTGAGTCGGTGAGGTGCATTATGAGGTCGCATTCCTGGCCGCAAAAGTATGGTGCCTGCTCCTCCGGCTTTATTCCTCGTTCAACCCTCTCTTTGTATGGTGTGTCGAGGAAATGAATGCCCATACCATAGCCGAACATCACCCCTTGCGGCTCGCCGTTCTCTTCCCATATATCAACCTTGGCGGCGTAGCTCCAGGCGAGTTGCTCTTTGGTTTTGTCGTAGGGGAGTGTTACCGTGTAGTACCGCTTGCCGGCGAATTCTTCCCATCTCTCCTCTCTCTTGAATTTGCGGGCTTTGGATATTTCGGGGGTGCCGTATTCGCGGTAATATGCGGGGCCGAAGTTCAGCACCACCTCTTTTGCTTTTTCCACAAGGTATTTTTCTCTTTCCTGTTTGTTGAGCTTTCTTAAATTGTTTTGTGCCGGCAGCTGTATGCTGCAGATGAATGCGATGATTAGTGCAAAGTACTTCATAATGCTTGGTTTTTGTCGGTTTTCATAGGTATGACGGCAAAAACCTCGTTGTGTTACAACTGTAGTTGTTTTTTCTGCTTTTTGTTTTTACAACAGCTCTTTTTTTGGTGTTTACGCAGATTATTATATCTTCGCAAATTGAAAAATGATAATGACTTATGAATAACTATTTCGATATATTGAAGAACAGGCGCAGTTGTCGCCTTTTCACCGACGAGCCTGTGGATAAAGAGGCGGTGTGCAACTTGTTGCGTGCGGCTCTTATGTCGCCGTCGGGCCACAGGTACAACCCGTGGGAATTTGTGCTTGTAGAGGACAAGGAGGTGTTGAAGGCACTGTCGGTGTGCAAAGCACAGGGCGCGGCTCTCTTGGAGGGCGCGGCTATGGCGATAGTGGTTCTGGGCGATACCACCAAAACCGATGTGTGGATTGAGGATTGCTCGGTGGCTACCATAATCATTCAGCTTGCGGCACAGTCTATGGGATTGGGCTCTTGCTGGGTGCAGATGCGTTGCCGTAAGAGTGCCGACGGTGCATCGGCCGAAGATAATGTAAGGCATTTGTTGGATATTCCCTCGCACTACGCGGTATTGTCGGTGGTGGCAGTGGGGCACAAGGCACGCGAGGCCAAGCCCTTTGACGAGGAGAAGATGCAGTGGGAGAAGGTGCACATTGGAAAATTCGGTGGACAGGAGTAGAGTGGTGCTTGTGGGGGCAGGTAATCTTGCCACCTCGCTTGGCGTAGCTCTTGCTGCGGCGGGAGCACCGCCTGTGGCTGTGTGGAGTCGCACCGCAGAATCGGCAGTGACTCTTGCCGCAAGGGTGGGGTGCCCTGCCTGTTGCGATGTGAACGAGTTGCCCGCAGCCGATATATTCATAATATCGGTGGCCGACGATGCTTTGCCTGCCGTGGCGCAGCAGGTGGCTGCCCGTTTCCCCACAGCTGTAATTGCCCACACGGCGGGCAGTGTGCCTATGGATATCTTGCGCGTGGCGGGTGCCGGCCGTTATGGTGTTTTCTACCCTATGCAGACATTCAGCAAGCAGCGCGTTGTGCCGTTCGATAATATCTCTGTTTTTGTTGAGGGGTGCAGCCCGCAGGTGGCTGATTTGCTTGCGGGGGTGGCATCGATGCTCACCGACAAGGTGGTGCACGCCACAAGCGAGCAGAGGCGATACTTGCACATAGCGGCGGTTTTTGCCTGTAATTTTGCCAATGCGGCATACGGTATGGCTGCCAAGCTGTTGGAGGCCAACGGTCTCTCTTTCGATGCAATGTTGCCGTTGGTAGATGAGACGGCTGCCAAGGTTCATTCTCTGCACCCGCGCGATGCGCAGACGGGCCCTGCACGCAGGGGCGATGTTGCCGTTATGAATGCTCACAAAGCTATGCTCGATGGGCCGCTGAAGGATATTTATACCGTGCTGAGCGACTATATTACCGCCGAGGCGGCACGCGACAATAATGAAAAACAATAAAATATTACTATAATGATAAACTACGATTTGACAAAGATAAAGGGGTTGGTTTTTGATGTCGATGGCGTGTTGAGCCGCGAGACAATAACTATGTACCCCGGCGGTGAGCCTATGCGCACCGTGAACATTAAAGACGGTTACGCACTGCAGCTTGCCGTGAAGGCGGGCTACCACGTTGCCATAATAACAGGAGCCCGCACCGAGGCTGTGAAGGTGCGCTACAATGGCCTGGGCATTACCGATGTATATTTAGGTGCCGCCATTAAGAAGGATTGCTTCGAGGAGCTTATGACAATGTATGATATGAAGCCCGAAGAGATTCTTTATATGGGCGACGATATCCCCGACTACGAGGTGATGAAGATGTGCGGCCTTCCCTGTTGCCCCGCCGATGCGGCTGTGGAGATAAAGGAGATTTCCCGCTACATTTCGCCCGTGCGTGGTGGCGAAGGCTGCGGTCGCGACGTGATAGAGCAGGTGATGCGTGCGCAGGGCAAGTGGATGGACGAGTCTAACGCTTTTGGTTGGTGATGCTATGCTCGATAATATAAAAAAGTACAAGGTAATCCTTGCATCGGCATCGCCCCGCCGTCGAGAGCTTCTTGCTGGGCTCGATATTCCCTACGAGGTACGCACGTTGCCCGATGTAGATGAGTCGTTCCCGCCCACATTGCAGGGTGGTGATATCCCGCTTTATATATCAAAGAAAAAAGCCGATGCCTACCGTTCGCTTATGGCCGGCGACGAGCTTGTGATAACTGCCGACACCATTGTGTGGCTCGATGGTGAGCCTCTTGGCAAGCCTGCCGATGAGGCCGATGCCCGCCGTATGCTCAATTTTATGTCGGGCAAAACCCATTCGGTGTTCACAGGTGTTACTATTACCACACGGGGTGTTCAGCGCAGCTTTGTGGCCTGCTCGCAGGTAACGTTTGCCACCCTCACGGCCGAGGAGATTGATTACTACATTGCCAAATACCGCCCTATGGACAAAGCGGGCTCATATGGCGTGCAGGAGTGGATAGGGTACATAGGAATCTCCTCTATCGACGGCTCCTACTTCAATGTGATGGGCCTCCCCGTGCAGAGGCTTTACAACGAACTTAAACAGATACCGTAGAATATGAAAATAGCCGATTCTCTCTTATCCCTTATAGGAGGCACACCGTTGCTTCGCCTCTCGCGCTATGCCGCAGCGGCAGGCCTGCCCGCAGCACCCGTGGCAAAGATAGAGTACTTCAACCCGGGCAGCAGCGTGAAGGACCGCACGGCTCTTTCAATGATAAACGATGCCGAGGCACGCGGTCTTTTGAGCGCGGGGGCCACCATCATAGAGCCCACCAGTGGGAACACTGGCGTGGGGCTTGCCCTTGTGGCGGCTGTAAGGGGCTATAACCTCATACTCACAATGCCCGACACTATGAGTGCCGAGCGCATGAGTCTGTTGCGTGCATACGGTGCGCAGCTTGTGCTCACCCCCGGCAGTGAGGGTATGGCAGGGGCCATTGCCAAGGCCCAAGAACTGCGCGACGCCACCCCTGGCAGCATTATTTTGCAGCAATTCGAAAACGAGGCCAACCCTGCGGCCCACATAAGTACAGCCGATGAGATATGGCGCGACACCGACGGCCGCATAGATGTTTTTGTTGCAGGCGTGGGCACGGGAGGCACAATCACCGGCACGGCCCGCCGATTGCGCAAGCATAACCCCGCAATAAAGGTGGTGGGTGTGGAGCCGGCATCGTCGGCAGTGCTCAACGGTGGCGAGAAGGGTGCTCACAAACTGCAAGGCATAGGCGCGGGTTTTGTTCCCGCCATTTACGATGCCACGGTGGTAGATGAGGTTATTCCCGTTACCAACGAAGATGCCGTGGAGGCGGCGCGCTTGCTTGTGCGCACCGAAGGGCTGCTTGTGGGTTTCTCGTCGGGCGCGGCACTGTGGGCTGCAGCTTCTTTGATACAACGCCCCGAATACAAAGATAAAAATATTGTGGTACTGCTGCCCGATTGCGGTGAGCGTTACCTATCAACCGATTTATTCCGATAAACTACTATGAAAGAAAAAACTATTGCCGACGTATTCTCGCATACGATAGACGAATTGCTGAGCAGCGGCGGTTCCCAAGATATGTTCCACCATCGCCGCGACGGCGAGCCTATGCCTTCGTGGCGCGTGTTGTCCGAGGCGGTGGATATTGTGCGTGCCATTGTGTTCCCCGGTTACTTTGGCGACTCGGTGCAGGAGCACCATACCCTTGCATATAAAACAGGTATGAACATAGACCGCCTGTACAAAATTCTGTGCGAGCAGATTTGTGCCGGCCTCTGCTACAGCAATAATTGCGACTGCCCCGCCACTGCGGCCACTGCGGCAAGCAAAATGGCACTCTCGTTCATAGAGTATCTGCCCACGCTGCGTGCAGCCCTTGCAAAAGATGTGGAGGCTACATACAACGGCGACCCCGCTGCCACAGGCTTTGGCGAGGTAATCAGCTGCTACCCCAGCATAAAGGCTGTGAGCAACTACCGCATGGCGCACCGCCTTTTGGAATTGGGCGTGCCACTTATTCCCCGCATAATCACAGAGATTGCCCACAGCGAAACGGGCATAGATATTCACCCTGGTGCGCAGATAGGTGACTATTTCACAATAGACCACGGCACGGGTATCGTTATAGGCGAAACCTGCATCATTGGCAGCAATGTGAAGCTGTACCAGGGAGTTACATTAGGTGCCAAGAGCTTCCCGCTCGACGAAAACGGTAACCCCATTAAGGGTATTCCCCGCCACCCGATATTGGAGGACAACGTAATTGTTTACAGCAACGCCACCATTCTTGGGCGAGTAACCGTGGGCCGCGATGCGGTTATAGGCGGTAACATCTGGGTTACCGAGAACGTTCCCGCAGGGGCACACATTGTGCAGAGAAAATAACGACCTGAACACATTTGTACACTTTTTTCGGCATAATGCCGAAAAAAGTGTACAAATGTTTATGATGTATCGTAAAATTTACTATCTTCGCGATGTGAAAACGCAAAATAGGTTGCAAAATGTGAGCAGCCGGCGTTGTTAGGGTAATAAAATAAGAAATATATAGAAAATGTTTATGCGAAACGTATATCACCACCATCATCGCCTGTCTCAAAAAAGAGTTGGGTAAGTGGGGTGTTCCCGTTTTGCGAACGCTATAATCTATGGGCTTACCTGCAAGAAAGGTAGGCTCTTTTTTATTTTTTTGAAATAATAAAACAATAATAATATGCTGAGAATTGCTGTACAGACAAAAGGACGCTTGAACGAGCAGAGTATGCAGCTGCTGCGCGATGCGGGCGTTACCATTAAAGAGGAAAAGAGAAAGTTTTTGATGCGTGCATCGGATTTCCCTGTGGAGATTCTCTTTTTGCGCGACGATGATATTCCGCAAACGGTGTCGATGGGTGCTGCCGATTTGGGTATTGTGGGCTATAACGAAGTGGCCGAGCGTGGCTACGATGTGGATATCCTGCAAAAACTTGGGTTTGGCGGTTGCCGCATTTCGCTTGCCATTCCCAAGACCGATGCTTATGAGGGGCTTGGCTATTTCAACGGCAAGCGTATTGCCACATCGTACCCCAATGTGCTCACAAAATATTTCCACGAGAATGGCATTGAGGCCGAGATTCACACCATCACGGGCTCGGTGGAGATTGCTCCCGCCGCGGGGCTTGCCGATGCTATTTTCGACATTGTGTCGTCGGGTGGCACGCTCATAACCAACGGCCTTGTGGAGGTGGAGCAGGTGCTTCACTCCGAGGCGGTGCTCATTGGTACTCCTGGCTTGAGCGAAGATAAAATGGCCATTGCCCGCCAGCTGATGTCGCGCTTTGAGTCGGTTCTCAAGGGTGCGGGTAAAAAGTACCTGTTGCTGAATATTCCCACCGCAGCGCTCGACGAGGCTGTGAAGATTCTCCCTGCCATGCGCAGCCCCACTGTGATTCCTCTTGCGCAGAAGGATTGGTGCTCGTTGCAGACGGTGGTCGATGAAAAACAGTTGTGGAGTGTGATAGAGCAGTTGAAGGCTATTGGTGCTGAGGATATTTTGGTATTGGCTCTCGAAAAGATTGTATTATGATAAAACGATATATAAACCCTGCTCGCAGTGAGTGGGGCGCGCTGTGTGAGCGTGTGGTTACCGACGACGCGGTTATTGCCGCACGCGTAGATTCCATAATAGAGCGTGTGAGGCGCGATGGCGACAAGGCTATCTGTGAGCTTGCCCGCGAGATTGACGGTGTGGAACTTGCTGCCATTGAGGTGAGCGAGGAGGAGAAACGCGAGGCTTTTGCTCTTGTGCCACAGGAGTTGAAAGATGCCATTGCAAAGGCAGCCCGCAACATCACCCGTTTTCACATGGCGCAGCGTTTCAATGAAATTGAGGTTGTTACATCGCCCGGGGTAAAATGTGTGCAGCGTGCGGTGCCCATTCAAAAAGTGGGGCTTTATGTCCCCGGTGGCACTGCTCCTCTCTTCTCCACGGTGCTTATGCTTGCCATTCCCGCAAAGGTGGCGGGTTGCAAGGAGATTGTACTCTGCACTCCCGTGAACAAGCAAGGCAAGGTGGCACCTGCTGTGCTTTCGGCCGCTATGGTGTGCGGTGTTGATAGAATCTTTAAGGTGGGTGGTGCACAGGCTGTGGCCGCAATGGCATACGGCACAGAGAGCATTCCCGCCGTGGATAAGATATTCGGGCCGGGTAACCGCTATGTAACGAAGGCCAAGGAGCGTGTTACAAGCTGTGTGTCGATAGATATGCCCGCAGGCCCGTCGGAGGTGCTTGTGATGGCCGACGATACCGCTTGCCCTGCATTTGTGGCAAGCGACCTTCTTTCGCAGGCCGAGCACGGCGTGGATTCGCAGGCTATACTTGTGTGTGGCAGCACCGCCATTGCCGATACTGTTGATGCCTGTGTGGCCGAACAGCTTGCAAAGCTGCCTCGCAAGGAACTTGCCGCCAAGGCTTTGGAGAACAGTCGCACAATAGTTCTGCCCACGCTTGAGGAGCAGGTAGCGTTTGTAAACAGCTATGCACCCGAGCACTTGATAATATCAATGAATAATCCTTGGGGTGTGGCCGACGACATTACAGCAGCAGGCAGTGTGTTCATAGGCAACTACTCGCCCGAGAGTGCCGGCGACTATGCATCGGGTACCAACCACACACTGCCCACAAGTGGCTGGGCACGCTCTTGCAGCGGTGTGAACCTCGACAGCTTTGTGCGCAAAATAACATATCAGGAACTTACAAAAGAGGGTATAGACGAGCTTGGTGGCACCATTGTTGCCATGGCAAAGGCCGAAGGCCTCGATGCTCACGCTGCGGCAGCCCTTTTGCGTATGGGTAAAGAACTATGATTATGAATATCGATGATGTAATGCGGCTTGTCCGCAAAAATATAAAATCGCTTGCGCCCTATTCCACCGCACGCGACGAGTATAAAGGGGCATTGGGCGTTTTCCTCGATGCCAACGAGAATCCTTTTGACAACGGCTTCAACCGCTACCCCGACCCTCGCCAGGCCGAGCTGAAGGCTCGTATTGCGCCTATGAAGGGTGTAGCTGTGGAGCAGATGTTCATAGGCAACGGCAGCGACGAGGCCATAGACCTCTGTTTCCGCATCTTCTGCGAGCCGCGTATAGATAATGTGGTGGCCATTGCGCCCAGCTATGGTATGTACCGTGTGGCGGCCGACATAAACGATGTTGAAGTGCGCGAGGTACAGCTTGGCAGTGATTTTTCCCTGCCTGCCGATGAGTTACTCGCTGCTTGCGATGAGAACACCAAACTAATGTTTGTATGCTCGCCCAACAATCCTTCGGGCAATATATTCCCCATTGAACAGATGCGCTATCTGCTCAATAATTTTAAAGGAGTGCTTGTGGTAGATGAGGCTTATATTGATTTTGCATCGCAACCAAGCCTTACAACCCTGCTTGGCGAGTACAAGAACTTGATTGTTCTGCAAACCCTCTCCAAAGCATACGGCCTTGCAGGCTTGCGCCTGGGGCTTGCGTTTGCTGCAAAGGAGGTGATGGCACTTTTTGCCAATGTGAAATATCCTTATAACATAAACAAGGCGGGTATGCTGCGTGCAATGAAGTTGCTCGACCGTGATGTGGAGAGCGAGATTGAGCTCATAGTGAGCGAGCGTGCCCGCGTTGCCGAGGCACTGCAACAAATGCCCTGCGTTGAAAAGGTCTTTCCCTCCGATGCCAATTTCCTGCTTGTGAGGGTGAGCAATGCACGCGCCCTCTACGATGCGCTTATAGCACGCGAGGTTATCGTGCGCGACCGTTCAAAAGTAAAGGGGTGCAGCGAGTGTTTGAGAATTACAATAGGTACACCCGGCGAGAACGATAAAATGCTTGCCGTGGTAAAAGATTTTGAAAAATGAAAAAGGCACTTTTTATAGACCGCGACGGAACAATTATATGGGAACCACCTGTAACGGAACAGGTGGATACGCTTGAGCAGCTTGTATTTATGCCGGCTGCAATAGGCTCGCTTGCACGCATTGCCGAGAGCGATTTTGAACTTGTGCTTGCAAGCAACCAAGATGGTTTGGGCACCGATGCCTATCCGCGCGAGCAGTTCGATATTGTGCACAACAAAATGCTGCAGGTGCTTGCAGGCGAGGGGGTTGAATTTGCCGACCAACTGATAGATGTTACTTACAAGAGCGATAACAAGCCCACACGCAAGCCCGGCACCGGTATGTTCGGCAAGTATATGACAGGCGAGTACGACCTGTCGCGCTGTTTTGTCATTGGCGACCGTCTCACCGATGTGGAACTTGCCAGGAATCTGGGCGCAAAGGCTATTCTATACACTGCCGATGCGGCACGCATAGAGGAGATGCGTGCTTTGCCCTATGCCGATGTGTGCGTGCTTGCCACCGATAGCTGGGCTGCCATTGCCGAGTTCCTGCGTTGCGAGGAGCGCACTGCCACCGTGGTGCGCAAAACCAAAGAGACCGATATAACGGTGAGCATCGACCTCGACGGTCGTGGCGCATCGGGCATAGATACGGGGCTTAAATTCCTCGACCATATGCTCGACCAGATAGTGCACCACGCAGGTGTGTCGTTGCAGGTGAAGGCTGTGGGCGACCTTGCAGTAGATGAGCACCACACTATGGAAGATATTGCAATTGTGCTGGGTGAGGCTGTGGTTAAGGCTCTCGGCAGCAAGCGTGGCATAGGCCGTTATGGCTTTGTGTTGCCTATGGACGAGAGCCGCGCTATGGTACTCATAGATTTCGGTGGCAGAATAGATTTTTGCTGGGACGTTTCTTTTACACGTGAGTATGTGGGTGATGTTCCCACCGAGATGTTCAGCCACTTCTTCAAGTCGTTGGCTGCGGCTATGGGGTGCAACCTGCACATAAAGGCGCAGGGTGAAAATAACCACCACATTGCCGAGGGTATTTTCAAGGCGTTTGCGCGTGCATTGCGTATGGCGGTGAAGCGCGAGCCGTTCAGTTACGAATTGCCAAGCAGTAAAGGAGTTTTATGATAGCTATTGTAGATTATGATACAGGTAACCTGCGTTCGGTGTGCAATGCGCTCGACCGCATTGGGGCCGAATATTGCGTTACCGACAACCACGATATTATAAAAAATGCCGACAAGGTGCTGTTGCCCGGGGTGGGCGAGGCTTCGTCGGCTATGCAGAAACTGAGTGAGCGCGGCTTGTGCGATGTTATCAGGGGGCTTAAACAGCCCGTGCTTGGTATATGCATAGGCTTGCAGCTTATGTGCCGCAGCAGCGAGGAGGGCAATGCCCGCTGCCTGGGTATCTTCGATGCCGAGGTGCGCCGTTTTACACCATCGCCTGCCGAAGGCGTAAAGGTGCCTCATATGGGCTGGAACGAGATTCGCAACCTGCAATCGCCACTCTTCAAGGGCATAGATGAGGGTGCATTTGTCTATTTTGTTCACTCATTTGCGGCCGATGTATGTGCCGGTACCATTGCTACATCGTGCAACGGGCGTGAGTTTGCGGCTGCAATAAACAAGGAAAATTTTTACGGTGCGCAGTTCCACCCCGAAAAGAGCGGTGCCGTGGGAGAGTGTATTTTGAAAAACTTTATTGAATTGTGATGGAACTGATTCCTGCTATAGATTTGATAGATGGGCGTTGCGTGCGCCTCACACAGGGTGATTACGACATTAAAAAGGTATATGAGCAGAACCCTGTGGATATGGCCAAAATGTATGCCGACTGCGGTGTACGTCGCCTGCACGTAGTGGACCTCGATGGCGCGAAGGCCAAGGAGCCTTGTAATCTGCGCGTGCTTGAGCAGCTTGCCACAAGCACCGGCCTCGACATTGAGTGGGGTGGTGGCATTAAAAGCAGCGATGCGCTGCGCGCGGCAATAAACGCGGGTGCCAACAGAGTGATTTGTGGCAGCGTGGCTGTGGATAACAGGGAACTCTTTGCCGAGTGGTTGCAGAACTATGGTGCCGGGCACGTTATTCTGGGTGCCGATGTACGTGGCCGCAATGTGGCTACTCACGGCTGGCTCAAAGAGTCGCAGGTGAGCATCGACGAGATAATAGGGTGGTTCCTGCCCTTTGGCCTCAAGCAACTCATCTGCACCGACATATCCAAAGATGGTATGTTGCAAGGCCCCAATTTCCCACTCTATGTGGAGCTGAAGGAGAATTTCCCCACTGTGGATACAACGTTGAGTGGTGGCATAAGTTCTATGAATGATATTCGCAAGGCGCAAGAGCTGGGCCTGCACAGTGTAATTATAGGCAAGGCTATTTACGAAGGCCGCATAACCCTTAAAGATTTGGAGCTATGGTTGCAAAACGAATAATTCCCTGCCTCGACGTGAAGGAGGGGCGCACCGTTAAGGGCATAAATTTTCTCAGCCTGCAAGATGTGGGCGATGCTGTGGAGCTTGGCCGTATGTATGCACGTCAGGGTGCCGACGAGCTCGTTTATCTTGATATAAGTGCCACATTCGAGGGGCGCAACACGTTTACCTCGCTTGTGGAGCGCATAGCATCTAATATAAATATACCGTTTACCGTGGGTGGCGGAATTTCCACCATTGAAGATGCCGCCCGCCTGCTCGATGCCGGTGCCGACAAAATTTCTATTAACAGTGCGGCGGTGCGCAACCCGCAGTTGATTGACGAGATTGCATCGAAGTATGGCAGCCAGTTTGTGGTGCTTGCAGTAGATGCCAAGCAGATAGATGGCGTGTGGCGCATAACCACGCACGGTGGCCGCCAATTCACCGAGAAGGAACTCTTTTCGTGGGCCCGCGAGGGGCAGGAGCGCGGTGCAGGCGAGATACTCTTTACCTCTATGGACCACGACGGCACGCGCAACGGCTACCCTTGCGACACCTTTGCTGCTCTTGCATCGGAGTTGTCCATTCCCATAATAGCGTCGGGCGGTGCCGGCTGTGTGGGCGACATTGCCGATGTGCTTTCCAAAGGCAAGGCCGATGCGGCACTTGCGGCAAGCATTTTCCACTATGGCGAAATTACCGTGGAGGCACTTAAAAAGGAACTGCAGAAACAGAATGTTAAGGTAAGATTATAATGCGATTGTCATACTGAACGAAGTGAAGTATCTCTTAAGGTGTTGAATGATATTTTAGATAATAAAATAATAAGATTATAAGATATGAATTTTTCCGATTTCGATTTATCAAAGAATAGCGACGGCCTGTTGCCCGTGGTTGTGCAGGACTGCGCTACATTGAAGGTGCTTATGGTTGCATATATGAACCGTGAGGCATTTGAAAAGACTGTAGAGACAGGCAAGGCTACATTCTACAGCCGTTCACGCAAAGCTCTGTGGACAAAGGGCGAAACAAGTGGCAATTTCATAGAGGTGGTGCAAATGTACCCCGACTGCGACAATGACACGTTGCTCATTATGGGCAAGCCTTACGGCCCTGCCTGCCACCGTGGTACTACAGCCTGCTTCGACACCCCCGAAACCGAGGGGTTCATTCGCAAGCTCGAAAGGGTTATACAGGGCCGCCACGCAGCTATGCCCGAGGGCTCATATACCACTCACCTGTTCAACAAAGGTGTGAACAAGATTGCACAGAAGGTGGGTGAAGAGGCTGTGGAAACGGTTATCGAGGCTATCGATGGCAACAAAGAGCGTTACCTCTACGAGGCTTGCGACCTAGTCTATCACCTGTTGGTGCTCAACGAGCAGATGGGTTTCACATTACAGGATATGGAGCGCGAGCTCGCCGAAAGACATAGCTGATTATGAGACTTTCTGTTTTTTCTGTAATAGTTACCATAGCTCTGCTGCTCGTGGCTTGCGGTGGCAATAATAAAAAATCCTCAGCAGATTATAGTGAAATTTTAGGTTTGTGGGTATTGGAAGGCGCGCAAGGCGATGCTAAAAAGGAGATTATGTTCAACGAAGATAGCACGGGCTTTGTTTTTGTGGCCGATACTTTCCATTGTGGAATTTCTTGGCTGCCCGGGGAAAATTCTATCGACGTTAAGTATAATTATAATAAAAATGGTATAAAATCGTCTGTTACTAAGGTCTTAAAGCCCGTTATTGTAGTTGATACATTAACGTTGCAAGAAATCGCTACCGGTGGTGCACAGGCCGAGATTACTAAATATATACGCTATAAGCAATAAGCTAAAGAAGGCAACCCCCGGGGGTTGCCTTCTTTAGCTTATTGCTTGAAACCTGTTTTTAAAAGTTCCTTATGCCACAATGGCTTGTTATATTTTTGGATTATTTTTGCACAGTAGGCTTCTCTCGCCCGGCCTCCAAAAAGCGGAGCTGTGCTTCGAGCATCTCCAGGCAAGGCATTGGAAAGCCCACTTTCTTGGCCTCGGCTATGGCATTGCTGTATATGTAATCAATCTCCATTGGGCGGTGAAAATCGTAGTCGAGTTTCATTGAGGGGGAGTAGGGTGCCATATTAAGTGTCATTTCAATCATTTGGTCGGCAAACGATGCGTCTATGTTCTTGACACCAAGTGCTTGCGCAGCACCAATTACCTCGAGCATCTGGCGGTGTATAAGCTCGCGGGTTGCGGGGTGGGCGAGCAGGTGGTCGGTGCGCGTGTTGAGTGCCACCGTCATTCCATTGAACGGCATATTCCATACCTCTTTCTTCCAACGGGCTTCGAGATACTCCACCTCGCAGGTGGTTATGCCAGCCATAGTAAAATCGGCTATCAATTGTTCTATTATTGCGGGTTCTTTACAGGAGTAGTTGCCTATGTTTATGCTGCCGTAGCATTGGTGATTCACGCGCCCCGGCTCGGTCTTTGATGAGCATATAAAGGCAAGGCCGGCGGCTAAATATAGCTCGGGGAACTGTTTTTGCAGTTCCGGCTCGGGGCCTATACCATTTTGTATGAGAAGCACCAATGTGTCTTTGTGCAGCAGTGGTGGCAGCAGCTCCTTTAATAAGTGGTTACGGGTTGTTTTCAGTGCCACTATAACCACATCGGCCTTTGGCATAGATGCGGTGTCGTTATATACTTTGGGGTTGTGCAGGTGAAAAGAGCCGTCGCAAGAATCTACCTGCAAGCCGTGCTCTTTTACGTATTCATAATCGCTGTGCAGCAGAAAGTGAACGTCGCAGCCTGCGTGTGCCAGCTTGCCACCATAGAAACTGCCCACGGCACCTGTACCTATAATTGCGTATTTCATAAGAATTTCAATTAAAATCAATACAAAGGTAACTATTATTTAACAATATATATTATCTTTGAAACAAACATTGAAAATTATAATTCAATATAATTATGAAAAAGTTTATACTTGGTTTAATGCTATGCGCGGTAACGGTGGTGGCTGTTGCTGTGAATCCCCCGCTGATGGGCTGGAGCTCGTGGAACACATACGGCTTCGAGATTAACGATTCTGTGATAAAAGCACAGGCCGATGCTATGCTCGAGCTTGGTTTTAAGGAATGTGGTTATAACCACATAAATATTGATGACGGCTTTTTTGGCGGTCGCGATGAAAATGGTAAACTTCTCATTCACCCCACTCGTTTCCCTAACGGTTTGCGCCCACTTGTAGATTATATTCACAGCCAAGGGCTTAAAGCGGGTATCTACTCCGATGCGGGGCGCAATACTTGTGCTTCGTTCTGGGGTGGCGATGATATAGGCATAGGTGTGGGCCTCTATGGGCACGATGAGCAGGATATGAATTTGTATTTCAATGAGTTGAACTTCGATTTTATTAAAGTGGATTATTGCGGTGCCGACGATGAAAATAATTCCGAGGGGCTCGACCTCGATGTGGAGGCGCGCTACAAGGAGATTTATGAGGCGATAAAGAGCACCGGCCGCAACGATGTTACCTGGAATATCTGCCGTTGGGCATTCCCCGGTACTTGGGCTTGCGATATTGCCAATTCCTGGCGCACTACCGAGGATATTTACCTTGGCTGGGCATCGGTAAAGAGCATTATAAATCAAAGTCTTTACCTCTCGGCTTATACCGGCAATGGCCGTTACAATGATATGGATATGCTTGAGGTGGGCCGTGGTCTCACCGACGAGGAGGACAAAACCCATTTTGGTATGTGGTGTGTTATGAGCTCGCCGCTGCTTATTGGTTGCGACCTCAACGATATAAAGGGTAATGCGCTTGCATTGATGCAGAACAAAGAACTTATTGCAGTGAACCAAGATGTTCTTGGCCTGCAGGCCTATGTGGTTAAAAGGGAGAATGGTGCTTATGTACTTGTGAAAGATGTTGAGGAGTTGAATGGCACGAAGCGTGTGGTGGCCTTTTACAACCCTACCGATGCCGAGCTGTCTATGAGTGTTACTTTCTCGGCACTCGACCTTGCAGGTGAGGTGGCAGTGCGCGACCTCTTTGAAAAGAAAGATAGAGGCCTGTTCAGTGAGTCATTGGCTGTTACTGTGCCCGCACACGGCACACGCATATATAAATTAACTGCAGAAGAACGCCTTGAACGCTCTCTTTACGAGGCAGAAACTGCTTGGCTCACCTGCTATCAGGAATTGGAGAACCACGAGACTGCCGGCACTGCTATGTACCTCGACAAGCCCTCTTGCTCGGGCGGTGTTGCTGTTGGCTGGCTTGGTGGCAAGGAGGAAAACGACCTGCAATGGCGCAATGTCTATAGCAAGGAGGGTGGCGAATATACACTCCGTTTCTCATTTATTTCGGGCGAGGACCGTAAAATGTTGGTTAGTGTGAACGATGGCACCCCCGTTGAAGTTTCCACAAACGGCGGCAACTGGAGTACTGTGGGCACGGTAGATGTCGATGTAACCCTGAACAAAGGCAACAACGTAGTGCGTCTTTATAACCAAGGCTGGTTGGGCGACATCGATTGTATGAGGCTTATTCCAAAAAATGTGGTAGTGGAAGAAGATATATATCCTGTTGTGTTCGACAAAGATTTGAATTACACGCACGGCTCGCGTCGCCTTAACAAAATTTCTTTGAATGGTTCTGCCGATGGCGACCAAACAATAGATATGCCCACACCGCTAAAAATCTATAGTAATGTAGATAATGTTGCCTTCACTGCAATGGCCGGTGAATCGCTTACACCCACATTCGGTTTTACAGGTGATTGGATGAACGGTTTTGTATATCTCGACCGTGGGCACGATGGTTCTTTTGATGCTGTGTTGAACGAAAATGGCACTTATGCTGCCAATAGTGATATTATGGCCTTCTCTTATGCCGAACCTACATTGAACTCGGGTGTGGGGTATAACAGCACCGGTGCACGTGTAAACAATGCCAATGTGCTCAACCCACCTTCGTTCACCCTGCCTGCCGACCTTGAAAATGGTTTCTACCTTATGCGTTACAAAGTCGATTGGGCTTCTATAGACCCTGCCGGAAGGGCCGAGGACGGCAACGGAATAATAAAGAACGGTGGTGCAGTGTGTGATGTTCGCATAAACGTTCATAGCGAGAGTGGCGTGCTCTCTGCGGTAGCCGAAAACGGTGCTTTGCTTGCCGGCGATGGTTCACCCTTGCCTGCCAAGGTGTCTTTTGGCAAGCCGCTTGAATTGAAGATTGTGCCTGCCGAAGGTTATATGCTCGACGCTATAAAGGTGCGCCATGGACATAATCTTGCCGGTGATGCCGAAAAATGTGGTGTAAAGCAGTACAGCGATGATATTATCCCTGCATATATGTGCGAAGGCGATGTGCTTGTTTTGCCTGCCGAGTATGTAGATGGTGATGTGCAGGTAGAGGCTGTTTTTGTAGAAGCTCCTGACGATGTAGTGGGTGGTGAATATGCCGTTTCTTTTGAAAAAGAGACAGTTGCAGCAAAAGAGTATAGTGCAGTGCTTTCTTTGAATGTGGGGCTCAACGATTATACAACCGCTGTAGAGGGTAATAAAGTATATGTAGATAATACCGAAATTCCTGTTGTTCTGTTGTCGCCAAAGTCGCTCACTCTTTCTGTTGAAGATAACCGCGAAGGCTTGCACTACTATCTGTATATAGATTGGAACAATGACGGCCGTTTCACAGCTTTGCTCAATGGCGATGGGCAGCCCTCATATTCGAGTGAGCTTGCAGCATTTACATATTACAATGGCAAGGACAGTAATGGAAATGAAGTTGTTCCCGGCAAGGAGTTGCCGCTTTACACCCTGCCCACCAATATTCCTGCAGGTGTCTATCGTGCCCGTCTGAAGGCCGATGTAAATAATATATCTCCTGCAGGCTCTGCCGATATTGTTGCCTGCAACGGTGTGGTGTTGGATTTCCTTATAAATATTATTGCCGATGATTGTCCATTGAATCTTAATACGCTCAATGGTAGTATAATAGCTCCCAATAATTCTGCGTTGCCAATGACGATTACTCCGCAGGCTGAGTTGCAATTCCAGCTTATGCCCGGTGCTCCCGGGTTCGAAGCAAGCGAGGTTGTTGTGCGCCACGGGCACAATATAAACGGCGAGCAGTATGTCAATGGCAACAAACAGTGGAGCGAGGAGGTGCTTGAGGCATCGGCCGGTGTTATTACTCTGCCTGCCGAGTATGTAGATGGCGAGGTAGAGATTATTGCCGAGTTTGCAAGGAGCAGCGACAGTGAGTGGCACCTTGTATTCAGCGATGAATTTAATGCAGTCGACGGCACACAGCCTGCAAGCCAATGGTGGTCGCGTTGTCTGCGCCAGGGTGCCACTTGGAACCGTTGGTTGAGCGACCGCGAGGAGGTTGTTTACATTGAAGATGGTAAGCTGGTTACTCGTGCAATACCAAACCCCGACACCTCGGTAGATGATGTTCCTATGATTACAGGCGGTATCTGGAGCAGGGGCAAGTTTGGCTTTACATACGGTCGCATAGAGGGCCGCATAAAGACCAATGGCTGGAGAGGCAATTTCCCCGCCTTCTGGCTGATGCCCGAGGACCAGTCCGGTGGTTGGCCCAACGATGGCGAAATTGATATATGGGAGGTAATAGATGCTCAGGAGAGAGCCTATCATACCGTTCACTCAAACTGGACATACAATTTGGGAAATACAGGCAACCCGCAGTCGAGTTTCAATGAATATACTCCCCTCGACCGTTACCACGTGTTTACACTCGAGTGGGACGAAACATCGCTCGTGTGGTTTGTGAATGGCAAGCAGGTGGCGCAGTACTATAAGTCGTCGTCAAGCGATGCTCTTAATAAAGGGCAGTGGCCTTTTAACGACCATTTCCACATTATACTGAACCAGAGTGTGGGCAATGGCTCGTGGGCTGCAAATGCCGATGTTACACACACCTATGAAACATTGTTCGACTGGGTGCGTGTATATCAGAAGAAGGGTATGGAGAATACCCTCGGTACGGTGGGCATTGTAAATGTTGCAGAGAAGAAACCTGTGAAGCTGTCGGCTGCAGATGGCGGTGTGATGGTTTCTGTGGCTTCGCCCCAAAATGTTGTGGTGTATGACATTGTGGGCCGTGCAGTGGCCGAGGCGTTTGTAGATGGTTGCCACACTTTCTACCTGCCTGCCGGTATTTATGTAATTGGCGGGCAAAAGGCTTCTGTTAAGTAATACGTTAGTGCTTTTATAGATGAACCTCGGGCGGCCACTGGCCGCCCGAGGTGTTTGTATGGGTAGGAATGAAAATGTAATATTTTTTATTCTAAAACGGATAAATAACAAGTTTTTGTGAGCCGGCTTGCACTATCTTAGGCTATCGCCCAAGATAGGTTCGTGCTTTGTAATATTATACTTTGTTAGTCGGCTTGCACTATCTTTACCTTCGGTGAAGATAGGCTGCGCCTCGGGAATACCTGTAATTTTGTTTTTTTGAGAAAAAAGCCTGCTTATCCCTGCAGAATAAGTATCACTCGCTTTGCTCGTTCATTAAAATATTGTTCTTTAATTTGTTGGTGAGCAAGCTCCCCTCCAAATCATCGTACAATATTTTTTCGGCTTTTTTCTCTTGCTTATTCTGCTTTGATTTTTCTTTCTCAAAAAAACTAAATTTATTTTGTATTCCTCTCGGCTTGCACTATCTTTGTATGTCCAAAGCCACGGGTAAGCGAGGGCAAAAGAAGCTTGCTTATTTTGCCGAGCGTGAGTGGTTTCGTGTAAACAGAGCCACGGGTAAGCGAGGGCAAAAGAAGCTTGCTTATTTTGCCGAGCGTGAGTGGTTTCGTGTAAACAGAGCCAGGGGTTTGGACAAGACCTTTTTTGATATTCTAAATACAAAATATTATATGGCTGAAACTAAATTCATCTTCGTTACCGGTGGCGTAGCGTCATCTCTTGGTAAGGGTATTATCTCTGCTTCTCTTGGTAAATTGTTGCAAGCAAGAGGCTACAAAGTTACAATACAGAAATTCGACCCGTATATAAATGTTTCTCCGGGTACTCTTAACCCCCAGGAGCACGGCGAGTGCTACATCACTATCGATGGACACGAGGCCGATTTGGACCTTGGTCATTACGAGCGTTTTACCGATATTAAAACTACACGTTGGAATACTTTCACAACAGGCCGTATATACAGCGAGGTTATAGATAAGGAACGCCGTGGCGACTACCTGGGAAAGACTGTGCAGGTGATTCCCCACATCACAGATGAGATTAAACGCAAGATGAAGCGTGGCAGCACCAAGGAGAAATTCGATTTTGTGATTACTGAAATTGGTGGCACCGTGGGCGACATTGAGGGCCTTCCTTTTCTTGAGGCTATGCGCCAGCTTAAGTGGGAGCTTGGTAACAGGGCGGTGTGTGTGCACCTTACTTATGTCCCCTATCTTGCAGCTGCGGGCGAGCTCAAGACAAAGCCCACACAGCACTCTGTGAAGCAATTGCAGAGCCTTGGTATTCAGCCCGATTGCCTTGTGCTGCGTGCCGAGCATAAGTTGAGTGCAGGTTTGTGCAAGAAGGTTGCCAGCTTCTGTAACGTGCGCCCAGAGTGTGTTGTGCAGAGCCTTGACGTGCCTTCTATCTACGAGGTGCCCATTAAAATGCAGGAGCAGGGCCTCGATACCGCTATTTTGAGCCTCACGGGTGAGGAGGTTGGCGAGACACCCGCGCTTGCTCCGTGGCGTTCGTTTGTGGAGCGCAGGAAGAATGCTAAGAGGGTTATAAAAATAGGTCTTGTGGGCAAGTATGATTTGCAAGATGCTTACAAGAGTATTCACGAGAGCCTCTCGCAGTGTGGTGCCTACAACGATTGCAAGATTAAACCTCACTTCATAAGCAGCGAGAAGATTACCGACGAGAATGCAGCTGAGGTGCTCAAAGGTATGGACGGTTACATCATCTGTCCGGGTGTGGGCCCACGTGGTTTCGAGGGTAAGGTGGCTGCTGCAAAGTATCTGCGCGAGAATAATTTCATTACTCTTGGTATAGGTCTTGGTATGCAGGTGATGGCTATTGAGTGTGCCCGCACATTGCTTGGTTATGCCGATGCCAGCAGTTATGAGATGGACGACAAGACATCGCACAAGATTGTGGATATTATGGAGGATTTGAAGAGCATAGGCAATCCCTTTGGCACTATGCGCCGTGGTGGCTACGATACCGTTATTGCAAAGGATTCAAAGGCTCACGCTGCATACGGCAGTGAGAGAATTACAGAGCGTCATTATCACCGTTATGAATTGAACGTGGAGTATCGCGAGGAGCTTGAGAACGCCGGCTTGCTCTGCTCGGGTGTTCACCCCGAATCGGGCCTTGTGGATATTGTGGAGTTCCCCGCCTGCGATTGGTATATGGGTGTTATTTATGAACCTCAGTACCAGAGCACGGTGCTTCACCCCTCTCCGCTTATTATGGAGTTTGTGAAGAATGTGATTGCTCGCAAAAAGGATTAATTGGAGTAATATAGATACTAAAAAGAATAGGCATAGCCACAGGGCTATGCCTATTCTTTTTAGTATGTGTCGTTGTCATCAGCAGCTCATTGCACCGCAGCAGTTAATTACCTGCCCGCTAACGTATGCCGAAAGGTCGCTGGCAAGGAAGAGGGCTACGCCTGCAACGTCTTCGGGGGCACCGGCACGGCGTAGGGGTATGCTCTTGGCCCAGGCATCGCGTACGTCCTCGGGGAGGGCGGTAGTCATGTCGGTGAGTATGAAGCCGGGGGCTATGCAATTGGCTCTTATACCTCGCGGGCCCATCTCCTTGGCTACCGACTTGGCAAGGCCTATGACACCGGCTTTTGATGCCGAGTAGTTGCACTGGCCGGCGTTGCCGTGCTCACCTACAATAGATGTCATATTTATGATGCTGCCACTGCGCTGCTTTGCCATTGCCGGGACCACGGCGCGGGTGAAGTTGAATGCCGATTTCAGGTTTACGTTTATAACGCTGTCCCACTGCTCCTCGGTCATACGCATAAGCATTCCGTCTTTTGTTATTCCGGCATTGTTCACAAGTATGTCTATTTTGCCAAAGTCGGCAAGAATCTGTTTCACGGTCTCTTCGGTGGCTGTGTAGTCCGATGCGTCCGATGCGTATCCTTTGCAGGTTACTCCCATTGCTGTTATCTGCTCAATGAGTTCCTGTGCATTGTTGTTTATCTGGCGGTAGGTGAAGGCTACGTTTGCGCCTGCCTCGGCAAATTTCACTGCTATTGCACGGCCTATTCCGCGTGTTGCTCCTGTTACAAGGGCTGTTTTTCCTTCCAATAGTTTCATAAGTATTCTATTTAGGTTATTGTTTTCTTTGTGCGAAGATAACTCTTTTGCCAATATTTTCCCCGTTTTACAGTGAAAATATCTCCTCTTTTATGCTGTTTATGGGTTGTAACAGATAAAATTTAATAAAAATTAACAAGTGTGTAAATTGCTGATATTTAATGTTTTGCGCTGTGTGGGTGGCTTGTTCTGTGTACTGTATATGTGGTTACAAGTTTGCACTTTTTTCTTTAAATTTGTGTAGAAAGTGCTTGATTATAGCTGTGATAGCACATATTTATTAATATTTATTTTACTGTTTATGAATAAGATTTATTTGGAGCCTATTACTAAGGCTCAGTCGTTGGTGACCGGTGTGAAGACAAAAGTTGATGTTTTGCAGAAAAAAGGAATAGTGGTAGATGTGGAGAAGTTGCAACATCTATGTGTATCACTGGAAGAGGCCGGTGCTGCACAAGATGTGGCTGAAGAGAAACTGAAAGAGGCGCGTGCCATGGCGCACAATTGCTTGGAAGAGTTAAAGGCTTGCTACAGCGATTCCAAGAGCCCTATTAAGCAGAACTTTCCACCCGAAGCGTGGCTCTCGTTCGGTATTGTGGATAAGAAGTAACACTTTATTCTAATTTGCACACAAAAAAAATGCGATGCCCGCGGGCATCGCATTTTTTTTGTGTGGGGGAGGGGCTCATTCAAACTTGTATGCTGATGTGTTTTTAAAACCTGCAATACTGAAGTATTTCTGTATTTCTCCTGTGAGGGTAACTTTCTTACCTAAATTACCGGGGTTGTCTACAAGGTTAAGCTTCTCTCTAACTTCGCCTTTGGGTAGCTGTACAGGGATACATTTGCTTGCGTCTGTTTCGTTGGGGTTATCGGCAATAATAATATTTGTATTAGATGCATTTTCTGTGCCGAAGATAGGTGTGAATTTTGATTTTCCGGCTTCAGATGTACCTACAATATATGCAGAAACAACAGCCTCGCCTGTGTAGCCGGCATCGTATTTCTGAATAAGTTGTGCTACAGTGATAGTGCCTTCTATTGAAGGTGTTTCCTCTTCATCTTCTTTATCACCGCCTGTGCTGCCGTCTGCTGCCACAACACTTGTTGCCATTGTGCTGATGAATTTTGTACCTGTTACACCCAATAGGTAGCCTGTAACGATAACCTCTTTGCCATTGAGACCGGCATCAACAACACCGTCTTTGGGGTATGCAATGCTGCCGACTGCTGTAGATGCGCCATCGACGTTTACATTGTAGTAATAGCCACTGATGCTGAGAACTCCCTTGTACTGTACATACTTAACAACAGGGTTTGCAATGTATGCATCAAGGGCTGCGCCGTTCATCTCTACAGCATCAGGTGTGCTCACGCTCTCGGTGCCTGTTTTTGTAACGGTAGATGAGTTGCCGAACTGCAAAAGACCACCGTAAACGCTTGTTGTGCCACTTACTGTAACAACGTCGCCCACGCTATAGCCATTGTCTTCGCCAAGATATACAAGTATAGAGCCTGTGTTGTCGCCCAAAAGGAAACCGCGTGCATAGGTCGCAAGTACAGTTCCGCTTGCTGTGGCATTGCCTTCACCGGCTGCTATGATAGCTGCAATTGTTCCTTCGGGTGCGGGTGTGGGTGTGTCGGGGGTATCTGTGCCACCTTGGCCTGCGCCTTTGGCTACAACAACATTCTTAACCTCCCAAGTACCGGCCTTTGTTGCCGATGATGTGTATTTGAATGCAATTCTCACATTGCTCTTTCCCATAAATTCCGCAGGAATAGCAATTTTGCCTGTGTTAGAGAAACTCCAATCTACAGCATTTTCTACTGCGTTGTAGTCGATGGTTGCCCAGGTGGCAGTTGCTACGTCGTCGGTGTAGTCGTTGCTTATAAGAAGTTGGTTATAATCTTTAACTTTGCCACTTTCTGTGTAACGAATTACGTAGTCAAAAACAATGTATGCCTCTGTTTCTTTTGAAAAATCTATTGCAGGTGATACAAGCCAGCTTTCTGCTGCATTGTTTTCTTTGCTACTGCTGTCGTATGCTGTTACTTTTGCACAGCTGTAATCGATTACCCAGGGATAGTTGCCTATGGTTTGCGCAGTGGTGAATGTGCCGAAGCTACTTGCAAATGTTTCGTTGATATATGCATCTGTTGCAGGTGTATCCTCACTATCCTCTTCGCCCTCGAACACGGCTTTTGTAACGCTCTTGAGTCCGGGAACACCGAAGTATTTCTCTATTGAACCGGTGAGGGCTACCTGTTTTTTATAGTTACCAGGGTTGTCCTTTAAGTTTACTTTGTTGCGTACAGCACCGCTGGGTAATTGCACAGGAATACATTTTGCCGGGTCGGTCTCATCGGGGCTGTCGGCAAGCAGAACGTCGGTTTTTTCAGCGTCATCGGTTACATTGCCGTTGAACTTGGCACCTGATTCATAGCTTTGTCCTTCAACCCAGCCTACTATGTAGCCTTTTACAATTGCGGGTGTGGGTGTGCCAGAGTATGCATCAATAGCCTCTGCAACGGTCATCTCTGCAATCTCCTCGGGCTCGCCGGTAGTAGCACTGTGCGAGTAGATGTAAGCTTCGTTCTGCACTGTTTCGGGAGTGTTGCCTTTGTAGTTTACCACCTTGCCATAGATGATTACCTCGTCACCTATGTTCAAAACATCATTGTCGGTGAATTTTTTGTTTTCGAGGTTGTGGCAACGAAATACATAGAACTGCTCGCTTGTTGTTTTGCCGTCGGCCGAGATATAGAATGTTGCATTGCCATATTGGCTGTTTGGTGCTTCTTTGATACTGCAAATTATACCCTTTACATAAATTGCTTTATCCGAATTCTTGTCGGCTTCCAAGGTGCTTATGAAAGCGTTTGCGCCTGCCGGGTTATAAGGGCTTTCTAATGTGCCTTCACCTTCCGGTGTACTTACATTACTTCCACTACCTCCACCTATGCTTGGTATTTCATAGGGCTCGGGAACATCTTCGCAGGCATTGAAACTAAATAATGCAACTGCTACAAGAAATAGATACTTTAATGTTTTCATTGTTATGTGTTTTAATAATTATTTCTATAGTATTAATTAATGTATGTCTATTTTACCTGAACAATATCGTTGGTTGAGGTAAATATAAACTGCCACACATCTTTTGATGTTGTTTTGTATCGTGTGAGCACACCTGTAATGTCTAATTTACCTGTAGGGATTGTCATTTTTGCAAAATCGGCATAGTTGCTTATGCGGAAAATAATCTCCTGTTTGCCTATTTTTACGTGTCTTTCGGCAATCTCATCGTTGGGTGCATAAAGCTCTGTGCCGTTGGCTTCTTTAAATTCAACATTGTTGAGTTTTGCATACACAGGGCAGAGATCTTTATTTGTTTTGTCTGCAAGGTATTCCTCGGTGATGTCGAGTGGTGTTTGCTTGCCATACTCGCCCGGTGTGCCGATAAGCTTCATATGCTCCTCGAATGTTTCTCTGCTCATACGCCCTATTTGAATACCGTATCTTTCGGTATTGTAGGGGATACCTATCTGTGGCAGGTAGCAATATCCGCCCATTGAAAGTCCTTTGCAGTCTATAGCAATCTTTTGTCCTATGGGGAGTGTTGCATAAAGCCCATTGGTGTTTACACCTATTATTATAGCGTCGTAGCCGTCGCTTATTACCAACTGCTTGTAAATGTTGCCTGTTTCGTCATTGCCCACTATTGTTCCTGCCAATATAATATTTTCGGTAATTTCGGTGGGAGTGGCTGCAAGCAATTGAGTTCTATATTTTTCCTTAAATTCGGATATAGTCATATTGGGCGCACCTATGGAGTTGTTTCCATAGGGTGGTGTGGTCAAAGCGGGCTCGTCAAAATCGTTCATACAAGCGTTGAAGGTAAACAATGCCAAGCCTATGAGTAATATGTTTTTAATTGTTTTCATAAATTCTTCCTCCTTTGTTTTTTAGAAACGAAGTCCTATGTTTAAGTATGCGTTAAATGCACTTGCATAGTACAAGAACGGGTTCTTTGAGAATACATATGTCTTTTTCTCGTTATCCTCGTTGAGGTCGCCACGGTTTTGCTCATATCCGCCTGTAACCATGTCCTCGTTGTTGAGTACGTTGTTGAGGCTCAAGTTTATATTGAGCTGTTTGCCACCTCTTAGTCTGATGCTCTTGCCTATTGACGCATCGAGCATAAAACCACCGTCGCCACGGAATTGTGCGGGTATGTTAGGCTTGGTGGGGTTGCCGTTTTCGTCGTATCCACCATCGGCTCTTGCAATACTCTGTTTACGTGCATAGAGCGAGGGGCTCACGTATATGCGGTCGTAGTAGTTGAGGTTTGCGCTCAGGTACCAGCCGTTTACATTGTAATCGACACCAAGGCTCAAAGCAGTGAGGGGCGAGCCACCTATTTTTGCACCTTTCATATAAATAACCTCTTTCTCGTTCTTGAGCTTTTGTTGGTCCTCGGTCATTGACGAGCCGTTTGTGTTGCTTGTATATTCGGCTTCTGTTATTGATGCAAGAACATTGAACGAGAGGGCTGATGTTACATTATAAACAAGTGCAGCCTCAACACCGTAGTGTTCTTTATCTACACCGGTCATAGTGAGGTAGGTGAACTTGCCTTCAGAGTCGTTGTAGAACGCGCTCTGTTGCACGGCATTGTTTATCTTTGTGTAGAAACCGTTTATCTTTGCTGCGAATGCACCATACTTTACAGCGTATGATATTTCACCATTGAGCACACCCTCGGTTTCGAGTCCTTCAACAAAATCTTCGCGTATGCGGGGTGCCACAAACGAGTTGTAGGCGAGGGGCGCACGCTGCGAGTATCCTCCACCAATCATCAGCTTGTTGTTGCCATTTATGTCCCAAGTGAGTGATGCTTTTGCTCCGCCGCCCAAGAACTTGGCTGTTCCGCCTTTTCCTTTTGAAATATCGTGCATAGTGCCGTTGGCATCGATGTATGCTGCACGTCCGTTACGCATGTGTCCATCGCGCTGCATTGTTGTTCCGTCGATGTTGGCACCGGCATAGAAGTGTATCTTGTTCTTGTTGTATTGGTACTGTGTGAACAGGTTTACCTTGTTTACATAAATATCATAGTTGTAACCAAACTTGTCGCCTTCGCGTATTTGGCGGTTGGGGTTGTCGAGGTCGTTTTGTATTACATAGCTGTCCAGCCCGTGGTCGCCTACAGAGAATTTATCGACGTCGATGTATTTGTTGGCACCCAAAAGGTCGCTCATCTCTTTGTAGTGCATTCCCTTTGTGGTGTTTATGTTTACTCCAATATTAGCTTTGCTGTATTTGTTGAACTCGTGGTCGAGTACAGAACCGATGCTGAGCATAAGTTGGTCGTTGTGGCGTTCCTCAACATAGTATAGGCACTCGCCATCGACGGCATTTGCTTGTTTGTTGGCAAAAATCATATAGTCCCAGTCGAGCTGTCGGTTGCCCTTGCTCTCTTTCCAGTAGTTGTATAGTTGCCACCACGAAGCAATGTTGTCCTCTTTCTCTGCAGCATTGGCGGGGTCGTCGTAATATTCCAGGTCCCAAACGTTATATGCCGAGCTGGGGAGGTTCTTGTAGTAGTTGGGGCGTGGGTCGGCTGCATTGCCGTTCCAGCCAAGCGCGGTTGTTCCGTAACTTCCATATTTTACCGCAGCCGATGTTGTCAGCTTTGTTTCGCGGTTTATTTTATAGTCCCAGGTGAGTAGCGCGGTGGGCTCGTACGATGTTACCACGCGGGCGTTGCGTTTCTCGCCGTTTTGGTATCCCCAGTTGGGGTTGTAGTAGTGGCTGTTGGCAAGCCAATAAGCCTCTTCTGTTGCTGCTCCTTGCTGGCCACGTTCTGTGGGTGAGCCCCAAGTAACAATAGAGATACTGTGCTTGTCGTTTATCTTCTTGTATGCGCTCAGGTAATAACCAAGTGAATTGTAGAATGTACCTTCGATTACACCCTCATTTGCCCAACGGTAAGAAGCCGATGCGGTAAACGCCCAGCCGTTGCTCATAAGGCCGGTAGAGTAGGTGTACATAAGGCGGGCAAGGTAGTTACGGTTGCAGGCTACAAAAGACATTTTGTGGCCGGCTGCATATTGGCTGGCACGCATATTAATGTTGCTCGACCCGCCTACACCGCTGAAACCATAGCCGCTGTTTTCGAGGTATGTGCTGCTCTCTTGGTTGCGTGTAGCGTCGTTAAGGCCGCCAATCATTCCATAGCTGAATGTTCCACGCTCTGCATCGTTGAGCAATGCTCCATTGGCATACACGTTGTTGTATTGCGAGTCGTAGCCACGTATCTTGAAACGCATAGAACTCCAGCGGTAGCCTACCTCGGAAAGGAAAAAGTCGTCGCTCGACGTTGTGATGGCCGACGCTCCTTGAATAACGTCCTCGTCTTCGTCGAGCATGCTCTCGGTGAATGTGAATTGGTCTTTGTCTATCCCGGTTCCTGTGAATTCGGGTATTGCCATTTTAGAGGCGTCTGTTGCTATAACAGTGTCTTGAACGTGATGCACAGGCATTCTTATAGCAGCACTCTGGCTCTTTTCTACGTTCTGTGCGGTGGCATTGTTGCTCAATACCAAACAGATTAAAAAGAGCATTACATACTTAAAAATTTTTTTCATCTGTGATAAAATATTAATGTTTAAACTCTTATCGCTAAAATTTGAACCTTTCACAAGCTTTTATTATAAAATTCTCACAAAGATTATAAAAATTATATAATATAAAAAGTAAATCGCCCGCTTTTTTGGTCGGTGAAAAGTTAAATTTGTGAAGTGTGAAAATT
Source organism: Bacteroidaceae bacterium (assembly GCA_017481875.1). Taxonomy (GTDB): domain Bacteria; phylum Bacteroidota; class Bacteroidia; order Bacteroidales; family Bacteroidaceae; genus HGM04593. The sequence goes on from JAFUOP010000031.1 coordinate 167,960, forward strand.
ATTTCCTTTTTCCCTCGCAAATAAGATAAAAAGTAGTATTTTTACGCATTGAACCCGCTTGTGCGGGTATTTGTAACAAGAATTTTATAAAATGAATATGAGACAGTTCTATTTTTTATTTGTGGCTTTGACGCTTGCGGTTGTGTTGTGTGGCCCTGCTGTGGCACAACAAAAACGTTTTGAAATGTATGCTGTGGGTTTTTATAATCTTGAGAATCTTTTTGATACCATTCACGACAAAGGAAAAAATGACTTTGAGTTTTTGCCCGATGGAACAAACAAATGGGCTACAATGAAATATACCAACAAGGTGAAAAATATGTCGGAGGTGCTTGCCGACATGGCTTCCGATATGTTGCCAAATATCGGCATGGCTGCAGTAGGTGTTTCGGAGATAGAAAACAGCCGGGTGTTGCAGGCTCTTGTTGAGAGTGATGCTTTGGCAAAACGTGGCTGGAAATTTATACACGTTGAGGGCCCCGATACCCGTGGCGTGGATTGTGCTTTGCTGTACAACCCTCATCTCTTTCAGCCTTATGCATATAAATTGGCTCCTTATTTATTGGAAAATGGCAGTGATGAATACAAGACACGTGGCTATTTAATTGTGAGTGGTATGATGAGTGGTGAGCGTGTGCATATGATTGTGAATCACTGGCCTTCGCGCTACGCAAAGTCGCCTGCACGTGAACGTGCAGGAGTGCAGGTGCGTGAATTAAAGGATTCTCTTATGGCAGAGGACCCTGCATCGAAAGTTATTATAATGGGTGATATGAACGATGACCCCGACGACAAGAGTATGAAAAAATGTCTTGGTGCTATGCGCTACCGCGAAGAACTTAAGTCTCCTGCAGATTTATATAATCCCTGGTGGAAGGTTTTGCGCGAAGATGGCATTGGAACACTTAAATACAAAGGTAATTGGAATCTTTTTGACCAAGTGGTGTTTACTGCCAATCTTGTGGGTAAGGACAGAAGTACGCTTAAATATTGGAAGCCCGAGATTTTCTCCCGTAGCTATATGATGCAGACCGAGGGTAAGTACAAGGGCTCGCCTAAGCGCACTCACGCAAGCGGTGTGTGGCTTAACGGCTATAGCGACCACCTCCCTGTAATAATTTATTTGGTTAAAGAGGTAAAATAGCTTTCCTGAATTATTAAACCGATGCAGCAACCCCGCGGGGTTGCTGCATCGGTTTAATTTACATATCGAGCCGGCTCTCAATCATCTCCCAATCTACTATATTCCATAATTGTTTAACGTGTTCGGCACGGCGGTTTTGGTAGTCGAGGTAGTAGGCGTGCTCCCACACGTCTATGCCTAAAAGCGGTGTCATGTGGTAGCGTATGGGGTTGTCGCCATTGTGGCAGTTTATAATGTTTAGCTTGCCTGTTTCGTCTTGTGCAAGCCACACCCAGCCCGAACCGAAGAGTGCTGCAGCGGCCTCTTCCATTTTTCTTTTTAAAGTTTCAAAATTGCCGAAATCAAATTTTATAGAATTTTCCAATGCTCCTGTCGGGCGGTTGTTGGCCGGTGCGGTGGGGGTGAATTGTTCAAAATAGAGCGAGTGGTTGAGCACCTGCCCTGCATTGTTGAATAGTGGGCCGTCGGGTGCTTGTTCCACTATCTCACGTAGAGTCATTCCTTCAAAATCGCTCTCGGCTACAAGCTCGTTCAGTTTGTTTACATAGGCCTGCAGGTGCTTCCCATAGTGGTATTCTATGGTCGATTGGCTTATAAAAGGCGCAAGCGCAGTGGCGGGGTAGAGAAGTACAGGCATCTGAAAGCCTGTGATGTTGCTTTTTACTATAGTACTCATAAAGGTGTTAAATAAAATGTTCAATCTTATAAACGTATCTTCCTCTTTTATGTTCGCGTTTCTGCTATTTTTTGCATATCTTCGCACAATATTGTAATAAGGTAATGGGAATAAATTTTGAAGAGGAATTAAATGCATCGCAGCTTGCTGCGGTACGTTATTGCGACGGGCCTTCGCTGGTTATTGCAGGTGCCGGCTCGGGCAAAACAAGAGTGCTTACTTATAAAATTGCCTATCTGTTGGAGATGGGCTACGAGCCTTGGTCTATTCTTGCTCTCACCTTTACCAATAAAGCGGCCAAGGAGATGAAAGAGCGTATAGCTTCCAGCGTGGGTAAGCTGGACGCGTCGGCCATTTGTATGGGTACGTTCCACTCGGTGTTTTCAAAGATTTTGCGCAAAGAGGCTCATTTGCTTGGGTATGATTCGCAGTTTACTATTTACGACCAAACCGATTCCCGAAGCCTTATAAAGAGTATAATTAAAGAGATGCAGCTCGATGAAAAGATTTACAAGCCTGCAGCTGTAGGGGAGCGTATCTCTAGTGCTAAAAGTGCTCTTGTGCTGCCACGCGAGTATGCTTCAAATACGGGGCTTGTGGGCGACGACCAACGTGCGCGTATCCCCGAAACGCGTTATATTTACAGCCGTTATTGCGAGCGTTGCAAGCAAGCCAATGCTATGGATTTTGACGACCTGCTGCTCAATACCTACAGGCTGTTTGAGGAGTTCCCCGAGGTGCGAGAAAAATATGTGCGCAAGTTTCGCTATCTGCTTGTAGATGAGTATCAGGACACTAATTTTTTGCAAGCAGCCATTGTGTGGCAGCTTACCAAGGAGAGGCAGGCGGTTTGTGTGGTGGGCGACGATGCACAGAGTATCTATGCTTTTCGTGGTGCAAATATTGGCAATATATTGGGCTTTACGCAGCGTTATAAGAATGCAAAAGTCTTTAAACTCGAGCAGAACTACCGCTCTACCAAAATGATTGTAAATGCTGCCAATAGCATTATAAAAAACAATGCGCAGCAGATAGAAAAAACAGTTTATTCGGAGCGTGCGACGGGTGAGCCCATAGCGGTGTGCCCTGCATATTCCGATTTTGAAGAGGGTGAGATTGTTGCTAATAGAATATCTGATTTGCGCCGCCGTAAGGGGTTGGATTTTTGTGATATTGCTGTGCTTTATCGTACAAATGCTCAGTCGCGTATATTTGAGGAGGCATTCCGTAAACGCTCTTTCCCTTACCGCATATATGGTGGTTTGTCGTTCTATCAGCGCAAGGAGGTTAAAGATGTCATAGCTTATTTTCGTCTTATATGCAACCATCACGACGAGGAGGCTGTGAAGCGAATTATAAATTACCCGGCACGCGGAATAGGCGACACTACATTGCAAAAAGTAAAGCAAGTTGCAATAGACAATGGTGTGAGCTTGTGGGAGGTGTTGCAAAATCCTGCCGGTTTCGGCTTGGCTGTGAACAAAGGCACGCTTGCAAAGCTTGCCGGCTTTGCCGGGTTAATAGAAGATTTCACACAGCTTGCTGCTGAAAAAGATGCGGCCGAGGTTGCTTCTGTGGTTGTGAGAGAGAGTGGTGTGTGGGGTGATATATTCCGCGATAATAGTGTGGAGGGCAAGGCAAGGCAGGAGAACTTGCAAGAGTTGCTCGATGGAATAAAAGAGTTTGTGGATATGCGTCTGGAGGAGGGGAATGAATATAATCGTTTGACCGATTTCCTTGCCGAAGTGTCGCTTATGTCCGACCAAGATACAAACGATGAAGCAGGCGACAACCATATTACGCTCATGACTATTCACTCGGCTAAGGGCCTTGAGTTTAGTGCTGTGTTTGTTGTGGGGCTCGAGGAGGATTTGTTCCCTAACCAGTGTGCAGCGGTGTCGCCACGTGAAATGGAAGAGGAACGACGGTTGTTTTATGTAGCTGTAACACGTGCAAAAGATTACTGTACGCTCTCCTATTCAAAGACGCGCTATCACTATGGTACAACCGAGTATCACGAGCCAAGCCGTTTTATAACAGAAATAGCCCCGGGCTGCTTGTCGCGTGGTGGCGGAGCCGGTGAACAGCCTCTGCCGCAACGTGGTGGCTTGTTTGCAGGCACAAGTGCCCGTAGCGGCCTTTTTCCCTCTAATAGCGGGCGTGGTGTTTATAATAACTCTCAAGTGGGCAGTACCCGCGGGCACTACTCATCGTTTCAGTCTGCAAGCAACAGGCCTGTGGCGCAACAGCCTATAAACAAGTCGGTTGTGAGCAGTAGCTCCCGCCTGCAACGCCTCTCCGATGTGGAGCGCGACTTTTATGCACCCAAAAGTAATCATACGGCTGTGTCGGCCGGCTCTTTTGTGCAGCACGACCGTTTTGGCGTAGGTGAGGTACTCTCCGTGGAGGGTGTGGGTGAGAATGCCAAGGCGGTTATAAATTTTAAAAATGCAGGAACAAAAACCCTGTTACTTAAATTTGCAAAATTAAAAACAATAGGATAATGGATAAGGATATTATAAATAAGGTGTCATCGCCTTGCTATGTGATGGAGGAAAAGTTGTTGCGTCGTAATTTATCGCTCATCGGCCGTGTGGCTGCCGAGGCGGGTGTGGATATTATACTTGCTTTTAAAGCGTTTGCTTTGTGGAAAACATTCCCTGTCTTTCGCGAGTATATAAGTTCGGTAACGGCCAGTTCTATCTACGAGGCGCGTTTGGGCTACGAGGAGTTCGGCAGCAGGGTGCATGCCTTTTCGCCTGCATATACCAAAGAGGAATTCCCCGAAATTATGCGTTGCAGCAGCCACATCTCGTTTAATTCTTTGTCGCAGTATGAGCGTTTTTATCCTATGACAAAGAGTGCAGCGCACTATATATCGTGTGGCGTGAGAATAAATCCTGAGTATTCCGAAATTGAGACAGAGTTGTATAATCCTTGCGCTCCGGGTAGCCGTCTTGGCGTTACTGCCGATCTCTTGCCTTCTGTGCTGCCTGCAGGCATTGAGGGCTTCCACTGCCATTGCCACTGTGAGTCCGACTCCTATGCTCTTGAACACACGCTACAGCACATTGAGGAAAAGTTCGGTGCGTGGCTGCCTAAAATTAAATGGCTGAACCTTGGTGGTGGGCATTTGATGACTCGCAAAGACTATGATGTGGAGCATCTCATTGCTTTGCTGAAAGGTTTGCGGGGGCGTTATCCCAACCTTCAAATAATACTTGAACCCGGCTCGGCCTTTGCCTGGCAGACAGGCTCCTTGGTGTCGCGTGTTGTGGATATTGTGGAGAGCCGCGGCATACGCACTGCTATTTTGAATGTGAGTTTTACTTGCCATATGCCCGACTGTTTGGAGATGCCTTATCAGCCGAAGGTTACCGGTGCCGAGTCTTTGGAGCCCGATGCAGTGAAGGGCGCACCTTTTAGTGAAAATATCTATCGCTTGGGCGGAAACAGTTGCTTGAGCGGCGATTATATGGGAAGTTGGCGTTTCCCGCAACCGTTGAAAGTGGGCGACACTGTGGTGTTTGAAGATATGATACACTACACGACGGTAAAAACCAATATGTTCAACGGAATATCGCACCCAAGCATAGCGTTCTTGCGTGAAACGGGAGAATTGCAAATGTTGCGTGAATTTTGTTACGAGGATTATCGCGACAGAATGTGTTAGCCCCTTTTTAAACTGCGTGTAGAGGTGTTTGATAATGTTTTTGAGATTTTTTTGAAAAAAAGTGCCAATAATTCTTGCCGGAAAGAAAAATTGTTGTACCTTTGCACTCGCAACACGGAGAAATACTCAATTGTGAGTAGCTTTGTTGAAAAATAAAGTGATATTGAAATGACGTGTTGAAGGGATTGCGGAATTTTCGTTGCCAGTGAGAGCAGAAGGATTTATTCTTATGCCGAGCGCAGCAGAAAATCTCGCAGTTTCGAAGAAACAAACAGGGATTGCGGAATTTTCGTTGCCAGTGAGAGCAGAAGGATTTATTCTTATGCCGAGCGCAGCAGAAAATCTCGCAGTTTCGAAGAAACTGCGGAAATAGCTCAGTTGGTAGAGCACAACCTTGCCCCGCAATAAAAATAAGGTACCAACCTTGGCAAGGTTGAAAATATGCGGAAATAGCTCAGTTGGTAGAGCACAACCTTGCCAAGGTTGGGGTCGCGAGTTCGAGCCTCGTTTTCCGCTCTATTTCTTTGAAATATTTAAACTATACAGAAACTGCGGAAATAGCTCAGTTGGTAGAGCACAACCTTGCCAAGGTTGGGGTCGCGAGTTCGAGCCTCGTTTTCCGCTCTTTTGATGAGTGCACCCGCGTGTGCTTGAA
>JAFUOP010000032.1 GCA_017481875.1 Bacteroidaceae bacterium
AGTGAAACTCTCGATGTCTGCGGGATATATGGTAGATAGCGTAGCGATGTCAGATGTCACTCCGTCAATAATTACTAACGGGTCATTGCCACCCATAATGGATGTGGTACCACGCACACGGATACTATTCAGCATAGCGAGTCTGGCAGTCCCATTAGTGGTGACGTTCACACCGGCTGACTGACCACTCAATACATCCAAAGCATTATTCAATGGTCCCTTCTTGATATTCTCGGGCCTGATATGCTCTAATGATTTAGTCACCGAAATGGTATCTTGTTTCTCTCTGATATCCTGTACTTGTGCATCAATTTTTTGAGCACTACAGATGATGAACATTATGACAAGACAAAGACTGACTCTTCCCATCTTGATTCGTTAAATCTCTGTAGATTCCCCAGACCAGACAGTTAATAAATCTTATACGCAATGTATTATAAAGAGGGGGATTGGGAATCTTACTATTTCCCTGCCTGTCCGTCCGCTTAGCCATTGTATATTTTTTTCTGTTATTTCATATCAGTGATGCTGATAATTCAGGCAAGAACAGAGTAAACATCTACCTCTTTTATACATAAATCCTTTCCAAGGACTTTATAAGCGCAACCATTAACTACATTACAATACAAAGGTAACAATAATTTGTCATTTGAAGAAATTTAGAAAAAAGAAAAAGTCATTATGCGTGATATTTGCGTGATATTTTTTATTTAATTACGACATTTATCAAATACAAAAAATCATAGAAGGACAAAAATCTTTAAATGATTTGATTATAAACAAACTTTAAATAGTTAAATTGCAATAATACTATACCATGGTTGTTCTTCACCTTAATGTAATACTACTATTATATTTGTTTGAGAGGCTTATTATTTTAGACAGAGAGAAATTTGACGAGCGGCAGATTTTACTCCCTCCAAAATAATAGATTGATAAGAGCAGCATTGCCATATAGAACAAATTGAGATATAAAATCTTGCAAAAAATCAAACAGGTTTGTTTTTTATGCGCTCGGTTTTCATTATCTTCGCAACATAATTATTGGTATAGGCCGCTCATCAGCGTAAGTAATCAGACCTTTAATTAGGCGGTTCTTATGGGGTGGGCGGTTCTTTTGACTTTTATGGAAAAATTTGAACCACATAGCATAGACGACAATGCAAGCGCCACAGGCTCGTTGCTTGGGCACGTGAAGGCCGGTTTTCCCTCTCCCGCCGAGGATATGCGCGAGAGGCTCGACCTGGTGAAACTGCTCGTGCGCCACAAGGCATCTACCTTCTTCTTCCGTGTGAACGGAGTCTCTATGGTAGATGCGGCCCTCGACGAAGGGGATATCATTATAGTGGATAGGGCGGTGGAGCCATATAACAACTGCAAAGCAGTTTGCTACATCGACGGGGAATATACCGTGAAGCGTGTGGAGATGCTTGGCTGCAAGGTGCGCCTTATGCCGGCCAACGATAGCGCCGCATATAAACCCATAGAGGTTACCGATGGCAACGATTTCCTCATATGGGGCGTTGTAACTTACGTTATAAAGAAGATGTAACAATGTTTGCTCTTGCCGACTGCAATAACTTTTTTGCCTCTTGCGAGCGCGTGTTCCGCCCCGACTTGCAGGGCCGCCCCGTCATTGTTCTTTCGAGCAACGACGGCTGTGCCGTGGCGCGTAGCAACGAGGCCAAGGCTTTGGGCATAAAAATGGGGGCACCGTTCTTCAAGATACGCCACCTGGTGGAGGCTCACAACGTGGCAGTCTTTTCGGGTAATATGGCACTGTATGGCGATATGTCGCAACGGGTGCGTTGGGTGCTCGAGGAGTTTGCTCCCTCGATAGAGGTATATTCCATAGATGAGGCTTTCCTTGACCTGCGCGGCTTGCTTAATGTAGATTTCGATGCATACGCAAAAAGCATATCAAAGCGTTGTTGGCAACTTACCTCCATTCCCGTGTCGGTGGGCATAGCCCCCACAAAAACACTTGCCAAAATAGCCTCTAAACTATGCAAGCAGTATCCCAAGCTGCAGGGCGGCTGTTATATGCACCACCAGCAGGATATTGAAAAGGTGTTGCGGAAATTCCCCATAGAAGATGTGTGGGGAATAGGCCGTCGCTCGGCTCCCAAACTATATGCTGCAGGTGTACGCACTGCCCACGATTTCACGCTCCTCACCGAGCAGGCGGTGCGGGCAATGTTCGGCATCACGGGTGTGCGCACGTGGCGCGAACTGCGCGGGGAGCCCTGCATAGAATTTGAAGATGGCTTTGAGGCAAAGCAATCTATATGCGTGTCGCGCAGTTTTTCACAGGAGATAGCCGATGCCGATGTGTTGTGCGAGCAGGTGGCCAATTTTGCCTTCTCCGTTGCCGAGAAACTGCGGCAGCAACGCTCGGTGGCTTGTGAAATATTGGTGTTTGCATATACAAACCGTTTCAAAGAAAACGCCCCGCAGATGTATGGCAACAAACTTGTGCACTTTGAACAACCCACCAACGAGCAACGCGCAATAGTGGCAGCAGCCGTGGAGGCGGCACGCTCGCTTGCCACGGGTGGCTACAGCTACAAAAAGGCGGGTGTGGTGGCCACACGCATAATGCCTGTGCAAAATGTTATGCACTCACTGTTCGAGGATAGGGTAGCCAATGAAAAAGAGGGCCGCATAAGCACTGCGGTCGATGCCATAAACAGCGCATTCGGCCGCGGCACGGTGAAACTGGCGGTGCAGGGCAGTGGCAAAATAAAAAGTTCCAGTGAAAAGCAATCGCCCCACTACACAACGCTGTGGAGCGATATTCCCACTGTTACAGTGAAATAATTATCTATCTTCTTCACTGCGTATATATAAAACATTATTGCCCCGTTATGTAGGCATACACTCTTCAATCCATTTACTTATTTCCTCTTGGGTAATATTCTCTATACCTATAAGTGCTATTTCCTTATGAAGAGGCATGCTCTCGCGGATAATGTGCCGTCGAGGGCGGGAATCGATGGTTGCCAGTAGATGATAGTTCCCTTTGTATGCCTGTTCTATGCGGGCATCGAGTATGAGCCTTCCTTTTGCATCGGTATAAACAATGGGCGATTTTGTCGCCATCAACCCCCACGCCTTTAAATTGGCATTAAGGCTTTGCTCTATGCGCCCAATCCACTCATCTTTAACTCCGTTTTGCTTGGCTATTTTGCGGAACGCCAAAACAGCCCTTGCCGTGTCATCTATAATAGCTTTTGCTCTTTTTATGTCGTTGGTCTTTGCAAAATAGAGCACATCTTCAAGTGTTATGTCGCATACTTTGCCGGCCACTGACAAGCAACGTTCAAACTGTGGTTGAAAACCTCCTTTATTGAATATAAATGTCATATCGTATGCCGGAGCCAATACCCATTCTCTCTCTTCGTTCATTAAGAATGAAAAGTTGCGGTTATGGTCGTCGGTATTGTTTGCCAGAATATTGAATATCATACGCCTGTAAACCTCCTCTATTGTCGATTCGGGCAGGTTCAGTCTCCTGCATACAAGCACCAATCGTTCATAACTGTTGGCTTCGCTGTCCATTGCTGCCAATGTTTGACTATGGAGCTTTTTGCTTTCGTAGCGGTCGAACCGGCGTGTAAGGAAGTGCTTGGTTCCTGCTGCATGGTAAAGTTCCGATTTCATCATTTCAATACCTGCCATTGAACACATATTATAATATGTCATTTCCAATTCGGCAGTGGAACGGTTTTCTTCGCCAAATTTTAATATGTAATAGTCATATTTTGAATCGTGAGCGATTTGTCCCGAACGAATATCGCCTGTTTCCCTGTTAATGGCAATAATTGCTTTAGGCTGTCGCCCGCCCGCCGATGTGCCTACTGCATACAACATTTGCATTGTGATAGATTCCTCGGGTGCAATATGTGCATCTTCGCGCTCCTTGAATATTCTATTGGCCAGTGTTATCAACGACTCTATTTCTATTCTTTCGTTCTTGGTGTTTCCCGAGTCGGGCTCAAACTCCAATGCACCCATTCCGCGTTTTCCGATAAACGAAAGTTTCTCTAATGGTGTTATGCTTGCCGTTGCAATTTTGTTCTCTTTCCGCCAATGCTCAAATAGCTCGTTGCCCCAGTCGTCGGGTAACGAGTCGGCCAAAAAAGCAGGTAGTTTCTGGAATAATGGGGCAGCGTTGCCATATTCGGGCATATTGCTCTTGAGGTTGGCAAGCGGAGCAATAGAATGCAATTCCTGCTGTGTGAGTGTGGGGTGTGGCGTGAAATATGTCAAACGGCGTTGTGGGTCCCACGCCAGTCGGCCAATCTCTTTTCCCCAAAGAATTACTTTTATTGCTTTCATTTTCTCTTATGCTTTATTCGTTGAACTTTCTTTGCACCACTATAAAGGTAGGGCGATTCGGGGAGCTCGGGCAAAACATTCTCCAAATCATTGATATATCCAATGGCCTTCAATAACGAGATGAATGTGGCGAACGACATTTTTCCTATAGTGCCGTTCTCGAATTTGTTCACGGTGAGAATGGATACCCCAGAACGTTCCGAAACCTCTTTTTGTGTAAGGCTCAATCTCAATCGATACTCCTTGAAACGCTTGCCAAGCAGTTGGATAATCTCTATAGATGAATACTCTCTAAAATCTTCCATTATAAACTTAATTATTCTATATGTTATAGCCTAAAAATTGGTATAAAATAAATTGTTGTATAGTTTATAATGCAAATGTAGTTATAAATTTATAAATGACAAATATTTAGAAATAAAATTATCAGTTCCTCACTCCCTCAATGGCAGGCGCAAGGTGAATCGGGCCCCTTTCCCATCGCTTGTAGTTTCGGCACCAATAAATCCGGCGTGGTTGCACACAATTTGCCGGCATACAGCCAGGCCAATACCCTCGCCGTGCTGCTTGGTGGTGAAGAACGGGGTGAAAACGTTGTCGCTCACCTCGGGCGACAGCCCGCAACCGTTGTCTTCAACGGCAACTGTGAGCCATCGTTCATCGTCCGATAACTGTGAAATAACCTTTATGTGAGTTGCACCGCTTTCGGCACTGTTCTTCAGCAGGTTTATGAGCACCTGCTCTATCTGTGAACGGTCTATGCGTATGGTAACATCGTCGCACTCGCCTGTGAAGGAGACCTCACTCGCATTATTGGGCAGGGTGGTGGCTATCTCCTTTATCGTGTGCAAGAAGTCGCCCCATCGTGTGGGTGCAATCTGTGGGGCGGCAATGCCTTGCAAGCGACGGTAGCGTTGGACAAATTGCAAGAGGCCGTCGGCTCGTCGGCTTATGGCCGACAGTGCAATGTTCATATCCTCGCTGTTTATCTCGCCTTTTTTGTTGTTCTCCTGCAGGGTGTCGGCAAGAGATATTATTGGGGTGAGCGAGTTCATAATCTCGTGTGTGAGTACTCTTATAAGGCGTTGCTGTGCCATAATCTCGCTCTGCTTGAGTATGGTTGCAACGCTTTGCAGGGTGTAGAGGCGATACTCTATGCCACTTACAAACATCTTGCTTGCCGTTGCGGCATATTCTTGCTCCTCGCCACCGCGTGCCGTGAATGTGAGCAGTGTGCTGCGCCCATTGCGCAGCCCTTTCAGTTGCGTGGGCAATGAAGCGTGCAGCGCACGCAGGTCGTCTATATTATTGAACTTGAACCCGCAAAGCCCCTCTATGGCGGCGTTGTTCATATAACGTACACGCCCTGTGTTGTCTGTTGCAAACATTATGCAATCTACCTTGGAGAGTATTGCATCGTAGAAGTGTACCTCGCCCTCGTGCCTGTGCTCCCGTTCCCTAAACTCGCGTATCACAGAATTTATCTCCTCGGCTATGCGACGCTCCTCACCGTGCAGTTTCTTCAATGAGTATTGCAGGCTGAAGTCGCGCGTGCGCACCGCTTGTAGCATCTCCCTTAAACGGCGTATGCTTTTATTATAAAATATGTTCTGCCAAAATCCCATCAAATACCGTGTTTATCTATTTTCCTGTATAGCGAGTAACGTGTTATGCCAAGCAACTCCGCTGCCACCGACAGGTTGCCGTTGCTCTGTTCCAAAGCACGATGTATTGTCTGCCGTTCAAGCTCCTCGAGGTTGAGCGATGTACTTTTGCTTGCTTCGTCACGGTTCTCGGGCACAAGGGGCAGGCTGCTGTCGATTACCCAACGTTCTATGCAGTGTTGCAGCTCCCTCACATTGCCAGGCCATCGGTAGCTCATCAGCTGTTTCTCCTCGCTGTGCGAAAACTCCTTTACCTCGGAGCTGTATTTCCGTGCATATATGTTCAAAAAATGGCGGGCAAGCAGCAATATGTCTTCGCCACGTTCGCGCAGTGGTGGTATGCGTAGTTCTATTGTATTCAAGCGGTAGAGCAGGTCCTCGCGGAATGTGCCCTCGGCCACCCTTGCAGGCAGGTTGGCATTTGTGGCTGCCACAATGCGCACATCTATTTTACGTGCTTTTGTAGAGCCCACGCGCGACACCTCGCGCCTCTCTATCACTGTGAGCAGTTTCTGTTGCGTGGCTGTGGTGAGGTTGCCCACCTCGTCGAGGAAAAGAGTGCCACTGTCGGCCTCTTCAATTCTGCCTGCTTTTGCATTGCCCGCACCGGTGAACGCCCCCTTTTCGTGCCCGAACAGTTCGCTTTCGAACAGCGATTCGGGAATACAGCCAAGGTCTATGGAAACCATCGGCTTGCCACTCCTTGCCGACAATCTGTGCAGCTCGTGTGCTACAACATCTTTTCCCACGCCGTTTTCGCCTGTAACAAGCACATTGGCATCGGTTGATGCTATGCGTGCAATGCGCTCTTTCAGTTCCATTATTTGTGGCGACTCCCCGACAAACTGCCTTGTATTGTAATTCTCTTTTTCAATCTTCTCCTCCTTTTCGGCTTGTAGGCGTGCTGTTCTGCTGCGTTTTAAATCCACCGCCGAGTGAATGGCTTCAATCATCTTTTTGTTGTCCCATGGCTTGGGTATGAAATCTACTGCACCTGCTTTTATCGCTCTCACCGTTTTTTCTGTGTTCACGTAAGCAGTCATCAGAATAACTACGCTTGTGGGGTCGTGTGCCAAAATTCGATTGAGCCATTCGTAGCCCTCCTCGCCACTTATTACATTGCGCTCAAAGTTCATATCAAGCACTATAACATCGGGCTTGAAGTAGTCCATAAACTCAATTATGCGTGCCGGCTCTTTTATGGCACGTATTGAATCTACACATGGGCGCAACAGCATATTCAGCGACAATAGTATATCCTCGTTGTCATCTACTATAAGTATTTTGCCTTTACATTCCATTGTTTGCTCATTTATGAAACAGATATTACTCCTATGTTATATTGCAAATGTATTAACAAAAAGGCCATTTTCAAAGGTGTTAAACAATAAATTTCACACACCTTATCGGCCTTTTTTCCCTTTTTTTAAAAGGGTGTTTCCAAGTGTGCGATTTCGCACAGCAGGTGTGCATTATCGCACACCTGAAAACTATTCTTTCAGTTGTTAATCATTTGAATATTATTGTGTTGGGTTTTTGGCACACTTTTTGCAACAGTGTCGGTAGATGAGAATTTGATGGCTTATGAAAAAGTTTGATGAAACAGTGAACAAACAGCCGGGTAACCACCTTAAACAGCCGGCGTTGCTGCTACTCTTTATGTGGCTCCTTTTACCGGCGTATGCTCAAATAAATAGCGATACTCTTTATTTGAGCCTGCCGCAAGCCTTAGAGATTGCTATTCAGCAGTCGTCAACAGTGCGCAGCGCACGACACACTTTTCTGGCACAGCATTGGAACTTTCGTTATTACCGCGCCAACTATCTCCCATCGGTAACTCTTGCATCGTCGTCATATATTAACAATGTGATAAACAAAATAACACAGGGCGACGGCACATCGCTCTTTTTGGGCCAGAGCCAGTTTGGCAGCGACCTTGTTTTGAACATAAACCAAAATATTGCTCTTACAGGCGGCACGCTTTTTCTTAAAAGCAGTACCGATTATCTGCGCGAGGTGGAGAACAAAACCAATATGTTCAGCACCATTCCCATAAGCATAGGCTACACGCAAAGCCTCTTCGGGCATAACTCCCTTAAATGGGACAGGCTGATAGAGCCACTGAGATATACCGAGGCAAAAAAGAGCTATGCCGAAACACTCGAACTTGTGAGGGCACAGGCGTGCAGCAGTTTTTTCGACCTCGCATCGGCACAGGGCGATGTGGAGATTGCACGCAGCAATTTTGCCAATGCCGACACGCTTTACCGAATGGCACAGGGGCGATACAAACTTGGAACCATTACCGAAAACGAGATGTTGCAGCTCGAAATACGCCGCTTGAGCGAGGAGGCAAATATGATGGACAGCCGCATTGCCTATGACGAGGAACTCAATAACTTTCGCTCCTTTCTCGCATTGCCGCAAGGGGTGGCGGTACTCCTTCTTTTGCCCGACAGCGTGCCGCAGTTCAGCGTGCCGTTGGGCGATGCGTTGGATTATGCTATGAAAAACAGCCCCGATCCCTTGTATTATGAACGCATGCGCCGCGAGGCACGCAGCAACCTTTCGCAAGCCAAGGCAAGCAGGGGGCTCAAGGCCGATATTTATCTCCAGTTCGGCCTTTCGCAAACGGGTAACACGTTGGGCACCTCATATTCGCACCCAATGACGCAAAAATATGCCAGCATATCGCTCTCCCTGCCCATTCTCGATTGGGGGCGGGGCAGTGGCAAGGTGCGCGTGGCCCGTTCGCAGCTGGAACTTGCCGAAATTCAGGCCGAACAGGGAATGGAGGATTTCAGCCGTAACATACAGAAGGTGGTGTCGCAGTTCAATATGCAATACCGCAAGGTGCACATTGCACGGCTCACAAAAGAGCGTGCCGAGCAGAGGCACACGGTGGCAATGCGCCTTTACATAATGGGGCAGAGCACGCTGCTCGACCTTAACAATGCCATTGCGGAGTGCAACACCGCCCGCCGCTCCTACATCAATTCGTTGAACACATATTGGCGTCTGTTTTACACACTGCGCAGCATCACCGGGTACGATTTTCTTAATATGTGCGAGATAACGCAGCAGTTACCATTATAAAAAAATAATTACCTTAAAGTATATGGATATAAAGAAACCCGCCCCCGCCTGGTATGTAAAATACAAGACCCACATTGCCGGCATAGCTTTGCTGCTTATGCTCATAGTATATACCGTTTATCTTGCCGTTTTGCCGGCAAGGCAAGTGATTAAGGCAACCCTTGTTACCACGGCTACGGTTGTGAAAGCTCCTTTCATAGAGTACATAGAGGTAGAAGGGGTGGTACAGCCCATAAGAACCATTCAGCTCAACTCCATAGAGAGTGGTTTTGTGGAACGCATAGTTTGCGAAGAGGGTGAGATGGTGAAGCAGGGCGACACGTTGCTGCTGCTGTCGAACCCCGAACTGCTGCAGGCCATAGAGCAGGAGCGCGAGACTTGGGAAAAAACAGTGCGCAACCTGCGCGAGCAGGAGATACAAATGGAGCAAAAGAGCATTGAACTGCGCCTTCAGGCATTGGAGCAAGAGCACCTTATAGGCGATTTGGAACGCCGCCTCACACAGAGCCGTGCCGAGTTCTCGATGGGCGTTAAAAGCCGTGCCGAACTGGATATAGTTGAGGCCGACTACAAACACCAACACCGCAAGTTGCAGTTGCAAATGCAAAACCTCAAGCACGACTCGCTGACCACCTCGCTGCGCCGCGAAATGATAGTAGCCGACCGCGAAGCGGCGCACCGTCGCCTGCTTGCCACGCAGAGCCGCACCGACCGGCTTGTTGTGCGCTCGCCTGCCGACGGGCAGCTGGGGCAGCTGAATCTTGTGATAGGGCAGCAGGTGGCGGCCAACTCCAAGATAGGTGAACTTAATATAACAAACAGCTACAAGGTACACTCCCTGCTAAATGAATTTTATGTGGAACGCATACACGCAGGGCTGCCCGCCACAATAGTGCAAAAGGGCGACACCTTTCCATTGCGCATAAGCCGCGTGGTGCCCGAGGTGAAAGAACGCCGTTTCGATATCGACCTGCAGTTCACCGGCACGGCCCCCGATAACATACGCTTGGGAAAGAACTATCGCGTGATGATAGAACTTGGGCAGCCCGAACCCGCCATAGTGATACCCGACGGCGATTTCTACACCGAAAACGGCGGGCGTTGGGTGTACCGTTTCGACAAGGATACAAACACGGCCCGCCGCGTGAAGATAAAGCTTGGTCGTCGCAACCCCGAACACTTTGAGGTGCTCCACGGCCTTAATGCAGGCGACAGTGTTATCACAAGCGGTTACAAACACATAGGCAATGTGGAGGAGGTAAAAATACAATAACCATAAACAATAATACGTTATAAACAACACACAAAAATTATGATTACGCTAAAAAACATCAGTAAAGTATTTCAAACAGAGGAGGTGGAAACGTGGGCATTGCAAAATGTGAGCCTCCAAGTGAAGAAAGGGGAATTTGTTGCCATTATGGGCCCCAGCGGTTGCGGAAAATCCACGCTGCTGAATATCCTTGGCCTGCTCGACAACCCCACCGAAGGCACCTATCTGCTCGATGGCACCGATGTGAGCCGTATGCAGGAAGACGAACGCACCGAGCTGCGCAAGGGCAAGCTTGGCTTTGTGTTCCAGAGCTTCAACCTCATTGACGAACTCACGGTGCAGGAAAACATAGAACTGCCGTTGCTCTATATGAATGTTCCCAAAAAAGAACGTCGCCAAAAGGTAAAAGAGGTGGTTGAGCGTGTGGCAATGTCGCACCGTGCAGGCCATTTCCCCGCGCAGTTGTCGGGTGGCCAGCAGCAACGTGTGGCAATAGCGCGTGCGGTAATTTCGCGCCCGCACATAATACTTGCCGACGAGCCCACGGGTAACCTCGACTCCAAGCACGGCAAGGAGGTTATGGAGCTGTTGAAGGAGCTTCACCGCGAGGGCACCACCATAATAATGGTAACCCACTCGTTGCACGATGCCAATTATGCCGAGCGCATAATAAACCTGTTCGATGGAGAAATAGTGTCGGAAAGTGAAATGTAGAATTAAACACGCAACTACTATGTTTATCCATAATTTGAAGATTGCCTGGCGCAATCTTATGAAATATAAATTCCAGACAATAATAAGTGTTGTGGCTCTTGCAGTGGGTATTGTAACACTTACGGTAACACACGTTGCGCTTGAATATTTCGGTGAGCCGCCCATCTGTGGCGAGGATTATTACCACCGCATATATAACCTCTCTTTGGGTTATGCCGAAAATGAGGTTGCCGATTCCCTTGCTGCCGTTGGCTCAAGTATTATATATTATAAGTCTTTGGTACGCGAAGATATAGATGCTCTCCTTGCCGGTGGCGGTATGGCTTGTGTTGAAAGGATTGTAGCCGATAATTATGCAACTTATGGTGGCCTAGTTTCGGTTTTTCTGTCCGATTCCGTGGAAAAAACATTGGACATAGGCTGGACACCCATAGATGTGGATTATCTTAACCTGTATGCCATACCTTCGGCAATCACAGGGGAGAAAATTCCCGTGCTTGCCGAGGGCGATGCGGTTATCAGCGACTATAAGGCGCGTGCCATTTTTGGCGACAGCAATCCTGTGGGTAAAAAAATTATCGTTGGAATTGAGGGTGAATTTGTAACCTTCATTATACGCGATGTCTTTGAGGTGTCGAACATAGAGCAAGGCATTCGATGCGATTTGCTGCTTGCCGAAAAGAATTACCGCCTGTCCGATAAGTTTCAAATCTATGGCAATCACTTCACGGTGTTGCTGCGCGAGGGCTGCACGGCGCAGCAATTAAAAGAAGAGGCATCGCATAGGTTGCAACCATTGGGAACGTATGCCCGCGTAGAACTTTTAGAAGATCGTAATGATGACTCAATGAGAATGCTTCTGTTTGTACGTGTCATAATATATCTTATAAGTTCGCTTGTTCTTGTGGCTGCTCTTGTGGGTTTCTTGAAGATGCAGTTGCAACTGTTCAGAATGCGCCGTCGCGAGGTGTCGTTGCGCGTGGTACACGGCTCGTCGCAAGCGCGCCTGTATGCGCTTTTCTTCACCGAGGTGCTTATAACGCTTGTTTTTGCATTTGTGCTCTCGCTGCTGTTGTGGCATTGGGTAACAGGCTTCCTGCAAAACCATCTTGCGTTTGTGCTTGAGGAGATGAGCCTTGTTGTCGATGGGGTTGATAATATGCTTTTTGTGATTATGGCGGCAGTTGCGGCAATATCGGCCATTGCGGTGTTCTTGTCGGTGCGCTCTATGCGGAATATGAGCAGAGGGGCGGCTGCAAGTATGGCAAGGGATAGCAACCACGCCTTCCGCAATACAATGCTTGCTTTGCAGCTTGTGATAGGTATGATATTCCTGGGAGGCACATTGACTCTGTCGCAATTCATAGGCGGAATGAAAAGGGTTTTCAATGTGCCCGAAAATGAAGACTTCTATGAACAATGTCTTTATATATGCCCCGATTGGATAGACGATGAGTTGTTTGAGCAATATCTGCAACACGATGCCGAGAACATAAAGTGGTATTGCAGTTACGGGTTGTATACTGTTACTTTCGACGAGATTCAAAACAACCCCTCGGTTAAAGAACGTATGAGGCACGGATATTTGAATGTAACCACGCTATGTGATACCGCGTTCCTCGATTTCTGGAATATTCCGGTTCGTTGGCAGTTGCCCCCCGAACAGCGCGGGGAGTGCGTACTTCTTTCCGACAGCCTCTATAAGATATTTGATGAGGAGGGTGTTACCCGCAAGGCTTCGTTGAATGTGAGCTACTATGGCTGGGGAAAACAGCTTGGCAATGGCTTTCCCATTGGAGGAACATTCCCCTCCAAGCCCTATTATTCGGAAAAGAATCAGGCGATAATCATAAGTTCATCAGCCAGAACCAACAGGTACATTGTGCAGCCCGATGAAGGGGCGTATGCCGATGTGTTTATCGACCTGCAGAATACAATAGAGCGTATGAACCCCAAACTGCTGGAATTGCCGGTGAAGAATCTGCGCGACGAGGAGGGTAAGAGTGTTATTCTCTTTGACAGTATGCAGCAAGGTGCGTGGCTGCTCTCGTGCATCTGTTTTGTGGTCTGCTTTATGGGAATATGGAGTGCTGTGGCACTGGACACGCGTTCACGACTGAAAGAGGTGGCGGTGCGCAAGGTGAACGGTGCCAAGCGTCGCGACATAGCCTTGTTGTTCGGGCGGCTCTATCTGTGGCTTGTTGTGGTGGCAAGCATCATAAGTACACCGGTGGTTATTCTCTTTACCATATTTTTGAATGATTTTATTATCGGGAGCGGTTATTCATTCGTCTTGTCCTCGTGGTTGTTTGTGGCAGCCTCCATATGCATTACCGCTGTGGTGGTCTTCCTGCTCGTCTTTAGCCAGATACGTATGGTGATGAGGCTCAACCCGTCGGATATTTTGGCGAAAGAGTGATTTATTAACCGATTGAGGGGCTGCAGGCAGCCCCTCAATCGGTTAATAAATACCCCGCGCCTGTTGAAAAGCCGCAAGAGAAAAACTTTGCAAATGAAGGCAAAAGAGTTTATCTTCGCAACCGATTTTGCAAAAAGAGTATGGAAGATATAAATACACCGAAGAGAAAAACACGCAACCGCCAGGCGGCAACCCCCACACTTAGCGAGTATGGGCACGTGCAACCGCAGGCATTGGAGCTGGAAGAGGCCGTGCTTGGTGCGCTTATGATTGACAGCGATGCCATAGGCCGCTTGGGCGATATTCTGAAGCCCGAATCGTTCTACGACAAGCGCAACCACCTCCTGTTTAAAGCTATTCAGGAGATGGACCTCAACGACCGCCCCATAGATATCCTCACCGTAACCGAATATCTGCGCAGCAAGGGCGACCTTGAAGATGTTGGCGGCCCCGTGTATATTGCACAGCTCACCAGCAGGGTGGTGTCGTCGGTTAATATTGAGTATCACGCCAATATCATTGCGCAAAAGAAACTCGCGCGCGACCTCATAAAGTTCACCAGCAAGACACAGGTGCAGGCCTTTGACGAAACACAAGATGTGGAGGAGCTTATGCAGCAGGCCGAAAGCGAGTTGTTTGAAATATCGCGCCATAATATGAAACGCGATTTCACTCCCGTGAGTGGTGTGCTCAAAGATGCTTATGCGGCCATTCAAAAGGCGTCGCAGAACACAAGCGGTATCAGCGGTTTGAGTACAGGTTTCACCGACCTCGACAAAATAACATCGGGTTGGCAGAACACCGACCTTATAATCCTTGCCGCCCGTCCTGCGATGGGAAAAACAGCGTTTGCTCTCTCCTTGGTGCGTAATATGGCTGTCGATCAGGGAATTCCCGTGGGTATGTTCTCGCTTGAGATGGGTAACGTGCAGCTGGTGAACCGCCTCATCTGTAACGTGTGCCAGATTTCGGGTGATAAAATAAAAAGCGGCCGCCTCGAAAAATATGAGTGGGGCCAGCTCGACAGCAAAATCGTGGCCCTTGAAAATGCCCCCATTTATGTAGATGACACTCCGCAGTTGTCGGTGTTTGAGCTGCGTACAAAGGCACGTCGTATGGTGCGTGAGCATGGTGTGAAGATGCTCTTTATAGACTACCTGCAGTTGATGACCGCCAATGTGGGAAAGGGTAGCCGTCAGGAAGAAATCAGTACAATCTCACGCTCGCTCAAAGGCCTTGCCAAAGAACTTAATATTCCCATAATGGCACTCAGCCAGCTGAACCGTAACCTTGAAGGCCGTGAGGGCGTAGAGGGTAAACGCCCGCAGTTGAGCGACCTTCGTGAGTCGGGAGCTATTGAGCAAGATGCCGATATTGTACTTTTTGTAAACCGCCCCGAGTATTTCCATATATACAAAGACGGCGATTTCGACTGGCGCAACAAGGCCGAAATTATCATTGCAAAGCATCGTAACGGTGCCACGGGCGATGTGCGCCTGACATTCCGCAAGGAATATGCCCGTTTTATGAACATGGACGATGAGTCGCTGGGTAACCTCATTGCTTCGGATATTCCTGTGGTGCGCGGTTCCAGAATGAATGCCAATTTTGTGCCCGAAACCACTCCCGAGGTACCCGATTATATGCAGCAGAGTGCCGGCACGCCTGTCGATTTTATAGGCGGTGTACCTTTGCCCAATAATGATGTTCCGTTTTAATTTAAGGTGATAAAAATGTTGTGGAAGGTGAGTAAAAGTGAATCTATTCATCTTTTACCAAAGGAGGCTGCTGAATTTTAGTCGGCCTCCTGTCTTTTTTGTAATTATCTCTGTTGAAACCGTTATTCTACTCTGTTTGTTTCTTTTACGCTGTCGTTAATTTCACTGTCTGTTGATAATATTTTCTTAATAATCGCAATTATTAGCCGATAAATAGTTATCTTCGCAACCGTTTTTTAGAAATTCGAGTATAAACAATACATTATTATATTATTATGAAACGCGACAGTAAGATTTTTCAGTTGATTGAAATGGAACAGCGTCGCCAGCTCAAAGGTATTGAGCTTATTGCATCGGAGAACTTTGTGAGTAACGAAGTGATGCAGGCGATGGGTTCTTGTTTGACAAATAAATATGCCGAGGGTTACCCCGGGAAACGATATTATGGTGGTTGCGAGGTTGTTGATATTGTAGAGGATATTGCACGTGAACGCCTGAAAGAGTTGTTTGGTGCAGAGTGGGTGAATGTGCAGCCTCACTCAGGTGCGCAAGCCAATGCTGCAGTGTTCTTGGCAGTGCTTAATCCCGGAGATAAATTCATGGGCTTGAATCTGGCTCACGGTGGCCACCTTTCACACGGCTCGGCTGTAAATACATCGGGCCTTATATACACTCCTTGTGAATATAACCTGAACCCCGAAACAGGTCGTGTGGATTATGACCAAATGGAAGAGGTAGCCTTGCGTGAACGTCCTAAAATGATTATTGGTGGTGGCTCTGCCTATTCACGCGAGTGGGACTACAAGCGTATGCGTGAGATTGCAGATAAAGTGGGTGCAATACTTATGGTCGATATGGCTCACCCTGCAGGTCTTATAGCTGCCGGCCTGCTCGACAACCCTGTGAAGTATGCTCATGTTGTTACATCTACAACACATAAAACTTTGCGCGGTCCTCGTGGCGGTGTAATTATCTTGGGTAAAGATTTCCCCAATCCTTGGGGAAAAACAACTCCGAAGGGTGAGGTGAAGATGATGTCGCAGTTGCTCGACTCTGCAGTGTTCCCCGGTATTCAAGGCGGCCCGTTGGAGCACGTAATTGCAGCTAAGGCTGTTGCTTTTGGCGAGGCTTTGCAACCGGAATTTAAAGAGTATCAGGCACAGGTGCAGTTGAACGCGGCTACTCTTGCGCAGGAACTCATCGACCGTGGCTTTGGTATTGTTTCCGGTGGTACCGACAACCACTCAATGCTTGTTGATTTACGTGGTAAGTACCCTGAACTCACAGGAAAGGTTGCTGAGAAGGCCCTTGTTTCGGCTGATATTACTGCCAATAAGAATATGGTTCCCTTTGATTCGCGCAGCGCGTTCCAGACTTCGGGTATTCGTTTGGGTACTCCTGCTATCACCACTCGTGGCGTGAAGGAGGATATGATGCCTTTCATTGCAGAGATGATTGAGACCGTTTTGAACGCCCCTGAAGATGAGAAGGTAATTGCTGCTGTTCGTCGCAAGGTTAATGAGGTAATGGCAGAATATCCTTTGTTTGCTTATTAATAATAAAGGTATTCATATACATATAAAGTGAGGAGAGCTGTGCTCTCCTCACTTTATATGTATAATGTTATTGGTGATAATCAGAACAAGTCTTTAAGGAGGAAAAACAGCACGGGTACAGCCAGTGCCGGTAACATATTTATTGTTTTGCAGTCCTTAATACCTAATATGCTGAGCCCCGATGCCGCAATGAGCACACCTCCCACAATGGATATCTCTGTTACGAGCAAGTCGGGGATAATATTGCCTGCCAATACTGTGAGCAGGTATATTGCACCTTGCCACAGAAAAAGTACAGGAGCTGCCCACAACATACCAATGCCGTATGTGGTGGCAAGTACTGCCGATGTTACAAGGTCTAGTGTCGCATTGGTGAAAAGGTATGTGTTGTCGCCGTAGAGTGCACTCATTACAGGGCCTACAATAGAAAGCGTGCCTATGCAGTAGAGTAATATTCCTGTTGATAGCCCTTGTGCAAGGTTTGATGTTCCTATGCGTGAACTTAGTTTCTTGAAACGCCCGTCAAGGTTGGAAATTGTGCCTACCAACCCGCCAATTGCAAGGCTTATGATAAAAAGTACCGGATATTGGCTTTTAGGGAGGTTGTTGCTCACGGCATTGAAGCCGAGTGCAACGGCTGCCAGCCCCATTGCATTAAAAAGTACCTGCTGGTACTTCTCCTTAATTCCCTTTTTTGCAATGTGCCCAATTATTGTTCCTGTAACAATGGTTATTGTGTTTACTATAGTACCAAGCATAATGCGTGTGGTGTGTTAAAAAATGAAGCCCGCAGAGAAACTGAGAATGCTGTTGTTCCTCTTGCTCGTATATAAAGAACCGGTTTCTTTGTTTATAATGTTTGTTTTGCTTGTAGATAACCCCCAGTCGTATGTTATATCAAGAAAAACGTTATATATTCTAACGCCCAATCCAAATTCCCAGTAATATTGCATCTTGTCGAGTTCCTCTATTAACTCTTCGTGCTTGAAATGTGAAAATTTTTGGTTACTGAGTGATGTGAAGATAAATTTAGCCCTTGGGCCTGTGAATATGCTCATACCATAGTCGTTGTAGTTTATAAAATTGTAACCAATGAGCATAGGTATCTGGAAGCAGTATGTTGTGAGGTTATATTCTGCTGTGATGTCTGTTTCCTTGCCATCAACATCTGTTTCGTGAAAATCATAATTGTGTCGCGTGATGCCGAATGCTGCTTCTGTTTGCAGGTAAAAATTGCTTTTTGAAATGCGCAGAAACGGGTTTATGGTGTAACTTATTTTGTTACTTTGAATGGTGTTGTCGTTGAAT
Organism: Bacteroidaceae bacterium; assembly: GCA_017481875.1. Classification (GTDB taxonomy): domain Bacteria; phylum Bacteroidota; class Bacteroidia; order Bacteroidales; family Bacteroidaceae; genus HGM04593. The sequence continues at coordinate 18,090 of JAFUOP010000032.1, forward strand.
TTATACCCTTCGATACTGAATTCTGTGTGGTTGTATGTAACAGCTTGGAAGCCGGCTTTTATTCCAAAGTTCAGCTTTATGTTGTTTCCTTTGCTGCTTTGTGCTATTGTTGCAACAGTGCAAAGCAACAGAATTGCAGTAATGAGTATGCCTTTTTTCATTTTATCATTTCTTTTTTACGCTCCACCCGAAACGTCCAATGAATTCACCAAGGTGAAAGTATTTGCCGTGTGCATAAACAAGTGGGTCGGCCGCAGATAGGTCCCATTCGCCTGTTTCCGGGTTAAGATATTTGTCATCGGCTTGCACGTTTACAACCTCGGCAAGGAACATATCGTGTGTGCCTAAGGGTATAATGTTTTTTACTTTGCACTCTATGCTTAACGGTGATTCTATGATAATAGGTGCTTTAACCTTTTTTGCCGGACCATAGGTGAGCCCGCTCTCTTTTGCTTTGTTGTAATCTTTGCCCGAGCGTACTCCGCACCAGTCGGTAGCACGTGCAATTTCTGCAGTAGTGAGGTTTATTACAAATTCCCCGGTCTCTTTTATAATGGGGTATGAATGTCGCTCGGGGCGCACCGATATGTAGCACATTGCAGGGTTTGTACACACTGTACCCACCCACGAGACGGTTAGTATATTGTAGTTTTCGGGTGAATTGCCGCAACTGACAATTACTGCCGGCAGCGGGTATATCATTGTGCCCGGTTTCCAATCTATCTTCATGTGTTGTATTTGTTTTATAGCAGTTCAACGTTGCTCACGTTAATCTCCTTTTCGCAATAACGGCATTTAATGATACCGGTGTCGGGGTCGGTAACATAGAAATGGGTTGCCATAGGCTCGTTGTTGGTTATGCAGGCCGGGTTGGCACATTTTACAATGTTGTGCAGCTCTGCCGGCATTTTCACCTCTCTCTTTTCTACAACCTTATAATTGCGTATAGTGTTCAAAATTACTTTGGGAGCAACAAGAGATATGCGGTTTACCTCGTCGTCGGTAAAGAATACGTCTGCTACTTTTATGAGTCCTTTTTTGCCGAGTTTCTTGCTTTCGAGGTTGTTGCCTATTGTTATATTGTTGCTCATTTGTGGAATATTGAGCAGGTTTACTACTGCAAACAGTTTATCTGCAGGGATATGGTCTATTACGGTGCCGTTGCACAATGCCGATACTTGCAGTGCTGGTTTTTCGTTGTTCATAGTGATTGGAAACTGTTTAAATTTCTTATAAAATATATCAAAGCTGAATAAAGTGAATTACGAAATAAATTTTAAACAGCTTCTTAGATTTCAATGTTTAATACATCGCATATTAATGCTTCACGTACATAAAGGCCGTTTTGTGCCTGTTGGAAATAGTATGCTTTGGGGTTGTCATCGACGTCGTGTGCAATTTCGTTTACACGAGGCAGAGGGTGCAGAATGCGCAAGTTGGGCTTGCTGCCCTCGAGCATAGCATTGGTCAGTCGGTAGCAGTTCTTAACTTTTTCATACTCCATAAGGTCGCTGAAACGCTCGCGTTGCACTCGTGTCATATATATGATGTCGGCACTTGCGATAACCTCTTCATTAAACTCGGTTGTCTCGGTAAAAGAGATGTTGTTCTTGCGACAAAATTCGCGATATTCCTCGGGCATATGCAACTCTTCGGGTGATATAAAATGGAATGTGGGGTTGAAGTGGCGCATTGCGTGCAATAGCGAGTGCACGGTGCGGCCGAATTTCAAGTCGCCCACAAGGTGAATGTGCAGGTTCTCCAATGTGCCCTGTGTCTTTTTTATGGAATAGAGGTCGAGCATTGTTTGTGAAGGGTGTTGGTTGGCTCCATCGCCCGCATTTATAATGGGGCAGGGCGATACCTCGCTTGCATAGCGTGCAGCTCCTTCTAAACGGTGGCGCATTACTATGGCATCGGCATAGCTTGATACCATCATAATGGTGTCTTTAAGTGTTTCTCCTTTAGTGGCCGAGCTCGTTGCTGCGTCGCTGAAACCTATGACTCTTGCGCCTAAACGCATTGCAGCTGTTTCAAAACTCAAGCGCGTGCGTGTCGAGGGCTCAAAAAAGAGAGAGCCTATTACCTTGCCGGCCAAAAGGTCGCGATTGGGGTTCTCTTCGAATTTGCTTGCTATCTCCAGGAGTGATAGAATCTTTTCGCGCGAGAGATCGTTAATTGATACCAAACTATTGTTTTTCATCGCCATATTATACTACGTTTTTGTTTATTAAAAAGGCTTTACGCTACCGCCAATTCATATAGGCTTGTTCTTGTTGTACTGCCGGTATTCTTTTTGTAAAGGTAAGTAATTTGTTTGTAAAACAAATATTAAAATCCAATATTTATTTTAAAAAATCGCGGCTTGTGCTAAATTGTGCAATCATTGCTTTTATTTCAAATATTTGTTGTATTTTTGTAATCTATTTTGTATAGTGCAGGGTATGTGGTTTAACCGGCCTTGTGCGCAGAAATGTAACACGCGACTACTATGTTGAAAAAGATACTTGTTTTTCTATGGGCCTCAATGTTTGCTGTGATATTGCTTATTGCGGGTCTGTTTTTTGCTATTTCAAGAGGCTGGATAGGTTATTTGCCCGATATAAACGAGTTGCAAAATCCTACATATAAATTCGCTTCACAGATTATTTCGGCCGACGGAAAGACTTTGGGCACTTGGTCGTACAGCAAGGAAAACAGAGTGTTTGTCGATTACAAAGATATATCACCCAATCTCATAAAAGCGTTGATAGCGACAGAAGACGTGCGTTTTGCCGACCACTCGGGCATTGATGCAAAGTCGTTGTTACGTGCAATTGTGAAGAGTGGTATTCTTATGCAAAAGAATGCGGGTGGCGGTAGCACCATCACGCAGCAACTTGCTAAATTGCTCTATTCCGAAGTTTCGGGCAATAAAATGGAGCGTTTGTACCAAAAACCTATTGAGTGGGTTATTGCAGTGCAGCTGGAACGCCACTACACAAAGGAGGAAATAATTACGATGTACCTCAATAAATACGATTTTGGTTACAACGCTGTGGGCATAAAGAGTGCTGCCAATGTCTATTTTGGTAAGTTGCCCGCCCAACTGAATATTCAAGAGGCCGCCATGCTTGTGGGAATGTGCAAAAACTCTTCGTTGTATAATCCTCGCCGTCGCCCTGAATTGACACGCGACCGCCGCAATGTGGTGCTTGGGCAGATGATGAAAGCAGGATACATAACCGAAGAACAGTTTAACGAGCTTAAAGAAACAGAGATGAAGCTCGATTTCCACTCTGCCGACCACAAGGCGGGTATTGCCACCTATTTCCGCCAGTATCTGCGTGGTGTAATGACTGCAAAAAAGCCTGTTAAAAAGAACTATCGTGGCTGGCAGATGCAACAGTTCTATGAAGATTCCATCGACTGGGAAACAAACCCGCTCTTTGGCTGGTGTAACAAAAATACTAAAGCCGATGGCAGCAATTACAATGTATATACCGATGGCTTGAAGATATATACAACCATAGATTCGCGTATGCAGACGTATATGGAAGAGGCTGTGCAAGAGCACGTTGCCGATTATTTGCAAAAGCGTTTCTTTGAATCGAAGAAAAAACAAAAGACGGCACCTTTTACCGAGAAACTAAGCGACGACGATGTAAAAAAAATCATGCGTCGTGCAATGCGCCAGAGCGACCGTTATATTACAATGAAAAAGAGTGGTGCCAGCGAGGCCGAGATTGAGACTGCTTTCAACACTCCCGAAGATATGAGCGTGTTTACATACCAAGGTATGAAAGACACTATTATGACACCGCTTGACTCTTTGCGCTATTATAAATATTTTTTGCGCACAGGTGTCTTTTCAATGGACCCTCATTCCGGTGCTGTTAAGGCATACGTAGGTGGCCCCAATTTTTATTATTTCAAATATGATATGGCCAATGTGGGGCGTCGTCAGGTGGGCTCTACCATTAAACCATTCCTCTATTCTCTGGCTATGGAGAACGGCTTTTCTCCTTGCGACGAGACACGCAATATTGAACAGACGTTAATTACCGAAGATGGGAAATTGTGGAGTCCCAAGAATACGTCAAAAACTCGTTATGGTGAAATTGTAACATTGCGTTGGGGCTTGGCCAATTCAAACAATTGGATTTCGGCCTATCTAATGAGCAAGCTGAACCCTTACACTCTTAAAAAACTTGTTCACCAGTTTGGCCTTCGTAATAAAGAGATTGAGGCTACTCCCTCGCTTTGCTTGGGAGTGTGCGATGCGTCGGTGAGTGAGATGGTGAGTGCATACACAGCTTTTGTTGGCAAGGGAATACGCACTTTGCCACTTTATGTTACGCGCATAGAGGATAACCAAGGTAATACAGTAGCTACTTTCTCTGCACAAAAGAATGAAGTTATCAGCGAAGAAAGCTCATATAAAATGATAGAGATGCTGCGTGCCGTTATAAACGAAGGTACCGGTGGGCGCATAAGACGAATATATAAAATTACTGCCGATATGGGTGGAAAAACGGGTACTACCCAAAACAATTCCGATGGCTGGTTCATGGGCTTTACTCCTAATCTTGTTACCGGTTGTTGGGTTGGTGGTGAGGACCGTGATATCCACTTTGACAGAATGAGCGATGGGCAGGGTGCCTCTATGGCTCTTCCTATTTGGGGTATATATATGAATAAGGTATATGCCGATAGCTCTTTGCCTTATTCGCAAAAAGATACTTTTGATATTCCTCACGATTTCGACCCCTGTGCTAACAAACTTTTGGTTCCACAGGACGAGGAAGAAGAGGTTAAAATGGGTGGATTTGATGATTTTTTTCAATAAATAACAGATATGAAATTTGTAGGAATTATTCCGGCAAGATATGCCTCTACACGCTTCCCCGGCAAGCCTTTGGCGCAATTGGGTGGTAAAACTGTTATCCAGCGTGTATATGAACAGGTAAAAAGTTGTTTTGACGAGCTCTATGTGGCAACAGACGATGAGCGCATAAAAGAGTGTGTGGAGGGCTTTGGCGGCAATGTGGTTATGACATCTGAGGAGTGCAAAAATGGCACAGAACGTTGCTTAGATGCCTATAGACGTCTTGCTCTCGATTGTGATGTTATTGTAAACATTCAGGGCGATGAACCTTTTATTCGTCAGAAACAGGTGAAGGCATTAATGGCCTGCTTTGATAATGCAGATACAGACATTGCAACACTTGTGAAGCCTTTTGAGAAAGCCGATGGTCTGGAGCGTTTGGAGTGCCCCAACTCACCAAAGGTGGTTTTTAATGAAGATGGGTTCGCTCTATATTTCAGCCGTTCTGTAATTCCTTATCTGCGTGGCGTGGATAAGTGCGATTGGCTCGATAAGCACGTGTTTTACAAGCATTTAGGAATATATGCTTATCGTGCGAATGTTCTTGAAAAAATAACAACTCTCCCCCAATCGCCCTTGGAAAAGGCTGAGTCTCTTGAGCAACTCCGTTGGTTGGAAAACGGGTACAGAATAAAGGTGGGTATTACCGATATAGAAACTATTGGCATTGATACTCCCGAAGATTTGGAGCGTGCAAAAGAGTTTGCAGCTTCAATAGGTTTTGCTTGGAACGATTGATAAAATGCTACCGCAACCTCCTAAAATTCAACCTATGGAATTATCGCATTTGGCACTGCCTGTTACGCGGGTGTTGCCCAATGGCGTGTGTGTGCATCAGTTGCAAGGGGAGGATAAAGGAGTGGTGAGGCTTGATATTCTTTTTAAAGGTGGCTACTCTGTGCAGCATAAACCTTTGCAGGCTCTTTTTACCAATAGAATGTTGCGCGAGGGCAGTAAAGCCTTTTCCGGTGCAGAAATTTCTTCTAAACTCGACTATTACGGTGCGTGGGTTGATATATATTCTTCGCAGGAGTGCAATCATATAATTTTATATGTATTGGCCAAGCATTTCTCCCCTTTGCTGCCGGTGGTCGAGGATTTTGTAAAGCACCCGCTTTTTCCGCAAGAGAATCTCGAGGTTGTGCGACGCAATAACAAATCGCATTTTCTTATCAATAGCCGGAAAGTTGAAGTGGTGGCGCAACGCTGCTTTGAACGTGCTCTTTGGGGGGAATCTCATTCTTTGGGCCGGCCTGTGGAAGCCGAAGACTATGATGCCATTACTCGCGAGGACCTGTTGCAATATTTCAATGAGGTCTATTCGCATCGCAATTGTACACTCTTTCTCACAGGTACAAATGATGCTGCTGTAATTGAGGCGATAACCAACTCCTTTGGAAAAGAAGAGTGGGGTGCTGCTGCCGACGTTGCAATTGATGTTCCCCCTCCAATGTCGCAACCCGGTCTTTGCAGGGTGAAGATGGAGAATACCTTGCAGAGTGCCATTAAAGTGGGTGCATTTACATTGCCCTCCTCTCATTCCGACTTTTTTAATCTTCGCTTTCTAAATGTTTTGCTTGGTGGCTATTTTGGCAGTCGCTTGATGAGTAACATACGCGAGGAGAATGGATATACATACGATATAATATCTGAGATAGATGCATATGGCAAGAAAAATGCCTTTGTGGTTAGCTCACAAGCTGCCAATGAGTATGTTGAGCCTCTTTTGGCAGAACTGTATAAAGAGATAGAACGCTTGCGTACAGAGGAGATACCTGCCGAGGAGGTAAAGCTAGTGCAAAATTATATAATGGGCGAGTTGTGCCGGGAATTTGAGGGGGTTATTGCAAAAACCGAAGTTTTTGTGAATGCCTGGTTGTCGGGAGATTCATTTGAAAGCATTAACCATTATATAGATACCATAAAGAAGGTTACACCTTTGAAATTGCAGAGTGTGGCACAGAAATATCTGCTACGCGAGAATATGTCCGAAATTATAGTAGGTGCGTGATAGAAATACTCTTTTAATAGTCCTATAAAATTTATAATATCGTACAAGCGGAAGCAATGCGAGCTTCTTTGCCTGTTGTGCGGTGAGTGAAGCAGTTGGAGATAAATTTAAACTGCTTCTCAAAATATTACTCCTTTTTTTATTGTTTTATCCACATTATTACTATATTTGCGGTAAACCGCAATAGGTGCGGGTGTGTGCGTATGTTTGTTGTGCGCAATTTACGGCTGTGTTTTAGCCGTTTTTAAAAGATTGCTTATATGAAATTAAATATATTCATAACTCTGCTTCTAATTCACATTTGTGCAGCCTCTTTTGCACAGGTTACGGCAGATAATGCTGCGCTTGCAGTTTCTGCTGAAAATATCAAGAAGAATTCTACACTTCAAGAAGAAATTACTGCCAAAATAAAAAATGCCACCGATGTTAAAAGTGTTACTCTCAAAGGTGGTGTAAAGTACGAAGGCCAGCTGAAAGGAAAGAAACCCAACGGCTATGGCCGGGCTGTATATCCCAATGGAGATTGCTACGAAGGTTGCTTCTCACGTGGAACACGCCAAGGCTTGGGTATATATACTTACAGAGACGGTGAACGCTACGAAGGAGCTTTTTTAAACGATCGTCAGCACGGTAAGGGCGTGTATTATTTCAACGACGGTAGGCTGTACGATGGCTTTTGGGAAGTCGATTATATGCACGGCTATGGTAAAATGGAGTACCCGGGCGGTGATGTTTATGTTGGTTCGTGGAGCGAGGATAAACGCTCCGGCACCGGCAGTTATTTTTTTGTAAATGGTGCTTCTTACAGTGGCGAATGGCAAGCCGATAAATATAACGGAATGGGCACTTTTGTGTGGAATAATAATAGCAAGTATGTCGGCGAATGGAAAAACGGTTTGTGCCACGGCGATGGTAAATTCTTCTACTCGAACGGTGATGTCTATTCCGGTGCTTGGGTAAATAATATGCGCCACGGCAAGGGTGAGTATCTTTTTGCCGACAGTAGCAAATATATTGGTGATTATGCCGGTGATAAATGGAATGGCAAGGGTGTATATACTGCAGCCGATGGCACGCGATACGAAGGGGAATTCTCTGCAGGCAGTCGCAATGGCTATGGTAAAATGCGTTACACGAACGGTGCGGTTTACGACGGCAACTGGGCCGATAATCAACGCTCGGGCAAAGGAAAATATACGTGGGCCAATGGTGATGTGTATGAAGGAGATTGGGCTGATGATATGATGAATGGTGAAGGGATATTGCGCCTTGCAAATGGGAAAAAATATAAGGGTGGCTTTCTCAATGGAGAGGAGCACGGGCACGGAGTTGCCGTTGATGTCGATGGTACTCGTTACGAAGGAACATTTGAAGAGGGGCAACGCGATGGAAAATTTATTGTAAAAGATGCTCTGGGTAAGATAATCAGAGAGTGTACCTACAATATGGGAACAATAAGTAATAAATAACACAAAATAAAATATATACAATGATTCTCGATTCAATTAAAAACCTGAAAAACTACGAGGGATTGCACCCCAATTTTAAAAAAGCTATTGATTTTATTTTGAATAGCGACCTTCAGAATCTGCCTTTTGGTCGTAATGAGATTTGTGGCGATGAAATTTTTGCCAATGTAATGGAGGCAAAGCCTCGTGGCAAGGAGGAGGTTCCTCTTGAGGTGCATCGTAAGTATATAGATATTCAAATACCTATTTCGGGAGATGAGGTTATGGGCTACACTCCCCTGGAACAATTGCCTGCAGCCGATTATAGTGCTGCCGATGATGTGGCTCTTTACCCTGTAGGAATGCTTGCAGCAAGCTATTTCGAGGTTAAAAACTCTATGTTTACAATTTTCTTCCCACAAGATGGGCACGCTCCGGCAGTAACCCCGGTGCCTGAGAAAAAGATTATCGTGAAAGTAGCAATATAAAATATCCCCGGATACTATTCATAAGACAATACTAACCTAAAATTATAACTAACTATGCTGAAACTTGTTGAACGCGATGGTTATTTGGCTCCCTTTAACCTCGATATCGATGCACGCTATCGTTATTTTCTCAAGAGGGAGAGAGAACTTACAAAGAACGGCCGACAGACATTGTCGAGTTTTGCTTCGGGTTATCTATACTTTGGCTTGCACAAGACTGCAACAGGCTGGGTGTTTAGGGAGTGGGCTCCCAATGCAACCAGAATTGTGCTCATTGGCGATTTTTCTAATTGGGAGGAGTTGCCCGAGTATGAGTTGAAACAGCTTGCCGGTGGTGTGTGGGAACGTCGCTTGCCCAAAAAAGCATTGCAACACGGTCAGCATTACAAGATGAAGGTCTATTGGAACGGTGGTTGTGGTGAGCGTATTCCTGCTTGGGTTCGTCGCGTTGTTCAAGACGATGCTACAAAAATCTTTAGCGCACAGGTGTGGGCTCCCGAGGAGGAGTATGTTTTCAAGAATAAGAAATTTACTCCCAAACGCACTCCATTGCTCATTTATGAGTGCCACATCGGAATGGCCCAAGAAGAGGAAAAAGTGGGCACTTACCGCGAGTTTAAGGAGAATGTTCTGCCTCGCGTTGCAGCCGACGGCTACAACTGCATACAGATAATGGCTATTCAGGAGCACCCCTATTATGGAAGTTTCGGCTACCACGTATCTAATTTCTTTGCTGCCTCTTCGCGTTTTGGTACTCCTGAGGAGTTGAAGGAACTTATAGATGCTGCTCACGGAATGGGTATTGCCGTTATCATGGATTTGGTTCACTCACACGCAGTGAAGAATGAGCTGGAGGGCCTTGGATTGCTCGATGGCGACCCTGCACAGTATTTTCACGGTGGCGACAGGCGTGTGCACAACGCTTGGGATTCGCTCTGCTTCAATTATGGCAAGAACGAGGTTGTTCATTTCTTGCTCTCAAACTGCAAATATTGGCTCGAAGAGTTTAAGTTCGACGGTTTCCGCTTCGATGGTGTAACATCTATGATTTATTACAGCCACGGCTTGGGTGAGGCGTTCTGCAGCTATGCCGACTATTTTAACGGCCACCAGGACGGTGATGCAATCTGCTATCTTACACTTGCCAACAGGCTTATCCACGAGGTTAATCCCAAGGCTATCACCATTGCCGAGGAGGTTTCGGGTATGCCCGGTCTTGCAGCTCCCATTGAAGATGGTGGCTATGGCTTCGACTATCGTATGGCTATGAATATCCCCGATTTCTGGATTAAGATTATCAAGGAACGCCGCGACGAGGATTGGAAACCTTCTGAAATCTATTGGGAACTCACAAACCGTCGCAAAGACGAGCAGACAATATCATATGCCGAGAGCCACGACCAGGCGTTGGTGGGCGATAAAACCATTATCTTCCGTCTTATTGACTCCGATATGTATTGGCACTTCAACCGTGGCGATGAAACAGGCACCGTTACACGTGGTATAGCTCTGCACAAGATGATTCGCTTGATGACTCTATCTACTATAAACGGTGGTTATTTGAATTTTATGGGTAATGAGTTCGGCCACCCCGAGTGGATAGACTTCCCACGCGAGGGTAATGGCTGGAGCCACAAGTATGCACGTCGTCAGTGGAGCTTGGTGGACAACCCAAATTACAATTACACTCTGCTTGGCAAGTTCGACGAGGAGATGATGAAGCTCATAGGCAGTGTGCGTAATTTCCAGAACCGTCCTGTGCAAGAGATATGGCACAACGATGGCGACCAGGTGCTCGCATTCTCGCGCAAGGATTTGATTTTCGTCTTTAACTTCAGCCCCACACGCTCTTTCACCGATTACGGTTTACTTGTGCCCGAGGGCTCGTACTCAATTGTGCTTAATACCGATTCTACTCGTTTCGGTGGTAACGCACTTGTTGATGAAACTCAAACTCACTTTACACAATATGACAAACTGCACGCGCGTCGCAAAAAGGGTTGGTTGATGCTCTATCTGCCTGCTCGCACTGCGCTTGTGCTAAAAAAGAATAAAGAGTAATTATGAGAAACTCCGGGGAGAGACGCTTGCAGAACTTTATTACAGCTTTCTGTACTGCCTGCTTTGCAATTTTTAGTTTCACATTTATAGCAATATACAAGTCGCCGCTCATTGAAATGGTGTACAACAGTGTTGCTACAGGTAAATTGCAATACAACGGCTATGTGCTCTCCGGTGTTGTAACAGCTATTCTCGTGGGCTTGGCATTGTGGTTGAACCGCTTTGCCAAGTTCCAACGTGAATGGACCGCAATGGCTTTTTTGCCTTCTGCGCTCTTGTTGGCATTCCTCACAGATATTGAAAGAACAATATTCGTCGGTAATGGCTCGTTGGTTGAATGGGCCTGGATATTTGTAATAGGAATTGCATTTTATCTTTTCCTCTCCTTTCTCCTTGCCCGCATACTTTTTAAGAAAATAAAGAACCCTACAATGGTTGCCAATCGCATAGTGTGGCGCAACCTTGTTCTGCTCACTTTGACATTCCTGTCGATAGGGTACCTGTCGGGCGGCGATAAGAATTTTATGCGCGAGGCTGTTCAGTATAAGTATTACTGCAAAGGTGATGCCGATGCTGCGCTTGCTGTGGGGGCACACTCTCCTTTGGCATCGCAACAAATCACTGCTCAACGCGCCTTTCTGCTTTCATTAAAAGGAGAACTTGGTGAACGTCTTTTTGAATATCCGCAATATTATGGTGCCGATGGCTTGTTGCCTACAGCAGTGCGCACTATGCCTGTTGTACCGGATAGTATCTACTCACATATCGGCTTGTCACGTGCCGTCGGTGAGAGTGTAACCGATTTTCTTGCCCGTGCCGTCGGTGGCGATAGCGTGAGCATTGTTGCACAGGAGTATTATCTGTCGTCGTTGCTCTTGGAACGTCGAATAGTAGATTTTGCCGACAAGGTTTATGAATTCTACAATGTGAGCGATGAACTTCCAAAACACTATAAAGAAGCTCTCGTTCTATATTCTTATATAGTCCCCGAGTATTCTCTTGCATTTAATGCAGATGATATGTCTGCTTCTTTAAAGTCGATGATAGAGGCGGTCAAGCACAAAGGAAAGGCATCGGTGTTTTCTGCACAATTACAGGCTGAATATGGCAATACCTACTGGTGGTATTTTCTCTACGGTGAGTAGATGCCTGATAGTTAATAAAAGCGGAATTGATTTTAAAATTCGGCTGCACTTGTTGTGGAACAAAAAAGCAGCTTTTGTTTTTAACCCGTTTGCATAATTTTTTTGGTTACGCTTGCTTTTTGTGCCAAAATCGCGCTTTTTTAGTTGTAAAAAAACGGGGTGTCATTGAATGTTTTCCCAAATTCGCTATATATCTTTTTTTTTGTTTTGTTGCTTTAAAAAAGCAAAATATATTTGCAGTGAACAAATACGCTGTTTGTGGTCTTACCCAATATGTATAATATCAGTTATGATAGTATAGTTTTTTCTTAGTTGTTTAGTAAATGTTGGACGTGCTGCTTTGTGAAAAGCGGCACGTCTGTTTTTTCAGTGTCGGGCGTTTTGCATTGCCTACCACACCACCTTTTTACCACCAATAATATAAATACCACCCTTGGCAGGTTCGTTTACGGGGCGGCCATAAAGGTCATATATCGCACCATTGCCAAAGCCATCGGTGGCGTCGGGTGAAATTTCGGTGATGCCGGTGAAATCCATTTCCACGATATTGGCAAACTCTTTCCAATAGTCGGTTGTTTGATATGTCTCTTTTGCACCAATGGG
>JAFUOP010000033.1 GCA_017481875.1 Bacteroidaceae bacterium
TAAACATTTTCCAAACAAACAATAGCTATTCCAATGTTTATCAAAGGAATAGCTATATTTTTATTTATAGATGGTATGAATGGACATATATGAAGAAAAACTAAGAGGGCAACCCATTTTTACTTTTGGGTCACCCTCTTGTTGCACTATGGTAACGCTACCGTTACACAAAAGCAGAAAAGATAGGATAATACAATTTATTTTCTATGGTTTATTCTCGATGCAAAAATAGTACCATACACCAAGGCCCACAATCACTAAAAATATGATTTTGCACAAAAATCATAACAACATCTATCTATTTCCGCAGAAAAATCAAAAAAAACAGGAACATATTAGAAACTGTTTAAAATTTATTTCGCCGGAACAACACTCTATTCAGCTTTGGTATATTTATAAGAATTTCAAACAACTTCTTAGTTATTTATAACTAACAACCGCAGGCTTTTGCAACAAATAACTATTGCGTGAATTTAAAAAGTAAACTATTTTTGCAGAGCAAAAATAGAAACAGATATAAAAAATGAAACTCTCGGAGCTGAAAAACGGCGAAACAGCCGTCATTATACGCCTTTCGGGACACGGAGGATTCCGCAAAAGAATAATGGAAATGGGATTCATTCGTGGCGAAAAGGTAAAATCGGTACTCGACTCCCCTATGCACGACCCCGTAAAATACCACATAATGGGGTACGATGTGTCGTTGCGCTGTGCCGAAGCAGATATGATAGAAGTTCTGCCCGAGGACGAGGCAAAAAAAGAGCTTGGCCCTGCACCATCGTTCAGTTGCCATTCTGTTTGTGAAGAATGCAACGGATGCGTCTGCCGCAACTGCACCCAGCGCAAAGTATCTACAAAAAAGAATAATGTCATAAATGTCGCACTTGTGGGCAACCCCAATAGCGGCAAGACCTCTATATTCAACGCCGTAGCCGGAGAAAATGAGCACGTTGGCAATTACAGCGGCGTAACCGTGGATGCAAAAACCGGCAGTTTCAACTATAAAGGCTACCGCATAAACATCACCGACCTGCCCGGCACCTACTCCATCGCCGCCTACTCGCCCGAAGAGATATATGTGCGTCGCCACCTGTTCGACAAAATGCCCGACATTATCATAAACTCCGTGGTTGCATCGAACATAGAGCGTAATCTATACCTCACCACCGAGCTCATAGATATGAACCTTCGCACCGTGGTAGCACTCAATATGTACGACGAGCTGCTGGCAAGCGGTGCACAGATAAACTACGAGCATCTGGGGGCAATGATAGGAATACCCGTTGTACCGGTAATAGCAAAAACAGGCAAAGGGCTCGACAAACTCCTCGACATTGCAATAGAACTTTTCGAGGGGCGCAACAGCACCATCCGACACATACACATAAACTACGGCAACACCATAGAGAGCGAGCTTGCCCCACTTTCCGAGGAGCTGCACAAAGCCAACGACCTCCCCTATCAGTTCCCCGTGCGCTACTGGGCACTGAAACTATTGGAACAGGACAAGGAGGCGGCCAATCAGCTGCAAGGCAGCCCGGCACTGCCACAATGGCAAGCAACAGCAGCAAAGGCCGCAAAAAGAATTCAAACACACCTTAACATAGATGTTGAAACAGCAATAAGCGATGCAAAATACGGATTCATAAACGGAGCATTGCAAGAAACATACACCGCAGGCAACAAAGACACGAACAAGCAGACACGCCGCATAGACCGCCTTGTAGCCAACCGCTGGCTGGGCTTCCCCATTTTCATTTTTGTTATGTGGGTAATGTTTGCCACCGTATTCCAGCTGGGTGCCTACCCGCAAGAGTGGATAGAGAGCCTTTTTGCCATCATCGGCGAGCAGGCATCAGAGTTCCTGCCGCAAGGCATAATTCGCGACCTTGTGGTAAACGGCATTATAGGCGGCGTAGGCAGCGTAGCGGTGTTCATTCCGCAAATTCTCATACTATACCTGTTTATCTCCCTTATGGAAGATTCGGGCTATATGGCACGCGCAGCCTTCATTATGGACCGTCTGATGCACAAGATGGGGCTTCACGGCAAGTCCTTTATACCTATGCTTATGGGATTCGGTTGCAACGTACCGGCAATAATGGCGACACGCACCATAGAAAGCCGCAGCAGCCGCATAATAACAATATTGGTCACCCCCTTTATGTCGTGCAGCGCACGTCTCCCGGTTCTGGTGCTGTTTGCCGGAGCATTTTTCCCCGCCCACGCCCCACTGGTGCTCATAGCCCTCTACATACTTGGGATTGCAGTAGCCGTGCTCACCGCACGTCTGTTGCGCAGCACACGATTCAAGAAAGACGAAACACCGTTTGTGATGGAGCTTCCACCCTATCGCCTCCCCACCCTGAGTGCAACCCTGCGCCATATGTGGGACAAATGCGAACAATATATTAGAAAGATTGGAACCACCATCCTCGTGGCAACCATAATAATATGGTTCCTCAGCTACTTCCCACGCCCCGCCGAAGGGACAGAGCCCGGCAGCGACAACTACTCAACCTCATACATAGGAATGATGGGACGAGCCATTGAACCGATAATGACACCACTGGGGCAGAATTGGCGCTCGAGCGTGGCCATACTCACCAGCATACCCGCCAAAGAACTTGTTGTGAGCACATTCGGAGTGCTATACAGCAGCGACACAGAAGAAGGAATCGAGGAAGACCTTAAAAAGTCGGGCGACTTCACACCCCGCTCGGCAGCAGCCTTCTTGGTATTCATTCTACTCTTCTTCCCCTGCATAGCCACCATAGCCACCATAGCCACCGAAACAGGCAGTCGTTGGTGGGCACTCTTCTCCATAGCCTACAACACTGCCGTAGCGTGGATAGCCGGATATATAACCTACATTATAGGAGGAATATTTTAAAACAAGAAAAACTTATGACAATAGAAGCAACATACAACAGGAATATGAAGGTTGCCGACCTCATTGCAGCCGACAGCACCCTACTATCAATACTGCGTCGCCTCAACATACGCTTGGGATTCGGCGAAGCAACCATACAGGAAATATGCACGCGATACGACATATCCACAGAACTCTTCTTGGAAATATGCAACATATACTCCTTCCGCAACTACAAGCCGCAAATAGAAACTCTTGAAAAGAAAGACATAAAAAACATCACAGCCTATTTGCGCGCCTCACACAAATACTACTGCGAAGTATGCTTCCCCGCAATACACGAAAGCATCCACAGGCTTGTAAAGGAACTCGACGAAATTAACCGTCGCCTAATCGACAAATTCTACGACGACTACGACAATGAAGTGAACAACCACTTCCGTTACGAAGAAGAAATTGTATTCCCCTACATCGAGGCAATACAAGAGGGCAAAAAAGAGCTCTACAACAACCAATACAGCATAAGCAAGTTCGAAGAGAACCACAGCAACATAAGCGAGAAGCTCAACGACTTAAAGAACATCATCATAAAATACCTCCCCGAGGAACACTCCTCGGCCCTGCGTTTCGAGATACTCAATTATATATATATAGTTGAGGCCGACCTGCGCAAACACTCCTCAATAGAAAACAAACTGCTCATCCCCTTGGTGGAAATAATGGAAAAAGGCAATGAATAGAACAGCAAAATACAAAATACTCCTCATCGAGCCATCGGAGATAGTTGCTGCGGGAATAACCGCAATCATCGCCCGTAACCCCGAGTTTGCAATAACACAGACATTGAGCAACCCCGGCTTCTACAACCCACAAAGCAGCAACATAGACATAATCATAATAAACCCTGCCGTAATAGACTACAACGAAAGGCTCGACATACGCAGCTACTTCGGCAAGGAGAACATTACCATCATAGCCCTCACGCAAGGCAGCTACGAGGAGAGCGTATTGCGCCAATACGACGGATGCATCGGCATATACGACAGCGCACAGCGTGTTATACAAAAAATAAAGAACGCAATAGAAGAGGCTACACAAGCACCCAAAAGCGACATAAACGAGCTATCCACACGCGAGCGCGACATACTGCGTGCCGTTGCCAAAGGAAAAACCAACAAGGAAATTGCCGACGAATTCAACATATCCATCTACACGGTTATCTCCCACCGTCGCAACATCTCCCAGAAACTCGGTATTAACAGTATCCCCGGCCTCACCGTCTATGCCATAATGAACAAGCTGGTGGATATGAGCGATTTTGGATAAACTGCAAAAACAAGAAATACAAATTAAAGGCCTGTCACAAATAGATGTTGACAGGCCTTTAATTATAAAAGATAAGCGGATTTAGAAATTATAACCAATTGACAATCCCAAAGATTTTACCTTACTTTCAATAGGCATATTAGCACCATACATAGAATAACCCCAGCCAGTCCACATAGGCGAACCATTTGAAATAAAATCAATATTAGTTACCGCATATTGCAACGCCAACTCGAATTTTCCAAAGTTAACACCTATTGCAGTGGAGTAGAAAGAGCCATTATCAGCCTCGGCATTAAGTTCTTCGAACTCACCGTTTGCAAATGTATAGCCAACCTTCACATCCAAGAAAGGACTTATTTTTGAGTTTGTAAAATTCAGTCGTCCGTTAATATACAACGGAATAGCGTTAACATCCGAATCCCATTCGCTGTTATAATTATAACCGGTACCTATACCACAATATAGGTAAGGATTGAAACGATAACCAAATGTCGCCAGAATAGAAGCATCAAATTCCTTCTCATTGTAATTTTCATGCTTAAACTCTGCACGACCGGGAGTCAGCTCCACTCTTGCAGCAAAGCCATTCTTACGATAAGCATTTGAGGATGAAGATGCATACAATTTTTTACTACCTTTTTTAAAGTTAGAAAAAAAGCCTACCGACCCTCTATTTGCTTTCACGCCACGAAAAACAGGATTAGCCCACACCGTGTCATTAAGAGAACGGAAATTTGTGTAGAAAGCCGGACGCCCCGAGACCATAATAGAGGTTATTTTACTACCCCAGAATGTTCTCTTTTTACTTATAACATACTGTGCATCCAAAAGAACATCGGCATTACCATACTTAGCAAGTGCTTCTGCCTCAACTGCGCGTTTCACATTTTTCAGCCCGCCACGTTGAATATCCTTGCTTGGAATCAAGGTGTGAGTTATACGCTCATTTGATACTTTAAGGTCGGCAACAGTTATACTTTGCATCGAACTCTCAATATCGGCTGTACGGGCCGTCTTCATCACCGTTTGACACGATGACAAGAAAAACGCCGCAAATGTCAAAAACGCTAATATTTTTCTCATAATTAAAATATTAGGTAGTTACAACTTATTTTCCTAATACCTTATTCAAGAAGCTATTATTGCTTGTTGTAGCATCTTTATATGTACCACGGAATACAGGATTGCACCACACATCATCCGAAAGAGAGTGGAATTTTTTGTACTTTGCAGGACGACCTGTAACAGTAATAGATTCAATTCTCTTAAAGAATACATAATTTTTGCAAGTAATTACATACTCAGCATTTACCAAAACATCGGCATTACCATTCTTTGTAAGAGCTTCAGCCTCAACTGCACGTTTTACATTAGCAAGACCTACACGTTGCAATTCACTACCGGGGTGCATAGTATAAGTGATGCGCTCGGGAGCAACATCAAGGTCAGCAACAGTTGCAGAAAGCAAAGAAACCGGAGTTTCAGCAGTTCTTGCGGTTTTAATAACCGAAGTACAAGAAGCCATAAGCAAAGAAATGCCCAAACAGAAAAATAACTTTTTCATAATAATAATAGATTAAGAAGCCCTTTTATTAATCAACAATCACCCCTGCGTAAGGGCCACATTAACCGTAGAGATGACATTTTTTAACTTTTCGTGACAAATATAAATAAATTTTTCTACCCCCCCGATTAACAATCATTAACATTTAGAAACACTATTTTCTTGTAAAAAGGGGAAAATGAGCCAAGATTGCTTGTTTTTTTGAGGTGCACACAGGCAAAAAAACGGGCAAAATCCTTTTCAGATTAGCAAGCCCCGCAATCCCCAAAAGCTGCATAAACAAAAAAGAGAACCTCAATTGCTTGAAGTTCTCTTAAAAAAAAGCGGGCGATGACCTACTCTCCCACAAAGCACCGAAGGGGGTTCGTTAATGCGAGCAGCCATAGGTCGCGCGAAGCACCGACGAAGTTGGGGCAGCGCGGGTGGCGGAAAAGGCTCTGCAAAGTTAAAGCGAGCATTACAAAGGA
>JAFUOP010000044.1 GCA_017481875.1 Bacteroidaceae bacterium
GATGTTCTCTCTCTCGGGCAGCAGGCCTCCTATGAACCCAATGTTGTATATCCCGTATTGTGTAGCGTGTGGCCCGTTTTTCAGTGCAATGCAACTGTGTGGGGAAAAAAGCTCCTTTATCACCTTCTTCTTGTGCTTTTCACTTTTTACGGTTCCCGTTTCTTTGTACCCTTTCAGCTTGATGGGGGCATTGCTTTTTTCACTTGCTTTTTGTACGAACTGCAAATCCTTTTCCCAGACAGTAGAAAGAATTCTGTTTCTCAAATCGGTAGAAAGAACGCTGTCTTTTCTAGAAGAATCGCTTTTCTTCAAATTAAAATAGTGATCAAGGTTATCTTTACTTTCTTTGTATCTGTCTGATTCGATATTATTTAGGCCGATTTTTATATTTTCGATGATTTTCTCTCTGCTCATATCCCAAACATAAATGCTGTCTTCCCAAGGGAGAGCTAATGCTTCGTGATACTCGTTTATTGCAGTTTTGATATCGTGGTGCCAATCGGGTGATGCATATTTTTTGTGTAGTGCAAGAAATTCATTCCAATAATCACCACGGTGTGCTTTTTTCAACCGTTTATCATTTTCTAACCCTTGTATTAATTCTTTTTCATATTCTTGTGCATAAACGGAGTCTTTTTTTCTTTTCTCGAAATGAACTCTCCAAGATTCTATGTATTCTTTCTCTTTTTGAGTAAGTTCGACAACATATAAAGAAGTGTCATAAGGAATACTATAATTGAATGTTTTATAACCATCTCTATATGTGATATAGTCAAATTCTATTTTATGGACATATTCTTGAATCATCTTTTTTTGAAAGATATAATTTTCCAAGTGTGACTTTTCAACACTCTCCTTTAAATCCCATCTGTTTACTCCAACAACGGTTCCGGCCCACGGGTTGTGGTATTTGCACCTTAATTCTAATGTATCGGTAGTATATGCCGAATTGTTTATTGCATTGCAATATGTGCTGCAAACAAGAAATAGAGATAAGATCTTAAATATAGCTCTCATAGAAACGACTTTTTAATTTTATTGTTGTATTATTTAAACTTCCAATTATTAACACCGCCAGGATGCGTTCCCAATATTATAATAGTTTTACTTTAATATGATTTTGTTTAAAATTCAATTTGATGATTTTTTTGTTTTGCTGTAACAAAATTACCACTAATTTCACCCCATTGCAAATTTTAGAGTATTTATAATCTGTCACTTTTGTTTTTAAAAGTGTTTAAAATCAATGTATTACATTGTTTGTGTAGCACAAAAATCTGTCGCCCCCTGAAATGTGGCGAATTTTAACGGCCTTTTTCGTTATTCGCAGCTCACTCCTTTGGGCTTTTTCGGGCTTTTTCGTATCTTCGCATCTGATAATAAACTTAAATTGCTATGGAACGTCCTTTAATTCTTGTTTCGAACGATGATGGCTATAAAGCCAAAGGTATAAACTGCTTGGTGCGAGTGCTGATGGAGTTTGGTGATGTGGTGGTGGTGGCTCCTCATACAGGCCGTTCGGGCAAGGGGTGTGCCATAACAAGCGAGGTTCCAATAAAGGTGTGGGAGGTGGCTGCGGAGCCGGGGTTGCAGGTTTATGCCTGCACCGGAACGCCGAGCGATTGCGTGAAGCTCGCCTGCCACAGTGTGGTGCCACGCACCCCGTCTCTTGTGATAGGAGGCATAAACCACGGTGACAATTCGGCGGTGAATGCCCATTATTCCGGTACAATGGGTGTGGTGCTCGAAGGCTGTATGAAGGGTATTCCTTCCATTGCCTTCTCGCTCTGTTCCCACGACGAAGATGCCGATTTTTCCCCCACTTTTCCCTATATACGCCGCATAGTGGCCGAGGTGTTGCAACGCGGGCTGCCTGCGGGCAGTTGCCTTAATGTCAACTTCCCCGATGCACCCTCTTATGCGGGTGTGAAGGTGTGTCGTCAGGCAATAGGCAGCTGGGTGAACGAGTGGGAGGCCCACACTCATCCGCGTGGAGGGCAGTGGTGGTGGCTCACCGGTGAATTTGTAATAGAGGATAGCGACGAGGGGGCCGACCGTGTGGCTCTCAACAACAATTATGTTGCTATTACCCCCACTAAAATAGATTTTACCGATTACTCCCTGCTTGCCGAAATGCAAGGGTGGGGCTTGTAACAATAAAAAACGAATGATACAATGAAGTATTATCTTATAGTAGGCGAGGCCTCGGGCGACCTGCACGCATCTAACCTTATGAAGGCCCTGAAAGAGGTCGATAAGAATGCCGAATTCCGCTTTTTCGGGGGCGATCTTATGGCACAAGTGGGCGGTACCTGTGTAAAGCACTACCGCGACCACGCATTTATGGGGTTTGTTCCTGTGCTGCTGAACCTTCGCACTATTTTTGCCAATATGGCAATGTGTAAGGCCGATATTAAAGAGTGGGCACCCGATGTTCTTATTCTTGTGGACTATCCCGGCTTTAACCTCTCCATTGCCCGCGACATTCACGCCACCACCGATATTCCTGTCTATTATTACATTGCTCCCAAAGTGTGGGCATCGCGTGAGGGCAGAATAAAAAATATCAAGCGCGATGTTGATGAGATTTTCTCGATTCTCCCCTTTGAGGTCGATTACTTTAAGAAGCATCGTTGCGATATAAATTATATAGGAAACCCTTGCGTGGATGCAGTGGATGCCTACCGTGGGGCCCATCCACGCGACGATGAGGCCTTTCGTGCCCGTTACTCTCTGGGCGAGGAGCCTGTTGTGGCACTGCTTGCCGGCAGCCGTAAGCACGAAATTGCCGACAATCTTCCTATGATGCTCGATGCAATGAAACGCTTTCCCGAATATCGCCCGGTGATAGCCGGTGCCCCCGGAATTGAGGAGGAATTCTATGCTCCATATTTGGCCGGCGGTGCAAAAATAATTTTCGGCGATACCTATAATCTGCTCAACCACGCCCACGCAGCACTTGTAACCTCGGGTACGGCTACGCTGGAAACGGCTCTCTTCCGTGTGCCGCAGGTAGTGTGTTACAGCACTCCTGTGCCTTGGCTCATTTCGAAGTTGAAACCCTATTTCCTGAAAGTTAAATATATCTCTCTTGTGAATCTTATTGCCAATGACGAGGTTGTGCGTGAGCTTGTTGCCGCTGATATGAAAGTGAGTAACATTATAGGCGAGCTTGAAAAGTTGTTGCCCTCCTCTTCGCCCGACAGGGCTGCAATGCTTGCCGGGTACGACCGTATGATTGATATTCTTGGTGAGCCGGGCGCGTCGCGTCACGCAGCCGAGAGAATGGTGCAGTTGTTGAAGAAATAAATACAAACGGGCGGTGTGTCATAACTAACAAACTACTTCGTTGTCATCAATATTAAGGCTCAGTCGAGTACCGATGTACACTCCTTTCGCCTTAAATCTCAACGCCTTGTATTTTGTCAATTCTTACAAACCTAACGGAACTGTGCTCAAAATTGTATTTTTACACAGCTCCATAGTTCCGACAGGTGTTAAAGAACCCCTATCAGGCTCAAATAGATTAACGCGCTTGGAACAGCGACGATGGTGCTGTCGAAACGGTCGAGCAATCCTCCGTGGCCGGGGATGATTGTGCCCGAATCCTTTATGCCCATTTCACGTTTCATACACGACTCTATAAGGTCGCCGTATGTGCCTGTGGCTGCAATAACAACTGCCATTCCCATCCATTGCCAAGCATTGAGCAGGGGGCTGTAAAGTGAAATTATGTACCCGGCCAACATTGCAATGAGAATGCCGCCAATGGTTCCCTCCCAAGTTTTTTTAGGCGACACTCGCTCCCACATTTTGTGGCGTCCTATCGAGCATCCTACAAAGAAGGCTCCTGTGTCGTTGCTCCATATAAATATAAATACGGAAAGTACCGGCACAAAATTATATGTCCCATCCACTTCTCCTGCGGTCGATAGAATGTTGAGCAGTGCAAAAGGCAGGGCAGCGTACACCTGTGTGAGAACAAAATAGGCATAATTGTCGAGTGAGCTTCCCTCGGTTCTGTAAAGCTGTCTGATAAATGTGTAAACAAGCAACAGAATGTAGGGCGCGTAGAGTGCAACGCAACTTTCCACGCCCAGATGCGAGGTTGCATATAATGCGAGGAACAGATAGCCGCCTCCAAGCACGGCAAGCAGGGTGCTGAAATTGGTTTTCTTGTACTCGTGCACGAGATTGCATAATTCGTTCACAGTGAGCATTGTTATTATTGCGAACATCACAGCAAAAGATATGTGGCTGTAAATCATTGCCCACAATGCCAAGAGCCCCAATGGTACTCCTGTCATAAAGCGTACTAATAATTTGTTCATTTTGTTTATTTTGTTGATTGTCTATTCTTTATCTTCGGCAACAGTGTTGTTGGCAGGCTCCTCGGGTGCGAGTGTGCTCTCCGGTTCTTGCGCTTCGCTTTTCTCCTCCTTTTCAAAAATCTCCTCGCTACGCGAAGCCCAAGGTCGCTTGCCGAAGATTTTTTCAACATCCTCGGCAAAGATTACTTCACGCTCCATAAGCACTCTTGCAAGCTCGGCGTGCCCCTCCTTGTGCTCGGTTAGCAGGGCCTTTGCACGCTCATATTGGCTGTTTATCATCTTGTGTACCTCACTGTCTATAAGTTCGGCGGTCTTTTCGCTGTAAGGGCGGTTGAAAGAGTACTCGCTGTTGTTATAGTAGCATAGGTTCGATAGTTTGTCGCTCATTCCGGCGTAGGCAATCATTCCGTATGCTTGCTTTGTGACACGTTCAAGGTCGTTCATAGCACCGGTGGATATATGTCCGATGAATATCTCCTCGGCTGCGCGGCCACCGAGTATGGCGCACATTTCGTCGAGCATCTGCTCCTTGGTGGTAATCTGTCGCTCTTCGGGCATATACCAAGCGGCTCCCAATGCGCGACCGCGCGGCACGATGGTTACTTTGATAAGCGGGTTGGCGTGTTCGAGGAACCACGATAGGGTAGCGTGCCCTGCCTCGTGTATGGCGATGGTTCTTTTCTCCTTCTCGGTCATCACCTTGGTTTTCTTTTCGAGGCCTCCTATTATGCGGTCCACCGCGTCGAGGAAGTCCTGTTTTTCCACAGCACGCTTGTCGTTTCGTGCAGCAATGAGGGCAGCCTCGTTGCACACGTTGGCAATGTCGGCTCCCGAGAAACCGGGTGTCTGACGGGCCAGCAGGTCAACATCCACCGAAGGGTCGAGCTTCAACGGGCGCAGATGCACGCCGAAGATGGCCTTGCGCTCGTTAAGGTCGGGAAGGTCGACGTGAATCTGGCGGTCGAAACGGCCGGCACGCAACAGGGCTTTGTCCAAAATATCGGCACGGTTGGTCGCAGCCATAATTATAATGCCGCTGTTTGTGCCGAAGCCATCCATTTCTGTGAGCAACTGGTTAAGGGTATTCTCGCGCTCGTCGTTGCCACCCATTGAAGGGTTCTTGCCACGCGCACGACCCACAGCGTCTATTTCGTCGATAAATACGATACAGGGGGCCTTCTCTTTTGCCTGTCGGAAAAGGTCGCGCACACGCGATGCGCCCACGCCCACGAACATCTCCACAAAATCGGAACCCGATAGTGAGAAGAATGGTACATCTGCTTCACCGGCAACAGCCTTGGCCAGCAATGTCTTTCCTGTTCCCGGAGGGCCTACGAGCAATGCGCCTTTGGGTATTTTACCGCCCAATTCGGTGTATCGGCCGGGGTTTTTAAGAAAATCAACAATCTCTTTTACCTCCTGCTTGGCACCCTCTTGCCCGGCAACATCCTTGAATGTTATTTTGTCGTTTTTCTCCTTTTCAAATAGCTTGGCCTGTGATTTTCCCACATTGAAAACTCCTCCCTGCGAACCGCCGCCACTCATCCTGCGCATAATGAACAGCCACACTGCCACAAACACCACAATGGGCAGCACGTTCCACAGCATACCTCCTAAATAGTCGGGCTTCTTTTCATATTGCAGGCTGCCTGTGAACTTCCCGGCCGTCTCCTGTTCGTCGATGAAGTCCTCGAACTTCTCCTTGGAGCCGATGAGTGATGTTACCACCGGTTCGCTGCCTATCTTGTCCACCTTTCCTTTGAAAATATACTTTGCAGAATCGGGGATTATCTTCGCTTCAATGTCGTTGTTGTCGTAAACGGTAATGCCCTTTACATATCCTTTTTCTATATAGGATGTAAGCTCGGAGTAGTCGACCTTTTTAGTGAGTGACCCCTCTCCGTCGCCAAAGATGTAATAAAACATCAGCCCGGCTGCTATTATAATGTAGAGCCAAGTGAAGCTGAATTGCGGTTTTTTGCTGCTATTTTTTGTAGTCATAATCAGTCGAGGTTGGGAATATTTGTTATTTTGGCATCGGCCCACAGGTGCTCAATGTCGTAGAAAGCACGTACGTCGGGCAGGAAAATATGTACAAGCACATCGCCATAATCCATTGCCACCCATTGAGCATTTCTTAACCCATCTACCGCATAGGGCTTGCGCTTGCATCCTTTACGCACTAAATCCTCTACCGAGTCGGTTATAGCACTCACCTGTGCCGGGGAGTTTCCTTGGCATATAACAAAGTAGTCGCAGATACTGTTCCCTAACTTTTCCATATCCACGATTGTTATCTCTTTGCCCTTCTTTTCTTGAATGGCGTCTATTATCTGTTTGATGAATTCTTGCATATTTTGTTGTTTCGGTTCCTAAAAAGTATTTACAAAATTCATACCACGCGCTATTTTATGGCATTTGTGCCAAAATGGCATAAATCTTTAATGTATTTTCGGGTGAGCGCACTCTATCTCCACAAAGATAGGTAGTTTTTACCCTAAAACATATATTATTGCCTGTTTTTTTAATTTATTTAAGTAAAAAAAGAGGGAAAATATTTTTTTTAATGAGAAAATTTGTATCTTTGCATCGCATTTGAGCATTGGGCTATGGTGTAATGGTAACACTGCAGATTCTGGTCCTGCCTTTCCTGGTTCGAGTCCGGGTAGCCCAACAACAAAAAGTCTTGCTATTTAGCAAGACTTTTTGTTGTTTATGGCTCTTGTGCTATCAGGCCCGTTAATTCTACTGAGCTTAATTCTGCTTATCTATCTTCTTTTGTTGTTTTTTGAACTGCTCTCTTGTGGTAATCCCTTCGTTAGCTTCACTATCATCCACAACATCCTTGCTTAGCAGCCAGTGAAAAACATTCTCATTCTCGCCGGCAATTACATAAGCCTGTTCAAACTCCCATCCCAGACGCCCCATAAAGTTCATAGCATCGACCATAGAGTTAAAAGTGATTTTCTTTCCTCTCTTGTCGACAAGTTTGCTATTCTCGTATGGATTCTGCCCCATATCAATCTCCACCGTGCATTTTGCGCTTAAAAACTTCTGTTTCCCTACCAACTCACAGAATACCTTATATGGCTTGTTGGCACTGATTGTCGTGCAAATAATTGTAGCAACGAATAATAATAAAATCTTTTTCATAATTTATCGGTCTGTTTATTAGTCTGTTTTTCACAGTCGCAAATATAGCATAAACTATTTAAATAAGGTAATTATATACAATTTTACACCGAATAATTTTGTTTAGTGTAAAATTCTTCGTATCTTTGTTTTGTAATTAAAACCAAGAGCAATGATAACGAAAGAATTTAAGTCGGTGTTAGAACTATTTGAGGTATTCTCAACAGAGCAAGCCTGTATAGACCATTTGGAACAATTACGTTGGAATGGTAACGTGGTAAGCCCTTTTGATAGTACCTCAAAGGTCTATAAGTGCAAAGGTAATAAATATCGTTGTAAAAACACAGGAAAATACTTTAATGTTAAGACAAATACGCTCTTTGACAATTCAAATGTACCATTGAAAAAATGGTTTGCTGCTATATGGCTTGTAATTTGCCACAAGAAAGGTGTTTCTTCGTTACAATTAAGCCGAGATATTGATGTAACACAGAAAACAGCGTGGTTTATGCTTCAACGCATACGCAACTGTTTCGGCATTGAGAATAACAATAACCTGACTAATACCGTTGAACTTGACGAAACTTATGTGGGTGGTAAGAATAAAAACCGCCACGCTGATAAAAAGGTTGAGTTTTCACAAGGTCGTAGTACAAAGGACAAAACACCCGTATTTGGTATGGTAGAGCGTGAGGGTAAATTAAATGCGAAAGTTGTAAAAGATACCACTTGCGAAACATTGACACGCGAAACGGTACGTTATGTGAAAGACGCTCTTGTTTGTACTGATGAATGGTGGGGCTATAATTCTATCAAGAAACTATTTAAGCATAGTATCGTAAACCACAAATGCAAGGAGTATGTGCGTGGCGATATATACACCAATACTATTGAGGGCTTTTGGTCGTTGCTGAAACGTGGTATTATCGGTATATACCATTTTACCTCTAAACAGCACTTGCAACGCTATGTTGATGAGTTTGTTTTTAGGTACAATACTCGCAACTATTCCGAATGTGGAAGATTTAATTTACTTTTGCAAAATACTGAACATCGTCTAACATATAAAGAATTGATATATGGATAACTATTTAGAAAATCCTCAAAATTTCCTATTCTACTCGTCTAATGATGGGAAAATAAATGTGCAAGTCATTGTGGATAGTGTCAAGGAAACCATCTGGACTACACAAAAAGGAATGGCGGAAATATTTGGCGTTGGAGTTCCCGCTATTAGCAAACATCTATCTAATATTTTTGAAGAGAAAGAGTTGTCTGAAAACTCAGTTATTTCCAAAATGGAAACAACTGCAACTGACGGAAAGAAATATTTAACAACATTCTATACTCTTGATGCAATAATTGCTGTTGGCTACCGTGTAAATAGTTATCAAGCAACGCAATTCCGTATTTGGGCTACCCGTATATTAAAAGAGTATCTTGTTAAAGGTTTTGCTCTGGATGACGATAGGCTAAAACAAGGGAATAGGCTTTTTGGCAAGGATTTCTTCAAAGAACTTTTAGAGCGAATACAAGAAATTCGTGCGTCGGAAAGAATGTTCTATGAAAAAATTACGGATATTTTTAGGGATTGTAGCAGGGATTATGACCCAAAGTCTCCTGTTTCACACGAATTTTATGCAGCAATGCAAAATAAATTTCATTACGCAATACATCAACATACAGCTGCTGAGATATTGCGTGAAAGGGCTGACGCTTCAAAGCCATATATGGGATTGACAAGTTGGGAGAATCAAAAAAAGGGTGGGAAAATATATAAATCCGATGTCGTAAAGGCTAAGAATTATCTATCAGAAGATGAGATAAAAGCATTAAACCGACTTGTAAATATGTTTCTTGATTATGCAGAACGCCAAGCGGAACTTGGCAAAGGAACATATATGATGGAGGATTGGGCTAAACGGCTTGAAATATTCCTAAACTTTAATGATTATCCAGTGCTGACCAATGCAGGCAAAGTTAAAGCTGATATTGCCAAGCGTTTTGCCGAAACAGAGTATAGTAAATTTAGAGTTATTCAGGACAGAGAATATAAATCTGATTTTAACATACTTATTGATGCAAGCCACAATATTTTACCAACCGAGGAAAGTGTAATTCAAGAAAAAAAGCAAGAGCAAAAATATGAAATAGACCCATTTCTATCTCAAGCCCTCAACTACAACCCAAAAGATAAAGAGCCGTCGGAATGACGGCTCTTTATCTTATCAATCACCAAAAAAGGCGTTAAACGCAGCTTTTGATTTTAGAATTTCTAAATCTCTATTTTTATTATGCCTTAATGAATCTATACAATCCGACACGGTGTAAAATTCAGAATCATAATTTATAGGATAAACCTCTGCCACCAATAATTCGTTCAATTTTTTAACGTACTTATAACGGAATGACCAAGAATAAGAATAATCATTGATTGTTTCAACAATGCTCTCGTATTCTCTTACAAGCTGTTTGTATTCTCTATCCACAGCACGGTCAAACCTTTCTTTTTGTACTATTTTCTCACGCTCCGCGTTTAATTGCTGTACATATTTTACGGTTGCGATAGTGCCGAATATTGCTCCAACTGCAATAATAATACAAACAATTATTAAAGTCTTTTTCTTGACAACCATAAGCCTTACTTTGTATTACGAATAGTTCTGCTAATAATAATAGAAGTACACCCTAAAACAAACCAAATCAAACTTTTTATCATTACTGCTGCTGAGCGTGATGCTGAAATGATGTAGTTGTACGCATCACCACCAACATATCTTTCTTCGTGAAAATCCATAGGATTAGAAGAATAACCCAAATCTTGGCTATACATATAACTGCCATACGCAATAAACACAAGTCCTAAAACAACTAATGCCCATTTGAAAATGATGCGAAAATTAAGATTAACTGTTTGTTCATCTCTTGTTGTAACATTGATTTCTTTTTTTTCTTCATTCAGATTTTCCATAACTCAATATTTAGGTTAAACATAAATTCGGTAACGTGGACAAAAAGTAGGATGATTTCACTCTAAAAATCTCTTATTGGACAAAAAGTAGGATGGATTACCTCAACAGGGCGCGCCCTGTTGAGGTAATTCGCGCTTAATAATGTCGCATAATGTACTCATCCAGCAAC
>JAFUOP010000045.1 GCA_017481875.1 Bacteroidaceae bacterium
ATACCAATGAATAAGTGCAATGCATGAGCGGTCTGTTTTCCAAATATATTGTGGAGTTTCTCTCTTGTCGATATCAGTAAATAGCTTGCCGTATTGCTCTTGTACTTCAGATTCGCTACTATACAATGGTTCGTTGTAAAGCTTGCAAAGATATTCATATAGCCACTCCAATGTATCATTTTCAGGTTTGCTCAACAACACTTTAACAATAGGGGTTCCATCTACAATATAATGCGTACTTACAAACTCATGCTTCTCATCAACAAAGTTGACATACCCAATTGAGTTATTGGAGTTGTCAGTTACTTCATTCCAATTATACATCAAAAAGTCTTTATTGTTTGTTAAAGAAACCGATATACCATCATTATAAACGAGTTTACCATTCTTGTATGCCTTAATGCTACAAATTCCACCATACGGGAGAATAAAACGATGATCCCAGCCACTAATAAGCTCAGCTCTACCAACCTCGTGAAAATATATTTTTCGGCTTAGATGTGTTCCCCTCAGCCAAGGTATATCAAACACAAGCGAGTCGCACAACTCTCTTAGGTCTTGCTGCATATAATTATTGCCATCTAAGTAGAAATGTACTGGCTCAAAGATGTTGGCTGTGTATGAGTTTGCAAGAGCCCCCTGAGCACCCTTCACCTCCAAAGTGGGGAACTCTGGGGTTCTTACTTTTTGTTCGTTGACAATCTTGATGAGTTTGTATTTTACGTTTGAGGCATCGGCTGGCGGATTAGCCAAATGTATTTTTTCAACCTCAAGGCAAAATTCCCATCCTAATGAATGTGTAAAACCCTCGATGCCATTCATCGGTATAATATCCCAATCAGCATCTTTTTGTTCTTTAATTTTTAGACCATCCAAAGGTTCTGCATCCTCGGGAAGTCCCCAAGGACGATATTCTCCTAATTCGGCATCCACATATAGTTTAATTATCTCACTCCAATCCTCAGAAGAGTCTTTGTCGCAACTAATGAATGTAGTAGTGATGCATAATGCTATCAACACCCAATAAAAATACTTTAGTTTCATATTCTTTTTTCTTTAAATTACAACGTAGAGGTATTTTTGCCTGCAAATTTACTGAAAATCAAAAATCACTCCATATACTTAGCCTAATTTCTCTGCAAAGGTACTGGTTTTCTCTCGAAAACAGGCTTTAAACACATTTAAACCTCTCTTCTTACATGATGTTGTATCATAAAACATCATCCGTTTCCCCCTTTTGTCGGATGCAAAGGTAGCCAAACCTCTTTTAGAATAAGAAAAGGTCAAGCTGAGTTTGGAGCAGTTTCTTCCTCCGTCGGAGAGTAAACTGCTCCAAAACCTTTTCCTATTCATCGGCTTGGCTTGAATCCGCATCCGGCAACGGAGATAAACGACTGACGAAATAGTAGAACAAAAGAACGGCATAAATGAAAGGTCTTTACTTGATAGCCTATCATTCAAACTGTTCTCAAATCTTTTCGTGGCTTATTATTTTCGACAGAGAGAAATTTGGCAAGCGGCAGATTTCACTCCCTCCAAAATAATAGTTTGACAAGAGTGTGCTTTTGCCGTTCTTGGAAATTGTCGTACCTTTGCAGCAGTTTTAATTGATACAAAGCTTTATGAATATACTTATTATCGGTGCAACCTCAGGCATAGGTCGTGGTCTATGGGATACATATGCAGAGAATGACAATAATGTGATAGTGTTAGGTCGACGAGTATCGCTTCTTGAAGAAATGAAAGAGATGCGTCCCACAAATACCACAATTTATCCTTGTGATATAACTAATCATCACGAATTTGAGTCTGTGCTTAATGATGCTTGTAACAAAGCTAAAATGATAGATTTGGCAATAATCTGTGCAGGAACGGGAGATCTTAATCCAGACCTTTCAATAGATATTGAGTTGTCTACAATAAACACAAACATTGTTGGATGGACAACTGTTGTTGATAGCATATACAACTTATTCAAAAAGCAAGGCTTTGGTCACTTAGTTACTATCACATCTATAGGTGGATTGGTTGGTGAGCCAAATGCTCCTGCATATTCAGCAACAAAGGCGTATCAAATAAATTATTCGCAAGCACTTCGCAAAAAATCCAAGAAGGATGGTATCTCCGTAACCGAAATAAGACCAGGCTTAGTTAATACTGCGATGGCAAAAGGTGAGGGATTATTCTGGGTAATGCCTGTGTCTAAGGTTGTAGAACAGATAAAGAAGGCGATAACTAAGAAAAAATCGCTTGTTGTAGTTACAAAGCGATGGAGCATTATAGCGTTTATAATGAAATACTTTATGAGTTAAGTTGTCAGTATTCCTGTTATTTACAACAATAAAAACTAATAAATTAAATATGCGGGAGATTATACGAGAAATGGAAACTCCATAACTTTATAAACGGCTCAACAAATGAGCTACAATAAACGTGGAATGGTGGAAATATCAAACTGCATATAGCACAGAAAAGAGAAGAAACACCCTTTATTGATACACTTATAGCGTTAAGAAACAATAAAAATGTTAAATCTTCACCTTTTAGAATGCACCCTTTAAGGTTATGACCATATTTCTGACTTATTACTCGCAAAATATTGAGTAATAACTGGTTGTAAATACGATGGTTGCATCAGCCTTACAAGCGTAACAATCCCCAACAGCGTAACAACTATTGGAAGCGGTGCGTTCGATGGTTGCAGCAGCCTTACAAGCGTAACAATCCCCAACAGCGTAACAACTATTGGATACTTTGCGTTCAGGGATTGCACCAATCTAAAAGAGATTTATTCTTTATCAGAAATACCACCCGTTATTTATTCAATTAATACCTTTAGCTATTATTCGGCAACACTCTATGTGCCCATTGGTGCAAAAGAGACATATCAAACAACCGACTATTGGAAAGAGTTTGCCAATATCGTGGAAATGGATTTCACCGACATTGACAAGATTGAGGCCGACGCCACCGATGGCTTTGGCAATAGTGTGATATATGACCTTTATGGCCGCCCCGTAAACGAGCCTGCCAAGGGTGGTATTTATATTATAGGTGGTAAAAAAGTGGTGTGGTAGAGTTATCTCCACTACGTGTTCGAAATGACAAAGACTAATAATCCCGAGTGGTGTGCCGCTCGGGATTATTAGTCTTTGTCTATTTATCATACTCCACCTTCCAAATGTTCTTCATATTCTTTAGTATTGCCTTTTGGCGTTGAAGCATATATTTTGAAGGCTTTTTGGAACTGAAGCGGCGGGGGTTGGGCAGGGTGGCGGCAATGAGTGCGCACTGCTCGCGGGTGAGCTTTGCGGGGGTGGTTTTGAAATGGTGCCTGGCCACAGCGGCAGCACCGTAGATGCCGTTGCCCATCTCTATGCAGTTTAGGTACACCTCCATTATGCGCTCCTTACCCCATATAAGTTCTATGAGCACGGTGAAGTAGGCCTCCAATCCCTTGCGCAGCCAGGAACGGCCGTTCCATAGAAAAACATTCTTGGCTGTCTGCTGGCTTATGGTGCTTGCTCCGCGCAGTTTCTTCCCCTTTTCGGCCTCCTCGCGTGCTATCTTTATCTGCTCGAAGTCGAACCCGTTGTGGGTGGTGAAGAGGTTGTCTTCCGACGCCACCACGGCGAGTGCAAGGTTGGGGGTAATATTCTCCAATGGTGTCCAATAGTAGTGTATTGGTGCGTTTTCCTCGCCTTTACGCTCCAACATAAGCGGGGTGATGGGTGGCGGTACAAATTTGTACAAAACAACTATTGCTATGCTTGCAATAAAGAGTACAAGCATAGCAATGAGCATTATTTTAAAAATAGATTTCACTTATTTCTTTTGTTGGCTGTGTGAGAGGTAGCGGCTTACGTCGATATATACGCGACGTGAGGGGAATTTATCCGTAGGTATAATATTGATTATGTTGCAAAGAGTTTGTGTGTCGAGGTTACGCGATACAACGGTTTCTACATCAAGCATTCCGTAAAGTATGTGGTCCTGGTCGTCGGGGCTTATCACGCGGAACGGGGTTTCGCTGCTTTTGCCATCGCCCATTGTTGTAATCATATCGAGTATGCCAAGATATTTTCTAAGATATGACTTTGTCTCTTCCTCGGGTTTTATAAGTTCTTCAGAGGCACGCCAAGCATAGAAGAGAGCATTTAAACTTACGGGGTTGTATTCTAATATTTTTTTTGCTGTTTCGTATTGGTTTATGAGCTTGCCTTCAGCAGCATAGCTTTTTAGTTTTTCTTCATTGGCATCGTTGCCGCCATTGTATGTGGGGAGGAACGATTGTCCATAATATACCAATGCATAATGGTCGGCACGTATATAAGGGTCGTCGTTTTTATATACGTTTATAATCTCATTGTAATATTCCTTCTCGTTCGTTACAATATTCTTTATGCTATTGTAATCAAATGATTCTTGAGCATATGTAAATAGAGTGGTAGCAAGAAAAGCCGCCATTATTACAATTCTTTTCATTTTACTTTTTAATTTTTATTATTAATCCATTATTGGCAGGAATAGTTACAGAAACTTTTTCTGCCGAGTTTAGTACAATGTTAAGTTGCTTGCCTGTGAGCAATTCGGTTGCTTTTGTTTTTTTATTGCTGCTCGAGAGGCCAAAGTAGGCGTATGCTTCCTCGGGTATTGAAATTTGGCAATCGTGTGCCGTGTCGCTGAAGTTTGTTACTACAAGCAACAGCTCGTTTTTGCTGCCACGCAGGAACGAGTATATGTGGTTGCTGTCGTAGGCTTCGCTCCAGGGGTTGGCATACTGCAAGTCGTAGAACTCGCCGTTTTGCAGTGCCTCGCTGCTGTTGCATAGTTTCAGCAGTTTTGCATAGAATGCCTGTAACTCCTTCTCTTCGGGTGTAAGCAGGGTGGTGTCGTAGTTGCCATTGCCCTTCCAACGGCGCAGGGTATCTACGCTCCAATAGTCGAATATGGTGGTGCGGCCATCGACACCGCTGTAGCCCTCTTTGTCCATTCCGCGCTCGCCAAGCTCCTGGCCTGCATAGAGCATAAAGGGTTGCTTGCCTATGGCTACAGAAACGATAAGTGCTGCGAGGGCACGTTCAGCCTTTGTTGCGAAGAAATCCGATGCAATGCGCTGCTCGTCGTGGTTCTCGAGGAATGTGAGCATATTGCCGCGTATGTCGGCTGTCTGCTGCAGGGCGTATGTTATGTTGCTTGCCGATGTCTGGCCACTCATAACCGCTTTGAGCATATCGTAGAGGCCCACTTTGTCATAAAGGTAGTCGAAGCAGCCGTCTTTTATGAATGTGCGGTAGATGTGTGGCTGGTATATCTCGCCAATAAAAATTATTCCGGGGTACTCGGTCTTAATCTTGGGGAGTGCCCACTGCCAGAATTCCACGGGAGTCATCTCTATCATATCGCAACGGAAACCATCGACTCCCTGTGCTGCCCAGTACCGGAGAATCTTGAGCATTTTCACCCAGGTATTGGGCACGGGTGAGAACTGGCGGTTGCCGCTGCGGTAGTCTATTCCGTAGTTTAGTTTCACGGTGTCGTACCAATCGTTGCGCGAGGGGCTGCCGAAGCAGTCGTTACCTGTTGCACGCAAGGGATTCTCACTGTAGGGCTCGGGTGCGCAGTCCTGTGCATCTATGTTGCAACCATAGGATTGCTCGCCAAGGTAGTAGAAGTTGTTGTGCCCCATAAAGAATGTACCTTTGTCGTCGAACTCGCCAAAGTCGTATGTGTCGGCAGGGCGGTTGTCGCTCTTGTAGTGGCGTGCCACGTGGTTGGGTATGAAGTCCATAATAACCTTCATACCTGCTTTGTGTGTGCGGGCAATGAGGTCGCAGAACTCCTCGCGACGTCTGTCCACGTTCACTGCAAGGTCGGGGTCGCAGTCGTAGTAGTCTTTTATGGCATACGGTGAGCCGGCCTCGCCCTTCACTGTGGCGGGGTGTGTGCTCTCAATGCCATACTTGCTATAGTCGGTGCGGGTGGTGTGTTCTATAATTCCGGTGTACCACACGTGGGTAACGCCAAGCTCGCGTATTGCGTGCAGGGCTTTAGTGGTTATGTCGTTGAATTTACCACAACCGTTTTGTTCTATTGTGCCGCCGGCAACACAGCTTGCATTGCTGTTGCCAAAGAGGCGGGGTAGTAATTGATATATTATTATGCGTGACATAGTTCAATGTTTTCGGCACCTGCTGCAGGTGCAATTTTCTTAATCATTCCTTGCAATACAGCTCCGGGGCCACACTCTGTGAACGATGTTGCACCATCGGCAATCATCTGCTGCACCGACGCAGTCCAGCGCACGGGCGATGTGAGCTGTGCAATGAGGTTCTGTTTAATCTCTTCGGGGTTTGTGTGGGGTTTTGCGTCCACGTTTTGATATACGGGGCACTTTGGCGTGCCGAATGTGGTTGCTGTAATAGCTGCCTCCAATTCATCTTTTGCGGGTTGCATAAGGGGAGAGTGGAATGCTCCACTCACGGCAAGGGGTAGTGCACGCTTTGCACCGGCAGCCTTCATTGCTTCGCAGGCCTTTGCAACAGCCTCGGCATCACCCGATATTACAACCTGCCCGGGGCAATTGTAGTTTGCAGCGACAACTGTGGAGCCGCTTGCACTTATATCGGCACAAATGTTTTCAACCTGCTCGTCGGTGAGTGCAAGAATAGCTGCCATTGTCGATTTTTGCTTTTCACAAGCCTTTTGCATGGCAAGTGCACGTTTATACACCAATTTAAGCCCATCTTCAAAGGTGAGCGCACCTGCTGCGGTAAGTGCCGAAAACTCGCCAAGCGAATGGCCTGCCACCATTTCGGGTGCAAACTCTTCGCCCATTGCAAGTGCCGAAACAACCGAGTGAATAAACACTGCCGGCTGTGTAACTTTTGTCTGTTTAAGCTCTTCGTCGCTTCCTTCGAACATTATATCAGTAATTCTGAATCCTAATACCTCATTTGCTTTTTCAAAAAGCTCTTTTGCAACAGGGTTGCTATCGTACAGCTCTTTTCCCATACCTGTCGATTGTGCTCCCTGTCCCGGAAATACAAATGCTTTCATATATAAATTGATTATTTTCCTTTTTGTTTAAGCTGCTTGTAGCAATTTTTAATTTACCGCGAGTGCAGCCTATTTTCGCAGTCGTTGTTTTGCAAAGATAGTGCCAACGAGCAAATAGCAAAGTTTACTTTGGCTATTTACCGCGAGTGCAGCCTATTTTCGCAGTCG
>JAFUOP010000034.1 GCA_017481875.1 Bacteroidaceae bacterium
CGCGCCACTTTCTACTTCTCGGACTACCGCCAACTTGAAACTCATCGGATAGTCGCGTTGCGTTCGCTTGATATACAAGCTTTTACTCTTTTCTTCCATAGCTTTACTTTTTATTGTGTAACGCTATTTTAGGACGGGACATTTTGGTAATAATAAAAGGCTGCACGGCTTGTGCGTGGCAGCCTTTTATGTATGTTATTATTTTGTAACCTCGTCGCTGTTGGGGCGTGGTTCTTTTTTTGCGAGTGTGATAATTTTGTAAACGTAGTTTTTTATCCACTCCTCGGAATAGCCGAGTTTCTCTTTGTACTGGCGCACTGCATATACTGTGCGGAAGGTAGCCTCGTCTTTCCAATTGTTTTTGGTGAATATGTCGTTTACAATCTTCTCGGTCATTCCTTTCAGTAGCTTGTGGAAAACAGAGGGAATGCGGAACTTCCACTGCATAAGGTTGCCTACAAGCATCATAAGGTCGTTGTTGAAGCCTTGGAATGAGAAAAGATAGGGCTGAACGTCGTTTATTCTTTTGCAGTTCTTTTTAATGGAGAGGTCTATCTCTTTAAAGAAATTGTCGTTGAGCCCGTAAATCTGCTCCAGCATCTTCTTGCAACGGCTGCGCTCTGCCACACCAAGTTTGTTATTTTGCGTAGCTACTTTAAGGGTACGTTTGAAGGTTGCAAGGTCGGGTAACATACCAATGTTGGTGATGCCGAGGTTTGCTGCCAGCACCGATTGGTAATATACGCGTATGAGGGTCATAAAATCCTCCATACCACCAATGCGCTGCTCGTTATTTTTCTTCTTTTTAAAAAAATCGAATAGTCCCATTTTATATATTATTTTTTGTTTTTACGTTTTTGTTGCTCTTCGAGCATACGTTGTTGCTGCTCTTGCAATGCCTCCAAGCGTGCCATAAGGTTGCTACGTTTGTTGGGGTTGTTCTTGTTCTTTTCGTTGTACTCTTCCATTTTACGCAACAACTCCTGCTCGTTTACGGTTCTTCTGAGATAGATGAAAATGAGTACGCTTATGAGGGTTGATATAAAGTAGTAGTAGTTGAGGCCCGAAGAGTAGTCGTTGAAAATGAAGAAGAACATAATGGGCATCAGGTACATCATCCAACGCATAATTTTGGCTTGCTGCTCCTGTTCGGGTGAGCCTCCCATCGAGGGCTGCATTTTAGATGTGTAGTACGTGTTAAGAATTTGTGTTACACAGAATAGCAAGCAGAATATGCTTATGTGGTTGCCTATGGGCCATATTGAGGTGTTCCACTGAATGAGTGCGTCGAACGATGAAAGGTCCTTTGCCCAGAGGAAGCTCTCTTGGCGTAGTTCTATGGCGTTGGGCACAAAGTTGAACATTGCAATAAACACGGGCATCTGTATGAGCATAGGCAGGCAGCCGCCCATAGGGCTTGCGCCGTACTTGCTGTAGAGTCCCATAATCTCCTGCTGTTTCTTCAATGCATCTTCGGCCTTGGTATATTTAGCATTGATTTTGTCGATGTATGGTTTCAATGCACGCATCTTTGCCGATGAAATGTAGGATTTGTATGTGAAGGGATATACAATGGCTTTTACTATGAGTGTGAGCAACAACAATACAATTCCCATATTAAGCCCCCAGCTGTTGAGCCAGTCGAAAAGGTATATAATGAAGAAGCGGTTTATCCAGCGTACAATGGGCCAGCCAAAGTATATCAGCTTCTGCAATTCCAGGTCTTTGTCGCTGTTTATAGCAAGTTTGTTGCTTTCAACAAGGTCGCTGTATTTGTTGGGGCCGAAATAAAACTGTATATCTGTTGCCACCTTGCCTGTGGGGTCGAAGGGGGTGTACATCTGTGCATAACAGTCTTTCAACAGCCCTTTACCCTCGTTTATGGTATCAGACTCCAGGAATGCGTCGGTGAACTGCTCGCCTGCAATCATTATGCAAGAGAAGAACTGGTTTTTGAATGCAACCCAGTCGAGTGGCTCTGCGAGTGTCTCCTCGTCTTTTTTCAGCTCACTCAAATAGTCGGTGTCGTCGTTAGCAATCTTGTATGTAACGGTTGAGTATTGTTGTTCAAACCTGTAACCTTTTTCTTGCTGGCGCATAAGTTGTTCCCAGCATATACCCATTTTGCGTGTTGAGCTTGGGAAGAAACCCTGCATATTGTGGGCGTCTATTGCAAGGTTTACCATATAACTGTTGGGCAACAGGCGATAGGCAAAATCTATGTATTTGTCCTCGCTGAATGCAAGGCGCATAACAACACTGCTGTCGCTCTTCTCGCGTGGGGTGAAGTAGAGTATATTGGTGTCGATGTTGCTCTCTTTGCCATCGAATGTAAAAAACATTTGGTTCTCCACCTTCTGCTCGCGGCCTCTATTGTCGGTGTAAACAACGTTGTCGTTAGCATCGAAGAGAGTAAGGTCGTTCCCCTGCTGGTCCTTGTAGTCGAAAATTGTTGCATTGGTTATTCTTGCTCCCAGTGTGGATATGTCAATCTTCACCTTGTTGTTGGCAAGGGTTATTTGTTGCTCTGTGCCACTTAAAACGTTGAAGAATATTGAAGAACTGTCGTTCTTTTGCTCTTCTATCGCAGCCTCTTCTGCAGCAATAATCTGCTGCCTGGCAGCCTCCTCGGCTTTTTGTATGGCTGCTATTGAGTCTTGGTAACGCTGCTGTGCTTGTGCCTGCTCCGGGTTGGGGCGGTTAAAATAGAAGAATGCTACGAAGAGCAATCCGATGAGTGCAAATCCTGTAATACTGTTTTTATCCATAATTGGTTGATGTTTCTTGTATCTGTTAAATTGTGCAATGAAACTTGTTTCGGTATTTCATTGCGAGTGCAGTCCATTTTCGCACGAAGTGCAATGATGGCAACAACGAGCGAGATATGTGAAACTTGTTTCAATATTTCACTGCGAGTGCCATTCATTTTCGCACAAGGTGCAAAGGTAGCAAAAATAAAAGGATTTTCGCCTGCTTTGTTTTGTAAATTTATCTAAATATTCTTTTTATCTCTTGCAAGCCTTTATAATGTTAATATTTTTTTGAGTTTTGTGCAAGAAAATAGTATCTTCGCAAATTAAAATGTGGCGGTAGGGTTGCTGTCGCTCGGTTATTATGAAAAACAAAAATTCAAGAATGAAAAAAAGTATTTTTTTAATTTGCGTTTTGTGCATTTCCTCTTTTGCTATGGCACAAAGCAATAGCAGTGCTTTAGATTATTTTAAGGCTAAAATAGATTCTCTTGTTGCCGATACGCTATACACCGGCAATGTTTATGACGAGGAGATGAGTGCCAGCCCTGTTTATGCAAGGTTGTTTACCCCGCCGGTTCTGTATAATTCGGTTATAAACAAAGCCTTTTGCAGTGGCTTTGATGTTGTTCCGGGTAGTGGCGAAAGCACTCTTTTTACCGACGAGAAACGCTCATCGGTTATAGACGCAATGCTTATGAATGTGTATCGCGAGTACCCAAGCAAGGTTTTTGTTACCGAAGAAGATTTACGCAACGAAACTCCTGTGCCTTCATTGGAAAAGGTCGATGAGGTTGTGAAGATTGAACTACTGAATAGTCCCGTTATAAATGTCCCCGACAATGTTGCAGGTGGCCTGAAGACAACGGTGAAAAAACCTTCGTACTGGCGCACCTCGGGCTCATTTGATTTAAAATTTACACAAAACTATGTGTCGCGCAACTGGTCGCAAGGTGGTGATAATTCCCGTATGATGTTGGCGATACTTGTTTTGAACTTAAATTACGACGACAAGGACAAAATTACCTTTACCAATAAATTCGACGCACAGTTGGGCTTTAGCACTGTTGAAGGCGATACATTGCATAATTTCAAGACCAATAACGACAAACTGCGCTTGGAATCGACCTTTGGTTATAAATTGGTAAATAAACTCGACCTGACTGTAAAAAGCAAGCTCGAAACACAGTCTTTGCCCAATTACCCGACCAACAGCTACGATTTTGTATCAAAATTCATGGCACCTTTCGACGCTACATTCTCTGTCGGTCTCAACTACAAGCCGACGTGGAAAAACTTCTCATTGACGGTGTTCCTTGCCCCGCTGTCGGCCTATAATTATAGATTTGTGCGTTACGACCACCTTGTGAGCCGTTATGGCATAAGAGAGACACGCCACCACAGAGAGGATTTCGGTACCCAATTGGTGGTTGAGGTGCCCACGGCAACTTTCTTTAATATTCTCCAATGGTGGTCTCGTGCCGAGTTTTATACAAACTATGCTCGTTCATTCTTCTCTTGGGAGAATAGGTTCGACATTAAACTAAATCGTTATTTCTCGGTTTCTATGCTTGTAAACACCCGTTTCGACGATAGCTCTCCGGG
This sequence comes from Bacteroidaceae bacterium, assembly GCA_017481875.1. Lineage (GTDB taxonomy): Bacteria > Bacteroidota > Bacteroidia > Bacteroidales > Bacteroidaceae > HGM04593. The sequence continues at coordinate 4,356 of JAFUOP010000034.1, forward strand.
GCTTAAAGATGAAAAATATGGCTATTTCCAATTGAAGGAGTATATGACACTTGGTTTCTCATATTCGTGGTGATTTACGCATAAATAACTTTTTTATGAATTGGCAAGCACTTTTCCCTGTAACCGACCCTACGTGGATTTTCCTGGGTGTTCTGTGTATTATACTTTTTGCACCGTTGCTATTTAACAGGTTGCATTTGCCACATATAATAGGAATGATTCTGGCCGGCCTTCTTGTGGGGCCCAATGGTTTGAATATTCTTGCTCGCGACGATAGTTTTGAACTTTTTGGCAAGGTTGGCTTGTACTATATAATGTTCCTTGCCAGCCTTGAAATTAATCTGCAGGAGATGAGGCAAGCAAAGGGTGGTGCGCTGTTGCTTGGCCTGTCGGTTTTTGCCATACCCATAGCTTTGGGTATCTTCTCCAATATGGTTATTCTTAAGTACAGCCTCATAACATCGGTGCTGCTTGCGAGTATGTATGCATCATATACACTGCTCTCCTATCCCATTGTGGCACGCTATGGTCTTTCCCGTTTAAGATGTGTGAATTTTGTTGTGGGTGGTACTATGATAACCGACACACTTACCCTTTTTGTGCTTGCTGTTATAAGCGGAATGTTTACAGGAAACTCCGATGTGTGGTTTTTTGTATTGCTTATGCTGAAGCTGATATTTATAACAGCAATTATAATATTCTTCTTCCCCCGCATTGCCCGCTACTTCTTCAGGAAATATAACGACGGTGTTATACAATACATTTTTGTGATGGCACTCCTGTTCCTTGGTGCCGGCCTTATGGAGATTGCCGGAATGGAGGGCATTTTGGGCGCATTTATCACCGGTCTTGTTCTAAACCGTCTTATTCCACACTCCTCACCTTTAATGCGTCGCATAGATTTTGTGGGAAATGCAATTTTTATCCCATATTTCCTCATAGGTGTGGGTATGATGATTAATTTAAATGTCCTCTTTGGCAATTTCAGTGCTCTGTTTGTGGCTACAGTAATGATTGTTACTGCTCTTACGGGCAAGGCTCTTGCTTCGTGGATTACTGCGCGGACATATAAAATGTCTATTCACGAACAGCGACTTATGTTTGGCCTCAGTACGTCGCAAGCTGCAGCTACGTTGGCAGCAGCAATCGTGGGCCATAAGATTATTCTTCCCGACGGCTCACATTTGTTGAGTGAAGATGTTCTCAACGGCACTATTCTGCTCATTCTTGTAACCTGCATAGTGAGTTCTATTGTAACCGACCGCACGGCACGTCGCATTGCATTGTCGGGTGAAGTAACGGACAAGCCCACTAATACCTCCAAGAAAATGCTTCTTGCCTTAGCCAACCCCAATATGGTGGACAGGCTTATGGATTTGGCTCTTTTATTGCGCAAGGAGAATACAAAGGTGCCTTTGTCGGCTGTGAATGTGGTGCTCGACGAAGATGAAAAAATGCGTGAGCGTGCTCAAAAGGTGCTTGACAAGGCCGCAGATATTGCAGCTTCGGTAAATGTGCCGTTGCTCACAAAGGTACGTCTTACTACCAACCTTTCATACGGTATTATTCACGAGATGAAAGAGAACTATTACCGTGAACTCATAGTGGGTTTTCACCAAAAAGAGACTGCCAACGATACCTTCCTCGGCGGAGTATTGCCCGAACTGCTCAATGGTATAAACACCCAAATAATAATGGCGCGTATAAATATACCGCTCAACACAATACGTTGCATACACATTACCTTTCCCGCCAAAGCCGAGTACGAGGCCGGTTTCCAGCATTGGGTAGAAGAGACTGCGCGTATGGCGGTGGGCTTGAATTGCAAGATAATATACCATGGTCACGTGGATACCATGGCGCATATACGCAAAAAGCTTAAAAAAGATTCAATGCCTGTGAATTCGGAGTTCTATGAGACCGATGGTGGCAACGACTTAAAACGCCTTTCTTCTATAATAGCCGAAGACCATTTACTCATAATTGTAAGTGCCCGCCGTGGCTCTATCTCATTCCGCCCATCGCTCGACCACGTTTTTGTGCAGTTGCAGCGCGATTATCGCGAAACGAGTGTGTTGCTCATCTACCCCAACGGCTATACTATAGACGGTGATGTCGTTTAGCACCTTTTAGTTGCTTTTATGGCAAGATAGTTTTTAACTATAAAGATTTTGGCTATTTTTGTACAATAAATAAACCTTGGTTACTATGAAAGAATTCTTTAGTATGATGCGTCGCTTTGTGATGCCGTATAAAAAATATATTGGTTTGGCAATTATATTGAATATATTGTCGGCAATAAGCAATATATTTTCCTTCACACTCCTTATCCCTATTTTGGATATTCTTTTCCAGACAGGTGCACACGACGTTGTGTATGAATACATGGAGTGGGGCAGCGCAGGGCTCAAAGAGGTAGCGGTAAATAACTTCTATTACTATGTAACACAGCTGATAGCCGTGAAGGGTGCAATGATAACCCTTATGGTAATAGGTGTAGCGTTTATTGTTATGACGCTTGTGAAGACAAGTTGCTACTTTGCCTCTTCGGCAGTGATGATTCCTTTGCGCACCGGTGTGGTTCACGATATTCGTGTAATGCTCTATTCAAAGATAATGAGTCTTCCTTTGGCATTCTTTTCACAGGAGCGCAAAGGTGATATTATAGCCCGCATGAGCGGTGATGTGAATGAGGTGGAGAACTCTATTACAAGCTCATTGGATCTTCTTATGAAGAACCCTATTCTCATAATACTATATTTTACCGCGTTGCTCATGACAAGCTGGGAACTAACCCTCTTTACAATACTTGTATTGCCCGGTATGGGCTGGATTATGGGCCGTGTTGGCAAGCGTCTGAAGCGTCGCTCTTTGGAGGTACAGGAGCGTTGGAGCAATGTGATGTCGCAGCTCGAGGAGAGTTTGGGTGGCTTGCGCATTATTAAAGCCTTTATTGCCGAAGAGCAGATGAAGAAGAGGTTTACCAACACCAGCAAGGGCGTGCGCGATGCAGGCTGCAAGGTATCTACCCGTCAAGCTCTGGCTCACCCCATGAGTGAGTTCCTGGGCACAGTGCTCATTGTGTTCGTCTTGTGGTTTGGTGGCTTGCTCATTCTCAATGAATCTTCGCGCATCGATGCCCCCACTTTCATTTTTTATATGGTAATACTTTACAGCATTATAAACCCATTGAAGGAGTTTTCAAAAGCCGGTTATAATATCCCTCGTGGCCTTGCATCGTTGGAGCGTATCGATAAAATAATGAATGCCGAAAACCCAATTAAAGAACCTGCCCACCCTGCAAAAATAGAAACTCTAAAGGATAAAATAGAACTTAAAAATATCTCTTTCAGCTACGATACACGCGAGGTGTTGCATAATGTAAACCTGGAAATTCCTAAAGGCAAGACAATCGCTTTGGTGGGGCAGTCGGGCTCGGGTAAATCTACTCTTGTCGATTTAATCCCTCGCTACCACGATGTGCAGCAAGGAGAAGTGCTTATAGATGGTGTTAATATAAAAGAATTCCGTGTGCACGACTTGCGTGCAATTATAGGAAATGTGAACCAGGAGGCCATTCTCTTTAACGACACCTTCTTCAATAACATTGCATTTGGTTGTGAGAATGCTACAATGGAGCAGGTTATTGAAGCGGCCAAAATTGCCAATGCCCACGACTTTATTATGGCATCGGAGTTTGGCTATGACACAAATATCGGCGACCGTGGAGGTAGGTTAAGCGGTGGCCAACGTCAGCGCGTGAGTATTGCGCGTGCCATTCTCAAGAATCCTCCGGTGCTCATTCTCGACGAGGCAACATCGGCACTCGACACAGAGTCGGAGCGTCTTGTGCAAGATGCTCTTGAGCACCTTATGAAAACTCGCACCACTATAGCTATTGCCCACCGTCTATCGACAATAAAGCACGCCGACGAGATATGTGTGCTTCACGAGGGGCGCATAGTTGAGCGAGGCAAGCACGAAGAGCTGCTTGCAAAAGACGGGTATTACAAGAAACTAAATGATATGCAATCATTAGCATAATAAAAGCTCCCTTTGGGGAGCTTTTATTATGCTAATGATCGTTGTGGAACGGCTCGAATTGTGAATCCTTGTCCACCCAGCTTGGCTTGCGCATTGCATATATTATAAAAGGTGCCACAACTACTATTATGCAACCTATTACAAGTACCGAGTACCACACGGCATTGCTGCCCACAGCAATCTGTGCAGGTGGTATGAAGCTAAGCACAAAGGCAAGCAGGCTGCCAAGGAATCCCACTCCGGAAACAATCCACATAACACAATTGCCTTTGCTGCCCAAGCGGAATGGGCGCGGAGTATCCTTCATACTATAACGCAGGTATATTGCAGCGGCAAACATCATAAGGTACATAATAAGATAGAGCAGTACTGTCAGCTGCGAAAGTATCTGGTAAAAGCTTTGTACCGATGGCATAACCACAAACAACAGGCTCAGCACGGTAACAGCACCGCCCTGTATGAGCAGAATATTCTTCTGCACCCCGAGCTTGTTGGTCTTTTGCATAAAGGGTGGTAAGTAGCCGGCCTTTCCCACAGCAAAAATACCTTTCGATGGGCCCGATACCCAGGTGAGCACACCGGCAAGCACACCAAAGGCAAGTGCAATAGCTATAATGGGCGACAGCCACGATGCGTGAATATAGGCAAAATAGTTGTCGAAGCCCACAAGCAGGCTCTGGGTGAGGTTGATATCCTTTTGCGGTATTATTATACCAAGTGAAAATGTTCCCAGTACAAAAATAAGCACCGTAATGATAGCACCCATAAACACGGCCTTGGGGTACTCCTTTGCAGGGTTGTTCATATCCTTAACGTGAATACCGGTCATCTCCATGCCGGCATAGAACAAGAATATTCCCGATGCAAGCACCAAATTATCGAGCTTTGTGATGTCGGGGAAGAAACTGCCGCCAAAATCCATTTGCGATTTTCCTCCCGATGCCAGGTACATTACCGCCAACACCATTAGCAGAAAGGCCGGGATAATGGTGCCCACAAGGCCACCGATTTTTGCCACCTTGCTCACCCAGCCAAGTCCTTTAAGCGATATATATGTTGCAGCCCAGTAGATTGCAAGCACCACGACGAGTGTGTAGAACTTGTTCGATGCAAGCAACATATCTTTGGCATCGTTGCTGCCAATGAATGCAAGCGACACTGCACCGAATGTAAGCACCGTGGGGTACCATATTGTGCTCTCAACCCATTGTAACCATATAGCAAGAAAGCCCATACGCTTTCCAAAGGCCTCGCCCACCCAACGGAACACGCCACCCTGCTTGTCCTGGAACATAGCAGCAAGCTCGGCTGCCACAAAAGATGTGGGTATGAGAAATACTATGGCAGCAAACAGATAATAAAATGCCGAGCTCACACCGTACTCGGCTTCGGCGGGTAGTCCGCGCAACGATACCACCGCTGTTACGTTCATAATAGCAAGGGTGGCAACTCCCAATTTCACGCTTTTTGTTAATGTAGAAGACATATATTATAATTTATGGTTAATAATGCTCCATTTTTTTTGAAATCTCCACATTTAATAACAGCCGGCTTGCAAAATTGGTTCTCATAAATATAAATAAAGTATCCTTGCCACACGGCAAGGATACTTTATTTATAATAGGATTAATGTTTTATTATTCCTCTTTGCTCCAGTCGAGTTTTGCCATACGCTGGTAGCTTGAGTAGCGTTTCTTTGCCATACCCTCAGCTGCGTCGAACAACTCTTGTGCCTCTGCGGGGAACTGCTTTGCAAGTGATGCATAACGTACCTCGCCCTGCAAGAAGCTCTGGAATTTATCCCACTGAGGCTCTTTGCTGTCGAGTGTGAAGGGGTTCTTGCCCTCCTCTTCGAGAGCGGGGTTGTAACGCCACAAGTGCCAGTAACCGCACTCAACGGCTGCGTTCTGCTCTGCCTGAGCCTTGCCCATACCTCTCTTGATACCGTGGTTGATACAAGGAGCATATGCGATAACCAAAGAAGGTCCGGGGTAAGCCTCAGCCTCGCGAATAGCCTTCAAGCACTGGTCGTAGCTTGCACCCATTGCAATCTGTGCAACATAAACATAGCCGTATGTTGTAGCAATCATACCAAGGTCTTTCTTGCGTATGCGTTTACCTGCAGCAGCAAACTTGGCAATAGCACCAAGAGGTGTTGATTTAGAAGCCTGTCCACCGGTGTTAGAATATACCTCGGTGTCGAGTACCAAAATGTTGATGTCCTCGCCCGATGCGATAACGTGGTCGAGACCACCGTAACCAATGTCGTAAGAAGCACCGTCGCCACCGATAATCCACTGTGAGCGTTTAACAATGTACTGCTTGATAGTGAGAATCTGCTTGCAGGTGTCGCAAGTGCAAGCCTCGCAAGCAGCAATGATAGCAGGAGCGATGCTCTTTGTAACCTCACCATTCTCTTTGTTGTCGAGCCACTGCTGTGCAAGGCCTTTAAGCTCGTCGCTGCAAGTGCTGCACTCCAATACCTTGCCAAAGAGCTCGGTCAAGCGTGTGCGCATCTTGTTCTCGGCAAGCTTCATACCAAGACCAAACTCGCAGAAGTCCTCAAAGAGTGAGTTGGCCCAAGCGGGTCCCTCGCCCTTCTCGTTTGTGCAGTAGGGTGTAGAAGGAACAGAAGCAGTGTAGATTGAAGAACAGCCTGTTGCGTTAGCTACAATCTGACGGTCGCCAAAGAGTTGTGTAAGCAATTTTACATAAGGTGTTTCACCACAACCCGAGCAAGCTCCTGAGAATTGGAACAAAGGTGTAGCAAACTGTGAGTTCTTGGGGTTGCTCTTAACATCAACAAGGTGTTGCTTGCTCTTAACGTTCTTGTAGCAGTAGTCCCAGTTTGCAGCCTCTGCTCTCTCTTGCTCCAAGGGAACCATTGTAAGTGCGGGGCCACCGAGTTTGGGGTTGCCGGGGCAGATATCAACACAGTTGCCACAGCCCAAGCAGTCGAGAACGCCTACCTGAATGCGGAACTGCATGCCCTTAAGGGCTGCGGGAGCCTTCATCTCAATCTTAGCCGCGTTGAGGCCTGCAGCCTCGTTCTCGTCCATTACGAAAGGACGTATACAGCCGTGGGGGCAAACATAAGAACATCTGTTACACTGAATACATTTTTCAGCGTCCCATTTGGGAACAAATGCGCTCACACCGCGTTTCTCATAAGCCGATGTGCCAAGAGGCCAAGTACCGTCGGCAATCTGCAAGTAAGCCGAAACGGGGAGGCTGTCGCCCTTCTGTGCGTTGATGGGGCGAACGAAGTTTGTAATGAACTCGGGCTCGTCTCTCTCCTCTGCAACGTCTGCGGGGAGGTTTGCCCAAGCTGCATCAACAGTAAGCTGCTTGTACTCGCCACCGCGCTCAACAGCTGCGTTGTTCTTGTCAACCACGTCTTGTCCCTTCTTACCGTAAGACTTAACGATGAACTTCTTCATCTGCTCAATAGCAAGGTCAACGGGGATAACCTCTGTGATGCGGAAGAATGCGCTCTGGAGAATAGTGTTTGTGCGGTTGCCCAAGCCAATCTCCTGTGCAATCTTTGTTGCGTTTATGTAGTAAACAGTAATGTTGTTCTCTGCAAAATATCTCTTTATGTCGTTGGGTAGGTTCTTAACGAGCTCCTCACCCTCCCATACAGTATTCAAAAGGAATGTACCGCCCTTCTGCAAGCCACGGATAACGTCGTACATACGCAAGTATGCCTGTACGTGGCAAGCAACAAAGTTAGGAGTGTTTACCAAGTATGTAGAACGAATGGGCTTGTCGCCGAAACGCAAGTGTGAGCAGGTGAAACCTCCCGATTTCTTAGAGTCGTATGAGAAGTATGCCTGGCAGTGCTTGTCGGTGTTCTCACCGATAATCTTGATAGAGTTCTTGTTTGCACCCACAGTACCGTCAGCACCAAGGCCGTAGAACTTAGCCTCGAACATACCATCGACAACTGCAATCTCCTCTTTCTTGGGAAGTGATGTAAATGTAACATCGTCCTCAATACCTACTGTAAAGTGGTTCTTGGGAGTGGGCAATGCAAGGTTCTCGTAGATAGACATAATAATCGCAGGAGTGGTGTCGCAAGAACCGATACCGAAGCGGCCGCCTACGATTGTGGGGTTGATAGCCTTCAACTCCTCGCAGCTTGAGAAGGCCTCAACAACATCGAGGTAGAGGGGCTCACCGTTGCAGCCGGGCTCTTTTGTGCGGTCGAGAACAGCTATGCGCTTAACAGTTTTGGGAGTAACTGCTGCAAGATATTTGAGTGAGAAAGGACGGTAGAGGTGTACGCTGATAAGGCCCACCTTCTCGCCTTTGGCCATCAAGTAGTCAATAGCCTCTTTAGCAGCCTCGGTAGCAGAACCCATAACCACGATTACGCGGTCGGCATCTTCGGCTCCGTAGTATGTGAAAGGAGCATATTTGCGGCCTGTGATAGCAGAAATCTGGTTCATGTAATCTGCAACAATGTCGGGCACTGCATCGTAGAACTTGTTAACAACCTCTTTGTGAGCAAAGAATGTTTCGGGGTTCTCTGCTGTACCGCGAATAACGGGTGAAGAGGGGCTCAACGCAGTGTCGCGGAACTGCTGAATGCTGTTCCAATCAACAAGGGGAGCAATATCCTCTTGCTCAAGCAACTCAATTTTCTGAATCTCGTGCGATGTGCGGAAGCCATCGAAGAAGTTCAAGAAAGGTATGCGGCTCTTAATTGTTGAAAGGTGAGCAACGGCGGCAAGGTCCATAACCTCCTGTACCGAGCCCTCTGCCAACATAGCAAAACCGGTCTGGCGGCACGCCATAACGTCCATGTGGTCGCCAAAGATACAGAGTGAGCTACCTGCCAAAGAACGTGCCGATACGTGGAACACGCTGGGGAGCATCTCACCTGCAATTTTGTACATATTAGGAATCATAAGCAACAATCCCTGAGAAGCTGTAAAGGTGGTTGTTAGCGCACCTGCCTGCAATGAACCGTGAACAGCACCTGCTGCACCGCCCTCAGACTGCATCTCCTGTACCAAAACTGTCTCGCCGAAAAGATTTTTACGGCCTTGAGCAGCCCACTCATCAACATACTCAGCCATTGTAGAAGAGGGAGTGATGGGGTAGATTGCTGCTACCTCGGAAAACATGTACGCAATGTGTGCTGCGGCCTGGTTTCCGTCACAAGTGATAAATTTCTTTGCTTTTGTCATAGTGCAATTAAATTATATGAAAATAATATTGATATTCAGTGTGTAAAAAAGTGTCCCGATAACCACAATTTGCAACAACCGCCTTTGTGCTTTGCGAGTTGTGTGCTCTGTTGTAGAAATCATACAAAAATACAAAATAATTGGGAATATTTCCTATAAAAGCAACTTAAAAAGATTATATTTGTAATAATTTTGGTGATAATGATGCAAAAAGTAATAAAAATAGCCCTTTTGTTGCTTGTTTCCGTTGGTGCAATGGCGCAAAAGGCTCCTTCTCCTAAGTATGAATATAGAGCCGTGTGGCTCACAACCATAGAAAATCTCGACTGGCCTAAAACAATCGTTGAGGCTCCTGCAGATACGTTGGCTCAGCAAAACGAGCTTGTAAACCTGCTCGATTCTCTCCAAGCACTTAATGTAAATACAGTGCTGTTGCAGGTGCGTGTGCGTGGCGACCTCATCTACCCATCGGCAATAGAGCCTTTTTCTTATGTTTTTACCGGAATATCGGGTAAAAGCCCGGGCTACGACCCTCTTGCTTTTGCCATAGAGGAGTGCCACAGGCGCGGTATGCAGCTGCACGCCTGGTTGGTTACTCTGCCGCTTGGCAAGAAAGAGCACATTAAACGCTTGGGCGCACGTGCTTTGCCACGTACCTCTGCAAGGCTTTGCACGCTTTACAAAGATAGTTGGTATATGGAACCCGGTAACCCTGCCACAGCCGATTATATATGTCGCATAGCCGAGGAGATAACCACTAATTACAATGTCGATGGCATTCACCTCGACTATGTCCGCTACCCCGACCGCACAGACGGTTATCCCGATTCAAAGCTCCACCGCGTCTATGGTAAGGGGCTGTCCCTTGCTTCGTGGCGTAGGGCCAATATAACAAATATCGCTAAAAAGGTCTATTCCACGGTAAAGAACATAAAGCCCTGGGTGCGTGTCAGTTGTGCGCCGCTTGGCAAGTACGGCGACCTCACCTGCTATAGCTCTTATGGCTGGAATGCCTATGAGACCGTCTTTCAAGAGGCGCAGAATTGGCTTCGCGATGGTTATATGGATATTCTCTTTCCGATGCTCTATTTTAAGGGAAATAATTTCTATCCCTTTGTGCTCGATTGGCAGGAGAATGCTCACGGCAGGCACATAGTGCCGGGCGTGGGTGTTTATCGTTTGTTGCCCGAGTATGGTGGCTGGCCCTCTGTGGAGGTTCAGCGGCAGCTTTCAACGTCGCGCTCTGCGGGCACTGCGGGCACTGCACTTTTCCGTGCAGAGCACATACTGAACAGTGAGCCGGCTTCGGCGGTGTATTCCTTGGTGTATGGCAAGGGGGCTCTTGTTCCGCCTCTTTCTTGGGCTTCTGTTGCTGCTCCGCAGGCACCCGGCTCATTGTCGGTTGATAGGGTGGGCGACAGTTTTAAACTTTCCTGGGGCAGTGTGCCACCGCCCGAGAAACACCCTGCTACGCGCTACAACGTGTATGCCTCCATTGACAGTGTTGTGGATATTAATAATATTGATAACCTTGTGTGCACAACAACCGATAACTCCTTTGTGTGGGAGTGCCGCACGAATGCTGCTCTTGCTATTGCTGTTACGGCTGTCGATGCTTATGGTCGCGAGAGTGCTCCTGTTCTTTGGAGTTGCAAAGCACTAAACACTTCTGCCGAAGAACTTCTTCTTCCCGAGCCTTGTGCCCCGGGGTTGCGCGTGGACATTTACGATATTTACGGCCGTTGCCTTCATTCGGGGCAATACAAAACACGCATTGTTGTGGCCGGGCTTTTGCCGGGCGATTACCTGCTGAAAGTCTATGGTCGCGACGGCAAGGTGCTGAGTACAAGGTATTTCCGCAGATAAATACTTGCATTAAACCCAAACAGGTCCTGTTTGGGTTTAATGGGCTTTTATATCTGTTTTATTTATCCTTCCCTCCGAATATCGAAAAGTGAACATATCTTTTAGGGTTCTGTTTAAGGTCGGTTAGCAGAGCGTTGGCTGCGCTGCAGGTGCTGTCGAGCTTGTTGTAAAGTGTGTTGTCTTTTAGCAACATTCCGGCTGTGCCTTGCCCGTCGTTCAGTGCACGGGTTATGCTTTCAAGGTTGTTCAGCGTGCTCTCGAGCGATGCAAAAAGTTGCTTGTAATCGACATCTTTTATTTGCGACGACACAGCAAGCACATCATTCTCCATCTGCACCATACGCTCTGTAATCTGTGGAATGTCCTTGCCGAGCAGTGCATTTATTTGTGCTGTGGTTGTGGTGAGGTCGTCTGTAAGTTTTTCTACATTTTTAATGGAATTGCGCAACTCTGGCGTTGCGAGCAGTGTGTTGAGTGATGTCAGAATAGAATCAACCTTGGGAATCATATTTGTTACCGAAGGTATGACATCGCCCATCTCTCCTTGCAGTCCCTTGTTCAGTTTTCCTTCAATGGTGTCGCCCGGAGCTATAAACTTGCTACTGTTGCTCAATATTATGCTCACATCGCAGCCTCCGAGCATATGATTGTTCACCTCGGCATAACTGCCTTGCGGAATTCGCAGTCTTTTATCTAAGTCGATGGTAACGATGACGTTTTTCATATTCTCAAAGTCGTAGCTTATCCCCTGCACGTTGCCGGCTTTGTAGCCGTTGAGATAAATAGGGCTTGAATTTACAATTTGCCCTATATTGTCGAATCTTACATAGTATCGTTCTCCGTCTTTGAAAAGGTCTATTCCTTTGAAAAAGTTTATCATTAAATATATGAGCAACAGGGTTATAACACCTATTGCGCCCACAATAAACTCTTTGCTGTATTTAATTTTCTTCGCCATAATCGTTGTTATTTACTATTTAGATAATTAACAATTATATGCCATTGTTTGGCTATTTCTGTTTTTTGTATATCTCAATAGCCTCTTTGGTGTTTACTTTTTTACCGTCGATAAATGCTACAATAAACGCCTCTTTGAATTTTGCTGAAATCTCTTTGCGTTTTTTTGATATAAACTCATAGTCGCAGCTCTCGCCATATGTGTATTTGTACATGCCATTCTCTTTGTAATAGCTTGCCTTAACCCCCTTCAGGCGGCTGTCGTTCTCTTTAAGTTTGTTGCCCGCTGTGAGTATTTGCACTTTGAAAACAGGCTTTCCACTGTTCTTGTTTGCTGTAGCAGCTTTCTGCTTGCCGGCTGTCGAAGGCTTTTCTTCTGCCGCTTTTTTCTCGGCAACAGTGGTGCCGGCTTGGCTTTTTATACTTTTTTTGTGGTTGCGGTAGTAGCTCGCAAAGCCGTTGAAAATACCTTTGGCAAGGGCTTTCTGCCCGTTTTTTGATGCGATATATTTTTCTTCGGTGGGGTTCGATATAAAACCTACCTCTACAAGAATGCTTGGCATAACAGTCTTGTGCAGCACCAGGAATCCTGCCGACGACACACCGCGGTTGTGCAGCTTGGTGCTGTTTACCATTCCTTTTTGCACAGCTTCGGCAAGTGCTATGCTCTTTTCCATGTCGTGGTTGCGAATGAGCTCAAAAATAATATAGCTCTCGCTCGACTTTGGGTCAAATCCCATATACGTCTCCTCAAAGTTATCTTCCAGCCTGATAACCTCGTTCTCATACATAGCAGCCGCTTTGGCCTCGGCACTGCTGCCCGAGCCCAATGTGAAAGTTTCGCAGCCACGCGCTTTCCTCGACTTCGATGCGTTTGAGTGAATCGATATAAAAAGGTCCGCTTTTGCTTCATTGGCTATGGCTGCACGTCGTGCAAGGGGTATCTTTACGTCTGTAGTGCGTGTGTATATAACTTTTACCTCGGGAAACTCATTCTTAATCATATCTCCCAAGGCTTTAGACACATTCATATTTACAAACTTCTCTTTAGTTCTCTTGCCCGGTGCTCCGGGGTCTATTCCACCGTGCCCGGGGTCTATCACCACAGTAAAGGGCTTTTTCTGCCCCTTTTGTGCCAAGGCACGTTGCGGCACTGCTGTGGTGAACAGCAGTGCTGCAAATATCAGCCATGTATGAAACAAATTTTGTGTCAAAAAATATCTTATTTGTTGTTTATGTAGTTTACAATCCATTCGCCCACCTCTTTGGTGCCATACTCCTTGCCACCCTCAACCTGAATGTCGGGTGTTCTCACATTGGCAGCCATAGATGCGCTCACAGCCTCGCGAATGAGCTTGCCCTCCTCCATAAGGCCGAAAGCGTACTCGAACATCATTGCGGCCGACAAAATTGTGGCAAGGGGGTTGGCAATGTTCTTGCCGGCAGCTTGGGGCCAAGAGCCGTGTATGGGCTCAAAGAGCGATGTGTGCACGCCCACCGAAGCCGACGGGAGCAAGCCGAGTGAGCCTGTAATAACCGAGCCCTCGTCGGTGAGAATGTCGCCAAACATATTCTCTGTAACCATAACATCAAAAGATGTGGGCCACTGAATAAGGCGCATAGCGGCGTTGTCCACAAACATAAACTCAGTTTCCACCTCGGGGTATTGTGTGGCAATCTCTTTTGCAATCTCGCGCCACAAACGCGATGTGGCAAGCACGTTGGCTTTGTCAATTACAGTAACCTTCTTGCGGCGTTTCATTGCATACTCATAGGCTAGCTTTACAATGCGCTCAATCTCCTCGCGTGAATATACGCAAGTGTCATAAGCAACGTTGCCGTCCTCGCTGCGGCCCTGGGGACGTCCAAAGTAGAGGCCGCCGGTGAGCTCGCGTATGCACATAAAATCGGTGCCTTTGACAATGTCTGTGCGCAGTGGCGATTTATCAATCAATGCCTCAAATGTGGTAACGGGGCGCAGGTTTGCGTAAAGGCCCAGTTTCTTGCGCATTGCAAGCAGTCCCTGCTCGGGGCGCACCTTTGCATTGGGGTTGTTGTCGAAACGGAGGTCGCCCACTGCGCCAAAGAGCACCGCGTCGCTCTGCATACACAGCTCGTGAGTCTCGTCGGGGTAGGGGTTGCCTGTTGCGTCTATGGCACACGCTCCCACAAGGCCTGTCTTGTAGTTGAGTGTGTGGTTGAACTTATTACAAATAGCCTTTGTAACCTCTAATGCTTGTGCTATAATCTCCGGTCCTATACCATCGCCCGGTAGTACTGCTATATTAAAATTCATAATGCTTTTTTATATTATATGATATGCCCTCCTTGCGGGGAGAGCATATTGCTATGTTAATTATTCTTTGCTTCCCAAGCCTCAATCTTCTCCTTGTTGCTCAGTAGGAAATCAATGTCGTCGAGCCCGTTCATAAGGCAATGCTTCTTGTAGCCGTTAATCTCGAATTGCTCGCTCTTGCCTGTGGCGTTGTTTGTTATTGTCTGCTGTGGGAGGTCCACGGTTACCTGCGTAGCAGGGTTCTCTTCAATCGACTCAAACAGCTCCTTCAAGAACTCCTCGCTCACCACCACGGGCAGCACAAAGTTGTTCAGCTCGTTGTTCTTGTGAATGTCGGCAAAGAAGCTCGACACCACTACGCGGAACCCATAGTCGGCAATAGCCCAAGCAGCGTGCTCGCGGCTGGAACCACAGCCAAAATTCTTGCCTGCAACAAGAATTTTGCCACTGTACTTCGGGTTGTTCATCACAAAACTCTCAATTTTATTGCCCTCTTTGTCGAAACGCCAGTCGCGGAACAGAAAGTCGCCGAATCCTTCACGGGTTGTGGCTTTTAAGAAACGCGCAGGCACAATCTGGTCGGTGTCGATGTTCTCCAGCGGCAATGGTATGCAACTGTCGGTGAGTATGCTGAATTTTTCCTTTTTCATCTTCTTAAAAATTAGAGTAATTCACGTGGGTCTGTAATAACACCTGTAACAGCAGCGGCAGCGGCAACATAGGGGCTTGCAAGAATTGTGTGCGAGCCGGGGCCTTGGCGGCCTTCAAAATTGCGATTGCTGGTCGATACACAATATTTGCCTGCGGGCACCTTGTCCTCGTTCATGGCAAGGCAGGCCGAGCAGCCGGGCTCACGAATCTCGAAGCCGGCCTCTGCAAGTACCTTGTCAATGCCCTCAGCCTCTATCTGGCGTGCTACACTCCACGAACCGGGCACAATCCAGGCAGTAACATTGTCGGCCTTCTTCTTGCCTTTTACAATCTGTGCAAATGCGCGGAAGTCCTCAATGCGGCCATTGGTGCAGCTGCCCACAAATACATAATCTATGGGGTGTCCTGTAAGTTTCTCTCCGGCCTTGAACTTCATATATTCAAGCGATTTCAAGAACGATGCACGGCCGGCCTCATCGATGGTGTCGGCTGTGGGTATAGCCTCGGTAATGCCTATACCCATTCCGGGGTTTGTACCGTATGTTATTCGCGGCTCAATATCCTCGGCGCGGAAGGTATATTCTTTGTCGAACACAGCGTCGGTGTCGCTTTTTAGAGTTTTCCAGTATGCAACAGCCTTCTCCCACTCCTCGCCTTTGGGTGCATAGGGGCGGCCTTTAATATACTCAAAAGTAACCTCATCGGGGGCAACCATACCACCGCGAGCACCCATTTCTATTGAAAGGTTGCACAGTGTCAGGCGGCTCTCCATACTCAGTGAGCGTATAGCCTCGCCTGCATACTCCACAAAATAACCTGTGGCACCGCTTGTGGTCATCTGCGACATTATGTAAAGTGCTACGTCTTTTGCTGTAACGCCCTTGCCAAGCTTGCCCTCGACGCTTATGCGCATAGCCTTTGGCTTCTGCTGCAGAATGCACTGCGAAGCCATAACCATTCCCACCTCGCTTGTGCCTATACCAAAGGCAATAGCACCCATAGCACCGTGTGTCGATGTGTGTGAGTCGCCACACACAATAGTCATTCCCGGGAGGGTGAGTCCTTGTTCGGGGCCCACAACGTGTATGATACCGTTGTTGGGGTGCTTCATGCCCCAGTAGCTGAGCCCGAATTGTGTGGCGTTCCTGGTGAGTGCATCAACCTGCTTGCGCGACACCTCGTCTTCAATGGGCTTGTCCTGGTTTTTTGTGGGTATGTTGTGGTCGGGCATGCAGAAAATCTTGTCGGGGCGCAAGCACCCGATACCTCTGCTACGCAACTCGTCAAAGGCCTGTGGCGATGTAACCTCGTGGCAATACAAACGGTCTATGTATAGCTGTGTGGGGCCATCATCAACTTTTTGCACAACGTGTGCGTCCCATATTTTGTCAAATAAAGTGTTCATTCTCTTTTTAATTGTGGAACTTGTTAATACAGTCAATGTACGCCTCGACCGATGCACTTACAATGTCTGTGTTTGCACCAAATCCGTAATAGAGGCGGTCGTTGTACTCTACCTGCATGTGTACTTTACCCATGTCATCACTTCCCTTGCTTATAGCCTGAATAGTGAACTCTTTCAACACCATCTCGCGGCGTATTATGTTCTTTAGGGCCTTTATTGCGGCATCTACGGGGCCGTTACCTGTAGCTGCGCTCTCGAACAACTCGCCCGAAATGCGCAAGCCGATGCTTGCCACCGAGCGTATGTTAAGCCCTGTTGTAACTTGCAGGTATTCAAGTTTTATTCCCTTGTTCGAGCTGCGCTCGGCACCGGCAAGCACCAGAATGTCGTCGTCGTGTATCTCTTTCTTCTTGTCGGCAAGGCGCAGGAACTGCTCATATACCTCGTTCAGTTTGTCGTCTTCCAATGTAACGCCAAGCACTCCCAAGCGGTATTTCAGGGCAGCGCGGCCACTGCGTGCTGTCAATACAATAGAGTTGTCGTCTATACCCACATCTTTGGGGTTCATAATCTCGTATGTGCTAACATCTTTCAGTACACCGTCCTGGTGAATGCCCGAAGAGTGCGCAAACGCGTTGCGCCCCACAATAGCCTTGTTTGCCTGCACGGGCATGTTCATAAGGCTCGAAATCATACGGCTTGTGGGGTAAATCTTCTGTGTGTTTATGTTGGTTTCCACCTGCAGAGTGGGGTGGCACTTGGTAATCATTACAATCTCTTCGAGCGAAGTGTTACCGGCTCTCTCGCCAATACCGTTTATGGTAACCTCCACCTGGCGTGCACCGTTCATAACACCGGCAAGAGTGTTTGCCGTTGACATACCCAGGTCGTTGTGGCAGTGTGTGGAAATTGTTGCTTTGTGAATGCCATCGACATGCTCCATAAGATATTTAATCTTTGCGCCATACTCGGTGGGCAGGCAGTAGCCTGTTGTGTCGGGTATGTTCACCACAGTGGCACCGGCCTTAATAACAGCCTCCACCACGCGTGCAAGGTACTCGTTGTCGGTGCGGCCTGCGTCCTCGGCATAGAACTCAATGTCCTCTACATAACGTTTTGCATATTTCACGGCAGCCACGGCACGCTCTATAATCTCCTCGCGTGTAGAACGGAACTTATACTGTATGTGGGAATCGGAAGTGCCGATACCTGTGTGTATTCTCTTGTGCTTTGCGTAACGCAGTGCATCTACAGCTACGTCGATATCTTTTTCAATACCTCGTGTGAGGGCACAGATAGTGGGCCAGGTAACAGCCTTTGATATCTCAATAACCGAGTTGAAATCTCCGGGGCTCGAAATGGGGAATCCCGCCTCAATAACATCTACACCCAATTGCTCGAGTTGCTTTGCAACCTGAATCTTCTCAACAGTATTTAACTGGCAACCGGGCACCTGCTCTCCATCGCGCAGGGTTGTGTCAAAAATAAATAATCTATCACTCATTTTATTAATATTTTTTTCAGTTATACAATTATTAAGTGCCATTGCATCGAACTACTGCGCAAGATACCGGCAGAAAATAATCTGCTTGTGTTTCTCCACCGCGTGTTCGGAATGGCAAACTAATAGGGCATAATACCTATTTAAGTTTGCAAAAATAAGAGTTTTATTTTATAATTCTATAAGTTGCAGGCTAAAAATCCAATAAAAAATAATTTTACAATAAAATGTTTTAAAAATTTTGCCATAAAAATGACAAAATGCCATTAGAGGCTGTTTAAATTTGTGTTCTTGATATTTTTATAGGTCTTTTTTAGAATGTTTTTTCAATTTTCAAAGGCGCATAGCGGGCTATGTAACTGCGAAAAAGGGGAAAACAGACAAAAAGAGCATAAAAAGGCAAGCTCAATTCGCGGGCAACGTAATCATTTTTTTTTCGAAAGAAATTTAAACAGCTTCTTATATTATGGTTAAATGATAATTTTTTGTATTTTCGCAATTCCAATTAACCAATTTTTATATATGAAGTCAATAACATTAACCATACAATACAGGGCCGCAGAGGGTGAGCAAATGCAACTTATTTATCGCGCCAAGGGAGCACAAGAGCAGGTGCTTGAAATGTACCGTGCCGGCACCGATGCTTGGGCCGTTAATTTCTCTTTGCAGGCCGATGTTGCAGTGGTGTCATACGGCTACCGCCTCGTGCGTGGTGGTAAAGTGGCACGCAACGAGTGGGCTGTAACCCCTCACGCCCTGCAACTCAACTGCGTGAACAATAACTATTTTGTAAACGATTTGTGGCTCGACTCCCCTGTGGGCTACTATACACAAACCAATCTTTTCCGTTTTTTCGATAAACAGGCAAGCCCGCTCGAAGCTCCTTCGGTCAATTGGTACAACCGTAGCCTCACCTTCTCGCTCTATGCAATGGGTGTAGAGCGTGGCGACAGGCTTGTGCTGTGCGGCGACGCTCCGCTGCTCGGCGAGTGGAATATCGACCGTGCAATATCTATGCAACAGGTAGAGCCCAACTTGTGGAGCGCAACCTTCGACGTAGAGAACCTCTGCAATGGCTGGTTGCAATTTAAGTTCGTAAGAATAGATGCCGAAGGCAATGTCTGCTGGGAAGCCGGTGAAAACCGCGTTCTCGCATTGCCCACCGTGGAAAGCTCCACCGCAATGCAATATACATTGGAGCCGGCCTCTTTCCCGGCCGGTAAAATACGCTTGGCAGGTACAGTGTTGCCACTCTTCTCAATGCGCTCGAGCCACGGTTGGGGTATTGGTGATTTTGGGGACATAAAACTAATGGCACAGTGGTTGCGCTCTACAGGCCAAAATATATTGCAACTATTACCATTGAACGATACAACAATCTTTGGTGGCGACGAAGATTCCTACCCCTATAACTGTGTCTCCGTCTATGCGCTGAACCCAATATATCTCGATATGTCGGTGCTGCCGCCACTGCAAAGCGCGAATGCCAACCGCTATTACGAAGCGCACCGCACCAAGCTCAACGAGGCTCCGGCCGTGCAATACTCGCTTGTGTATGCACTGAAAATGAAATATCTGCGCGACCTCTACAATGAGCAGGGTAGTGAGCTGCTCTCCACCGACGAGTGCCGTCGCTTCCTCGAAACCGAGAAACGCTGGTTGCGCCCATACGCAATATTCCGTTTCCTCACCGCCCGCCTGCACAGTTGCATCTGGGATTGGGATAAATACCGCTACTACAACGAAAACACCGAGCAAGCCGTGCTTGCCGAGTACCCCGACGCTGCCCGTGAAATAGACTTCTATTCGCTTGTGCAATACCTGCTCTACAGCCAGCTGTGCGATGCTCATAACTATGCCAATTCCATAGGCGTTGCCCTCAAGGGCGACATTCCCATAGGTGTTGCCCCCAATGGCGTAGATGTGTGGTGCGAGCGCGAGCAGTTCAACCTCCAGGTGTCGGCCGGTGCGCCCCCCGATGCCTTCTCTGCCGATGGACAGAATTGGGGGTTTCCCACATATAATTGGGACGTTATGTCGCTCGACGGCTACTCCTGGTGGCGTCGCAGGCTGCAATATATGTCAAAATTCTTCGATGCCTATCGCATCGACCACGTGCTGGGCTTTTTCCGCATATGGGAGATACCGCACACCTCGGTAAGCGGCTTGTCGGGCAGCTTCTCGCCCAATAAACCACTGAGCCGTGAAGAGCTTGCCGCGGCAGGCTTTGTCATAGACGATGAGGCTCACTTGCAGCCATACATCACCCACGAGAAGCTCAAAGAGCTCTTTCCCCGTCGCGTGAAGTATGTGGTAGAGCGTTTCTTCGACGAGCAGCAGGGTGGTACATACCGCTTCAAAGAGTATATAACCGGAGCGTCGCACCTTGCGTGGGAGATACACTGCAAGTGTAGTGCCACCTTCCCCGAAGCAATGAAGAAAGCCCTTCTCCGTCTCTATGGCAATGTGCTTTTCCTGCGCGACCTCAAGCAACCAGAAATGTTTGTGCCCCGTATCCTTGGCAGTGAAACCGAGGCCTATGCACAATTGTCGCAGCAGCAACGCATAGCATACGACCGCATATACGAAGACTATTTCTATAACCGCCACACAATGCATTGGTTCGAAGAGGGTATGCGCAAGCTTGCGCCTGTGTTGCAATCTACCACAATGACAGCCTGTGGCGAAGACCTTGGAATGATACCCGCCTGTGTGCCTTGGGTGATGAAGAACCTGCAAATCCTCTCGCTCGAGATACAGCGTATGCCAAAACTCTTCGGCGAAACCTTTGCCCGCCCCGAATATTATCCCTACCTCTCCGTGGCCACACCATCAACCCACGATATGAGCACCCTGCGTGGCTGGTGGCGCGAGGACAAAGCACTCTCAGCCGAGTTCTACCATCGCGTGCTTGGCTGCGAAGGCGAGTGCCCGCAAGAGATGACCGGTGCCGTTGCACGTGCTATTCTTGTGCAGCACCTGCAGTCGCCCGCAGCGTTTGCCCTCTTTGCTTGGCAGGATATTATGGCTATGGACGAGCGTCTGCGCTTGGCCGACCCCGAAGCGGAGCGTATAAATGTCCCCTCGAACCGCGACCATATGTGGAACTACCGTATGCACTTGCCTATAGAGGATTTAATGCAAGAACGCGCCTTCAACGATGCCCTCCGTGCTATGATAGCCGATTCCGGCCGTGGAGTGTGATTATAGTGTTTAAAGTATTTCTTAATAACAAAAACAGCCGTGGCTTGTGAGCCACGGCTGTTTTTGTTATATATCTTCAATCAATTATTCAGCAATAATCTTTTTGTTGCCTTTGATGTAGATATTGTTCTTCATAGGAGTCTGAATCTTTCTACCAAAGAGGTCGTAGGTGTTGTCGCCCATAGCAGCCTCACCCTCAACAATAACCTCGTTGATGCTTGTCAAAGCTTTGTGGAGCTCCTCATTGTACTCAATGCTTACAAGCTCAAAGTGCCAGCCGCTTGTGAAGCCCTTTGCGTTGCGTGCAACGTATGGGCTTGAACCCAAGTCAACAGCTGCAGAACCATCACCTGTGTAGATAATAGTGTAGTCGTTGTTGCTGTCATACTCGAATGTAACAGGTACATCGGCAACGTTGCTGCTTACAGAGAAGCTCTGTTGAGGCTTTGTACCAATTGCGTATTGGCGCATAAATGTTTCAGAGCCTGCGTTAAGCAAGTGTAGCTGGCCGTCTTTGCCGGGAACAGCTGCCCACAACATATCGTCGGTTACATCATCTGTGTCGTCTGTAAGCATTACGCGGCCTGCAGCATTTGTATTCATAATGAGGCCTGTAACGTCGCTCACAATCTTGTACCAGTAGAAGTTGCAGTCGTTGCTTACAATAGTAGGTGCTGTTACAGAGTATTTACCCTCTACATTGTAAAGTGCAGCACGCAAGCTCTGTATATAGTTTTCGTATTCGGCAACATTCTCCATATCAACGCTCTGGTGAGCATCGTAGAGTGTCTTTACATAGTCTCTGAAGGCAGTCTCCATAGGCTTGATGTTTCCTCTTAGAACGGTCTCGCTGCCCTGCTCGAATGCTGCAACGTCGCACACCTCAATGAGAATGCCTTCTGCGCTCCGCATAAGTCTTGTAAGCTCCTCGCTCTCGTATGCGGCAGAGTTGTCGGTGAGCAAGAATACGCGCCACTGTCCAAGTGCCTCATTGGGGCTGATACCAACGCCGGTAGCACTGCTGTTGAAGCCAAGTGCAATAGCATCGTTGTCGCTTCTTGTAAAGAATGTGTAGCCTAGGTCGTCGTAATGTACCTTAATTATTACAGCCTGTGCAGGGTCGCTTGTTGCTGCGTAAGCGTTGTTGTTAAGTTCAAGGTAAGAAAGATATTTACCGGTTACACTCTTCATATAGAACTCTCCGGGTGTGCCGCTGTACTCCAAGGTCCACTGCTTTCTTGCGTCCTCGGCATATTTTCCATCAGCAGCAGTGTTCTTTGTACCTACAATAGAAGAATTCTCTGTCAAGTAGTATGCAGTCTTGCTTCTGTTGTACATATAATAGATGTTGCCCTCTTTCATAGTGAGGCGAGAGTTTTTGTCGTTCAAGATAGAACTGCACTCCTCGTCAAGCATAGAACTCCACTCTGCGTATGAGTGAACGCTCGTGTCCTTGTTGTCAAATGCTGGTTTGGCAGCATCGTAAATCTCCTGCAATGTAACCAGTGCGGTTTCAAAGTATTTACCAACCTCTTTACCGGTTGTCTTTTTGTCAAGAATACTTTTTGCTTTTTTAAGAGATGCCTCAAGAGCTTCAAGCTGCATTTCCACAGGTCCTTCAGCTGCGCTGGGGATAATGTAATCTGTTCCATCGGCCTGTGCTGCAACAACTTTCAAGTTTGCACCTCTCGAGGCCATAGGAATAGTCATAGCTGCAATAATATCGGGGTTGTTCATAGACTCAACACCGTTGGTGAATGTGAGCAACTCATTGGTGTCGGCATTGTAGAGCTTGAATCCAAGAGCACCGCTCTCGTTGCCATCGCCCTTAATTATTACTTTACCGTTTGTGCTGGTGAAGTAGTAGCCCTGTGCTTTCACGCTCTCGTCAATGTAGTCGTGCCATTGGCCCACTTTACCTACCTGGCCTACGCTTTCACCTTCCCAGTTGGCATAGCTCTGGCGCATACCGTTGCCATCGAGTCTCTCGTAGGGGCGTATGCGGTCCTCAAGGAAGATGAGGTGGCCACCCTTCTTCTCGTACTGCTGCATGCGCTGCTTGCTTGCAATGGCATCTTCCTCGTCCAAGAAACACCAGTGGTGTCCGTAGTCGCCTACGAAGCCGTTCTTGTAGGGGAAGAAGAAGCCCCAAGCCTCAAAGAACTCGCTCAAGTCCATCTGCAGAATTTCGCAGCAAGCCTCGGCAAATTTCAAGTGGTCGTTTACACCGTTTACTGAATTTTTGTAGTAACCGTTCTCGTCTTTCTCGTCCCAAGAACCAACGCCCCAGCCAATGAGGCGGTCGTAACGCAGTTTTTCGTGCAACTGCTGGTAGAAGTCGGGGCATTTGCCTGCAGCGTGTGCATAGAGGAAGAGCTGGAAGTACATACGTGTCATACTGAAGAGCTGTGAGCCGTATGTGCTCTCACCGCGCAATACATAAGGAATCTTCTTCTCGTAAGAACTGATGCAAGTGCTCATGTTCTGTCCACGGCTGGTGTGTGTGCCCTGGTAATATGTTACCATGTTGGCAAAAGCATTGTTCGAAACCTCCGATGTACCTACAATCTCAATAACATACTGGTTGTTGTGGCCAATCTCGTGGTTGGGGCCCCAGGTGCTTCCTGCATCGGCGATAAGGAGGTCGTAGTTACAAATAGTGCTAAGAGTGTTGTTGTTGTAGTGAGTACGCCAGTTACCTGCGTCCATAAAACCGCTGTCATCACTCATTGCAAGCTGCAAGTTGTTGAACCAGGAGTAGTACTTGGGGAGGTCCATAATCTTTTGCTGAGTCTCGTTCCAGAAGTCCCACAAGCCAATGAGCTCCTCAATCTTCTCGGGGCAGCCCTTTCCCCCCTGGTCGCCGGGGTTCAAGAATTCCTTCTTGCGGAAGTTGAGCAGTGTATATTTACCCTTTGCCTGAACAGCAGACTCGTTCTCAAACATATACTCCTGCATATATTTCCAGTCGGCATTTGTGTGGCCGCGCTCTTTGCTCCAGAAACCGTTTACATAACCGTTCTCAATGTGAATCTTCACAGCGGGGTAGTCCTCAAGTTTCTTGCCGTCGATGGCAGTCTCGCAAATGTAGCTTATGAAAAGGTGGCCATCGGCAATGCTCGAAGGAACAATGTTCAAGCCCTCGTGCAAGCGGGTTGTTGTTCCAAAGTAGTATGTGCCCTGGCACTCGTCGAGCTCAATTCTTGTGCCCTCGGGAATCTCATCAACAAATACATAAACATAGCTTTTGCCGTCAAAAGTACATATACCTGAGGGGTTGTCCAGCGGGCTGTAGAGGCGTGTGTAAAGAATGCTGTGCCACACCTCGGGGTCGCTGTAAGGCTTGTAGTCATATATACGGAACTCTTTCTCGCGTTTCTCGGTGTTCCAAGAATCGTTCTTCACCTTCAACGCAATCTGCTGCAGCTCTGCGGGAATCTCGCTCATAGCGGCAACCAGCTCGTCGTCGCTCATAGATGCATACTCGGCTTTCAATACAGTACAAGCCTTGTCCTCGAAGAAAGGCTCAAAAGCTGCAGCGAATGTGCTCTCGTTGCTGACAATTCTGTTGAATTCTTCGTAAGATTTGCGAGCTTCGGCAATATCTTCTTCAGTGATGCTTACAAGCTCCAAAGTCCAGTTTGTGCCCTCGGAGTCTGCATTCCAAGGCACACAAGTTCCGCTGCTTGCGCAGTGCATAGCCCAGTTTCCGTTCTTTGTGAGAGAAATGGTGTAGCAACCGCTGAAGTATTTGCTGTTGTCGTTAATGTATAGTGCGTAGCCGTTGTCGGTTACAGTGTAGAATGGCTGGTTTGTGCCACTCTCAAAGTGCAGGTTACGTCCTGTGTAAACGTTCTGAATAGTGTACAAAGACTCTGTGGCGGTCTCTGTGATAATCCACATTTGTTGATAATCGGTACTTGTACCTTTTTTTTCACAGTTGATGGTGTGTCTTATTGCGCTTTCCGACGCAACAGTACCATACAATTTGTTTACCAGTCGGTACACTTTACCCGATTCAACCTGTGCCGTTGTTGCAACGGCTGCAAACATTACAAGTAATGTTGTAAGTAAAGTTCTAATTTTCATATTGGTTAAATTAAGGTTAATGTTCATAAGTTTTTTCCGTTTTTGCGCCTATATATTTATATATAAGGTGTAATTCAAGGCTTAATACGGCATAATATTCATCGTGGCAAATATAAGCATTTATTTTAAACCGATAATTCTTTTTTCCTTATTTATTTTAAATTTAACCTATATTAATGTAATCCCCAAGATTGTTGCCGGCGCACTCACCCGAAAAGATAAAATACATAAACCAACAATAGCATCTCTGCCCCTGCGCTGCCAAAACTTTTCGCATATATTTCCTATTTTTTGGTAAAAATTTTGGTAGTTTCAATAAATCTCCTCATATTTGCGTGATTGAAAGTGTATGGTGCGGTAACTCTGTGGCGTTGCTTGCTTTGCAACTTTTTGAGTGCTAAAATGTTACGCTCTGCAAACAGCTTGTTTACTGCAAAAATGCACTTAAATTGCACCTTGGTAAAAGGTGGCTTTTTGGAAGAATTTTATTTAAACCTTATTTATTAACTAAATTTTACGTTATGAGAAAAAATCTATTTCTAACTCTTGCGTTAATCGTTGCTTCTGTTGCAACTGTTAATGCTCAGTGGTCAAAGGTTCTTTCAACAGTAGATGGTCTTCCCGGTATCACCGATAAGTCTATCAACTGTGTAGTAGCCGAGACCGGTTTGATTACTCCCGACGCTCCCATCAGTGGTTTGCGTTTCACAGTAATGGAGACAAGTAACATGGAGAGCCCCGACGGACACCCCTGTACTTCTATTGCTGAGTTTGTAGTTAAAGACGCTAGCGGCAACCCCATTAGCTACAGAGCAACAGGTAACTCTTTTATTGACGAGTCAACCGGTTGGCCCGCATTGAACGACGGTAAGTTCGATGGCTATATGCACACAAACTGGAGTGGTGGCAACCCCACAGGTGCATACCACTACATCGAGTTCGAGTTCTCTTCTCCCGTTTCTGAGTTCAGCCTCTACTGGGCTAACCGTCAGGGTAACCCCAAGAACGCTCCCACACTTGTAGTTCTTACAGAGATGGGCGTTGATGGCGAGTCGGTTGAGATTCCCGAGACTCCTAAATCTTCTTACACACTCGGCTCACAAATCACATCTTTGGAGGCTTTGCTCGCTGCAGGTTATGTCTCTATGGAGGCAGAGACCTTCAAGGGCGACTGGAGCAAAGATGTAACCGGTTGGTTGGGTAACCGTTTCTACACAGCCCCCAATGCATTTGTTTTCAGCGATTCTATCCAGAACTACAATGCCGGTATGGCTATGCAGATTGTTCCTGCAGAGAACGATGGCGAGTACTATCTCTACTGGCCCGAGACCGGTCGCTATTTTGGCCTCAACAACCTCACCAGCTCTCTTAACCAGAATGCAAATTGTCATTTTGTAATAAACGGTGCAGGTGCAACCAATACAAGTCAGGCTGCAGCACTCACCATCACTCCTAACAATGACGGCACATTCACAATGTCATTCACCACACCCGATGGCGAGTTTGCATATCTTGCAGCTCCTCCCACCAATGGTCACGGTATCTTCAGCGTTAACGAGCTCTTCAAGGCTCAGAACGATGCTAAAGACTACACCGCAGGTTATGGTTATCCTTGCTGCTTTAACTTCAAGTTCTACTCTGCTGAGTATGAGAAAGCTCCTCATATGATTATCAACTCACTCCGCGAGCCCGTTGTCGATGCTAAGTATCTTAGCGAGCTCTTTGGCGGTGCTCAAAGTTCAGAGGCCGATTGTCCCCAGGCTACAACACACGCCGATATGATGGCTAACGTTGCTAAAGCCGAGGCTATCATCGCCGGTGGTGCTGCAACAGCTGCCGAGGCTTCTGCTATTGTTTCTGATTTGCAGACCAACACAATTTGGTACCTCTACACAGTAGCATATCAGAAGCTTCTCGATGCATATGCACTTTATGAGGAACTTCCTCTCTGCCCCGACGATGCACCTGTTAACGGCTACTACACAGAGGGCTCTTGGAACAATACTGTAGGTGCTGTCTTGGATTCTTGGTTGAACGATGGCTGTATTGCCAATGTTGATCTCAATGGTCCTCTTTACTCATACTACAACGACTTTATCAACTCTATTGCAGCTCTTGAGCAAGCATTTGAGACTTTCTACGCAGGAAAGATCTCTTTCGTAGAGCTTCCTCTCTTCTATGGTGAGGCCGATGGCCTTCCCGGTGTAGTAAGTGGCATTGATACACGTACTTGGACATCACCTTCTATCCGCTTCCAGTCTCCCATTGATGGTTTCCGCATCACATTTGCTCGTTCAACTAACTTCAACGGTGGTGTTGTAGGTTCTCAGGACAGAGCAGTTGTTCTTGGCGAGCTCATTATTATGGACGCCGATGGTAACCGCATTCCTATGTCAGGTGATATGGTTGTTACCAACGCTATTGAGCCTTCTGAGGGTTCACTCGCAGGTTTGTTCGACGGTGAATTCGATGCAAGTGGCAACCTCACAAGCAACATTGGCGATTTCTATCACTCTCCTTGGAGCGACGCTAACGGCTGGGATTCTAATGAGTATATCTACTTCGATATCACATTGCCCGAGTCTATGGACGGCATCAAATTCACATTCCACTCTCGTAGAGGTAACAAATCGTTCAACCCCGCCGACATCTGCGTAGGTGTATATGGTGAGGTGTACGACCCCATCGCAGCTCTTCCCAACACTTACAATGCTTCTGTAGGTACACAGGTTACAAATGCAAGCCAGATTACAGACTGGGGTGTATATGCTATCCAGGGCTTGATTAACACCAACCCCAACTCTGACGCAGTTGCTGAGCCCATCGAGGCTAATTGGTATGCAGGTGAGCAGCCTTTCCACAATTCAGTTGTTCGTGAGCACTGTGCTTACTTCTTTACAAAGAACAGCGATGGTACATTCAAGATTATGAGCATCGGCGAGTCTAAATTCTGGACAGCAGGTGGTGGCATGTCTTCTTACTCAACAGAGGCTGCTAACGTTCACATCGTTCCCTCTACCAACGCCGACTTTGCAGGTCAGAACACTCTTGTTCTCTACACCGACGTTAAGAATCCTCAGCCCGTTGAAGCTTCACACGAGTACATCGACGAGGAGTCGGGTGCTGAAATTATCGTAGATCCGGTTGAGGTTACTTGCCCCTACACCGTTCTTATGGACTGGGGTACAGGTTACGGTCTTGCAGCTCGTCAGTGTATCGACTTCCAGCCCGGTGTTAACCCCGATAACTATGGCGACCAGGCTGCAAGCGTAGAGGTTCTTCTCGAGTATCCCAACCTCCTTGCTGCTACCGCTGCAGGTGATAACCTCCACTTCAACAAGACAAGTGGTGAGGGTGAGTGGAAGATCTACAAGCTCTCAATGGAGAATCCTTTCTACTACTGGGCAACAGCTCTTGCAACTATTGCCGATGGCCTTGGCTTCATAGAGGGTGAGAACCCCGGTGAATATTCCAACCTTGGCTCTTATGCTTCTGACCTCGCAGCTGTTCAGTCTGTTGTTGAGAACAACAACTACGCCGGTGCCGAGTCTGCTGCTAAGAAGTTGGCTTCAACTATCGAGGCATTGGCAAGCGGCGATAATGCTAAGAATCCTGTAGTTGCCGGTGTATATGCAATTGTTTGTGATGCACGCGGTGGTGGCCACTACCTCACAATCAACGATAACGACGAAGTTATTGGTGTTAATGCAGGTGAGGACGCAATGTACGACGAGCAGTATCAGTTCCATTTGGAGGCTCCCTACAACATTGAGGATCTCTATGCCGAGGGTGAGCTCACAATTGACGAGTCAGGCCGTCTCTTCTCACTCAAGCACGTTGCTACAGGTAAATACATTGTAGGTGGTGATGGTACATCTCAGCCCATCAGCCTTGGCGAAGACGCTGAGCAGGCTGGTCCCTTCCTCTTCAACGGTGGTGCAAGCAACTACTTCACAATGGGTAAATTGAATAACTACGAGGGTTACAACCAACTTCACCTTGCAGCTGGTCTCAAAGTTGTATCTTGGAATGGCGAGCCTACAGCAGCTTCTGCTTCAGGCTGGCGTTTGATCAAGATCTCTGAGGATCCTGCTACATCAATCGATGACCTCGTAGCCGAGGGTAGCGAGGTTGTAAGCGTTAAGTACTACACAGCAGGTGGTGCAGAGAGCGCAGCTCCTGTTAAGGGTCTTAACATTGTTACTATCGTTTACAGCAACGGTGTAACTGAGACTAAGAAGGTTACTGTTGAGTAATTCAGCAATAATTAAATAAATTGCAGTGGCACCAATCGGTGCCGCTGCTTTTTTTGTCTGTGCCGGGCGTTTGGTTCTTTGCGCAACAAAGAACATGCAAGAATGCTGCAAGAAACAAAGAATAGCTCACGTGGCACCGAGGAGTTGAAAGAAAGAGTATTTGGGCGAGCAAGAGTAAGGGACGAAGACGCAGGGCGCAGTTATCGCAAGCAAAAGTAATTCCAAAAAACACACCGGCACCGCAAGAGAGACAGTTAAAGACCGTCGCAGTTTAGGAAAAAGGGAGAGGAGGAAGAAGAGGTGCTCAAAACTCCTCGGTGTTGATTGTCGGCTATTCTATCAATCAAATTATATTTTTTATGTACTTTCTATGCCGATAGAAAAGCGCGATTAAGCGAGCGCAATGTAAGTTTACTTACGAATTGCCGAGCGAGAGTGCTTTATTCAAAGTACCAAAATTCGTGCCAGCGAGTGGGAGCA
>JAFUOP010000035.1 GCA_017481875.1 Bacteroidaceae bacterium
AATCTTTTTTTGGTTACAAAATTAGTTGTCAGCGAGTTATACATTGATACGCAATATGATGCAGAACTATGAAACGTGACGACACAAAGAAAAATCTTACTCGTTTTCGGGTAACGATTAGGCAACCGTTCTATTTCATTAACTTGCGTTTCTTTGCTAAATTGCTATTTCCCGTATTTCCGAGATTTTCAGCGTAATGCGTTTATTATCAGTGCAGGATGCACTATTATTCCGATTTCGGTTGATTATTCCAGCGTTTTTGTCTAACTTTTGGGGTTCACTTCACTAAGGCAATCTCTTTTTTTTTGCAAAACAGCTATCTGTGGCTTTTCTATATTAAAACAAACAGCAGAAAATATTATCGGTTTTATAGCTTTCAATTTATTGTTTTAGTATCTTTGCATAAGAATAAAAACGGAAAGCTATGCGAATACATATAAGCAACCCCATAATAGTAAACGAAGGAGAAGTTTTCAGGGGGTCAATAGTAATAAACAACGGAAGGATAACAGAGGTACTTAGAGAGAACAAGAAGCCATCAAGAGGAGTCGATTGCACTATTGACGCTACAGATATGTACCTTATTCCCGGGGTTATAGACGACCACGTACATTTCCGCGAACCGGGGCTCACCGCTAAAGCCGACATTCACAGCGAAAGCCGTGCTGCGGCAGCAGGCGGTGTAACATCTTTTATGGAAATGCCCAACACTGTACCGCAAACGACTACTATCGATGCGCTGAAAGAGAAGTTTGCCATTGCTGCACAAGAGAGCCTCATCAACTACTCTTTTTATTTTGGTGCCACAAACGACAATTACAGAAGTTTCTTGAAACTCAACCCACGTCGAGTGTGCGGAATAAAATTATTTATGGGCTCGAGCACCGGCAACATGTTGGTAGATGAAGCCGACAAGCTTGAACAGATATTCTCAAAAGCAACCCTTCCTTTAGCAGTGCATTGCGAGGACACAGCTACAATTGCAGCAAACACAAAAAAGGTTGTTGCGTGTGAAGGGAACAACCCCGATGTAGCATTCCACCCCATTATAAGAGACAGCAAGGCTTGCTACCGCAGCACAAAAAGTGCAGTGGAACTTGCACAAAAACACGGCACTAAACTGCACATAATGCACATAAGCACCAAGAAAGAGTTAACGTTACTAAAAAATGCGGGCAGCAACATCACAGCGGAGGTTACACCTGCACATCTCACCTTCTGCGACGAAGATTACAGCCGATTGGGAACAAAAATAAAATGCAACCCGGCAATAAAGAGCAAAGAGGACCGCGAAGCCCTGCGCCAAGCTACAGCAAAAGGGCTTATTGACGTTGTGGGCACAGACCACGCACCACACCTCCCCAAAGACAAAGAAGGTGGTGCGCTTACAGCTGCGTCGGGAATGCCAAGCATACAATTCTCGCTGCTTGCAATGCTAAGACTTGTCGATGAAGGAGTGCTCACAATGGAAACTTTGGTAGAAACTATGTGCCACGCACCGGCAAGAATCTTTGGAGTGAGCAAAAGAGGATTTATAAAAAGAGGCTACACTGCCGATTTTGTATTGCTACGCCCCAACGCCCCACACACAATAGAAAAGAAAGATATTATAAGCAAATGCGGGTGGAGCCCATTCGAAGGAGAGACCTTTAATTGGGCGGTTGCACAAACCTGGGTAAACGGAGAGCGCGCCTATAACGAAGGAGAAATAAACGAGGATATTAGAGGTAAAGCCCTTGTTTTTGAGCGATGAAAAGAGAGGTTTTCAGCTACACTGCCACGCAACTACTACCATACATCGACTGGAGCTATTTTTTCCACGCTTGGGGCATAAAGGCAGAAGCTACAACAAGCCCGCAGGCACAAGAGGTGAAGAACGACGCTCTTGCGCTGCTAAAAGAGAATGGGGAGACACCTGTTGCAAGAGCAGTTTTTGCACTATGCAACGCCAGAAGCAGCAATGACAGCATTATAATAGAAGAAGAGACCACCCTGCCACTTTTACGCCAGCAGCACGCACGCCCGGGAGAGCCTAACCTCTGTTTAAGCGATTTTGTATCTCCACACAACGACAACATAGGTGTTTTTGCAACTACTGTTTGCGGAATATTCAAACAGAGCCACGACGACACATTCAAAAGCCTGTTGATACAAACCATAGCAAGCAGGCTGGCCGAGGCCGCGGCAACCCTTGTACATAAAGAGGTGCGCACCAACAAGCAATTGTGGGGCTACGCTCCCTGTGAGCGGCTCACACCCCAAGAGTTGAATATGGAAAAGTTCCAAGGAATACGCCCTGCAGTGGGCTACCCCTCGTTGCCTGACCAATCGGTAATTTTTATAATAGACGAGCTTCTACATTTAAACGACATAGGAATAGAGCTCACACCTAACGGAGCTATGCAACCACACGCATCGGTTTGCGGTATAATGATTTCACACCCGGCGTCGCGCTACTTTGCTGTGGGCAAAATAAGCAAAGAACAACTAAACGACTATGCCGAGCGCAGAGGGGCAACGCCCGAAACTCTACACAAATTCTTGTTCAAAAACACGGCAAAATAGCATTTAGGCGCACATTTATTGCAAAAAAAGAAAAACATCTATAAAAAATAGAAAAAGAAGAATTATATTAGCACAAAATATTCATTTAACAATTTTATCAATGAAACTTAGAACTATTCTACACCCGCTTTACGTGCTCTACCAATTGGTTTTTGCCTGGTGGGCAGCCCTGCTGGTTATTGCAATCACGTGTATCTGCATAAGCCTTTTTGGCCGATATTTGAAGGTAAAGAACGGCGACTACTACCCCGCACTTATATTATTCCGTGTTGTATGCTGGATATGCCTTGTACCGGTAAAGGTGGTCGATAGAAAGAAATATGTAGAGAAAGACAAAAACTATGTATTCGTAGCAAACCACCAAGGCTTTTTCGACGTATTGGTGATGTATGGCTATGTGCAGAAGAATTTCAAATGGATGATGAAGGCATCGCTTCGCAAAGTGCCCTTGCTAGGCAAAGCATGTGCCGACACCGACCATATATACGTTGACCGCACAACACCGCAGAAAGATATTCTGCGCAAGGCACTTAATATTCTTAAGAGTGGCAAGTCTATGGCTATTTTCCCCGAAGGCACTCGTTGCAAGAACGGTAAAATGGGAACTTTCAAGAAAGGTGCTTTTGTTGTGGCAAATATGGCACAGAAGCCCGTTGTTCCTGTGGCCATTGAAGGCTCATTCAGGCTTATGCCTCCGGGCAAGATATTCTTGCATTGGTCACCCATAAAATTAACATTCCACGCGCCCATTGAGTGCAAAGGACGCGATGCCGAAAATGTAGAGTACCTAATGAACACCTCGCGTGAGGTTATTGCAAAGACTCTCGGGGAGGAATAATAACTTAATTGATAGTAATAAACGACAAAGGAGCCCTGCAGGGCTCCTTTGTCGTTTATCATTCTGCCAGCCTACTATGCTCCAAGCGATTTGCATTCTCACGAGCTACCTCGTAGAATCTTTTTACAAAAGCATCGTTGCGAAACATTTCCGGAGCATCATTGTAGAGGTTTTCCAACTCTGTATTGAGAATGGGAGCCGGCACCGCACTGTACATTAATGCAAATATACAAGGGGCAAGAACATTGTCGAGGTTGCGTCGCACGTATTCATTTATGAGTTTTTCAACCGACGCACCTACCGATGCAATGGAATCGCTCACATAATCGGCAGCGGCTTCGGCTGAGCTGCCATTAAGAATTAAAGATGTTTCCAAGCGTTCAAGCTCCGACATTCGTGCATCGAGCAATGCCTGCTTGCGAATAAGCGCATTCAGCTCGTCGTTCAGTGGGGTACCACCCACCACTACAGCCTTGTCTGTAATTTGCAATTCAATTTTGCCCTTCTCGGCAACAAATGGGAGGATTGGGACATTGCCTATATACAAAGAGACGACATAAGCAGAATCGGCAACACCACACATCTCAAACTCGCTGTGTGTTACTTTGCAGGAATCTATCACAAGTTCAACACCATTTTCCACTCTTTTTATATACACATACTCACCGTCTATTACATTGGAAGAGATTGTGCCTTTTACACGGAAATCGCTTCCACAGGAGATTAAGAAGAGCGACGAGAGGAGCAATGCTAAATGTTTTTTCATATTCTATTTTGGCAGTTGTGTTTTGCACGGGCTAAGATAACAACATTTCCCATACCACAATGTTTTATTAATCTATTTTATGATTTGTCGCTAAACTATAACATTTTACAACAAAAAAGGAGATGTAAAAAGCAAGTTTCGTATAAAAGAGAAAGGGCAATGTGCTTTTTTTCACTATCTTCGCGCCCAAGAAAAATTTTATAAAGTTATATAATTATGAAAAAGACATTTTTTGCACTGCTCATTGCAGCATTCACACTACCCACACAGCTTATTGCCGACGAGGGTATGTGGCTACTACAACTAATGCGTAGCCAAAACTTAGAGAAGCCAATGCGTGAACTTGGCCTTGAACTCACAGCCGACGACATCTATGCACCCGGAAGCGCATCTTTGAAAGATGCCATAGGAATTTTTGGCGGTGGCTGTACAGGTGAAATAGTTTCACCCAACGGCCTCATTCTTACAAACCATCACTGCGGTTACAGCTACATTCAACAGTTGAGTTCTGTAGAACACAACTTTCTGCGCGACGGTTTCTGGAGCCAGAGCTACGCCGAGGAACTCCCCTGCAAAGACATTAACTTTACATTCGTTGCCGATATTAAAGATGTAACAGACGAAGTAAACAGCCGCATTGCTGCCGGCACATTGAGCGAGCAAGACTCATTCAGCGAGAAAGCACTTTCACTTATTGCGGCAGAGATGTTCGAGGAGGACAGCATTGATGGCAAGGAATTCCTGACACCACAGTTGCTCCCCTACTTCGAGGGTAACAAATACTACCTTGTATATTACAAGAAATACACCGATGTACGCTTGGTGGGCACACCTCCTAATTCCATTGGAAAGTTCGGTGGTGAGACCGACAACTGGATGTGGCCCCGCCACACAGGAGATTTCTCGGTGTTCCGTGTATATGGCGACTCACTGGGCAATCCTGCCGCATACAGCGAAAAGAATATACCTTTGAGCACACCTAAGTACTTGAATATCTCACTGGCAGGTGTCGATTACAACGACTTTGCAATGATTATGGGATTCCCCGGCAGCACATCGCGCTACCTCACCAGCGAGGAGGTAAAGCACCGTATGTACTCGCAGAACGAGCCCCGTATTGCTATGCGCGACGCTGCTCTGAAAATCATTCGCGAGGAGATGGAGAAGGACGAGGCTGTAAACATTCAGTATGCAAGCAAAATGGCACGTATAAGCAACTATTGGAAGAACTCAATAGGTATGAATAAAGCCATTGTTGACAACAAAGTTGTAGAAACAAAGCTGGAAAAAGAGGCCGCATTCAAAGCTTATGCACAGAACATTGGTAACCAAAAATACCAAACTGTTGTAGATGAGATTAACTCCGCAATAAACACACAAAACCGCAACGAATACCTTGCGACATTGGTTGTGGAGCTCATCAGCAACATTGAATTTGTACGCCGCAACCTCGCTTATGGCAACGACAGCACAGCCGATGCAAAGTTCCTCGAAAAGCCCGAAGCCGTGAAAAGTTACTACAGCTGGGTTCACGACCGCGACTACAACCACCGCATAGACTGCCGCGTAGCAAAATCGCTGATACCCCTTTATATGTCTCTTACAAGTGAAGAGGAACGCCCTGCCCTGCTCAATGAGATGAACAAGAAATACAAAGGCGACATGGAAAAATACATAGACGATGTTTATGAAACTTCCATAATGTCAAGCGAAAAGAACATGGAGAAGTTCCTTAAAAAGCCTGTGGCAAAGAAACTGGAAAAGGATATGGCTATTCAGTTGCGCAACGCCATTTATGGTAAATACCGCGAGATTATGAACAACCAAAAGGAGTTTAACAACACAATAAACAACTTGCACAAAACCTACCTCAAGGGCTTAATGGAGATGGCAGGTGGCGCACCTATGGCACCCGACGCAAACTTCACAATGCGCCTCACTTACGGCAGCGTTAAGGCATACCAGCCTAAAGACGGTGTTACATACAACCACTACACCACCCTTAACGGTGTAATGGAGAAAGAGGACAACACAAACAGCGAGTTTACCGTTCCCGCACGCTTAAAAGAGCTTTACCTCACAAAGGACTACGGCGACTACGCACTGCCCAACGGCGACCTGCCCGTAGCTTTCCTCACCACAAACGACATTACCGGTGGAAATAGTGGAAGCCCTGTGATGAACTCACGTGGCGAGCTCATAGGACTTGCTTTTGATGGAAACTGGGAGTCTTTGAGCAGCGACATAAATTTTGACAAGGAGCTGCAGCGTTGCATAAACGTAGATATTCGTTATGTGCTCTTTATCATTGAAAAATATGGCAATTGCAAAAGATTGATTGACGAGATGACAATTGTAAGATAAACAATACAACACCCAAAATAGATGCCCCGTTGCACAAGCAACGGGGCATCTATTTTTATATGTGGCGGTGATTAACGAACGATAACCTTTGAACCAAGCACCACATATATACCTGCAGGTAATTCTACACGGGTAGTACCCTCTGCCGCATTCAGGCAGCGTACCAAGCGACCATCTACGCCATAAACATTAACCTGCTGCGCCTGAAGAGCAGCTATTGTTATGTAACCCTCACCACCCTTAACAGAGGCTGTAGGTGCTGTTACATCATATATATTTGTAGATATACCAAATGACGCAGCCACATTATTTAAACGGAGCTCGTCAGTAGCCTCATCAATAATAAGAGCATTGGAAACAGAAATCACACGCTCCTCCTCGGGCACCACAGCATAGCTGTTAAGTGTGAGATTTACAACAGCATCGTCGCTACCATCTTCGAACATAGAGTCTTTGCCGGAATAGATGAGGACACGGTATGTTGTCATGTCGCGCTGGGTGAGGACAATTTTATGGTCGGTGAGTGAACCCGCAGCTGTGGCATCGAACACCATCACTCCATCGGGAACAGTAATGTCAAACTGCATAGCTTTGTAGCTTTCGTTGTCGTAGCAAGAAAGGTTCAATGGCAGTTGATAATCTTCGTTCATTACAAGCTCAAAATTATTGATATACAACTCACCTATTGCAGGTGTTGTATTGTAATAGTCTATTGCCGAAAGCGGGTCGGCATCGGCAGCAGCGGTTTCTATCGCAAGAATATCGCTATTGGTTATAAGCCCATCTTCATCGACATCGGCTTTTGAATAGGTGAACGAATCGTGAGAGTTTCCGTTCTTGTAGGCTGTTGTGATTGCAACATCGTGAACAGTTACATAATTGCTTTTATTCACATCTGCCACAAGAGGGTAGAGGAACTCATCGAGATTAAACTTGGCAATATTATTATATAGATATGTTGCACGGTTGTTTAACCACTGCTTCATAATCTCTTTTATAGTTGCATAGCCCATACCATCACCCCACTCGCTGGCATTGTTTTGGAACGAGTATTTTGCAAATTCATAATAACAATCCAAATAATCTTTCAACTCCTC
This sequence comes from Bacteroidaceae bacterium, assembly GCA_017481875.1. Taxonomy (GTDB): domain Bacteria; phylum Bacteroidota; class Bacteroidia; order Bacteroidales; family Bacteroidaceae; genus HGM04593. Next base: position 7,631 of record JAFUOP010000035.1, read on the forward strand.
AATACAGTCTCTATTGATAAAATCGGTCCACACTTTATGATAATATTTCTGCACGGTAAAATTATTCATCATAGCCCAGAACATCTTATAGCCGGGGTTGCTATACATTGAGCTTTTGAATATCGATGCCGTATAGTCCGACTCGCAATAACTCCTTGTACTCTCGTAGCCGAACGCCCAATCGAAATCCCACAGAGGGCCAAATTTTATCTTACTATCGGGGTTCTCAAGCTCCTCTTTAAACAAGAATGTGCTTTTGGGGTGCCCAAGTTCCTGGTTATTCACAAGATCGTTTGTAAGCATAAAACGTGCATAGGCATCATAGTCAAGTATGTTATCAAGAGAGGCACCATGGTAAACAGCAGAATCCAATTCATTGTAGTCTTGCTGTATAAGAGCAAAACGAGCATCGGCTTCAGAGATAGAGTACTCGGTAAGGTCGGGCTCCTTTACATTCACCGGCATTGAATAAAATTTAGACTTAAACTTGTAATACTCGTCGTAATAAGAGTCGAGCTCCAGCAGATAACCCACAGCCTCATCGACATCTACGCTGTTGTTAGACATACTCACGTGTTCCGTGAACATATAACTACCTTTATACTCGCCATTTATATAAAGCTCCACAGGAACTATATGGTTTGTGTATTCGGCACCGACCATTTGACCAATCTTCATTGCGGCAGCATTTGCCATCATTGAGCCTGTCTGCGCGTTGGCAAGAAGGACCCAGCTTTTTCCTTTGGTGAGGCCAAAGGGCTTAACCTTGTCGGCAAATTTCAAGCGATAGGGTTTCTTGCTATAGGACCAAGAGGTGTTGCCACGGCCTTTTATCTGTACAGAATCTTCAAAATCTTCGTATATGTCATAACCGGTAATGCGGAAGTTTGCTTTTCGGTAATAGGCCTTGCTGGTGATGGAATAACCGCCATCGACATCAATATCTATACGCGGAACCGAGATTGCGTTATCGACAAGCCAATCTACTTCTACATTATAGTTATTGCCAAAAGGAATACGTTTCACGGTTTTTGTGTCGGACACGGGATACTCCACGTTGTATATGCGCATTTCCGACAAAACCATATGATTCTTTGAGTATTCGCCCACGGTTTGTAATATTTTCAGGTATGAGTAACTGCCACCAAGTGATATAGTGGGTGAGGTATATTCCTGCCCCGAACCACCTATCGGCATACCATCATCTGTATATGTAAGTGTGCGTGCAAGCTCCCAATATTCGCCATCGTTGCTTGCATAAATTTCTAAAACAAGAGGGTTGTAACCGGTCTGCTGACGGCATTTATAATATAACTGAATATCCTCTACCTGCTGTGGCAAATCTACTTTTATATATGCATTGACAGATAATGTAGCGTTGTTGGCACTTCCCCAGGTTGAGTGGAATATTGTAGATGAATTATTGTCTAACAAACTACCCACGCCCTCACTTGAATTTATCGACGGCTTATTGGTGCTCAACATATCGGCTGTAAGAGGTATCTCAGTTACTATTGCTTGCGAGTCGTTAGTACCGGAATTATTGCTCACTACAACTTTGTTATAACCGGGATAGGTTACTGTGTAAGCTACAGGAGAAGCAAAGCTACGGCGAGTAACTTTTGATTCCTGCAGTTTATCGCCCACATAAACCACCGCATTGTCGTCGCTCAATTGAAAACTTGGAGTGAGCCACTTGCCTATTGCATTTACAGAGAAGAACATATTGCTCTCAACGTTCTCAGCAATAGCATCTACATGAAGATTAGGGTTGAACTTATTATTAAATTTAAATGAAGTAAATTCCGGCAAAGAGGGGGCTACTGTTGAAACCTCTTTGTACTCTTGGGCTGTATAGTAAATAACCTCGCTATCTTTAAGAGGCATACAGAGGAACTCTCCTTCGGTATAATACCCGCCATCGAGGTCTTCTGTTGCATAAGCATCTACACCGCCATCTGTTAAATATACATAAACAGCATCACCTTCGATAACGGAGCTACCACCTTGCACATCGCCGGGCTCTATCTCTTCACCCGGGTTAGCCGGGTCGTATTCGATACCCGGCGTAATGGCTGCTTTTATTGGTGCATTCTTTGAATTGCCAAGGCGTGTACCCCACTCTACACGGAACGAAGATATAGAAGTGGAAAGATCAACCTCTATATAATGATACTCGGGTACAGCATTGTAGCTGCCGTACATTGAATGAAAATATGTAGTATAGTCGTTGTCGTAAAGAGCAGCAAGGCCATCGCCATCGCTATTCCCCCAATAAAGAATATTGTGGTCGGCGTTAGACGAAGCAAAGTAAGATATTTTATTGCCATCGCCATCGTACACCGTAAATTCAGACAAAGCAAAACAATAATTATTTCCGTTGGGTTGCTCGTGATTTTCGGTATCGAGCACAGTCAGGCGTAGTTTCTGCGTCGAAGTGCCTATGTTATACACCGGTGATGTAAATTTGTAATATTCACTGCCATTAACAGTTGTTGCAACGCCCGGCAACCCATTAGCACTGCTAAGTGTTACCGACCAGTTTTGTGCATATACCCCCATTAATGAAAGGAAAAACAACACGACAAACAATAATTGTTTTTTCATATTAATAAAAATTTAGTTTCTTGTACATAAAAGCACGCCTTAACTGCACAGCATACCACGTTGCAAAGAAACTAAATATTTATATATATATCAAAAAAATAAACTTTTTTTTGCCCTGCCGCAGCACAGACAGTACAATTTGATTACAAAATTGGAAACCACACAAACACGGCAACGTCCCACAATGCATGCGACAGTATTATTGCGGTAAAATGTTGCGGGAAGAGACGATAAAGCAAGCCCCACGCAAAGCCGGCAACCAAAGCAGCCATGGTAAGCATAAAATTGCACGAACCTATGTGCACAAGAGCATAGACGGCTGTGGTAATAATGAAACCGGCATTGGGGTTTATTCGCCCCGACAAGCTATGCTGCACATAACCACGCCAGAAAATTTCTTCGGCAGGGCCTATAATAAAAAGCATAAGCAATGTGAGAAGCCACGGCGACTCACCCTCTTTCATACCATAAATGGAATCGACCTGCGGGCGGGCAAAATCGAAAAGCAGCTGCGATGCCTTGTCGCCCACCCAAAAAACAAGCCACAAAGCAACTGCAATAGAGACGCCAAGCAACACCTCTGAAAGCGAGAAACGAAGTTCCTTCCACCAACGAGGGCGCAAAATTGTTGCCAGCAAAGACAATGTTGCTGCAGATGCGGTCATTGCCCACCAAAAATTCAGGTAATGTGCCGTGAGTGGAGAGAACATCACTGTCCACAACAGAGCCGCGAGAAGAATTGTAAAAACGAGTTTTTTTATCATACCAATGCTGCGACTAAAAGTGATATTGAAAGCAACAGGCTAAACATCAATTGCAGCATTGCAGTCTTTTCATCTATACCCACAAGAGCCTTGCTGCCTACAGACAAAAAGCTAAAGGCACTGCGACAATTACCCACAGCAGGCTTCAAGGCGAGCAACACAGCCACTACCCACACGGGGAACACTCCGCACACTATTCCTGCGCACACCCACACAAAAGGGAGCACCATTTCCAGGCAATAAAGCACAGCAGACACCCTCTTGCCCGCAAGCATTGCGAAAGTCTTTATACCGGCACGTGCATCGTGCTCAATGTCGCGCATATTATTTATGTGCAAAATACCAACAGTAATAAGACCTATGGGCACAGAAAGCCAAAGAGATTCCGGCCTTACAGCACCGGTTGCCACATAAGATGTTCCCAAGAGAGGCAACAGAGAATATGTAAGAAAAATATCCACATCGCCAAGAGCGTGGTATTTAAGCCACGGATACAGCAGGGTGAAGAATGCACCGGCAAGACCAAAATAGAGCACCGGCATACCGGTGAAGGCAAGCAGAAAAAAGCCGGAAACAACCGCCACTGCAAGAAGAACCATTGCCAACGAACGTATTTCACCTGCAGCAAACTCGCCACTTGTAATGGACACACCGCCCACTGTATCTTCCCTGTCCACGCCCCTTTTATAGTCGAAATAATCGCTCCAGGTGTTACCTGCCGCATGAAAAACTACTACATTGAGCAATGTCCACAAAGATATGAGCCAATTTATCTCATACCCACACCAAAACAGATAGGCCACAGCCACCACCACCGGCATTGCCGATGCCGGGAACGACCACGGACGGGTAGCAAGAAACCAACTTTTAAAACTATGATTCTGCATTCAAAATTTATTATATTCAATACAAATATAAAGAGGCACAAATACAAATTGAAAAAATTAACAATCTTTAACGAATTAGGGGGGGGTATTTCACATCTATTATTGTATATTTGCGCCATAACGTAAAAAAAAGCAGGCTTTATGAAAAGTCTCATCATAAAAATCTGTTAAATTAACTTGAGACAAAAAATTATTACTATGAAAAAAATTTTTGGTTTAGCACTTGTTGCTTTGAGCATGATGACTATCGCAAGTTGTACAACAGTAGCTCCTATGGCTGTAACTGGTAACAACGTAGGTAAAAAATGTGGCGTTGCTGAGGAGACACGTATCCTTGGTTTCTATCCTTTCGCTGGTGATCACGGAATTGACAAAGCTGTTAAGAACGGTGGCATCAAGAAGATTTCTCACGTTGATGTTCAGACATACAACCTCTTGGGTATCCTCAAAACTACAACTACAAAAGTTTACGGCGAATAATATTTGTTGTAAATTAAAAATAATGTGGGATGCACTTACGTGAAGTGAACCCCAAAAGTTAGACAAAAAACTTTTGGGGTTTATTTTATGCGTAAGAAACACGATTATTCGGCATTGCTAAAATATATGCATATGCTTGAAGAAGGTTATTCCATTAATTACATTCGTTGCAAGTATGGT
>JAFUOP010000036.1 GCA_017481875.1 Bacteroidaceae bacterium
AACAGGAACTCAAGAAGTATATCCATTACTACAACAATGACAGAATTAAACTGAGACTAAAAGGAAAGAGTCCGGTGCAATACCGAACTCTTTACCAATAAAATTATTATTAATCCGTCCAACTTCTTGGGGTCAGATCAGCCCGCCATTCCTCTTTGTTTTCCCACCCCAGGCGCATTTTTACCGAGAAACGTATTGAGGAATAGCTATTTACCTCCTTTAACAGCTCCTTAACCATAGAAGGATAGGGTAAAATACCGGCTCCACGCTTTTTGCGAGCTTGCAACGGAAAAGAACAGCCCATATTTATATCAACCTCGTTGTAGCCTTCATTTTCCAACAAGGCTATAAGCGGGCGCATCTCATCGGGCGTGGCTGCAATTATTTGTGGCACAAGGTGTTGAACAGCGTTGTTCTTGCGCTCTACATCACGAATATCTTTGCTGCGAATTTCGTTGTGTTCGTAGCGTATAAAAGGCGTAAAGTAACCGTCTATGCCACCGAATATGTTACTGTGTATGTTTCTCCACACAGCTTCGGTGAATCCTTGCAATGGTGCCGAATATATTTTCATAGTCATTGTTCTTTTGTGTAAAGATAATGATATTTGTTCTTATTCCACAATGCCGAAACTATTAAGAGTATATAAAGCTGCACATTTTTTTCAGATAATTTATCATTTATTTCGCTGCGCTGAATGGTGTTGCAATTAATTCAATTTTTCTTGTGCAGATTAGAAGGGTATAACAAACTTATTAAATGCTATTAAACATAATATTTATTATCAACGAATAGTGGTATAACGCTGAGAATGCGGATTTTTAGGATTCTATAACTGATAATAAGGAAATTTTTAATACATTTGCGCCCATAAACGAAACAAAAGAAAATTATGCCTGAATTATCGGAAAGAGCCATGCTTATGCCGTCGTCGCCAATCAGAAAATTGGCACCTTTTGCAAATGAGGCAAAAGCACGTGGCATTAAAGTTTATCATTTGAATATTGGACAGCCCGACCTCGATTCTCCCGAGGTTGCCATTGAGGCTATAAAAAAAATAGACCGTAAAATTCTTGAATACAGCCCCAGCGACGGTTTCTTGTCGTTGCGTGAAAAACTCGTCGGTTACTACGACCAATACCAAATTAAACTAAAGGCCGACGATATAATTGTAACCACCGGTGGTTCCGAGGCTGTGCTTTTTGCATTTATGTCGTGCCTTAACCCCGGCGACGAAATTATTGTTCCCGAGCCTGCATACGCCAACTATATGGCCTTTGCAATATCGGCCGGTGCTGTAATCAGGCCCATACGCTCAACCATAGAGGAATCATTTGCTTTGCCTCCAATGGAGCGTTTCGAGGAGTTGATAAACGAGCGCACACGCGGTATTCTCATTTGCAACCCCAACAACCCTACAGGCTATCTTTACACACGCAGCGAGATGAACCGCATTCGCGACCTTGTGAAAAAGCACAATCTTTTCCTTTTCTCCGACGAGGTATATCGTGAATTCATCTACACAGGCTCGCCCTATATTTCGGCTTGCCACTTAGAGGGAATAGAAGAAAATGTGGTGCTAATTGATTCAGTTTCAAAGCGTTATTCCGAGTGTGGCTTGCGTATTGGTGCTCTCATAACCAAGAACAAGACTTTGCGTGCTGCTGTTATGAAGTTCTGCCAGGCGCGTTTGAGCCCTCCTTTGCTTGGCCAGATTGCAGCCGAAGCATCGCTCGATGCTCCCCGTTCATATGCCATAAACACATACGAAAAATATATTGAACGCCGCAACTGTCTCATTGACGAGCTTAACAAACTCCCCGGGGTGTACTCCCCTATTCCTATGGGTGCTTTTTATACAGTTGCCCGCTTGCCCATCGACGACAGCGACAGGTTCTGCCAATGGTGTCTCACCGATTTTCAGTATGAGGGCGAGACCATTATGATGGCTCCCGCATCGGGTTTCTACTCCGAGGAAGGCTATGGAAAGAACGAGGTGCGTATTGCCTATGCGATTGACAAGGCCGACCTTAAACGTGCAATATTCATCTTGGGAAAAGCTCTTGAGCAATACCCCGGCCGCACAGAATAAGATAAACACATAAAAAATATAGAGTGAATTTAAATTCACTCTATATTTTTTATTATTCCTCGTTACTCCAAATATTTTCCCAGGAACCTATATACTCATTATTATCCCAACTTTCACCATCAACAACAACGGTCTCGTCTTCTATTATGGAAAATTGGGCACCCATTATATTCCCCGGGGCTTGTTCAATGATATAGGTATGCGGTGCTGTATAGTTTTTCTTTGTTTTCTTCATTGGCATCTCCTCTTTGTTTATCGGTCCAAGTAAACTTTCTTTCCATTATATATATAAATACCTTTAACTGGGTTGTCCACGGCACGGCCGCTGAGGTCGTAGTAGATGTTATCGCTCCTGTCGGCATCGCTGTCCACAACTATCTCATCTACCGATGTTGCATTGCCCTGATTGAAATTGCCGAACTTGAACATCATTATGGAATTTCCTGCTGCCGGCTCTATTGAAAGATACCAACGATAGGCTCCAAGTGTCACGTTAGCACCACCGGCCTTTTTAAGTGTGCCGCCTGCCATTGCATAAATTTCTTTATAGTCAACGCCATCTTCGGCCTGTATTGTGGCGGTGTTTCGTCTTGTGTATTGGCCCACAAGATTATATTGGTTACCGTTGCTCGATGTAAGTACCATCGTTTTTGTTTCAGCAGGCTCAAGAATGCGTGCAGAAGTATGGCTGTCAACACCCTTGAATAGGTCTATATCTCGTCCTACACCGGCATCGTTTGCAGAGATAGTACGTACTACGCAAGGTGTGTGAGCCGGTATCTCATCACCCGAATCAAGAACTTCGGCTGTGAGATAGAACCAGGTAATATTGTTATCGGCATCTAAATACTCTGTCACACTTTTTATTTCGGCAACCTCAAGCATATCGGTACGGTAATCGCCGTACTTAATGATGAAAGGAGCATATAAAGCCTGCCATTTATCGTTATAGAAGGTGCGCTCATATGTAGCAGCCGATGAATAATAGATGTTTATGGTTGTATTAATACCATCTACAACCTCTTCTCTTCTTATCTCGTTGCCTATGGTATGTGGTTCTGTCCTTGTATAATTCTCGCTGTCGCGAAGGAATATTTTTTCAATATGTTGCACGTATTCCACTTGCGGAAGTACTTCCTCCTCAATCTTGGGCATCTCTACAACCTTATCATCATAGTTGTCCCAGCGGTTGGCATCTTTATAAACTGCAGAGGTTCCATAAGGAACTTTGATGACACCCACTTCCATTTCATAAAGGCCGTGAGAATTATAGTTTCGATCGAAGAACCCCCAATCGGAATATTTACCATAAACAGCCGGAGGCGTTTCTCCCATACAAGTTAATGACGACAATGCCGTACCTGTAAATGCATATTGGTGTATTTCGGTAACCGATGCCGGTATGATAACTGCAGTGATTTTACTGCAACCGTCAAAAGCGCAGGGACCGATAGATGTTGTTCCCTCGAGAATGGTTACGTTTGTCTTGGCACCGGGGACTGATACCAGCTGGAAACTGTTTTTTTCAGGATTAAACGGGTCGCTTGCATCCTTAGTGAGCCATTTATACACAACACCATCCACGTCGAAATATGTTGTATTTGCATCATCTACATAAATGTTCTGCAAAAAGATACAATCGGAAAATGCCGCATCCTCTATCAGATTAACAGATGCCGGAATAGTAGCTGTTGTAATATATGAATATTGAAAACTTCCTGCGCCTCCTTGTGTTCCGGACTCTCTTTTTTCAAGAGTCGTGGTACCTTGTTTAATAAAAACATCTCCATAATAATGGTTACTGCCATTTTTATCAACAGTACCTCCATTACTTACAGCTGATGTACCGCTGTATTTCAAATCGCTACCGGTGAGCCAGCCTCCAACATTCTTTAGAGAATCGGGGTTATAGGTTTGTGCCAATACAGGCAGTTCAACACCGGCCAATAGCAGTGTTGCAACAAATATTTGCAGCCTTTTCATAGTTGTTTATAGCTTTAAAATGTAATTTTTTCTAAATCAAGCCGCAAATTTACTAATAATAACCCGCAATTACCCCCCCGATAGTTAAATAATGTTAACAAACGCACTGCCGTATCAATTATATTAAAAGTATATCAAATAGCATATAATAGAGGCTGATAATTAATGAAAAACAAAAAAAATAGTGCGAGCTTGCTCGCACTATTTTAATAAGGTATGTAATATATATAAACAAATTACTCCTCAAAACCATTGGGGTTGTTCTTCTGCCAATTCCAACTGTCGCGGCACATATCCTCAATGCCGAATTGAGCCTTCCAACCAAGCTCGGCCTCGGCCTTTGCGGGGTTGCAATAGCAAGTGGCGATGTCGCCCGGGCGGCGAGGTTTGATAGCGTAGGGAACGGGAACGCCATTGGCTTTCTCAAATGCCTTAACCACGTCCAATACAGAATATCCGTGTCCTGTACCAATGTTGTAAATAGCAATACCTTTCTTTTCAACAATAGCCTTCAGTGCTGCCACGTGAGCACGAGCAAGATCGACAACGTGAATGTAGTCGCGCACGCCTGTGCCATCGTGTGTGTCGTAGTCGTTACCAAACACACCAAGTTCTGCACGCTTGCCCACTGCTGTTTGTGTAATGTAGGGCATCAAGTTGTTGGGAATACCATTGGGGTTTTCACCTATAGTACCACTCTTGTGTGCACCAATGGGGTTGAAATAACGGAGCAACACAATGTTCCACTCGTTGTCGGCTTTCTGAATATCCATAAGAACCTCTTCGAGCATAGATTTTGTCTGGCCATAAGGGTTGGTACAGTGGCCTTTGGGGCACTCCTCAGTGATGGGGATAATAGCGGGGTCGCCATAAACTGTGGCACTTGAAGAGAAAATCATATTCTTGCAACCGTTCTTGCGCATAACATCAACAAGAACAAATGTTCCGTTCATGTTATTCTCGTAATACTCAAGAGGTTTAGCACAGCTCTCGCCCACAGCCTTCAAGCCTGCAAAGTGGATACAAGCATCAAATTTGTGCTCGTCAAATACTTTCTGCAAGCCTTCGCGGTCGCGAATATCAACCTTATAAAAAGGAACGTCTTTACCAATGATTTTGGCAACACGCTTTAGTGAGATGGGAGATGAGTTGTCAAGGTTATCAACTACAACAGCCTCATGCCCTGCTTCGGTAAGTTCAATCAAGGTGTGGCTTCCAATGAAACCTGCACCACCGGTCAATAGGATTTTCATTTTTGTTCTGTTTTATTGGTTAGTTGTCTCATTCAAATCAAAAAGAATGGAGCGTTAAATATATGCACAATCATATACACAATTACATTAAATGCAAAATATGCTTTTATTGAGATTCTTCCTCCCTTTGGTCGTCGGAATGACAATATAGTGCACTATTTAAGTGTGTTGTGCCCCTTAGGATACAAAGTTAAATATTCTTTTTAATAATACAAATTCTTTCTATTCTTTTTGCCGCAGTGCCTGATATTTTGCAAGAGCACACACCGCCCTACTGTTCGTTTTTATCTATTTTAAGGTGTTTTATACGTGAAATAATAGCTCCGCGTTTGCGCTGGAAGTGTTCGGCAATGTCGTCATAAGATAGTTGTTCGGCAACAAAGTCGCGCAGAGCAGCATCTTCAGCCTCTTCCCAGGGCTTGAAAGCGTTGGGGAATTCCGCTTTTGCCGCCTCCTGAGAATATACAGGCTCACCGGTTAATCGCTTGTATGCCTTTAAGTAGCGTTTAAGGCGTTTTATATCTTTGTCCGAAAGGTAAGGCAAACGACGAATATCCATATTATCTGTAAGGTCGTTTAGCTTTACAGCTGTAGCAAGTGCGTTTTTTTTAACACGTGAGATGTATTTTTCATACGGTTCATCGTGCAGCTTTGTCAAGCAACGCAGTGCTGCAATTATATGTGGTGGAAGCCCCTCTGCCGCAAGTGCTTCAAAAGTCCAAGGAGTATCTTCGACAACATCGTGTAAAATACCCACAATTTTTTCATCGGCACTCTTACCGGCAGCCATAACACGCAACGAATGCTCAATGTATGGGGCACCGGCCTTGTCGGTTTGCCCTGTGTGCGCCTCCGTTGCAATATTTATAGCTTTTTGCAATAACGTATTCATTTTTATCAACATAGGGGAAGGTTTACTTTTTGGCACACATACCCCAGGCGTAGCAGTTCCATACTTGCCCCCAGGCGGAACATAATACCCAGCACACGCGAATAGGCGTAAAAAGCTGTGCGGCTCTGTGGCTCTATATTTTCGTGGCGTAATATTGTAAGGGCTTTTTGCGACAAACGCTGCATCATAGCTTCAATATCTGCAACCTCTTGCGAATCGGGTGAAAGTTTAAGAATACTATACATAACATTTTCATCAAGGTCGTCGAAGCCTTGTTCACCATAATATTTTTTATATGGGCGGTCGCTTAGCATCTCCCAATCTTCGTCCCAGTCGTGTGCAACACCCATACCCAAATATCCTGCCCAAGCAATGGAAACCATAGGGTATTCTCCTATCAATGGGACGGCATCGGCCATATATTCGGGGGCAAGCGTTGCCCAGCGTTGCTCCACATCTTGCGACGAAGGCAATATTCCATCGATGCTGATGTACGACGAACACAATTTTACAAGCTCATCATTTACCTTATCCTCAAAAGAATTTAAATATTCCGAAATATCATTTTGAAGGCTCATATAGTGTATTTATCTATTATTATTTAATATAACCAATGCTGCAATCACACCGGGCACCCAGCCGCATAATGTAAGAAGGAGCACTATGAGAAACGAACCACAACCTTTATCTATAACAGTCAATGGCGGGCAAAATATTGCTAAAATAGCTCTTATTAATGACATACTTTCTCTTATTTTTTTGTAAAGTTAAGTATTATATCTCAATTTGCAAAATAGCTGTTACCTCTGCCTTGCGGCACGGCTGTAGTTCACAAGTACAACGCCTGCAAACACGGTTGCTGCAGCAAGTACCTTTTTCCACCCCAGGGTGTCCATTCCTATGTAAATGCTTATAGCAGTTGCCACAATTGGTTGCATATAAGAGTACATACTCACAAGTGTTGGGCGCAGATGCTTTTGCCCTATCGGTATTAAAAAATAGGAAATGAACGTGGCAAATACTACGGCATAGAATATCTCTGCAACAAACTCAAGCGACAAGGCGGTGTATTGTACCTGCATAAGTTCTCCGCCTGCAAACGGCAACGACAATAACGATGAAAAAAGGAATATCCACTTCATAAATGTTATTACAGAGTAGCGCATAATAAGCGGCTTGAACACTCCCAGATATACCGAGAAGCAAAAACCGTTGAGGAACATAAAAAGCACACCTATGGGCTTTGTCTCGGCTGCACCACCACCCGACGATACACTGTTATATATTAAAAACAGCACACCAAAAAAACTCAAAAGTACACCACCCGCCTTTTTGAATGTAATGGGCTCCTTTAAAACTATTGCTGCAATGAACATTGTGTAAATGGGCGACAATGAAGTCATTATGGAGCAATCCATGGGAGTAATGTCCGATATTCCTATGAGGAATGTAATTTGTGTAAGGAAAAAGCCCGTTACCGAGGCTGCAAATATCTTCAAATAATCGGAAGGAATAATCTTTTCACTTTTTTGCAAAAAAGATGAACCCCAAAAAAGAATACCTGCTCCCATAGAACGCAAGCAGAAGAGAGCCATCGGAGATATTATACCCGCAGCCATAATATCTTTTGTAACAATGATATTAAGCCCAAATATAACATAGGCAACAAAGCAAGCAATGTGCCCGGTCATTGTAGTGTTACTGTTTTCCATTATAAACATCATATACTATCGGCAAGCAAAATTACAAAAATTTTTACGCTCTACAGCCACTTGCGTGGTTTCTTTTGAAATGGTTCTCTATTATTTGGTAATACACATAACACGGGCGTGCCATTTTGGCACGCCCGCATCTCTATTATCTATTTATCTATGAAAAAAACTATTGCAATGGTATTGAATAGAACACTCTTTTCCCGGCAGCATTAATACCCGAAATAAACAATACCGGTTCTGTTGAGCTGTTAGCCTGCTTCACCACCTTCTGCAAGTCATCGATAGTGCGCATAGCAACACCGTTTACCTTTTGCAGCACCACACCCTTTTTCACGCCGTGTTTTGCAAAAAGCCCGTTGCTTACATCAGTTACCTTCAGACCGTATGTTGCTTTAAAGAATTGTTTCTCTTTCTCGTCGAGCGGTTTGAATTCTGCGCCCAAAATATCAAGGTCAACATTCTTCACAACATTTGTGTCGCCCTGAATATTTACAAGCAGCACATCAAACTTCTTCTCTTTTTTATCGCGCATTACTTTTACTTCAACCTCGGTGCCGGGCACTGTTTTTGCAAGTGCCTCTTGCAATTCTGCCATAGTCTTTATAGCCTTGCCGTTAAATGCTATTACAACGTCCCCGGCTTCGATACCGGCCTTTTGAGCAGCTCCGTTTTCTACAACTTCCGACACATATACACCATCAACCGTGCCGAGTTGCTCTTTTTCGTCAAGCTCGGCGGTTACAGTGCCACCTACAATACCAAGTACTGCACGTTGCACCGTGCCAAACTCTTTAAGGTCGCTCACAACCTTTGTCATTATAGATGTGGGAATGGCAAAACCATAGCCTGCATACGAGCCTGTAGGCGAGGACAGCACAGCATTTATACCCACCAATTCACCATTGGCATTAACAAGAGCACCACCGCTGTTGCCTTGGTTTATTGCAGCATCGGTTTGTATGAAGGATTCTATACCACCGTTGTAAACACCCAATGAACGTGCTTTTGCGCTCACAATGCCTGCAGTAACAGTAGATGTGAGGTTAAAGGGGTTGCCCACGGCAAGCACCCACTCGCCTATTTTAAGATTGTCGCTGTCGCCCACAGTGAGGAATGGCAGTTTGTCGTCGGCTTCTATTTTCACCAATGCAAGGTCGGTGTTTTCATCGGCACCCACAAGGCAGGCAGGGTATGTGCGGTTGTCGTTGAGTGTAACGGTTATCTCGTCGGCACCGTCGATAACGTGGTTATTTGTAACAATATAACCGTCGTCGCTTAAAATAACACCTGAGCCAAAGCCCACGCGTGGCTGTGTCTGCACACGTTGCTGACGCCCCATTCCATCGCCAAAGAAAAAGTCGTAAATGTCGGGTGCACGGCGTATTACAGCAGTTTTGCCTTTTTCGGTCGATTTTATATGCACCACTGCGTGCACCGATTTATCTGCAGCTTCGGTTAAATCCACACGTTGCAGGCCATCGGGGGCAGTAAACGAAGCTTTTGTAATGAACGACTCAGGTGTTGCATCGCTCGCAGCAAGCGTTTCCCCTTTATTCGCAAAAATATTATAGGTGGTATATCCGGCCACCACTCCACTCGTAGCAACAACAAGTGTTCCTAAAAATAAAAACTTGAATACTTTTTTCATAATCTCATATATGATTTTTGTTAAAAACATACTATGTATTAACAGGCAAAATGTAATTGCAAAAAAAATAATATTGCAGCCATTTTGCTCTTGTCGCAGGCAAATATATCACATAAAATCCTTGAAAAAAGAATTTAGGGCAATCTTTTGGCTCTATTTAACAGTGGAGCGAGGGTTTTAACAATAGTTTAATGTGCCGCGTGGTAATTTTAGTTTTGTTAAACCTGTGAGAGAGATTCGCATTATCGGCAATTAAACATATAATTGCGTTCAAAAATTTCCACAATGGCATAAAAACAGCTATATTTGAGGTAAACCTCGAATATAGGATTCACCTCGGCAAAAAAATCAAACAAGTTTGTTTTTTCTGCGCTCGGTTTTCACTATCTTTGCAACGCGAAACCACAAGGAACAAATTATACAGTCGGCCGGCTTGTCGCTGTTGCCACAAGGCAAGAGAGGAAAGTCCGGGCAGCGCAGAGCACTCCACTTCCTAACAGAAAGCTGCCTGTGAAGGCGGAGTAACGCAGAAGAAAATAACCGCCCGCAAGGGTAAGGGTGAGAAGGTGGGGTAAGAGCCCACCGGCCGTGCAGCGATGTACGGGCCGTGTGTCTTGGAGGCTGCAAGTTCATGTAAACCGGTGTTTGAGGGTTGCTCGCCCGAGCCGGAGGGTAGAACGCTTTAACATTGTGGCGACACAATGTATAGATGAATGACAGGCACCCCGCAAGGGGTACAGAACCCGGCTTATAGGCCGACTGCACTTAAAAATGGGCTGCTATTTTTAGCAGCCCATTTTTAAGTGAAATAAAGGTCTTAAACTCTCTCTCCTGCGATGCCGGTGGATATATTATAAATATTACCGAATTGGTGCAAACCAATTCGGTAATATTTATAATACTTCACTATGTTGGGTAATACAAGGTTGCTTTACCTACAGCACAACCTTTTTACCACCTATAATATAAATACCACCCTTGGCAGGCTCGTTTACGGGGCGGCCGTTAAGGTCATATATCGCACCATTGCCAAAGCCATCGGTGGCGTCGGGTGAAATTTCGGTGATGCCGGTGAAATCCATTTCCACGATATTGGCAAACTCTTTCCAATAGTCGGTTGTTTGATATGTCTCTTTTGCACCAATGGG
>JAFUOP010000037.1 GCA_017481875.1 Bacteroidaceae bacterium
AACAGGAACTCAAGAAGTATATCCATTACTACAACAATGACAGAATTAAACTGAGACTAAAAGGAAAGAGTCCGGTGCAATACCGAACTCTTTACCAATAAAATTATTATTAATCCGTCCAACTTCTTGGGGTCAGATCAGATTGTCCTCATTTGTATATTATTAAGGAATAACAGAGACTATTTACATAATTTATCTACATGCTCTATTAATTCCTTTAATTCAATACCACGATAATCGATAATACCACTCTTGTCAATTAATATATAGTATGGTATCTGGTAAATTCCATATATGGAAAGTACTGCATTCTGCCACCCTTTGAAGTCGGCAAGTTGCTTGCCTACAGGATTGACACGTTGAATTGCTGCAAGCCACTGCTTGCGATTAGTGTCTATGGAAACACCTATGAATGAGAGTTTATCGGTATATTCCGCACTTAGGTGCTTTAAAGAATCTAATTCATTAATGGCTCTTATATTATCCGAAGCCCACAAGCTAACGACAACCGGCTTGTTGCGCCCCACACTACCCGACAAGTAATTATCGGTTCCTGTACTGTCTTGCAACACAAAGTCGGCATAAGAAGAGCCCACTGCATATTTTGCCACAGCCCGATAATATTTATACATATACTCTATGAGGTAATCGTTTTTATAATCATCGGGCATAGATTCAATGAATCCGATAGCTTCTGCCGGCTCTAGAATATTGAAGTTGTTTTTTATTATGTGCAAACCTACAATATTATTTATGTTGCGTTTAATGGCACGATACACCATGGAACGATGATGAAGGGCTGTAACCTGCATAACTTTATCGGCCTCTTCTACGGCTTTGCCGGAAAGAGTGGGATTATGCGCTTTTTTGTCATAATATAGTTGATACAACCTTTTTGTCAGAATCACAGAGTCGTTAAAACACTGCAGCTCTTCATTGAGTGGGGAGCCCGTTACACGAGCATAATCCTTGAGCACGGTAACATTAAGAGGCTCGCCCTCTGCAATTATATCAATATTACGGCTCACGCGACCTTGTTTGTTATATGTTACAATATTACATATTGCAGGAGCATCTATATCACCTTCTAACTTGAATATATTATTCTCTACAGCACAAGAGGCAATAGTTTTCACTGTGCCATCGTGTGCAATGCTTATGAGGTAAAGAGAATCGCCATTGGCAATACCGGCCTCCACATTACCGGTAATTTGTATATTGCTTCTATTGCCACAAGCAATAAAACAAGAAGCAAGAATAATAAAGAATAGTAGTTTTTTCATTTTTTATTCGTTCATACTACCCGAAACAATATCAAGCAGTTCATTAGTAATAGCTTGCTGGCGACCTTTGTTATATTCGAGAACAAGGTCGCCTATGAGCTCTTCCGCATTGTCTGTTGCTATCTGCATGGCCATCATACGAGCTGCGTGCTCCGCTGCTACTGAATCGAGCAAAGCGGTAAAAAGACGTAATGTTACAACACGTGGGAGCAGCTGTTCAATGAAATCTTTTTTACAAGGTTCAACAATATACTCGCAAGACGGAAATAGACTATCTTTTGTTATATTCTCAATATCAATTGGCAAGAAAAGTTCCTTAACAGGAAGTTGCTTGGCCGCTGATAAAAAACGCGTATAAAGAATCTCTATTTTATCAAGCTCACACGCCTCAAAACGCCTCATAAGCTCCGAAGCAACAACAGAGACTGCCGAATATGAGACAACTGCAGCCTGCTCCATTAAAGCATCGTTGAACGGAAGCCCCATTTTTGTTATCGCTTCAAATATTTTTTTACCCACCGGGAAGAGTTCTATTTCAATATCTGCTGAACGATATTCTTCGATTAACTCTTTTGCGGCGCGTATTATATTAGCATTATAGCTACCACATAAACTTGTTGATGAGGAGACTATAATAATTGCCACACGCTTCACCTCCCTATCGGCTGTGTATGGTGTTGAAATTTCACTCGTGCCACATAAAAAAGTAGAAAGAATATTATTGAGTTTCTGCTGATAAGGGCGCATTCCTTCTATCGCACTTTGAGCACGACGGAGCTTTGCCGCAGAAACCAGCTTCATTGCCGATGTTATCTTCTGCGTTGTTTTTACAGACTGTATTCTTTGCTTTACCTCTTTGAGATTCATTTTACACTAAATAAGAGTGGCTGTTATTTCATTTGCCACATTTTCTATGATTTGTGCCACGTTGTCATCTATTACACCCGTTGCCAGGACATCAAGCACATCTACTTTATGACGGGTGCGCATAACATCAAGAAAGAGAGCCTCAAACTCTTGAACTCTGTCCAAGGGTACTTTTGCAAGCATATTATGCACACCACAATAAAGAACAGCTATCTGCTCGCTCACAGGCATTGGCGAGTACTGTGCCTGCACAAGCATTCTGTTTGTGCGCCTACCACGTTCAATAACCATCATTGTTACCGGGTCCATATCACTGCCAAATTTTGCAAAGGCCTCCAGCTCGCGGAACTGCGCCTGGTCTATCTTCAATGTACCGGCAACCTTTTTCATCGATTTTATTTGAGCATTGCCACCAACGCGCGAGACAGAAATGCCGACATTCACAGCAGGACGAAATCCTTGATTAAAGAGATCACTCTCTAAGTATATCTGTCCATCGGTAATTGAAATCACATTGGTGGGAATATATGCAGAAACATCACCTGCTTGCGTCTCAATTATGGGCAATGCTGTGAGCGAGCCACCACCCCTTACTTTTCCTTGAAGAGATGCCGGCAGGTCATTCATTTTCTCGGCTACATCTTGTTGGTTTATTATTTTTGCGGCACGTTCCAACAGGCGAGAGTGAAGATAGAAGACATCACCGGGATATGCCTCGCGCCCCGAAGGACGGCGTAAAATGAGCGATACCTCGCGATAGGCTACAGCCTGTTTCGACAAATCATCATACACAACAAGAGCATGACGGCCTGTGTCGCGGAAGAACTCTCCAATGGCAGCCCCTGCCATTGGGGCATAGTATTGCATTGCCGCCGTATCGGCTGCTGTAGCAACAACTACTATTGTATAATCCAATGCTCCATGCTCACGCAAAGTATTTACGATTGAAGCAACAGTGGAGCCTTTCTGTCCTATAGCCACATATATACAATAGACAGGATTACCTGCGTCGTAGTTGGCACGCTGGTTAATTATTGTATCTATTGCTATGGCTGTTTTGCCCGTTTGTCTGTCGCCTATTATAAGCTCACGCTGTCCACGGCCTATTGGAATCATAGAATCTATGGACTTAAGACCTGTTTGCAAAGGCTCGGCAACAGGCTGACGGAATATCACACCGGGAGCCTTTCTATCAAGAGGCATTTCAAACAATTCTCCGGCAATATTACCCTTGCCGTCGAGAGGCTCGCCAAGCGGTGTTATCACTCGCCCCAACATTCCCTCACCTACGTTTATTGAGGCAATGCGCCCTGTACGTTTTACAGTCATTCCCTCTTTAATTTTATCTGTAGGCCCTAAAAGTATTGCACCAACATTGTCCTCTTCGAGATTCATAACTATGGCCATTATACCATTGTCAAACTCAAGGAGTTCCTCAGACTCGGCATTATTTAAACCATATATGCGCACAACACCGTCGCTCACCTGCAACACGGTGCCCACCTCGTCATATTTTGCGCTGTTGCTTATACCTTCTAATTGCTCCAGCAACACTGCCGACACTTCGCTTGGTTTAATATTCATTATACTATTTTCTTGTTTGATTTTACAATTCTTTTCCTAATCTCGCCCAATTGGCTACGCACACTCGCATCGTAACGTACAGAATTTGCCTCGCATATATACCCGCCTATAATAGATTCATCAACAACATTTCTTATCTCCACATTGACATTATTATTAGTTTCGGCAATATTTTCTATTCTGTTCAATATTGATTCCGGCATTGGAATTGCCGTGGTTACTTTCATTGCCACCACTCTATTTTCCCTGCGGTAGATATCAATATATGCATAAGCAATGTATATTAGCAGGTTCTCGCGCTCATTCTTCACAACAAGTGTTGCGAATTGCTCAAATATGGCTGAGGATTGCACTGCCGAGCATATAACAGATACCTTTTGAGCAAGTGAAATCGAAGGATCTTTTAATATTACTGAAAATTCTTTCACCTTGCGCAAAGTGCTTTTTAGCTGTAGCATATTCTCATACACCACAGTTTCGGTATTGTGCATCTTTGCATATTCGTAAAGAGCTTTTGCGTATCTTTTTGATATTACACCCGTGTTCATTACTTTTCACCTCTCTTTGCAACAGCCTCATCAACCAATTTGTTTGTATAAGCCTGCTGTGCTTTGTCGGTAGATAGCTCATTGCGAAGGACCTTTTCGGCAATCGATAGTGAGAGTTCTGCCACGCTATTGCGTATTTCCTGCAAAGCCTCTTCTTTCTCCTGCTCTATGAGCCTTTTTGTCTCGGCAAGCATTTTGTTACCCTCTATTTCGGCCTTTTCACGCGCCTCTTTAATAAGTTGCTCACGCGTTGCTGCAGCGTCACGCAATATTTTGGCTTGCTCCTCACGTGCTGCTTGCAATATTGCCTCGCTCTCTGCTTTAATATTGGCAAGACGTGCATTGGCCTCCTTTGCATTCTGCAATGAATCGTCTATGAAACGTTTACGTTCATCTATCATTGTAGTAATTGCCGGAAAACCATATTTTGCAAGGACAAAGAAAACTATGCCAAATGCAACAAGCAGCCAAAAGAGAAGACCTGCATCGGGTAATAAAATAGACATCGCGCTATATTTTTACAACAATATAACAAGAATAGACACTAGAATAGCAAACATTGCTACACCCTCTATGAGAGCTGCTGCAAGAATCATACTTGAACGAATATCACCTGCAACCTCGGGCTGGCGTGCCATAGACTCCAACGCGGTAGAAGCAATGCGGCTGATGCCTGTTGCTGCACCTATTACTACAATACTGGCTGCAATTGCCGCCACTGCTTTTGAAAGGCTCACACCAAGAGCCGCTTGCATAAGAATTGACATAAACATATCTTTAATTTTTAAACATTAATAATCTTTATCTATTTTTACTTTAAGCCTTCGCTACCATGATGCTGTGGGTGGGCAAGGCCTATGAACACTGCCGACAACATTGTGAACACAAATGCCTGTATAAAAGCCACCAATAACTCCAAAAAGTTCATAAACACAGAAAACATTACAGAAATTACAGTCATAGCACCACCAAGATATTTATTCACCGCCATTGTTATAAAAATGAGGCAAACAAACACCAGCAAAGCAGTGTGCCCGGCAAATATATTAGCAAAAAGACGCACTGTAAGCGCGAAGGGTTTTACAACTATACCTATGAGCTCTATAAAAGGCATTAATGGCATAGGCACCTTAAGCCACACAGGGACATCGGGCCACAAAATTTCCTTCCAATACTCCCTGTTACCAAAAAGGTTCACCGCAACAAATGTGCAAAGCGAAAGACCTAATGTAACTGCTATATTTCCGGTAACATTGGCACCACCGGGAAATACCGGTAGAAGCCCCATAAGATTACTGAGCAGTATATAAAAAAATACAGTGAGGAGATAAGGGGTGAAACGGGCCGAATTGCCACCAAGATTGGGCTTTATAACATCATCTACTATCATCGTTACGAGCATCTCCATTGCCCCCACAAAGCCACGTGGGGCAGCATCGCTGCAATTACGGGATTTATACCACCTTGCCGTACACAGCACAATAACCACCAGCAGTAATGAATTCAGGAATATAGCAAGTACATTCTTTGTAATGGAAATATCCAAAAGCGGACGCACAAAGTTTCCATTGGTATCATATTCCACAATTTTACCCTCCGCATCACCCTCTTTTGCTATACTGAAACCGCGATGAGTATCGCTGTGGTGAAAGACCTCAGAAGAAAAAACAGCCCACCCCTCACGCTCGCTGTATAAGATAACCGGCAAAGAGATTGTGATATGCTTGTCGCCAATCGTGGTGATGTGCCACTCATACGAATCTTTTAGATGATCGAAAATAGTTTTCGCAGCATCGAACGAAGCACCATTATTGCTTGCCGACAGCGCATAAGGTGCTGCCAACAAGAATAGAAATGCTATGTAACGACCAAGCCTCATCATTATTTCACTTTTTTATATGCTTCTTTATATAAATGCTATACAAGCACTCCGGCACAAGCAGGAGCAAATAATATATAATAAAATTAAATACAATGGCAACCACTTGCTCACGCATAAAAAATGCAAGAGCAGTTATAAATACCATTGACACAAACATCTTCAAAGCCTTAAAACCAATAAGGAACTTTGTATATTCAACAGCAGTCATTGGTGCCTGAACAAACATTGCTGCAAGCAGATACAATAGCCAAAAATACAACGGTATAGCCAAATGTCCTTTAAATGTATATTGTGGGAAACAATTTGATATAAAAAGTTCCCCTATAACTACCATAAAGAAGATTATAGATGTTACTACCATTAATATTTTCAGAAACCTACTCATAATTGCAATTCTACACTTCAACACAAACTGTAACCTCATTATCTTTTACCTCTACAAAGCCTCCCGCAATAGCCACTTCCCCCTCATTGTTACCACTCCAGCATATAAACCCTTTATTTAATACTGACATAATTGGAGCATGGTTATACAGCACCACAAACGGTGCCTTTAAACCTGGCAACGACACACTGGCAACATCTCCCGAAAAGAGTGTTTTTTCGGGAGAAAGTATATTAAGTTTTATGCTACCGGTTGCCATTTTCCACTATTTTACCTGTTCCAACATTCGCTTGCCTTTTTCTATTGCCTCCTCAATTGTTCCCACATTTAGGAAAGCCTGCTCGGGCAAGTAATCGACCTCACCATCGAGAATCATATTAAAACCTTTTATTGTATCTTCTATCGGCACCATAACACCTTTTACACCTGTAAACTGCTCGGCTACGGTAAAAGGTTGCGACAAGAAACGCTGCACACGTCTTGCACGGTTTACAGTAGTGCGGTCTTCATCGGAGAGTTCCTCCATACCCAATATTGAAATAATATCCTGCAGCTCTTTATTACGTTGCAGAATCTGCTTCACACGCTGTGCCGTCTCGTAATGTTCCTTCCCCACAATGTTTGCATCGAGAATACGCGAAGTAGAATCGAGAGGATCTACAGCCGGATATATACCAAGCTCGGCTATTTTACGGCTTAGCACGGTGGTTGCGTCAAGATGAGTAAAAGTTGTTGCGGGAGCCGGGTCTGTGAGGTCGTCAGCAGGGACATACACTGCTTGAACCGATGTTATGGAACCATGGATTGTAGAGGCTATACGTTCTTGCATTGCGCCCATTTCACTGGCCAATGTTGGTTGATAACCCACTGAGCCGGGCATACGTCCCAACAAAGCGGAGACCTCAGAACCTGCTTGAGTAAAACGGAATATATTATCGATAAAGAAGAGTATGTCGTTACTCCTGCCCTCGGCAGCACCTGCATCACGGAACGACTCGGCAATGGTGAGCCCCGACAATGCAACAGAGGCGCGCGCCCCTGGTGGCTCGTTCATTTGCCCATATACGAGTGTAGCCTGAGACTTTGCAACCTCATTATAATCTATTTTAGAGATATCCCACTCGCCTTTCTCTAAACCTTTCTTGAATTCTTCGCCATAGCGCACCACATTAGACTCTATCATTTCGCGCAACAGGTCGTTGCCCTCACGTGTACGCTCACCCACACCGGCAAAAACTGAATACCCATCGTGTCCCTTGGCAATATTATTAATAAGTTCCATAATGAGCACCGTTTTTCCCACTCCGGCACCGCCAAAGAGGCCAATTTTACCACCTTTGCAATAAGGCTCCAGAAGGTCTATCACCTTTATTCCCGTATAAAGTACCTCTTGCACAGTAGAGAGTTCCTCAAACTTGGGAGCTTCACGGTGTATCGGGTATGCTCCGGCACGGTCAAGCTCACGCAGACCGTCAATAGAGGCACCAACAACATTCATCATTCGGCCCTTTATCTGCCGGCCCACAGGCATTGTTATAGGCGCACCGGTTGCCACTACCTCCATATTACGTGAAAGCCCGGCTGTGCGGTCCATTGCCACAGTGCGCACTGTTTCATCTCCAATATGTTGCTGCACCTCAAGAATGAGTTCACGCCCGTCGCGACAATGCACCTTCAACGCTTCGTGTATTGCCGGCAGGAGCACTTTTCCATCGGCACCACGTGAACTGAATGTTACATCTATTACCGCTCCAACAACTTGAGCTATGCGACCTTTATTTTGCGTATTATCCATACTGTTCTTTCCTTTTAACATTTACACTGCAACACCTGTTAATAACAAAACTGCAGGCTGGTATGTTGCACATAAGGTATCGCAGGTTTGTAAAAACAGGAAACGGCATTAAACGCACCTGCAACAACTTTTAATAAATTATATGTTACAAAGATATTCTTTTTTCCCAATATTCCTAACAATTAAGCCTTTTATTGGCTACAAAAAAATCATTTAGAACATTTTTGCAGGGATAAAGAATAAAAAAAAAGGAGCAATAGCTCCTTTTTACACTATAGGCGTTCTATTCTATTAACAACGTGGAACATTGCACAAATATCATTCTTTTTAATTTTAAAAGCCGGATAATTGGGAGAGACGCACCACATTATGCTATCGTCATTTTCGTCGGAATGGCAACGTTTTATCATACGCGACTCATTGGTAACAATCATATATATTTTATCGGGGTCTATCTCCCTCAAAGATTCAACCCTATTGACACCGACGATATCACCGGAATGAATTTCCGGCTCCATAGAAGTGCCCGACACCGGAAAATAGAACTGAGCTGCCCAATTGGGCATTGAAATATAGCCCGTGGGTTTTTCGAGTGCAGGATCAAAAAGTTCCTTTTGCCCTGCAGCAACAGGCAAATTACTATAAAAAGGAGCCGCCCCCGAAAGAGTTCTTACCGCATCGGTATCTTGCAACATATCACCCTGCCCTAGCACCAGCCACGCAGGCGACACATCGGCAAAGGCATTCAGTAATGAATACACAAGTTCCATTCCTACCTTGCCATTTTCATTCACTTGACGATTCAGCGTACGCTGTGGAATTCCGAGCAATTTACTTGCCCTGTTTACATTCATCTTCTTTTCCTTCAACACACGCAAAACCCTCTCTTTTATTGTCTGTTCCATAATTAATTTTAAAACATTTGCTACATATCAGGCACAATGCCATAGTTTAGACAAATTATAAAATAGACATTTTTTGCTAAAATAGTTAATTTCGCAATCTTTTTCGCAAAAATAAAATTATATTTGCAGCCATTAATGACTAAAACAAAAGGCATATATATTAATCAATGCGCCACAAAAGCAAAAAAAGGCTATTTTTGTTTACGGCAGCAAACATAATACAATTATGAGAAAACACAAAAGAAAATTATAATAGATTTAAAAATGAAAAGTAGAAACATTTCAAAATGCCGTTATTTCTGCAGTATTTACGCAGAAAAATTTTTAGAACTGATGGGATATCTGTTCTATTTATTTAAGAGAAGAGATAGCCGGGAAAGATCTATTAAAGAGAGTTATATCATACACGAAGAGAACCGAGGAAAGCCTTTTGTAGAAGAATTTCTAAAAGCACGTAAAAGGATTTCGGAGTTAAATAATATAAAAATGGAAATAACCTACACAGATGCAAAAGGGAAAGAAGGTGTCATTGGCAAAGCAATTCTATTACGTAAAAAGAAAATAATAAGCCAAGCCACTCTTTGGACAAAGAACAACGGAGATGAACTCATTTACTGGTCGTTTAAAGCCTAAAAAAGAGGATTATGAAAACAACAACACTTATGACAATACAATTCCTGAGCCTTATACTCATCATCGGCAGTGCCGACGGGTTACTGCACTCCGCTCTATCAACCATAATATTCTTTGCCTCGTTCGCAGCATTTGCCACATGCAGCATATACATCGGAGAGCACGACAAAGAACTCATACGCGACAACAACAGACGATACAGAAAGGTTGCAAAATAGAAGAGCCGAAAGAAAATATTACAAAAATAATCCGTAATCGCCGATTACGGATTATTTTTTTGTATAACAAGTACACATTTCACACAACACACAATTAATTGCGTTGTGGCTTTTCCCTCAATGCCAAAATGTGAGAAATAGCTACCGCATTTTCGTTATTCAATGTTCTATACAAAGCTGCACCATCACTTTTAATGAAATCGAGCCAGCGGGCAAAAAGCGAATGAACAACATAATTCTCACACAAAGCCACAAGATTAGCAGCTCTATCGGATTTCCAATTTACAGGCATAGTCAAATCCAACTCTGCAACATTCCCGCTGCTGCTCAATGTAGCATACGGAGAGAGCAATTTCATAAGTTCCACAAGAGAGGCCGATAGCATAATATCTATTTTTGTTGCATCGTCAGACGTTGAAGCAACAAGCTCGGTTGCAGACAATTTATTTCCCAGGTGCGCAGATATACTGTGCAACTTATCTACAATATCGTTTTTGTTTATTACTATTTTCATAATTAACGTAATCTATTATTCCATACACATTCAATTGCAAGCTCGGCACCTACGATTCTACTCTCAACAGACATTGTCCCCGACAATGCTATTATAAAATATTTATATGACTGAGTGGGGAAAAACGGCAACACAATATCATTGAAATCCGTGCTTCTTTCGGCACCTGTAAGCAGTTTAAAATTAACACCATCGTTGCTACACAAAAGATAGCAGCCAAGCCCACCATATTCATAAGCAGCATACTCGTTTGTTGCTTTCACCGAGGCATGCAACATAAACTGCATTATACGCTTAGGCAGTTTTGTACCCCACAACTGCGGGCGAGTTACAAGCAACACCGGTGCATAACCTTTTGCATAATCTTTATGAACTACTGCAAGGCTGCTTTTGTCATCGAGCAATATATTCACCATTAGGTGGGGGTAACAATTGACAAAACAGGTATATGAATTATTCACTTTACTCCAGTAGCCGGTTTCAAGTGAATAGACATAGGTATAAGCATACATATAATTGGAAAACCACACCTCTTTCTCACTTGCAAGATAGCCCACAACTGCATTTTTTATATAATCTTTGAACGAGACACGGCTCACAGCATATCTATTATAGGACAACAGTGCTATCTTATTTATGATTGAATTTTTCTGTAAAAAATCAACAGGCAACTCCTCACTGCTAAGAGAAGATGAGAGACAAGAAAGATTGGCACCTTGCAAAAGCATTACACCTTTGGCACTCACAAATATCACACCCGAACCAGTAACGCACAACGAAGCCGCATTAACACACACCTCCCGCGACAAAGAGTGAGCAGTTGAATATGCAATGTTGCCAGACGCATCACTACTCATAGCCCATATTCCGTCTTTGCAGAAAACATACAAAGGGTGCTGCCCAAACTGGCCTTGCGACAATGCGGTGTTATTACTACAAACAGCTACAATATCGGCCCTGGAAGGGGAATAGGTATTTTTCGCAGGGAAGCGGAAAGGATTGTCTGTGGCAGAAACCTTCATAACATTACCTCTTATTTCACAAGGATTAACCTCTTCCACACTTTCAATATTCGTGAGAATATCCCACGAATCATCTATCTCTATATCCCTTATATCAAGAATATTTTCCAACGGATTCCCCTCTTCTATGAGAACTGTCAATGTATCGCCATCTACGGGATTCAATGAAGATATAAGCGAATAGTTGCTCGATTTATAGACCAATTTATCATCGCCATAGAACCAGCCTTCACCACTCTTAAATACTATTTTATATTCGCCCGGCACATACGAGAAGAAAGCCTTCACCTCTTCTGCCGACCTAATACTTGGTACTGCACCGTTTTGCAACTTTCCAACAAGCGAGACAGACAAGCCACTGCCATAGCTGTTTAAATAAAGAGCCGCATTAAGAGTTTTATGTTGTTTTAAAAAGAATGTTTTTCTATATATAACATTATCAATTTTAATTACAAGCGTAGTTTCAATGGCTCTTGAGTCGGGGTACATAATATAAGGAGTTATACAATAAGCACCCTCTTTGGTTCCCAAAGCAAAAGTACCTTCATACACTTTTTTAACAACAGAAATACCCATTGAGGTCTTTATTTTGGTTACCAGCATTGCATATTGCGCATAAATAACCTCCGATGCAGCCGGGAGATAATCACAATGAGAGTATCCCTTAAAAAGCAATTCACGCACACCCGCAAGGTGCAGCCTTCTATTAAAAGAGTAACTATGTACAGCACTGCGTGCCACGTGCGAGCCTTCATCATCGGGCAGGTTTTCACACAGTGCAAGGCTAGAAGCAGAAACATCTTTCACGCTGTCTATAAGCACTCCTTGAATATTGTATTCCGCAACTTTGTAGAAGATTGAAGCATCGGCGACATCGGAAAACATCTCTTTATTATCCTTAAGCACATAACGCTCGAAGCCTCTATCACTTGAATAATAAGTGCCATTTCTAAAGCTCCAGTCTTCACTTGTATTTGCCACTTTATGCCCGTAGATAGAACCACTGGTAAAAACATCAACACCCACAATAATATTTTCCCAGGCACCGACATTCAAATTCGTGAAATGGAACGAGGGCTGAAACCCCTGTACTATCATTCTATACCTGCTTAAAGAGACAGAAGCCCCATTTACAGCATCAACAGCCTCGGCAACAAAATTGCCACCGTCGCGAGAAAGATTGTTCACACTGTTATCATCATCGACATAATATATTGGTGAGTAATAAAGATAACTGCCATCAAAGAGACGAAACGCAAAGCGGAAAAGTGCACGATCGACATAATACCCCTTTGAGTGCAAACCTGCCAAGCACTCATCAAAAAAGCCCATAGAGACATTTTTCCAATAGAGAGCATCATCGGAGCCATCGAGCGAAGGAGCAAGCAAATAACTCTCCTCGGTTGTTACCGAATAGGCTATAGAGTTAATAGTAAATGAAAGCTGTGGCATTGCGGGACGCTCACCCAGCCACCTATACTTACCAGAATCGAATATAAGGTAGAGAATAGTGTCGGCAGTAATGCAACAGACAATGTTTCCAACAAACTCAATACGTTCCACACCATAGAGAAGAGGAAAGAGCATAAGAGCCCCATTACCGTTCTTAAGAATATTAAAATTCTTATCATAAAAATGAACTGCCTTTTCATCGGTGAGTTCTACTGCAAGAAACATTTCAGCTACGGAGTGCCAGTACACATTCCCGTATCCACTGCTAAGCTCAGTCTCCTTCAACACAGCCGGAATTGGCGATAAACAGCCATCGTTATATCTTAAATTCACAAGTTCCAAACACTCACCGTCGGCTGCCAGCAGATTATCGCTATTCAAAGCCAATCCTTTAAAAGAAAATACTTTTTGCATATCACATTCATTACATTTTTTTCATCAACTGCCAAATTCTCTGTGGCACACCTTTTATAAGAAGGAAAAACAAAAGAAACAACAAGGCCAATTGACGAAAAGAAAAGTTATTGCCAACCTTTTTTTCAACAGTAACCACACGTTCATTGTATATAGTATCACAGAGGAGAAAGGTATCCACACTCATTCTATCACGATAGAGTGTGCGTACCTTCTCCAAGAATACAGTATCCGATTTTTGAACAACATACACACTGTCGTGCAGGTATATACTATCTCGCACTATGCGCTCCACATAATTATCACGCGACACTAATTGTGCTATTTCCCGCTTGCTTGCTGTACATGATATTAACAGTATAAATAATAGGCTAGCAAATACTATTTTTTTTATCATTATCATATAACTCAACATAATCTTTCAGATAACTGTTGCTTTCTACCATCTTAAGGCTCATTATATAATAGAGGAAGTTAAGAGCTTTGAACAATGTACTATGTTCGCGAGTAAGCATACGTGCATTGCGCAGTATGTTGGTACCATAGAAATAGAGTGCCACATATATCATAAAAGAGACACAATGCATTGCAGCACGCTCCTCACCTTTAAGATGTCCCAACAAATAAATGGCAGCCACCATTACAAAATATATTGCGGCATCGCGAAAGAAACACAATGCCTTTCTGAAGCTCCATTCACGATGGTTGGCAAGGTCGGCAAGCAGTCCCATAATAAAATTGAGTGTAAAAAGCAGAACCAGTCCATAGATATCATCTTTAATAGGGAACAACAAGCCTGCAATATTCGCAATTAGCGATGCTAAAATCAACCTGAGGCTATCCATAACATCATTGCTCCATATATTTTACAAGAGTAAGCTCGCTACGCGATGATAATTTCACAAACTGCCCGGCCATAGCACCCTCAAGCGTAACCTCGCATTTTGGTACATCGAAGCCAAAATCATCATACTTTATATACTCCTCCACTCCATCAATACTAACAAGCAGATTTATAGGGAAAGGGCCTTTCTTGTGCACCCTGAGCCTTACATCTCCACCCAAGCATTGCAATGGCTCTGTTTCCCAACGACTGCCATTGAATGAACAAGATAAACTTTTTACTGCCATATTATTACTCTTTTTCAACTTTACTACACAACGACATTGCCAATGACATAAATGCATTTGCAGAATCGCGTCTTTCGAAAACATTATATAAAAGACCGGCACATTGATATACCACAGCCTGCACCAATGGATTGGAAAGCTCGCTGTTAAGCCCTTTATCAGCATCAAAAAGAGCTTCATAAACAAAACTCTTAACCACAGGTGTTGTAGCAATTGGCAGTGAATAATAGCACACAACAGGCTGGCCTTTGCTATTGACACTCGCCACGCATACAGGCTTGCACACACCCGCACGAGTATTTTTATTACTCTGCGCCATTGCTACAGGTGAATTTGCGTCAAGCACTCTTGTGCAAGGCCTCTCCCAGCCATTTATGTGCAACTGTATGAGCGATACAAAGTCTGCCGGCAGTATTATTTCACCTGTGCCATCACCATTATTTTTTATGCTTGAACTTCCCGGTGCATACACAGCCGGGTTAAGTACTCCACTCACCTTATTCTGCTGGACAAAAAGCACTGCATCACAGAGCAACAAGTTTATAGTATCACTCAACTTGCGTGTGTCTTCACTCAAAGCAGAAAGAACGGCATCTTCGTTTGGTTCATTAATGAGCATACGCACCTTATAGGCAAGAACAGAAGCGGGAATCATAGCCAATTAGGAAAAGAGACGCCCTTGTGCGCTGCCACACTCTTCACAGCTGCTTTATTCTGCAGTTCCGACAAATTGCAACAATAAGGTTCTGCCATTAAAATGGCACGTGCCTGTTGCAAATTCGACACATCGGAATAGACCTCTTTCTCCTGGGCCTCATCTTCAACAATATTATTTGCTGTACTGAATTCATCAACTTTCCCTCGTTTTATTTCACCTGAACGAAAAGCCGCACTGTTCTCTATTGCCTGCTGATACAATGGGTTGTCTGTGGTATATTGCGCCGGATATACACCTGTGGAGTTTACCATACCACCCGTAAATTCCACCCTAATCAATGCCTTGCCTACACGGAAAAAACTATTCCTTTCTACCTGTCCGTGTATTTCGTATGTAATTCTTTTTCCCATATCTTTTTTCTTTTAATTGTGGCACACTCGTGAGTGTGCCACAAGGTTTATATTATGCTGCGATAATCTCACCGGTGTACTCCACCCAAGTTGAGCCATTGTACGTTACGACACTACCCGATGTGAACCACAATTTTTCCTCACCACCCACCGTGTGCATAACATCGGCTGTAAGTACAACCACGTCGTTGGTATTGGGTGCTTCGGGCAATGTACTTGCACTTATAACATGAGATGTTCCGGGGATATCACTCTCGGCGGCAGAGCCGTTTACCCAAATGTGGCTGTAACCCTTCAGGCAGAGACAATCTATTGTCATTACCACCTGACGCTGAGCCTCCTCACCATCTACATTCTCGGTTTTTGAATCCTCGTTTTTCATATAATAACGTACAAGACCATTGGCATCGATGAGACCGCCACAATTAGAATAGCCAAGAGCATCGAGTGTGGGGTCGTGTATAAGGTCGATGTCGCCAAACACCGTATGTATGCGTGTACACTCTATGCCGAATATAGTGCTATTCGCCACATTTATGTTTTTATGCAAAGTAAGGTCTATCTTTTGAATATCATTCAGCAACTGTTTTCCAAGCAACCATATAGCCTTCTTTGTACAATTGAAACCGGTGAATTTCACCATTGAGAGATTTATTAAATCGGCAAAAGTAATCTTTGAAGCAAGGTCGTACTGGCGTTTGAACTGCCAACGAATACCTTTGCTGAAGTAATCCCACTGATACCCCATTGCAGCGTCCATTGCCTGTACCTTGAACTTACCGGGTTGCCCCACCCAAGCCGTGCGGCAGCTCTCCAAGCGGAACTGACGTAAAATAGCTTCGGCTATCTGCGATTTATTGAATTGTATGCGTTTCTTCTGCGCCGCAAAATAGTCGCTGACAATGCTGTTGCACAGTTGTTTTTGCAGGTACATACGCTCGGGCACAGGAACAATGGTGCTGGGAGCTATAAACTTCTGAGTCTCGTAAGCTGCCGACGACAACAATATTATCTCTGTTCCGGCAGGTATTGTAGGCACGGTGCAATAATCATCGGTTGCATTCACCTTGGGACCGTTCACAGCCATTGCAATAGGAGCCTCGGTGGTGCTGTTTTTACCCACAAAGAAGAGCATAAGATCCACGCCCGGCATTTCTATTTGGCCGGTAGGGTCATAACCATTCACCCCTTTACATATTGCAGTGAAGTACTCTTGAAAAATCTTTCTCTCACCTGTAGTAGAGAAAGGAATTTCGGCACGTGTAGCACCAATACCGGTGTACTCTTCATTGGTATATGCTTTTGAACGTTTGTCGTCGATGAGATAGTGATCTACTTCAAAAGAGGTAACACGTACTTGACGGCGAACTCTGCGTTTAATAGTATCAATGATACTCTCGTCGCTTGCAACACCAATGATTTTTTCATCAACCTCAGCCTCTATGAGATTGGGGCTGAGCTCCGATAGATTGGAAACCGTGGTAGCCTCGCCCGGGCCTTGAGAAGGCAACCCGGCTATACCATTTGAGGGTTTTGTTGTGCCGGGAGCCACAACTGTTGCCATTGCGAGAGTCAAGCCGGCCTGTTCATCACAAAACAGAGCAACAGCAATTGCTACCAATGAAAGGAGAACAAAAAGAGGATTCTCCTTAAAAAACTTAAATACTTTTTTCATTTTGTTTAATATTGAATTAATTATAAAAAATATTGCTATGCATTGAGTGCGTCTTCTATTAAAGAATTCACTTTACGTTTAGGCTGTGCAAGGTTCGACGCACTGTTCAATCCTTTGGGCATACCATCACCAAAATTCTCTTTCAAGCGTTGGATATTGGTGTTACGGCCTTTAATATCCCCTGCAACAAATGCATTCTCCACGTCTTGTTCATAGTTGAGAGCATTGTCGAGTGCCACACAAACCTCGTGCGAATAATTACCCGAAAGAATGGGCATAACAATGCTGTCCCACACACGATTCATAAAATCGGCAGGCTCATACCCACGCTCTTTGCAAAAATTCTCAATTATGGCACGGCTCGACTGGAGATTGTTCTCATAATCGCGACGCTCGGCAGCAGCACGCATCAGTTCCTCCCTGCGTTCCTCGTCGGCCTGCATCATCTCCTCATACTCGGGGCTGTCCTCGCTTAGCTGCCCCATAGAACTACCATAATAGCGTGCCAATGCAGAATGAGCATTGCGCTTGCCATTTACAATATCCACCAACATCTGTGCCAAACGCGGGTCGGTCTCTATTACACCGGCAAGTTTCTCATTTTGCTCTTTGTTGTTCTCAATGTGCTTCAAAAGAGCCTGCTGAGCAACAACATTTTTAATATCAAAGGCCTCACCAAAAATAGCCTTCAAGCCCTCTTCAAGAGTAGCGTATGGCGATGCACCGGCAACGAGCTCTTCTGTAGCATTCGCCGTGTTTGTGACATCTGTGCTTTGTGGTGCCAACTGCGACTCATCATAATAATCCTGTCTCATAATTCTCAATTTTTATGGTTTAACTTTTTCAGCAGCAAAGAAAATATCAAAACCTCTCGAGAAGGTTGCGAAAATACCAATAGCAAATTGCAATAACACCAAAAAGAGCACAACCCTGCTATTATTAAAAAGGACACGCGCGTTTAGCCATTTATCACTACCATAAACTATAAAGCGCAAATTAATCGACAGCACAAAAGCCGAATAGCAAAACTATATTGTTAAAAATCAATGTTTTAACAATGTTGATAAATAAAGTGTCAAAACAGCAACCTTTTAGCCTATTTAGGCTATTATATTTGTGCAATAAACACTAAAACAATGGAAAGTAGAAACAACCAATCTGTACGCAAAATGCGTAAAAACGACGTAACGAAAGTATTTTTTGAGACAATGAAGAAAGTGAGAAAAGAGAACCCACTCGCCACACAAAACGATGTAATAGAGAAAGCCGTGAGGAGCGAAGCACCACGTTTCTACGTTACATTCGAAAACGCGCGTCGCTACATTTCACTTATGGCAAGAAAAAAACACATTCCAATTGTCAATAAAAACAAAATGGAGATGTACAAAGAGATTTACCGTCGCTACCTGAAACGTATTCAAGACACCAGCAATCAATACCGCTTTGTAATATTGGAACGTATAATAGAAGAACCGGCCCCCTCTTTTTACCTCGACGAAGAAACCTTCAAAGGAATTGTTTACAGAACCCTGCGTGAGCGAAAAGCAATTGCATAAAAACCTGCAAAAAAGCCACAAAAAGAACAGTAAATATTAAAACAGCAACCTTGCAACAAAAAGCCGCAATTACCTTTGCAATAAAAAACAATGAAAGAGATAAAATTAAAAGTACTACACAAGAACATCGAGCAACGTATTCAAATTTACACCTACTACACAGGTGAAGCTCGTAAAGAGATTGGAATACCGGAACGCCTTGCCGCACAAATGCAGGTTTCCAGCGACGACAGCACACAGCTGAGCGACCACATTGGAAACGCCATAGCCGAACTGGGCAACCTCATTTCACGCTATTTTGCAATATGCAGTATAGAAGAAATAAATGACGCGAGCAGTGGAAGCAAGGTTTACGTATTTACACTGCCAATGCCGGCA
Organism: Bacteroidaceae bacterium; assembly: GCA_017481875.1. Classification (GTDB taxonomy): domain Bacteria; phylum Bacteroidota; class Bacteroidia; order Bacteroidales; family Bacteroidaceae; genus HGM04593. The sequence goes on from JAFUOP010000037.1 coordinate 19,311, forward strand.
ATGTTCCCGGAAACAGCACTTACGCGAATAGAGAAAAGCATGGAAAGCTATGCAGTAAAACGCGTATTGCAGCAGTGGTTGCTGCAACACCGCCCCGAGGAAGCCGCAATTCCCGCAGCCGAAGCACAAACCCTGGCACTTCAACTGCGCGAACTTTTTGCACTGCGTCAGAAACCGGTGATAGAATTGGAAGACCCCAACAACATCATCGACCTATAACATGACAAACTACATTATAATTAGAAGAAACGAGCTGCAGCAGCAGATTGATATAAGAAACTTTTACCTGGGCGAGGCGGTAAAACGCAAAGATGCCGATGCCGACACCCTGCAAAGCAGCACCGACGAGAAAGAGCTATTCTCAATGTTTCTCAAAAAAGCATTGAACGAGCTGATTTCTGCTGTTGCACTCCGTTTCTCATCTATATCACACCGCGTCGGCAAAGAATATGTAGAGATAACTTTTGAAACAGAAAACAACAGCAGGGCACACGTGCTGCCCTTGCTCAAACAAGCAATAACAGACTACTTGGTAAACGAGGTTATAACAGAGTGGCTTCTACTGCGCCAGCCGGCTATGGCACAACCACACGTAGCCCTGCGCATAAATCTTCTACAAAACGTGCAACAGCTACTCGCAAAATTCTACAACAACACACATACCCGCCGACGTGCCACCGATTTAGCAGGAATATAACCGTGAACACAGAGAAGACCATTAAAGAAAACACCGAACGGCTGAGAGCAATCTCAGCCGTTTATAATCCTATAACAGGCGAAGGCTCCACCGCACTACAACGTAAATGGGCCTGCATTGAAGGCTTCCCTTTACAAGAAATAAACCTCCCAACCACAATGTTCCAAGAAGAGAAAACAAACCTCCTTGTAGAATTGGGAGCAGCCCGTTACATAGAAAAAAGCCAAGGCCACAGAGCAACGAACAAAGATATTATTGCTCTTTGGCTCGATTTCTGCCGCACACGAATAAAGCACGACTTTGAATATTGGGCTAGAAGCATGACAACCATATCCGACAAAGGCAAAGGACGCGACATTCCCTTCACGCTCAACCGCGCACAGCGGCAATACCTCGCAGCAATGGAAAAGCTGCGTTTGGCAGGAAAATCGATAGATATAATACTATGCAAAGCCCGCCAATGGGGAGGCAGCACCCTCACACAACTATATATGCTATGGATACAGCTTGTTCACAAGCGCAATTGGAACAGCGTAATATGTGGCGATATAGAAAAACAATCATCAATCGTTGCAGGTATGCTCGCCAAAGTAATAAACCGTTACCCACGCTGGGCAACAGGTGGCAAGCAGATAACTACCACCCCCTACCAAGGAGCACAAAAAACAAGAGTAATAAGTTGGAGCAACAGCCGATATTCATTGGGTTCATCACAAAAACCCGATTCATTACGTAGCGAAGACATAAGCATGGCACACCTCACCGAGGTGGGCTTGTGGAAAGCCACAGCAGGCCGCAAGCCCGAAGACCTTGTACAATCTATTTTCGGCTCCATAGCATCTGGGGCATATACAATGAAGATACTCGAATCTACAGCCAAGGGAGTGGGAAATTTCTTTCACCGCACTTGGATAGAAGCCACCGAAGGGCGCAACAACTTCACACCCGTCTTTGTCCCTTGGTACAGCATAGACCTCTATAGCAAAAGTATAAAAGAGAGCGATTACCCGGCATTCATTGAGAGCCTCAACGAATATGAGCAACAACTGTTCGGGCTTGGTGCAACACTCGAAGCAATAGCCTGGTACCGCGACAAACGAAGAGAAATGCCCGATGAGTGGAGATTATTTTCAGAATTCCCCTCCACGGCTGCCGAAGCATTTCAAAGTACAGGACACCGTGTATTCCGCATATCCTATGTAAACAACATACGCCGCACCTGCGTGCCGCCAACGTTCAAAGGAGACATTGTAAGCTGTGGCTACACCACCACCCCGCAAGGCAAGCAAGCTGAGCAAACAGAATTTGTTGCAGCGGCCCCCGGGGAAGAAACAAGCGAAAACTCACTATGGGTGTGGTTAATGCCCGACAAAGAACAACACCTGCGCGACCGCTACATAGTAACAGTAGATGTGGGTGGGACAAGCGACAAAGCCGACTACTCCTGCATTGTAGTAGCCGACCGCCTTGCAATGCTCGACGGCGGTGTACCCGAAATTGCAGCCTGCTGGCACGGGCACATTGAACACGACAAACTCGCCTGGAAAGCCGTGGAGATAGCACGAGCCTACGACAACGCCCTGCTTATAATAGAATCAAACACACTCGAAACCGAAGGCACCGAAGGAGACAATTTTGAATATATACTCAATGAAATTGCAGGCAAATACAGCAACCTGTTCAGCCGCACCTCGCAATTGGAGATAAAGCAAGGACGCCCCCGTCGCTGGGGATTTCACACCAACAGCTCCACCAAGCCAATGGTAATAAACTTCCTCATAAAAGCCCTGCGCGATGAACTATACATAGAACGTTGCCTGCAAACAACCTATGAGCTGGACCTCTACGAGTTAAAAGAAAACGGCAAAGAAATGGGAGCTGTAGAGGGCAACCACGACGACCGTGTAATGGCCACCGCAATTCTCATATGGGCCTGCTACAATCACCCTCTGCCACAACGCACAACAAGCACAAACAGCAGCAAGCGACGCACTCGCATAGTAAGCGAAGCAAGTATATAAAACAATGGCGACTATCACTTACAAGATAGTCGCCATTGTTTTATGCATATTATTTACTGCCAAACGGCTGCACCTTTCTCCAGGTTTCACCGAACCACGTATCATTGTTATTGGCAGTGAGATACTCAATGTACATTATATTCTTTTGCGCATCTTTGAACTCATATTTCAAACTTGTAATTGTATTGGTAAGCCCCGGATTGGTATAATGCTCTCCAATATACTCCAAATAATTACCACCGGCTTTAACCTCAATTTCCCCACGCTGGGTAATATATGTTTCTGTAACCGAGTAAGGTTTCTCTTTTTCACTACCGGTAACATCAATAGTTACGCACACCATTGCAAAATAGGTATTATCTCGATTGATGCTCTTGAATATTGGCTTTCCAATATACTGTATTGTGCCATCGGGAGCCTCACGTTCTTCAACATATTGCCACAAGCCACAGAGATTTTCATCAACAACCTGCTGTGCATTCACAAAAGCAACCCCGGCAATTAAAAGAGTTGCACAAAGTAGCATCATTCGTTTCATATTAATATTATATTTATGGTTAATATTTATTTTCTTTTGCAATGTACAACTTTTTTTGAACAAATAAAAAAAATGAGCATTTTTTTAATAGATACTAATGCATTTACCATTTTATAGGAATAAAATTTGTAATTTCGTAACAATTCTTATAGGCAGAATAAAAGATTAAAATGAGAATAATATTTGCAATATTGGGAAGCATATCACTTGTGCTTGGTATAATAGGAATTTTTGTCCCTATGCTACCTACCACCCCCTTTCTATTATTAACGGCAGCACTCTATTTCCGCAGCTCGCCCAAGTTATATAACTGGCTGATGAGCCACCCCAGGCTTGGTACATATATTCGCAATTTCAGAGAGAACAAAGCAATACCGCTACGCGTGAAGATTGTCTCCGTTACACTTGTGTGGGCAACCCTGCTCTATTGCACATTCTGCATAGCTCAGGAGCTATGGTTAAAAGCACTATTCCTGCTGCTTGCAACAGGAATAACCATTCACATTCTGCATTTTAAAACATTGAAATAACAGAAATGGGTTAAGCCAGCTTAACCCATTTCTGTTTAATTTATCACATCAATACTCCACTTTGTCTTCTTTTTCCCGCCACAAGTTAAATGGGGCAAGAGCCTCGTTGTGCAACAAATTCTCTATAGGCTTCTTCCTCTTGCTCATAGGCAATTCAAGTTCACGGTATATAAACGAGTCGTCAAAATTAATTGCAGCAGCATCGTGTTGGTTGGCACCATAGTATATCTTATCTATGTGTGCCCAATAAATTGCACCCAAGCACATAGGGCACGGTTCACACGAAGTATATATAACACACCCCGAAAGGTCAAACGTTCCAAGTTTTGCACAAGCTGCACGAATCGCACTCACCTCAGCATGCGCCGTAGGGTCGTTGTTGGCTGTTACACGGTTCACGCCCGTAGCAACAACCTGCCCACCTCGCGCAATTACCGCACCAAACGGGCCACCGCCATTCTTCACATTGTTCACTGCAAGCTCAATGGCCATACGCATCAATTCTTCATCTTTCATAATTCGTTTTCTATTAATTGTTCAGTAATCACAAGGGCCTCACACACTATCAACTATTTTTCCCCACAAAATGTTTCTCAACATACTCAAAGAACTTATCTTTGTACATATCTCCTATGGGAACAAACACCCCGTCGTCATACACAATGCGCATACGCGACACCTCTATTATTTTGTTTAAATTCACAAGGTACGAACGGTGCACACGCATAAACAGCTGCGAAGGCAAGAACTCTTCAATCTTCTTCATACTCATAAGAGAAACTACAGCCTTGCTATGCCCCTCGACATAAATGCGCACATACTCACTCATACTTTCAACATACTTTATTTTAGAAATAGGAATACGCAACATACGATAATCCGACTTCACATACAAGCAATCGTCAAGCATAGTGCCGTCCTCGCTATACCCCTGTGCGGCTTTGTGGCGCAAAGTGTAAATCTCGTGCACTTTATTCGCAGCCTTCATAAATTGTTCAAAAGAAAAAGGCTTTAACAAATAATCTATGGCATCGAGTTTAAACCCCTCTATTGCATATTCGGAATAAGCCGTTGTAAACACCACCATTGGAGAATTCACCAAAGAACGCACAAGCTGCAAGCCATTAATATCGGGCATATTTATATCCAAGAACATCACATCAATCTCCTGGCCCGATAACACCTCCATAGCCTCACTTGCACTGCTGCAAGCCTTCACGCATTGCAGGAAAGGTACCCTTTCCACATATTTCTGCAACTGAACAAGAGCAAGAGGCTCATCGTCAACAATTATACATTTCATCATATTGCATAGGAATTTTTAACATCACACTGAATTTTGTTCCATTCTTCTCTATTTCCAGGCTATAATCCTCGCCGTATATGAGCGAAAGACGTTTACGCACATTGTCAATACCAATCCCCGAGTACGAGGCACCTATTCTTTCTGCTCTCGGCATCTCGGCACAATCATTTAAACAGCGGAAACATATCCTTTCATCTTCAGTAAAAACAGTTACAAAAATTTCCGACTCTTTATTATACGGCACTCCATGTTTAAAAGCATTCTCGAGGAACGACACAAACAGCAACGAAGGCACATACAACCCATCTACATTAGGAGTAAACACAGTTTTAATCTTCAAAGCCGTCGTGTAACGCAAGCGCATTAGGTCTATATAACTATTAAGGAACTCAATCTCCTTCTCTAGCGAAACAAACATAGAATGAGAATCATACAAAACGTGGCGCATCATCTTCGACAGCCCAATAACGGCAGCTTGCGCCTTTGCCGAATCAATATCAATAAGAGCGTGTATATTGTTCAGCGTATTCATAAAGAAATGTGGATTTATTTGATATTTCAAATAGTCGATCTCGGTACGCAGTTTTTCCTTTTCAACCTCGCGTAAATAATCGTCGTTGCGCAGAGTGAGGAAAAAGAGACGTACACAAATATTAAAGACAAGAACAAACACTATAAGAAGAATTTGCACACTATCGGGGTGTAAAAACGCAAAGGGCAGGTTCCTGTAATTTGACGGTGGCGACATTTTCACCTCATACAACTTATTCTCACAGAAGAAAGAGTGTATAGATGGCTGCGCCTCGGTATATGTAGCATAGACAGACATTCGCGGTGCCTGACGATGCGGCATAACCCCATTGGGGTGGTCCATCATTCTCGCACTGCGTCTATGGTGTGGGATATGTTCCACACTCCTCGAAGAGGCAACAACCAGAGAGCCAAGATAAGCCAGTGCTATTATACAAATGAGATACAGCAAATAATGCCTCTCCCTCTTTTTGTTCAAAAGAAGAAAAGGCATTAATACATTATTATTCAAAAAGAAGAGAATAATCGCCGGAAGCAGATAAATCCAGAACCGATATATCTTGCTCCACTCCACAACCGAAGTTGCCCCGCCAAGAATAACACCCCAGAAGGGAGACAGCAATAGTGCAACCCAAAAGAGGAAATATATAATATATTCTATGGCAACCCTGCTCTTATACATTGGTTTAAATAAAATCTCGGCTAATAGCGCAATTATTCATAGCGGCAGCACAAGCAACAACACCAAAAAGCATTGACGCAAAACGCACACCGACCGATACACAGTAATTTACTGCGCAATTTACAAACTTTTATCTGAAAGAGAGCCCTATTGTTCCAAAAATCGACAAACTGCCAAAAAGAGCCGATAAACAACACTATTTAACAGCCTTGAAACTCATATCAAGCCCCATTACCGAGTGTGTGAGGGCACCCACGGAAATATAATCTACACCGCACAGAGCATAGTCGCGCAAGGTATCAAACGTAATGCCACCCGACGACTCTGTCTCGAAACGGCCGGCAACCATCTCCACAGCCTTGCGTGTTTTTTCAGTGTCAAAATTGTCAAACATTATACGCTGCACGCCGCCCAGGTCGAGCACCTCTTGCAACTCCTCAAAATTGCGCACCTCAATTTCAATCTTCAAATCCTTGCCATTGGCTTTGCAATACTCCTGTGCACGGGTAATGGCTGCAGTTATCCCCCCTGCAAAATCGACGTGGTTATCTTTTAAAAGAATCATATCGAACAAACCTATACGGTGGTTCACGCCACCACCGATGCGCACAGCCTCTTTCTCCATTATACGCATTCCGGGAGTTGTTTTGCGAGTATCAAGCACACGTGTGTTTGTACCCTCGAGGCGACGCACATATTTACGTGTCATCGTTGCAATGCCACTCATTCTCTGCATCACATTAAGCATTAAACGCTCGGTCTGCAACAAAGAACGCACACTGCCTGTTACATACATAGCAATGTCGCCCTTCTTCACCTCGGCACCATCTTCTATGAGCACCTCAACCTGCAAGTTCTTGTCAAAACGAGCAAAAATACGCTTTGCCATCTCCACTCCGGCAAGAACACCATCTTCCTTTATGAGCAACATATTCTTTCCCATTGCATCAGCAGGGATTGAAGAGAGAGTTGTGTGGTCGCCATCACCTATATCCTCGGCAAAAGCAAGATCGATAAGTCTATCGATAAGTTCATCTTTGATATTCATAACAAAATGTATTTTTTGCGAAGATAGGCAATTCCCGTAATTAGTGCAAAAAAGAAGTTAATAGTTTTGCAACCTATTGTCAAGAAATTATAAAATTCCGGCAAAAACAATTATCTTCGCCGGCACAAAAACAACACAGAGATGAAAATTACATTACTTGTAGTGGGCCGCACGGTAGATTCCAACATAATAGCCGGCATAAAAGACTACACCCAAAGAGTGTGCCATTTTACACAGTTTGAAATGGAAGTTATTCCCGAACTGAAAAATGCACGCCACCTGAGCGAAGCCCAGCAAAAAGAACAAGAAGGCGAGCTTATTTTAAAATCTCTGCAAGCAGGGGACCGCGTAGTGCTGCTCGACGAAGGTGGCAAGGAGTACCGTTCCACAGAATTTGCCGCGTGGATAGAGCACAAGCAGAACATCTCCACCAAAAGACTGCTGTTTATTGTGGGCGGGCCTTATGGTTTTTCACAAAAAGTATATGATGCAGCACACGAGAAACTATCGCTCTCCAAAATGACATTCTCGCACCAGATGATACGCCTCCTTTTCATAGAGCAACTCTACCGCGCATACACAATAATAAACCACCTGCCCTACCACCACGAATAAAAAGTTGCTACAGCATCTAAAAAAGCGGCAGCACTACTCTGCCTTTTCCACAAACTGGTAACAACCCGCATCAATAAAACCACTCTCACGCAACACGCCATCTTTGTCGTAGCGCAGTTTTTCGTCGTTCAAAAACAAGTCGCCACCAATAGAACGTGCCGTGGAAACATCGGCAAGGTGAAAATCGTAGAAAAACACATCGTGGTCTATCACGCCGAAATGCTCTGCCGCAAAAGGCGAAACCTCCGTTTCATCTACCGTTATGTTCACAAAATTCTCATCGTCGCCCACAACGGTATTAATCAAAGAGTTCTCAAAGTGGTAGTTTTTGCAATTGGGCACCGTATCTCCAAGATTCGACAAATAGCCCATTAATTCATCTTTCTTGCTTCCCGTAACGATGCAATTAATAAAATTGGCCTCATAAAGAGGTGCAGGAGTTGTACCATACGAGTTATGCAATGTCAGTGCCACATCACGCACCTTGTACACAAAGAAATTGGCAATGGTACAATGAATAAAATTCACATTACCGCCAACAATCTTCACACAATTGCCACCGGCATTGGCCAAGAGAGTATTAGTAACAGTGGCGTGCGATTGCACTGTTTCCAAGGCATTACCATAAAAATTCTCCAGGCGCGACGCATTTATATAAAGACGCTGCACAGTGCTGTCGCCGGCCTCCATTTTTATTCCATAGTTTGCACTATGAATATCACAATGCTCAAAAACATTGCCATTGCTTGTTGAAGCCAGCACCACCCCGTCCCACTGCCCGGGAAGGCGGTCATAGGGAAGATAGCTGAAGATATTGTCGGTGCGGTCGCCACGGAAAACCACCGGCTGTTCCACGGTACCCACAGCCGAAAGCGTGCCTCTCACAATCATTGGCACTTTATCGTGGAAATAGAGTGTCGCACCCGGCCCCACACTTAATTTTGCACCCTCGGCAACAACCAAGCTATCATACACCACGTAGTGCCCTGCAGTTATTACCGAATCGGAGTTTATGGTAACCGCACGCAAAAAAGAGACATCGCGCCCATAGGCCATAAGCAACACTTCTTGCTGCACACCGCTTTCAAGGGTAAAACGCAAAGTATCTTTTAATATCAGCGGCTCGGGAGCATTGTTTTTTGGTGGTGTTAACTCTGCAAAAACAAACATACTATCTTCGCCCATAATCTCCAAATTCTGCATAGAAGTACCAAACTGCCCATCGACCAGCACACGGAAGCCACTGTCGCCACCGCTCAGCAGTTCCACACAGTTTATTCTCAACGCCTTGTCGTTGGTATTATACACCATCATTCCCGAACGCGACGAAGGCACCGTTGTGAAAACCGTATCAAATGATATTGTATCGGCAGAGAAAGAAAGGCGAAGGGAAGAATCTGAAGAAAAGTCGGTATCATCGCTGCACGCAGCGATGATAACCGACAATATTAAAAGAAAAGGTATCTTATCAATAAATTTCATCTGTAATATAATTAAACTATAATTACAAACGATGAAAGCAACACTTTATTGCTTCACGGGCGCATTTTCCAGCACAGCCACAAGATGACGCCACCAACGCTCGGTAGAAGGAATATTCAAACGCTCGTCGGGGGAGTGAACGCCACGCATTGTGGGGCCAAATGAAATCATATCCAGGTGAGGAGCCTTCTCCAAGAAAAGGCCACACTCCAAGCCGGCGTGAATAGCACGAATTTTGGCTTCACCGCCAAAAATATCCTTGTATGTATCACAAGCCACCTTCAGAATTTCCGACTTCACATTAGGTTTCCAGCCGGGGTAGCCGCCGCTTGTCTCCACAGTAGCACCACCAAGCTCAAACGCAGCACGCACAGTAGCCGACACATTGTTGCGTGCCGACATTATTGAACTACGTTGGCTTGCAGTAACAGTGAGAGTATTGTCGCTTGTACGTTTAATAGAAGCAAGGTTGCTCGATGTCTCTACCAGCCCCGGCATATCTTGGCTCATTGCAAACACACCGTTGAAAACAGCGTGAATAGATTTAAGCAAGCCACGAGCAACGTCGGTGTCTATGCAACGGCCTGTAGGCTCTGTGCTTTGCAGTGTAAAGCGCATATTAGGCTCTGTAGCAGCATATTCGTCTTGCACCTCGGCAGCGAAGATATTGAAATCCACACGCACCGACTCCTTGTCGGCCGAGGGAACAGCTATAACCGCCGATGCATCACGAGGAATAGCATTGTGCAAGCTGCCACCCGATATATCACACAAATAAAACTCATATTTATCGGCCACACGGCAGAGGAAACGGTTTAGCAATTTATTGGCATTGGCACGTCCTTTGTCAATGTCGTCGCCCGAGTGTCCACCGGTGAGCCCGGCAATATCCACCTTCATATAGAACATTTCTGCAGCCACAGGCAACCACAAATGCTTGTAAGTAGCGTAGTTGCACACACCGCCCGCGCAACCTATGAAAATTTCTCCCTCGTCCTCCGAGTCGAGGTTTATAAGAATATCACCCTGCAAGAAATCGGGAGAAAGTTTTTCGGCACCGGTGAGGCCTGTCTCCTCGTCAATAGTGAATAAGCAGTTTATAGGGCCGTGCTTCATTGTATCATCGGCAAGAACAGCCATTCCCGCAGCCACACCAATACCATTATCGGCGCCAAGCGTAGTACCCTTTGCTTTGAGCCACTCACCGTCTATATATGTTTCAATAGCATCTTTTGTAAAATCGTGCTCCACGTCGGGACGTTTATCACACACCATATCCATATGCCCCTGCAAAATTATCGTTTTGCGGTTCTCATACCCTGGAGTTGCCGGTTTTTTAATAAGAACGTTACCAACCTCATCGGCCATAGTTTCAAGGCCAAGCCCTTTGCCAAAATCTTGCAAGAATTGCGAAATTTGCGCCTCATTTTTTGAACCGTGGGGTATTTTACACAACTGCAAAAAGTAATCAAATACTTTTTGGGGTTCCAATTTCATATTTTCCATACATTTATTTGTTTAAAATTGTTAAATTACATTTTTACTTTCTAAAATATCTTTAATTAAGAAGTTATTTATCACTTTTTTGCTTGCAAAAAAACAAAAAAACAGGCAAAAAAGCTATCTTCGCAAACACTTTGCGAATATAGTGAAAGGCTCGCGCAGTAAAAAGAAGTTTACTCTTTTTTTAAAGCCGCACCACACGCTATATCCAAAATTTATTTCAAATATAATTGAAATGTGGCAAACTTTACTACTTACATTGTTAATAATTGCAATTAGCTTTGCATTATTGTCAATTACCATACTAATTAAAAAAAACGGCAAATTCCCCAACACACACGTTGGAGGCAACAAACATATGCGCAAGCGCGGCATCGGTTGCGCGCAATCACAAGACAAAGCATCACGCCGCAACAACCCTATGAAAGTAGAAGAAATAAGAAAAAGGAAATAACATTAAAAGACTATGAAAAAAATTATGAAACTTGGCTTTGCAGCCATTGCAGCAATGCTACTTTTTACACAATGCAACAAAGAACAGCCACAGGAACAGCCTGTACAGGCTTGCAGCGAAGGTGTTAAAGGTATTAAAATTGCATTTGTCGATATCGATTCTTTGCTCACCAATTACGAATTCTCTGTAACAATAAACAAAGAGATGCTGCGCAAAGAGGAAAATATGCGCCTCACACTCAGCGAGAAGGCACGCGACCTTCAACAAGACATCGACGAGTTCCAGCGCAAGCTCGAGAACAACGTATTCGCCACACAAGCACGTGCCGAAGAGGAGCAAAACCGCATATTGAAGAAACGCGAGTCGTACGACAAGCTCTCGGAACGCCTTGCAAGCGAGCTTGCAGCAGAGAGCCAGAAAAACAACATCATCTTGCGCGACTCCATAAATTCATATCTTAAGGAGTTTAACGCCACACAGGGCTACGACCTCATTATCAGCCGCGTGGGCGACAATCTTCTCTATGCAAACGAAACACTCGACATCACAAAGGAGGTTATCAAGGGGCTTAACGACCGCTACAAGGTAGAAGAATAATTTAATATAAAATTATTGTTACAACAAAGCCACTGTGGATTCCATAGTGGCTTTGTTGCTGAGCACACTTGCAAAAGTTAGGAGCCTGCTCAAAAATCCTCGGTGTTGATTGTCGGCTATTCTCTCAATCAAATTATATTTTTTATGTACTTTCTATGCCGATAGAAAAGCGCGATTAAGCGAGCGCAATGTAAGTTTACTTACGAATTGCCGAGCGAGAGTGCTTTATTCAAAGTACCAAAATTCGTGCCAGCGAGTGGGAGCA
>JAFUOP010000038.1 GCA_017481875.1 Bacteroidaceae bacterium
GACCGATGCTACCGCAGCAACCGGCGTTGTTATGCGCCGATACACAGGCGAGAACATCAACGGCTTTAAAATGTATATGAGCATAAGCGATGCACAAGCCTCGGCACTGAGTTTCCGTTTCCCCGGCACAACAGGCATTGACAGCTTTGAGGCAGAGGGTGCAGGCGATGGCCGCGTGTATGACCTCTTCGGTCGCCCCGTGCAGAGCCCCACAAAGGGAATATATGTAATTGACGGCAAAAAGGTAATTTATTAAAATAGCTATGAAAAAGTATTATTTGACACCTGTTATGGTGTGTTTGAACATTGATTGCGAAACTCTTATTGCAGCAAGCATTGCAATTGACAAGAATAGCTCAGGTGAAGAGCAACTTACAAACAAGCAGCAAGGCACTTGGGGCAATTTGTGGAAAGCAGAGTAAGCAATTCTTTTACTACTCGATAGGCAGAAGTTTTATTGAAAAAACAGACAACTTCTCATCGTAAAAAATAATAGGCAACGCACGCGTTGCCTATTATTTTTTACGATATTACAACATTTGTACACCGATTATTTGGCACAAACATAGATTATTTGATTTTTTTTACGAAATTTGCGACATTATTGTGCTATAAAACACCTGCAAATAGATAATTTTCACTTATTTTGCACGTTAAAGAATAGATGAAAAAGCTACTTATATTCCTAATAATAGTCATAGGTGCGCTTGCTAAGGCCAGCGCACAGTACGACGTGCACTTTACACATTATTGGAATATGCTTAACTTTTACAACCCTGCAGGAGCAGGAGCCACAGGAAAGTTGTGGGGTTACACGGCATACAGCAACCAAATGACAGGCTTTGACAACAACCCTAAAAGTATGCTGCTAAATGTAGATTCCCCCATACCCTTTGTGCGTGGCGACCACTCTTTAGGCGTTGGTGCGCTGAACGATGCTATAGGCCTCTTCACAAACCAGCACGTGTATTTCAACTACGCCTACGGTTTTAAGCTATTAGGTGGGCGTATGGCTGCGGGTGTGCAACTGGGAATACTTAATTGCGAGTTCGACAGCAAGGATATAGAGTTCGGTGGCGACAACAATGACCCCGCTTTTCCTTCGGGCACAGCCAATGGTAACAAATTTGATATTGGGTTGGGAGTACTTTTTCAACACAACGGGTTCTATGCAGGAATATCAGGTTTTCACCTCAATTCCCCTGTTATTCTGCTAGGTGAAACAAATGAAATTCAGATAGACCCATATTATAATTTTACAGCCGGAGGCAATATACCTATAAAAAATACGTTAATAACAATACAGCCCTATTTTCAATTGATGACCGATTTTGTTTCGTGGCGTGCCGACTTAACAGCAAAAGGCACATACAAATACAACGACAAGGAGTATTTTGGAGGTGTAACATACAGCTACGACACATCTGTAGCACTGTTTTTGGGAATTGAGTTCCTTAACATCACAGCAAGCTACGCCTATGAACTTTACACATCGGGAGTAGGGGCAAAGAACGGAAACCACGACATATTTATAGGTTACAAAATGAACCTCGACATATTTAAGAAAGGGAAAAATAAACATAATAGTATAAGAATATTGAAATGATGAAAAAGATAATTTATCTGCCAATGATTCTTTTGGCACTCGTTGCAGCGTCGTGCCTCAGCCCTCGCAGTTATGGAAATGCCAACGGAGGAGAAGTTACAGGAGTAAGTGCTACCGGCTTAAGCGAGCCCACGCCCTATGGCATGGTGCTTGTAAAGCGTGGTTCCATAAAAGTAGGAGAAGAAAAGGCCGACTCATTATGGGGCACATCGGCTCCGGTTAAAGATATTTCGGTAGATGCATTTTGGATGGACGAGACAGAGATTTCCAATGCAAAATACCGTCAGTTCGTATTCTGGGTGCGCGACTCCATCATTCGCGAACGCCTTGCCGACCCTGCATACGGTGGTGATGAAACATATAAAATAACCGAGGACGAATATGGTGAGCCCATTGAGCCCTACTTGAACTGGAAAAAACCAATTCCCTGGCAACGCCCCACAGAAGATGAACAACGTGCTATAGAAAGCGTATATATAACAAACCCCATTACTGGCGAGAAAATGCTCGATGCTTCGCAGATGAACTACCGTTACAGCATCTACGATTATACACAGGCAGCATTGCGCAAGAACCGCTTGAACCCCGAAGAGCGCAACCGCAACACCGACATTCCCACCGACTATGACGCTGAGGTTATAATATCAAAAGACACAGCATACATTGATGACGATGGAATAATTGTGCGCGAGACTATTACACGTCCCCTTTCAAGCCAATTCGATTTCTTGCACACATACATAGTAAATGTATATCCCGACACAACCTGCTGGGTAAACGATTTTCCCAATGCAAACAATGAAATGTACTTGAACTTATATTTCAGCCACCCCAACTACAACAACCACCCTGTTGTGGGAGTAAGCTGGGAGCAGGCAAACGCATTCTGTGCTTGGCGCACCGAATATCTGTTGCGCGGTTTAGGGCCACAGGCTAAATGGATTCAGAGATACCGCCTACCCTCGGAAGCAGAATGGGAATTTGCAGCACGTGGCAGAGAGGGTACAAAATTCCCCTGGGAGAGCGACGACACAAAGAGCGACGAGGGTTGCTACTATGCAAACTATAAACCCGAAGAGGGAAACTACACCAAAGACGGCAGCCTCATCACCTCCCGATGTGGAATATTTTCGGCCAATTCCAACGGGCTCTATGACATGGCCGGAAATGTAGCTGAATGGACATCTACGGTATATACCGAGGCCGGAATTCTACAAATGAGTGATATGAACCCCGACCTGCAATACAAAGCAGCTAAAGAGGACCCATACAGAATGAAGAAAAAAACCGTGCGTGGTGGTTCTTGGAAAGACGCTGTCAGGTTTATACAAGGTGCTACACGCAACTATGAATACCAAAACGAGTCTCGTTCATACATAGGATTCCGCTGTGTGCGTAGCTATGCCGGCATTGATAGAAGAAAATAACATAAAAACACTATTCATTATAAAAAGCTATGGGCAAATATAAAAACACAATAAGACGAATTCAGGCATTTATGGATTCGGCAAGAGGAAAAACCATTTTGAATTATCTTTACAGCTGGGGTGCCGCAATCGTAATCTTGGGTACATTGTTTAAACTGACACATATTGCAGGCGCAAACCTTATGCTTTTCGTTGGTATGGGAACCGAGGTTGTAGTATTCTTCTTCTCGGCATTTGAACGCCCCTACGATGTAGCTATCGACGAGAAGAAAGAAGAGGAAGCCGAAGAGAGAATCGCCGCAAATATTGTGGGAACAGGCCTGCAAGGAGGAACAATTGTTATTAATGGCACCATAGGCGGAGGAGGTACAGCACCAGCCGAGGGTGTTGTTGCAAGCACAGCCACACCAGCGGGTGGCGCAGTAGTCGGCACTACCACAGTACAAAGCGGAGCAACCATAACAGGCAACCCGCAGCTTATACCGCAAATGGACGAAGTAACAGAAGAGTACATAGAGAAGGTGCGCACACTGAACGATGCCATTAAACACATCTCCGAACAAGCAAATGCGCTTGGCCGCAACATGGAAGAGATGGAAACACTTGGCCGCAACCTCACAGGCATAAACGCACTCTACGAGACACAGCTACGCAGTGCCGGAAACCAGGCCAATGCCATAGACCAGGTTAATGAGCAGACAAAGAAAATGGCTGCACAAATTGAAGAACTCAATGCTATGTATGCACGTATGATACAGGCAATGACAACTAATATGAACAAGCCTCAAATTTAAGAGAACTACACAATGAAGGTAAAGAAACAGAGAGTCTCACCACGCCAGAAGATGATTAACCTCATGTATGTTCTTCTGATGGCGATGCTTGCACTGAACGTCTCCTCCGACGTACTCAACGGCTTTACATTGGTCGATGAGAGCCTGTCGAAGAGTTCTATAAATGCAGGCAAGCAAAATGAGGCATTATATAAGGATTTTGAGTCCTTTATGGCGCAAAACCCCGAGAAAGTACGCGAATGGTACAACCGTGCCACTCACGTTAAAAATATATCCGACTCCATTTACAACCTTGCCGATAGACTTAAGGTAAGCATTGCAAAGAAGGCCGACGGTGCCGAAGGCGACTATAACAACCTTGTAAACCGTGAGGATTTGGAGGCCGCCACATCGGTGATGCTGGCTCCCGGCACAGGGCAAGGACAGATACTCTACGATGCCATTACAAAGTACCGCGAGGAGATACTCACAATGGTAACCGATTCTGTACAACGCGCCATAATAGAGAGCAGTTTCAGCACCGAGGTGCCGCGTCGCGACATTTCACTGCTTAAAAACTGGCAGGAGTACCATTTTGAAAGTATGCCCGCAATTGCAGCTATCACACTGCTCACAAAGCTACAAAACGACGTGAGATATGCCGAGGGTGAAGTGCTACACACACTTGCAAGAAACATCGACGTGGGCGACGTGCGCGTGAACCAGATACGTTCATTGGTAATCCCCACATCGCGCAACGTGGTACGTGGCAGCGAGTTCTCGGCACAAATTATTCTTGCAGCTGTCGATTCCACACAACGCCCGCAGATATTCATCGACGACAAATTATTCGAAACAGAAAATGGTGAATACAGCAAGTTGTGCAATACTGTAGGCGACTACACCCTTAACGGATATATGCTTGTGAACGACGGTGCAGGAGCACAGACACGCTACGATTTTTCACAGAAATACACTGTTGTAGAACCCACAGCCACAGTGAGCGCATCGCTTATGAACGTGCTGTACGCAGGCTTTGAGAACCCCGTGAGCATTTCAGTCCCGGGAGTAGCGGCAAACAAGATAAGTGCAAACATTGCAAGTGGCAAGGGCTCACTAAAGAGCGACGGCAAGGGTGGCTACATTGTAACCCCCTCGCAAGTGGGCGAAGATATTGTAATAGGTGTAACAGCTATAAACGAGGAGGGACGCAGCCAAAGCATGGGACAGTATGGCTTCCGTGTGCGCCAGCTCCCCGACCCCACCCCATTCATAGAGTATAAGGACAAAGACGGCAACACCCAACGCTACCGCGGTGGCACAGCCTTCAGCAAACAGGCCCTTATGAGCACCGACGGCATTGTGGCCGCCATAGACGACGGCCTGCTGAACATAGGTTTCAAAGTGCTATCTTTTGAAACTGTTTTCTACGACAACATGGGCAACGCAATTCCTCTTTTGTCGCAAGGAGCCAGCTTCACAACACGTCAGAAGGATATGTTCCGCAATTTGAGCCGTGGCAAACGATTCTACATATCACACGTAAAGGCTATAGGCCCCGACAATGTAGAACGTCTGCTACCCACTTCACTTGAGGTAATAATAAACTAACAGCAGGGGCACCCTGCCACAAAATAAAGGATAAAATAAAAAAAGTTATGAAATACGTTGGCAAATTAGTTGTTATCATAGCAGTATCCCTTATGGGACAATATGCAGTTGCACAGCCACCGGCTCGCATAAAGGAGAACACCAAGAAGGAGCAGAAGGCGGCTACCAATGCTGCAGTAACCGTGAATATGACAGAGCGCGCAAAGAGCCAGTACCCCGCAACCGTGGTACCACAAGAGGTTGTGTGGAAGCGCGACATATACCGTTCGCTCGACCTAAAGAACGAGAAGAACGCGTCGCTCTACTACCCCGTAGAGCCTATGGGTGGCAGTGTAAACCTCTTTACATATGTGTTCCGCCTTATACTCGACGGCACAATAACAGCCTACAAATACAACCTCGACGGGTACGAAGCCTTCGACGAAGAAAACAAGATTTCTCCAAAGGACCTTCTCGACAACTACCGCATTTATTACGAGGAAAAAGATGGAGAGTTTGTTGTAAACAAGAGTGATGTTCCCAGTGGCGAGGTGCTGAGCTACTACATTAAGGAGAGCAACTACTACGACCAACGCACTGCCACATACAACACACGAGTAACAGCAATATGCCCTGTACTGCACCGCACAGCAAACGAGTTCAGCACAGATATTGTAAAATACCCTATGTTCTGGCTCAACTACGACGAGATTTCCACCCTGCTTGCACAGCAGACACTTGTTACCAGCAGCTACAACAACGTGTCATCTATGACAATAAACGACTACTTTGTAAAAAACTGCTACGACGGTGAGATATACAAAACAGTGAACCTCAGAAACCTTGCACTGAACCAATACTGCAAGGACAGCACAGAGGTGAAAAAAGAACAGGCAAACATTGAAAAGCAATTAACCGATTTCCGCGCCAATTTGTGGAGCACACCTACACCTGCAGTTTCTGCCGACACAACAAGCGTAGCAAAAGACTCTGTTGGAACAGAGAGTGTAAAAGAGGCAGAAAAGGTTGAGAAAAAGAGCACCTTCCGCAGTACCAAGAAAAAAAGCAAAGAAAAAAAGGAGAGTGTGAAACAGAAAAAAAGCAAAGAAAAAAGCAGCTCAGGTAGCGCAAAGGTTTCGGTAAGACGAACAAGACGATAATAAATAGCAAATTCATTTAAGGGCCGAGTAAAAAAACAACTCCGGCCCTTAAATTGTATAATATAAAAAGATATTTGCATTTTAATCAATTTTATATTTAATTTGCGTTCATAATAAGTTTTCACAATACCTTTATTTAGGAATTTAATTAAAATGAATACATATATGAAAAAGATTTTTTTAATTGCAATCACAATGTGCCTGCTTACATCTGCACCGGCACTTGCACAATTTAATTGGGGTATTAAGGCCGGACTAAACCTTTCGAGCAAGCCAAAATCACTCGGCGACATAAAAAGCGAAGGAAAAAATGGCTTTTTTGTCGGCCCCACAGCAAAATTTATGCTCCCCGTTGTAGGATTAGGCATTGAAGGTAATATTCTATATTCACAGAGCAGCTCTGAGCTTGAAGAAGAGAGCATCACACGCCGCAGCATAGAGGTTCCCATTTACTTGCGCTACGAGCTTTCACTGCCCGTTGTAAACAAATTCCTGGAGCCATTTGTAGCTGTAGGCCCACAGTTTAGTTGGGCAATGGGCGATGGAGAGGAAAGCTGGAAAGACGTTGCCGGTGATATTTATGAGTGGGAATACAAAAAAAGCAACCTTAGCCTTAACATAGGTGCAGGTGCCACAGTGCTCAACCACATACAACTGCACATTAATTACAACATTGCCCTTGGCAATACAGGTGAGCTTAAAGCCGACCCTTCAGGCACAGGGTGGGACTATATAAAAGGCTCAAAAGTTAATACTTGGCAAGTATCGGCCGCTTATATTTTCTAACATAAACACAAAACACAAAAAGAGGTAACAAGTGCGTTTGTTACCTCTTTTTGTGTTTTAGAGATAAAGGTTATATTTTGTACATTCACCCCTTTTTCATACCTTCGCAATATAAAATACTATGGCAAAATTTGTAGATGTAATATTACCAATACCTCTACCCACCAACTACACATACAGTGTGCCGGAAACGTGGGCTGAGCGTGTACAGGCAGGGTGTCGCGTAAATGTTCCGCTCGGCCCAAAGAAACATTACACTGCAATTATTACAGCCACGCATGACAACGAACCTGCCGATTGCAAAGTGCGACCCATAGAAGAGCTGCTTGATGAAACCCCCATAATGCTCCCCACGCAATTCAAGCTATGGGAGTGGATTACACGATACTATTTATGCAGCATGGGCGATATATACAAGGCCGCCATACCGCAAGGATTAAAAGGCGAATTCAAGCAACGCACCGAACAACGCACAAGGCTCACCAAGCATTGCATAGACGAAAAGGCTGTCGCACTTATTCTACAGTCGCTTTCACGCGCCCCACGGCAAAAAAGATTGCTTAACACCTACCTGCAGATGTCTCAATTCTACAGCGGACAGTGCACTGAAGTAGCCAAGCATAAACTACTGGAACAGGCCCAAGTGCAACCCCATATATACAAAGAACTCACCGACAAAGGATTCCTTGAAAGCTACGAAGTGGAGATAGGGAGGCTCGACACCAGCGCAGAGCCTATAGTGCCACAGAACAGCCTCAACGATGCACAAAAAAAGGCTTTTGAAGAGATAAAAGAGAGTTTCTCACAAAAAAGCGTAACCCTGCTGCACGGAGTAACATCGGCAGGAAAAACCGAGATATACATACACCTGATAACCGAAGCCTTGCAACGGGGCGAACAGGTTCTTTATATGCTACCCGAGATTGCCCTTACCAAGCAGATTATTGAACGCTTAAGGCGAGTCTTTGGCAACCGCATTGGGCTATACCACTCTAAATTCTCCGATGCCGAAAGAGTGGAGATATGGAAAAAACAGATAGGCGACACACCCTATGACATAATACTGGGAGTACGCTCATCGCTTTTCCTCCCATTTAAAAAACTTGGGCTTGTCATTATTGATGAAGAACACGAAAACAGCTACAAACAACAGGAACCCGCTCCACGCTACAATGCCCGCAATGCAGCAATTGTACTTGCTTCGTACTACGGAGCAAAGACGCTCCTTGGCACCGCTACACCTTCTATAGAAAGCTACTACAATGCCACAACAGGGAAGTATGGCCTGGTGAGCCTCACCACCCGCCACCGTGCAGTGCAACTACCGCATATAGAGGTTGTGGACATAAAGGATATGAAACACCGCAAGCGTATGACCGGCCCCTTCAGCGACCCATTGACAGATGCCATTTCCGAGGCTCTGAAGGAGGGAAAGCAGATAATTCTGTTCCAGAACCGCCGTGGATATGCTCCACTTTTAGAGTGCCGCACCTGCGGGTGGGTTCCCAAGTGCAAGCATTGCGATGTAAGCCTCACCCTACACAAGAATGCCGACAAGCTTACCTGCCATTACTGTGGCTACACTATACCTGCACCCAAATACTGCCCCAACTGCGAGGAGAACAATTTTGTAAACCTCGGCTATGGTACAGAGAAAATTGAAGACGACCTGCAAAACCTCTTCCCCGAAGCACGCATTGCCCGCATGGACCTCGACACCACACGCACACGCTCCGCGTACGAGAAGATTATAACCGCTTTTCAAGAGGGGAAAACGGATATACTCATAGGCACACAAATGGTTTCAAAGGGGCTGGATTTTGACAATGTAGCCGTAGTGGGTATAATTAATGCCGACACGCTGCTCAATTACCCCGATTTTAGAGCCACTGAACGCGCCTTCCAGCTAATGGCACAGGTTGCAGGCCGTGCAGGCCGTAAAAACGGACAGGGCAAGGTGTTTTTGCAAACAAAAATTCCCGACGCTCCCGTTATTCCGCACATTGTAGATAACAACTATCTACAATTCTACAACACACAACTAAGCGAACGTATGATGTTCCATTATCCTCCTTTTTATCGGCTTGTTTACATATATATGAAGCACCGCGACATAGCAGTCCTAGAGGAGTTCTCGGAACTTATGGGGCAGCAGTTGCGCAGAATTTTTGAGAACCGCATTTTGGGCCCCGACCTGCCACCGGTTGCACGGGTGAAGGAGCTTTATATACGAAAGATTGTATTGAAAATAGAGAGTGGACTATCGCAATACAAAGTAAACGAGGCTCTGCAAGCCCTGCAACAAGCATTGACCGACAACGCTCGCTACCGTTCCATTATAATGTACTACGACATAGACCCGCTATAGAAAATAGAAGAACATATTGGCTGCTATTAACAGTGTTTATATGTTTTTCGCGGTTTTTCGTATATAATATTTTGTTCATATCCCGCTATTTAGGTAACTTTGCAACATTTTAGGGGGAGTAACACAACCCTTTCTGCGGAATAAACAAGAATAATACATTATAGATGAAACGATTCAAAACCGTAAACAACACCTTTGGCTGGCTCATATTTCTTGTTGCAGCAGCAACATACTGCATAACAGTGGAGCCCACCGCAAGTTTCTGGGATTGCCCCGAGTTTATCCTTTCGGGTAATAAATTAGAGGTAGGACACCCGCCCGGCGCACCTTTCTTCATGCTCACCGCAAACTTCTTCTCATTATTTGCCGAGCCGCACAACGTAGCTCTTATGGTAAATTATATGAGTGCAATATTGAGTGCTGCAGGCATTCTGTTCCTCTTTTGGAGTATTACCCACCTGACACGTAAACTTTTAGTGGGGAACAGCAAGGAAATATCAACATCACAGCTCATAACAATAATGGGTGCCGGCATTGTGGGTTCTCTTGCATACACTTGGAGCGACACCTATTGGTTCAGTGCTGTTGAAGGAGAGGTCTATGGTTACTCTTCACTATTTACAGCTGTTGTGTTCTGGCTTATTCTAAAATGGGAAGAACACGCCGACGAGCCCCGCAGCGACCGTTGGCTGGTACTTATTGCCTACCTCACGGGCTTGTCGATAGGCGTTCACCTGCTGAACCTCCTATGTATCCCGGCCATTGTACTCGTGGCATATTACAAACGCACCCCTAATGCAAACCTCAAAGGCTCGTTGCTCGCTCTGCTCATTTCGGGCATAATCGTAGCAGTGGTGCTCTATGGAATTGTTCCGGGTGTGGTAAAAGTAGGTGGCTGGTTCGAATTGCTTTTTGTAAACACAATGGGGCTACCCTTTAACAGCGGCCTTATAACATATATAGTACTTTTGTGTGCAGCACTTGTTTGGGGCCTTGTCGAAAGTGAGAAAGGCAATAACCGCAAAAAACTTGCTCTTGCTTTTGTTGCATCGGTAGGCCTTTTGGGTATTCCTTTCTATGGGTATGGTATATTGAGTATTTTTGTAGGCATTGTAGTGCTTATTGTATTATTCATAGTGGCAATGTACCGCAAGGGCGAAAAGTATCTTATGAACCTGCGTATGTTCAACACTTCTTTGCTGTGTATGCTGGTTATTATGATAGGCTACTCTTCTTATGCGCTCATTGTGGTGCGCTCGGCTGCAAACACTCCAATGGACCAGAACTCACCCGAAGATATTTTCACGCTTGGCGCATACCTCGGTCGCGAACAATACGGCAAACGCCCGCTTCTTTACGGACAAGCATACAGTTCAGAGTTTGAGCGTGTACCCGAAGGGCAGTATTGGGCTGTCAAAACAGTTGCCGGTGCACCAAAATATGCACCAAAAGAGAAAAGCGCACCCGATGAGAAAGATTCATACGAGGTTATAGATTATGACACAGATATAATCTATGCACAAAATATGCTCTTTCCACGTATGCATAGCCGCGAACACGGCAACTACGGACCAAACAGAATAAATCTCTACGAACAATGGTGTGGAGGAAAGATTAAAGGGCATAACGTACGTTACAAGGCGCCCTGGGGTGAAACCATCAATGTAAAAATGCCCACACAATTGGAAAACATTCAGTTCTTCATAAACTACCAGCTCAATCACATGTATTGGAGATATTTTCTGTGGAACTTTGTGGGCAGACAAAATGACCTGCAGAGCCACGGAGAGATGGAAAAAGGCAACTGGATTACAGGAATTTCATTCATCGACAACCTGCTTGTTGGCAACCAGGACACGTTGCCATCGACACTGAAGAACAACAAAGGCCGCAACGTATTCTACGCCCTGCCGTTGATACTTGGCATATTCGGTATGGTGTGGCAGGCACGTCGTGGCAAAGAGGGCTCGCAACAGTTCCTCGTGGTGTTTATGCTCTTCTTTATGACAGGTATTGCCATTGTACTCTACCTGAACCAGACACCTCTGCAACCCCGTGAGCGCGACTATGCCTATGCCGGCTCGTTCTACGCTTTTGCAATATGGATTGGAATGGGTGTTGCAGCCATAACAGAGTGGGTTAAAAAGAAAAACACAGCTATAAGCCTTGCCGTAACTGCAGCTTGCCTGCTTGTTCCCGTGCAGATGGTATCACAGACCTGGGACGACCACGACCGTAGCGGTCGCTATGCCTGCCGCGATTTCGGGCAGAACTACCTTGCGTCTATCCCCGAGGAGGGCAACCCCATTATTTTCACCTGCGGCGACAACGACACATTCCCTCTATGGTACAACCAAGAAGTTGAGGGTGTACGCACCGACGCGCGTGTGTGCAACCTCTCTTACCTGCAAACCGACTGGTACATAGACCAGATGCGCCGCCCTGCATACGACTCACCCTCTATTCCCATAAAATGGGAAAGAATAGATTATGCCGGCAATGCCAATGAAGACATTGAGATAAGGCCCGAAATTAAGGATTACATTAAATCGGTCTATGCAGAAAACCCCGAAGGTGCAAAGAAACGCTTTGGAGAGAATCCCTTTGAGCTGAAAAACATAATGAAAAACTGGGTATGCTCAAGGAACGAGAAACTGCACTACATTCCAACAGACACTGTTTATATAGAAATAGACAAAGAGGCGGTTATCCGCTCGGGAATGATTATCCCTGTTGAATATGCCGACACTATGCCTCGCTATATGAAAATTTCGCTCAGCGGACACAAAAAAATAACCCGTTCAAATTTAATGCTCCTCGAGATGCTTTCACAGTGCAACTGGGAACGCCCATTATATATGTCTATGACAGTGGGTGAAGAAAACTATTTGGGCAGCCTAAAGAATTTCTTTGTGCACGAAGGACTTGCATACCGCATAACACCGTTCAACTGGGTGGAGCTTGGGTATAGTAACTCAAACGACATTGTAGTAGATACAGAGAAATTCTACCACAATGTAATGAACCGCTTTAAATTTGGTGGGCTCAAGGACAACCCCAACTACTATTCAGATGAAACTATCAGCCGTATGGTATATACACACCGCCGAGTAATAACATCGCTGGCAACCGAGCTATACAACGAGGGTAAAAAAGAAAAGGCACTCAACTTGCTCAATCTCATAGAAGAGGAATTGCCATCGAGCATCGTACCACACAACCCATTAACAGGTGGTATGGATATCGGACGCCTGTACATAGCAATGGGAGAGTATGAGAAGGGGCTCAAAATAATAAGAGAGTTGCTTGACGTACAAATGGAATATATCAATTGGTATAGCAGCCTCAACGGCAGCCGTTTCAATGCCACAATGCAAGATAGCTACATGGCATTTGAGATAGCAAAAATTATGATTGAAGAGCTTAAAGAGGGAGATGAAACCTGCAAAGCCGCTGCTGCCGACTACAACACAGAACTTTCCACATTATTTAATGCGTGGAAACAACGACTAAACTAACAAAAGAAAGAAAAAGTATTTATGTTTATAGAACAGGTACCAGAATTTTTCCGCAACCTATACCCAAAAGCATTGTGGCGAATGAACCCCGATGAAAAGGCTGTATATCTGACCTTTGACGACGGGCCTATACCTGTTATCACCCCCTGGGTGGTTGAGTTGCTCGAGCGCAACAACATAAAAGCTACTTTCTTTATGGTTGGCGACAATGTGCATAAATTCCCGCAAGAGTATATGCAGGTTGTGGAGGGGGGCCATCGTTTAGGCAACCACACGTTCAATCACCTTAAAGGATTGTTCACAAGTACAAAAAAGTACATAGACAACGTAGACCAGGCCGATGCCTTTATACACAGCAACCTCTTTCGCCCGCCACACGGTGTGCTGCGCAGGCAGCAATACAACGAATTGAGCGAAAGGTACCAATTTGTAATGTGGGACCTCGTTACACGCGACTACAGTATTCACCTCTATGGCGAAGATGTTCTTGCCAATGTAAAACGCTACACGCGCAACGGCTCCATAATTACCTTTCACGATTCACTGCGCTCGGAGAGCAATTTAAGGTATGCCCTACCAAGAGCCATAGATTGGTTGCTTGAACAAGGCTACACCTTTAAAATATTTGAGTAAATGACACCGCAGGAACTATCTCTTTACATAAAAGCCGAGGCAAAATGCCTCGGCTTTGCCGTTTGTGGCATAGCTAAAGCAGGCATAGTGCCACGGGAGGAGATGAAGAGGTTCACCGAGTGGACAGACGGTGGCAACCACGGGACAATGAGCTACTTGGAACGCAACTGCGACAAGAGAGAGAACCCCGCCCTGCTTGTACCCGGCTGCAAAAGCATAATATGCGTTGCAATGAGCTATGCACAGCCGGCCACTCCAAGAAACCGCCTGCACTTGTCGCGATATGCTCAAGGGAAGGATTATCACAAGGTTTTAAAGGATAGGTTGCACGCCTTGCTTAAAAGCATAAACGAAGCCACAGGAGCAGGAGGGCGTGCCTTCTGCGACTCTGCTCCCGTGCTCGAGCACTATTGGGCCGAACAGGCGGGAATAGGACGCGTGGGGCTCAATCACCAGCTCATAATTCCCGGGCTCGGCACATTCTTTTTCCTTGGGGAACTATTTATAGACCAAGAAGCAGAGCCCGACACACCTATAGAGCACAATGTATGCATAAACTGCAACCGATGTATCATAAACTGCCCAACGGGAGCCCTCACTAAAACAGGGTTCGATGCACGCAAATGCCTTTCGTACCTCACTATTGAACATCGTGGCGACTTACCCGAAGGCACCGGTGAAAAAATGGGCAATTGCTTTTACGGCTGCGACAGATGCAATGCTTCGTGCCCACACAACGGCAACTACGAGCCCCAAACCACCAATGAGCTACTGCCCGCAGAGGAGCTCTCTGCAATGACCGACGAAGAGTGGTTCACGTTAAGCGAGGAGAGATATAAAAGGCTATTTAAAGAGAGTGCCGTGGAACGCGCGGGTTATGCACAGCTCATTAGGAACATAAATGAGATAAAGAAACTGCGCTAACCGCATTTATCGACACAACAAATCGCACACCTTGTCTTGCCACACGCGAACAGGGCGGGCTTTGGGCGAGCCCTCGTTTAAAGCAACAAAAGCAAGTATATGACCGTTTGAGGCTTGAGCATAACCGGCAAGAGTGCACACCCCCGTTACCGTGCCTGTTTTCGCAAATACCTTCTTATATGCAGCCGTGCCCTTTGTGCGGTGTTTAAGAGTGCCGTTCACGCCCGCCTGTGGCAAGCCAAGCATGAGAACATCGTACAGATGCTTATGCGAATAGGCATATTTCAACACCTGCATAATAATATCGGCCGACACAAGAGTGTATGGCGAAAGCCCCGAACCATCGCATATATCATACTGCAATGGCATGTCGAGTGCATAATCCAAGAACCCTTTCACTATTTTTGGGCCCATAGACTGCCTTACAGGCAGGCGACCATAGAGAGCACCTAGGTGATACGACAGAGCCTCGGCACACAGGTTGTTGCTCTCCATAAGAGCTTCGACAACAATGTCGGCCACAGGGCGGCGCACCACGGCAAGCGTGTCGCACCCCTGCGGGGCAACCCCCATAGCAATATTTTTAACTACCACACCACGAGCCGCAAGCTGCTCGGCAGCAACAGCCATAAAATAGTCTTGCGAGGGGTACATATTCATTTTTTCGCTTTTGGCGGCATTGCAGTCGCCACGCAAACGAATAACATTGCTCCCGCAAAGCCAATCGCGCAAAATTGTAAATTTCTCGCCTGTACCGCCACGGCTCACCGCCTCATTCTCAACAGAATAGAATGCCGACGGTGGAAAACACTCAACCACAGGAGAATCGCCACGTGCAGCAGGCTTGGCAGTAACCTGCACGCAACCCCCACACAGCATAAGCGGCGAAATATATGGTTGAAACTCCCACGGAGTATCGTCCCACGCCCACCCGGGCCCCCAATAGAGCGAATCCATAAAAGAGCAGTCGGCATAGAGAGTATCCACCACCGCACCCACGGGCAGGCTCTGCACCATAGAGCAGAGCTCTTCGAACGAGAACAAAGGGTCTATTTTTCCCTTGAAGTATAGCGAATTACCCTGCTGCAGCAGGTAGGTATCTACCGTATAAGCACCACCCAATCGCTCGAGTGCCACAACCGATGTAACAATCTTAAGCACCGACGCCGGGCGGGTGAGTTTATGAGCACGGTGAGAAAAAAGCAAAGAATCGGCCGTGAGGTCGTACACCACAAGCGAAGCATCGCTGTATGTGAGTAATTCGTCGCCAAGCAAAGCCGTAAAATCTTTTTTTGCAGGTTGTGCAACCACAGCCAGCACGGCAAACATAGAACAAATAAAAAGAGTAAATAAATTCTTCATCAAACAATGTTGCAAGCTCTATTATACAAAATTGCAGTAAAACTACTCATTATTTATCAAAATAGAGGAGTGTGTGGCGATTTTTATTTTAACCGAAGCAACAATATTAAGCAATAATTTATAATTTTGCAAAAACCAATGCGGGGCTCGATGCACGCGCCGTTGAGCTTCTACAACCCATAGCTACACCAACCCTGCACAAATAAACAAAAATATGATTAAAAGATTCGATTTTTTGGTTATCGGCTCCGGAATTGCCGGAATGAGCTATGCACTAAAAGTTGCCGAGAAGGGCAAAGTAGCAATTATATGCAAAACCACACTCGAGGACGCAAATACATACTTTGCACAAGGCGGTGTAGCATCGGTTACCAACCTTGCTGTGGACAACTTTGAAAAGCACATAGAGGATACTATGATTGCAGGCGACTGGATAAGCGACCGAGATGCAGTGGAAAAGGTTGTGCGCGAAGCACCCGCGCAGATTCAAGAACTTATAAACTGGGGGGTGAGCTTCGACAAGAACGAAAAAGGAGAGTTCGACCTGCACCGCGAGGGAGGGCACTCGGAGTTCCGCATACTGCACCACGCCGACAACACCGGAGCAGAGATTCAAGAATCGCTCATAAAGGCTGTGCGCAAACACCCCAATATCACAATTCTCGACAACCACTTTGCCATTGAGATAATAACACAGCACCACTTGGGCATAACAGTTACCCGCCAAACACCCGACATAGAGTGTTTTGGAGCCTATGTGCTGGACATTGCAACCAACGAAGTACACACATTCCTGAGCAAGGTTACACTAATGGCCACAGGTGGCTGCGGTGCGGTATATAAAACCACCACAAACCCACTTGTAGCAACAGGCGATGGCATAGCAATGGTATATCGTGCAAAGGGCACTGTAAAGGATATGGAATTTGTACAATTCCACCCCACAGCACTCTACAACCCGGGCGACCGCCCATCGTTCCTCATAACCGAGGCTATGCGTGGCTATGGAGGCATTCTGCGCACCATCGATGGCAAAGAATTTATGCAAAAATACGACCCTCGCCTCTCGCTTGCCCCACGCGACATTGTTGCACGTGCCATAGACAACGAGATGAAGACCCGTGGCGACGACCACGTATATCTTGATGTTACACACAAAGACGCAGAGGAGACCAAGCGACACTTCCCCAATATATACGAGAAGTGCCTTTCTCTGGGCATAGACATAACAAAGGATTACATACCCGTGGCACCGGCTGCGCATTACCTCTGTGGAGGAATAAAGGTAGATTTAAATGCAGCATCGAGCATACACAGGCTCTATGCCGTGGGCGAGTGTTCCTGCACAGGCCTGCACGGTGGCAACCGCCTCGCCAGCAACTCACTAATAGAGGCCGTTGTTTATGCCGATGCAGCCGCCAAGCACTCACTGCAACACATACACGAATATAGTTTTAACGAAAATATTCCACAGTGGAACGACGAGGGCACCAAAATGAACGAAGAGATGGTGCTTATTTCGCAAGACGTAAAAGAGGTGGGGCAGATTATGAGCACATACGTGGGTATTGTGCGTAGCGACCTGCGCTTGAAACGAGCTTGGAACCGTCTCGACCTGCTCTACGAGGAGACCGAGGAACTATTTAAGCAGAGTGTCGTGAGCCGCGAGCTATGCGAGCTGCGCAACATAATAAATGTAGGCTATCTTATTATGCGCCAGGCAATAGAGCGTAAAGAGAGCCGAGGACTGCACTATAACATAGACCACCCGAAGAAAGATTAATACAAGCAAAACAGGAGCCACTCGAGTGGCTCCTGTTTTGCTTGTATATACCGACGTGGTAAAAATCAAAGAGGATAATAAAGGTTCTCTTCTGTGGCACAAGAGAGCACCTCGGTGAGGTATTTGCGGGCTTCCCAGCGAGCTTCGGGAAGATTCATAAGAAGGTAGTTGCCACAGTCGCGTGCCGAAGCACCGGGAACATCGCCCTCATACGATGCCACAAACTCAAAAACCTCTTTTACAAGTGGCAATATTTCGGCCGATGACACATCACCCTTTACAATAAGATAATTACCTGTGAGACACCCCATAGGGCCCCAATATATTATGCGGCTGCCCCAACAGGCGTGATTACGCAAGAATGTAGCTGCAAGATGCTCTATGGTATGTATTGCGCTGGGGCTGAGCACCGGTTCACGATTGGGCTCTTTCATTCTCACATCAAATGTGGTAACTGTTTCACCGCCAACGTTGTCGTGGCGCGACACATACACACCGCGCTTAAGGCGCAGGTGGTCTATTGTAAAACTTGGTATTTTTTTCATATCAATTATATTTTCGAAAGGAAAAGGCGTGTAATGCCAAAAGAGCGATTGGCCATTTCACCCCAAAAATTTTCGTATTGCTCTATGTGTTTATCGACACCCGGTGTGTCGCTTATTATTCTAAAACTTACGAACGGCACGCCGTATATGTGGCACACCTGCGCTATTGCGGCCGATTCCATATCCACAGCCAGGCCTGCGGGAAAATTCTTCTTTATATCATTCAACTCATCGCGATTAGTGATAAATTTGTCGCCGGTGCAAATGAGACCAGCGTGAATTTCGGTACTGTTCCCGGTGTTTCCGTTAAGCGACAGTGCACACTGCCAGAGACGCTCTGCTGCAGCGAACACGGCAGGCATTCCTTGAATTTGACCATACTCACACCCCATACCACACCACACATCGTGATACACAATAGAGGAGCTCACCACAACGTCCATAACCCCAAGACACTCGTCTATGCCACCTGCAACGCCGGTGCTTACTACAGCATCGGGCGAGAATGTACGCACAAGCTCAGTGGTGCCAACCGCCGCGTTCACCTTTCCTATTCCGCAACGCATCAGCACAATTTCATTTGCACCTAATGTGCCTACAAGGTAGGAAAAACCACCCCGGGCACTCTCACGTGCATCACAAAGCAGAGCTGACAATTGCTCATACTCCGACTGCATTGCTGTTAAAACTCCAATTTTCATATTTATATCTATTATTTTCGTGTTATTTCATAACGCAAAGATAGTGCAAACGGCAATATTTTCAACGCTCGGAACAGCCCTTTTTATTTTATATTAAATATTGTTTATCTGTTAATAAATATGCTGTTTTTTGTTGTGCAAATTCGCGTAAAAAAGTTATCTTCGCGTAAAATTCGGGCAACACACGCACCAAAATCCATAACACATTAATTATCAACTAAAAATACAAAACTTACATATATGTCTAACAAAAGAATTAAATCGGCATTGGTTTCCGTTTTTCACAAAGACGGGCTCGACGAAATTATAAAGCTCCTGCACGCCGAGGGGGTACAGTTAATTTCAACAGGTGGCACACAGCAGTTTATTGAGTCGCTTGGCATTCCCTGCACTGCAGTGGAGAGCCTCACCGGCTACCCCTCTATTCTGGGCGGCCGTGTAAAGACTCTGCACCCTAAAGTTTTCGGTGGCATACTTGGCCGCAGAGAGAACGAAAAGGACCAGGCGCAGATGCAGGAGTATGAGATTCCTGCAATAGACCTTGTAATTGTGGACCTCTACCCCTTTGAGCAGACTGTGGCATCGGGTGCTCCCGAGGCTGATATCATTGAGAAAATTGACATAGGCGGCATTTCACTCATTCGTGGCGCAGCAAAGAACTTCAACGACGTTGTTATTGTAGCAAGCAAGGCGCAATACAAGCCCTTGCTCGACATTCTGCAGAGCAATGGTGCTGTTACCACATTGGAGGAACGCCGTTTCTTTGCACGCGAGGCATTTGCAGTGTCATCTTCATACGATTCAGCAATCTTCAATTATTTCGACAAAGAGGACAAGAGCGCGTTCCGCAACGCAAAGGACTGCCCAATGTCGCTTCGCTATGGCGAGAACCCCCACCAAAAGGGTGCCTTCTACGGAGATTTCAGCAAAATGTTCAACCAGATACACGGCAAGGAGATTTCATACAACAACCTGCTCGATATAAGCGCAGCAGTGGAGCTCATAAACGACTTTGCCGGTGAGACCACTTTTGCTATTCTCAAACACAACAACGCTTGTGGCCTTGCTTCGCGCCCCACACTCCTGGAGGCTTGGGAGGCAGCCCTCGCAGGCGACCCCGTGTCGGCTTTTGGTGGCGTGCTCATTGCAAACAAAGCTATTGACAAAGCTACAGCCGAAAAGATTAACGAGATATTCTTCGAGGTTATCATTGCCCCCGACTACGACATGGAGGCATTGGAGATTCTAACACAAAAGAAGAACCGCATAATTCTTGTTCAGAAGGAGACTGCACTCCCCTCGCAGACCTACCGCAGCGTGCTTAACGGTGTGCTTGTACAGGACCGCGACGAGAAGGTTGAAACACCCGAGGACTTGAAGACCGTTTCAAAGGCCGAGCCTACAGCGAGTGAGATTGACGACATGCTCTTTGCAAACAAGATTGTAAAGCACAGCAAGAGCAACGCCATTGTGCTTGCAAAGAACAAGCAGCTCATTGCAAGCGGCGTGGGACAGACATCACGCGTCGATTCATTGCGCCACGCTATTGAGAAGGCCGGAAACTTCGGCTTCTCATTGCAAGGCAGTGTAATGGCGAGCGATGCATTCTTCCCCTTCCCCGATTGCGTGCAAATAGCTCACGAGGCAGGCGTTACTGCAGTTATTCACCCGGGCGGTTCTATACGCGACAAGGAGTCGGTTGATTACTGCGATGCCAACGGCGTTTCTATGGTAATAACCGGATTCCGCCATTTCAAACACTAATTTAACCACGAAAGAAAAAGATGGGACTTTTTTCATTTACACAAGATGTAGCAATTGACCTTGGCACCGCCAACACCATCATATCCTACAACGGAAAGATTGTTGTCGATGAGCCATCGGTGGTTGCGATAGACGGCTCAAAGAAAATGGTAGCCGTTGGTGAGCGTGCAAAGCAGATGCACGAAAAGACCAACCCCAACATTGAGACAATACGCCCCTTGCGCGACGGTGTAATAGCCAACTTCTATGCTTGCGAGATGATGATGCGTGGCCTCATAGAGAAGGTGAATATGGGCAACAAACTATTTACCCCCTCGTTGCGTATGGTTATCGGTGTGCCTTACGGCTCAACCGAGGTAGAGCTCCGTGCTGTACGCGACTCTGCCGAGCACGCAGGTGGCCGCGACGTATATCTCATTTACGAACCTATGGCTTCGGCACTCGGTATAGGACTCGACGTATTGGCACCCGAGGGTAACATGGTTGTTGATATTGGTGGTGGTTCTACTGAGATTGCTGTAATTTCACTCGGAGGTATTGTGTCAAACGGCTCACTGCGCACTGCCGGCGACGACTTCACCGCCGACATTCAAGAGTATATGAGCCGCCAGCACAATGTACGTGTGAGCGAGCGTATGGCAGAGCGTATTAAGATACACGTAGGCTCGGCACTCACCGACCTTGGCGACGAAGCTCCGCAAGACTACATAGTACACGGCCCTAACCGCATAACAGCTATGCCCATTGAGGTACCCGTATGCTACCAGGAGATTGCACACTGCATCGACAAGTCTATTATGAAGATTGAGAACGCTATTATAAGCGCATTGGAGGCAACCCCACCCGAATTGTATGCCGACATTGTACACAACGGCATATATCTTGCCGGTGGCGGTGCTCTGTTGCGCGGCCTCGACAAGCGTTTGGAGAACAAGATTAACATACCCTTCCACATAGCCGAGAACCCTCTCTACTGTGTTGCTAAGGGTACAGCACTTGCACTCAACGACCTAAATTATCCATTCTTGATGCGATAAACAGACAAAATTGTGCAAACACTGTTAAATTTCTTCATTAAGCATAATCACTGGTTCCTTTTTCTTTTAATGGAGGGAATCGGGATTATGCTTATTGTGCAGTTTAACAACTACCAGAATGCAAAAATGTTCACGTCGGCCAATAGCGTGGCGGGCAACCTTTTTGCAGCGATAACCGATGTAAGCAGTTACTTTGCACTAAAGAGCGAGAACGCGCAACTGCTGCAATACAACAAAGAACTCAATGAGGAGATAGCAGTGTTGCAAGCCCGCCTTGCACAAGAAGAAGATAGCGCAATGGTTGCCACCCTGCCACACAAAGCAAGCGGTTACTTTTACAACTGCGCCACTGTTGTAAACAACTCGCTTAACGCAGTAAACAACTACATAACCATAGACAAAGGCACTGCCGATGGCGTGGAAGCCGAAATGGGCGTGTTTTGCCACGAAGGCGTGGTGGGTATTGTATATACCGCGTCGGAGCACTTCTCGGTGGTTATACCCCTGCTCAACAGCAAAAGCAGCATTAGTTGCCGTGTAAAGGGAAGCGACAGCTTCTGCACCCTGCAATGGGACGGAAACGACACCCGTTATTCCTACCTTGTCGATTTACCCCGATACACAAAGTTCGAACAGGGCGACACCGTTATTACCAGTGGTTTTTCCTCTATTTTCCCTGCCGATATTCCTGTGGGAATAATTGAAAGAACCGAGGACTCCGACGATGGAATGTTTGCACAGGCACGAGTAGAATTGTTTACCGACTTTGCTACCTTGCGAAAGGTTTACATAGTGGGCAACGAGGGGCGCAAAGAGCAGTGGGAACTTGAAAACAGCATAAACAAGGAATGACAAGCAACACTCTCATACGCATACGTAACTTTGTAATATTAGCATTTGTTCAAGTGCTTATATTCAGCCAGATACACCTGTTTGGCTACGCTACTGCACACATATACCTCATATTCCTGCTCAAGCTGCCACGCTTTACATCGCGCAACGAACAACTTATTTGGGCATTTCTCTTCGGCCTTGTAGTGGATATATTCAGCAACACACCCGGTATAAACGCCTGTGCCGCCACGGCTATGGCATTTGTGCGCAATTACATTCTCGAATCATTTACTCAAAAAGGTGTGGCCGACGACTTTATTCCCGGCATACACACTATAAACCGGGGAGGCTACGCAATGTATGCCACACTATGCCTGTTGCTCTTCTACACCGTGCTATTTATGCTGGAGCTGTTCACAATACGCTACCCACTGACACTGCTTGCAAGCATTGTGGCAAGCACACTGCTCACGCTACTGTTTACGCTCGTTATAGAGTGTTTCACCCGCAAAAAGTAGAGCGATGAACATACACGGATACGACAAACGCAAATACATACTTGGCGGAGCTGTACTGCTGGTGCTCATCACATATATAGTGCAACTGTTCAACCTGCAGATTCTGAACGACCAATACAAATCGAAGGCCGACAGCAATGCATTCTACAAAAAAACGCTCTACCCCACCCGAGGCCTCATCTACGACCGTAACGGCAAGCTGCTTGTATATAACCGCCCTGCATACGACATCACATTTGTGCCACGCGAGGTAAAAAAACACGGGCTCGACACACTTGAGCTATGCCGTGCCCTCAACATTACCCGCGAGGACTTTGACAACTATATGAAAAAGGCACGCAAAAGACGTGGCTATTCTTCATATACCGAGCAGGAGTTTATGACACAACTATCTACCGAAGAGTTTGCCGAGTTCCAAGAGAAGTTGTTCCGTTTCCGTGGCTTCTATGCCCGTAAACGCTCTATAAGACAGTACGAATACGATGCCGGCGGTGTGCTCTTTGGAGACATTGGTGAGGTATCGCAAAAGAAGATAGACAAAGACTCATACTACAAACGCGGCGACTATATTGGCACACAAGGATTGGAAGCATCGTACGAAGAGCAACTGCGTGGCCGCAAAGGAACAGAAATGCTGCTGCGCGATGCACACGGGCGCATACAGGGCAAGTACCGCGACGGGGCACTGGACACACTGCCCGTGCGCGGAAAAGACCTCACTTTAGGGCTCGACATAGAACTGCAACGCCTGGGCGAGCGGCTTATGAAAAACAAGATAGGCAGCATTGTGGCCATAGAACCGGCCACAGGCGAAATTCTGTGTATGGTATCGGCCCCTTCGTACGACCCTCGGCAACTCACAGGCCGTGCACGAAGCGAGACACACAAAAAACTATCGAAAGACAAACGCAAGCCACTGCTCAACCGCGCAATAATGGGAACATACCCACCCGGCTCCACATTCAAGACCTCGCAGGCACTAACGTTCCTGCAAGAAGGAGCCATAACCCCGCAAACAGCATTCCCCTGCCACGGTGGCTTTATTTTAAAAGGATTTAAACTCGGCTGCCACGCCCACTCTTCACCCACACCGCTTGTACCCGCCATTGCAACGTCGTGCAATGCCTATTTCTGCTGGGGCCTGCACCGTATGTTCGGGTCGAACAAATATGCCAATATACAGGAGGCTATGGACACTTGGCGCGACTATATGGTATCTATGGGATTCGGTTACAAACTTGGCATAGACCTGCCGGGCGAGGTGCGCGGTATGATTCCCAACTCAAAATTCTACGACAGACATTTAGGAAAATATTGGAAAGCAACCACAGTAGTGAGTATATCTATAGGACAAGGCGAGGTAACGCTCACCCCCTTGCAGATAGCAAACCTTGGAGCTACCATTGCAAACAGAGGAGAGTACATAACCCCACACATAGTGAGCAAGATTGAGGGCGACACCCTTAAACAAGAGTACCGCACACGCAAAAAGACCATGGCGGGCAGGGAAGCCTATGAAAGTGTGGTACAAGGTATGCGCGAAGCCGTGCTCAATGGAACTTGTCGTGGCGCAAACATACCCGGCTGGAAAGTGTGCGGCAAGACGGGAACAGCACAAAACCGTGGC
Organism: Bacteroidaceae bacterium; assembly: GCA_017481875.1. Lineage (GTDB taxonomy): Bacteria > Bacteroidota > Bacteroidia > Bacteroidales > Bacteroidaceae > HGM04593. The sequence continues at coordinate 24,957 of JAFUOP010000038.1, forward strand.
AAAGACCACAGTGCATTTATGGGATTCGCACCAATGAACAACCCCAAGATTGCCATAGCCGTGTATGTAGAGAACGGTGGCTTTGGTGCTGTCTATGGCGTGCCCATAGGAGCACTTATTATGGAACAATACCTGAACGGAGAACTAAGTGAGGAGAGCAAAGAGAAGGCAAAAGCAATAGAGGAAAAGGTTATATACTATGGAACGGACGAAAGGTAACATATTCAGCCGCATAGATTGGTGGATTATCGCCCTGTTTATAACTTTGGCTGTAATGGGGTGGCTCTCTATTTGCGGTGCAAGCTACAGCTACATAGAGACAGATTTTCTTGAGTTCTTTAACCAAGGCGAGAGAACCGGCAAGCAGGCTATGTGGATGGGAGTATCCACCATAGCAGGCCTGGTATTGCTCTGCATCGACAAAAACACATATAAAGACCTGTCGCCGTTTATATACATTGGAGCTATTTTGCTCGGCATTCTCACTATATTTGTAGCCCGCGACATAAAAGGCTCGCACTCGTGGATTACTATAGGCTCGTTCAGCATACAGCCTGCCGAGTTTATGAAATTCGCCACCACACTCGCTTTAGCATCGTTTATGGGGCGGTACGGGTTCAACATTGCCAACAAGAATGACTTTTTCAAATGTGTGGGAATAATAATGCTGCCAATGCTGGTTATTGTGGGGCAGAACGAGACTGGCAGCGCACTTGTATATCTCTCGCTATTCCTTGTGCTCTACCGCGAAGGTATGAGTGGCATAACACTGCTTATGGTTATAAGTGCCGTAGTATATTTTGTTGTGGGAATAAGATACGGAGAAACTCCCTCCAATGCCCTGCCTACAATGATGGTAGGCCCCTACGCTGTAACTATACTCATACAAGCATTCTCACTTGCTATGACAAAGTGGTGGTGCAAGCACAACGACACGTTCAAAATTCTGTTGCTTATAAACGTGTGCGTGTCGCTGGCTTCTTACTGGGTTGCAGTGTACCTGATAGCTTTTAACCTGATGATTATACAATACCTGCTACTTGCGTTCAATGTGGGATATTTGCTTGTGAGAGCACGCATAAACAAGGAGATGCGCAATGTGTGGGTAGCTGCTTACATAGTGGGTGCACTCGCCTTTTTCAGTTCTTGCGAATATGTACTGCACAACGTGCTTAAACCGCACCAGAGAGTGCGAATAGAGGTTCTTTTAGGGCTTAAGGAAGACCTTGCCGGTGCCGGCTACAATGTGCACCAATCGAAGATTGCGATAGGCTCGGGAGGAGTATTTGGCAAAGGATTCCTAAACGGCACACAAACAAAGCTGAAATACGTTCCCGAACAGGATACCGACTTTATATTCTGTACGATTGGTGAAGAGCAGGGCTTTGCAGGCTCGGCCGTGGTACTTATGGTCTTTGCAGCATTCATTATGCGCCTGCTGGCACTGGCCGAGCGACAGAACGATATATTCGGCAGAGTGTATGGTTATGCCATTGCATCAATATTCTTCTTCCACTTTACCATAAACATTGGAATGGTCATTGGTATTATGCCCGTGATAGGTATTCCGCTGCCATTCTTCAGCTACGGCGGCTCGTCGTTCCTTGGATTTTCTATTCTGCTTTTTACTTTTCTGCGCATCGATGCCGACCGCGAGACACGAGCTTGATACCTACATCATACACCCCCTTTAAGAGAGAATCCTGCATAATATGTTGCAGACGTATTGTGTGGGCATTCTGCCGTGCAACAGGAGCCACGTAATACTCTGCTTGGTACAAAGAACCTGCCGTGGAGCCGTTGCGACGACCTGTATTGTCATATATATCACAACAAACAGTGTCGCACAATACAACACTATCACCGCCTGCATAGCCTGTTACCTGCAAACAAAGATTTTTATATTCATAGGCGGCACTGTAGCGCACACCCACATACAGGGCCAAAGAATCGGAGCCACGGCACAAAGCAGAATCCTGTACAAAAGCAAGCGGACAACCTTGAGCCCACTCACCACCTACCGATTGATAACAATGCTGGTTATAGCCACCACACGAGAGCAACAACATTGTGGCAAGCAACAGTAGCAGACTATTCAGCTTTTTTAGACTTGCCACCCCTCTCTCCCTTCTCATTGCGGTTTTCGTTACGAGGTTTTCCACCGTGCCCTTTTCTGCGCTTTTTATTTTTCCCTGTATTGTCGAAACGGTTTATATTTTCCTGTTCCAACAAATCTACAGGCCGCCTGCTATCACTTATTCCCGAGGCATCAAGGCTTTCGGGACGCTCGCCACGCTTGTTCATCTCAATTATATTCAAAGCACGACGAGCACTTATGGTTACAAGATTGGCAGGTATATGTTTGTCGGTAGAGTAAGTAACCTCACCACGCAAGATGTCGGCCTTGAAGAAGAAATATGTGCCCTCTGTTGTTTCGAGTTCAGCATCTCTTGGGGGGAGTGTGCGTGAGGCCTCCACATACGAATCGACCTCGTAATTCAAACAACATTTAAGCTTGGCACACTGCCCTGCCAATTTTTGCGGGTTCAAGGATATATCCTGGAAGCGTGCAGCCGATGTAGATACAGATATAAAGTTGGTAGTGAAAGTGGCACAGCACAACTCGCGGCCACAGGGCCCTATACCACCAATGCGGCCGGCCTCCTGGCGGGCACCAATCTGCTTCATTTCAATTTTAATTTTGAACACATCGGCAAGCACCTTAATGAGCTGGCGGAAATCGACACGGTTGTCGGCAATATAGTAGAAAATAGCCTTTTGACCATCACCCTGATACTCTACGTCGCCAATTTTCATATCAAGCTCAAGGTCCTTGGCTATCTGGCGCGAACGTATCATTGTGTCGTGCTCGCGAGCCTTTGCCTCTTCATATTTTTCCATATCCACAGGCTTGGCCTTGCGGTATATGCGCTTAAACTCACTTTCGGGCGTGAGACGTGTTTTCTTCAACTGCAGGAGCACCAAACGGCCTGTCATTGTAACCTTGCCTATGTCGTGCCCGGGATTGGCCTCAACAGCAACAATGTCGCCCTTTTGCAGAGGCAGGTTATTGCTGTTCTTGTAATACCCCTTACGGGTATTCTTGAACTGCACCTCAACAATATCGGTATATTCATCGTTGCCGGGTACATCGGCAAGCCAGTCGAAGGTGTTCAACGGCGCGTCCATTTTACCGCAACCTTTGCAGCAAATTCCGGCATTATTGTTCTGTTCTTTATATTTAAATTTTTCCTCCATTTAACGATTTTTTATCCAAACAATCATTCTCAACGACATATCGAAAAAGACCATTTTTGCATTAACATTCTGTTCTATGTGTCTTTGCGCTTCGGACAACTCATCGACAATTCCAAAGATATTACGCTCATTCACAAAGGGTGAGAAACGCACCGAAAAATTTCGCTCCTCGGGCGATAGATTGAGCATATCGTCGCGCTTAAAGTTCATTATAAAATTCTCGCGTATCATACGCTGGCAATAGCCAAGCAAGCGTTTCTGGCGTTCACGGCCCATGGCAGCTACCTGCTCGCTCCAACGCCTCATTTCTTGTATGTTGCGGGCATACGCTATGCGCATAAGTTGCGAGAAGAGGTCGAGGTAAAGAGCTTTGTCGCTATCGAGCGAGAGCATCTCCTCGGCAGCCTCCCAGCTACCGCCACTCTGCTGTGCGACACGGGCAGCATCGGCCGCCGTGAGGCCGTGGCGGGCAATGAGTGCTCTTTCTATATCCTGCTGCATTATACGTGGAATATCTACACGTTGTGTGCGGCTCAGTATAGTGGATATTATCTGCGCAGGCTCTTCCGACACAAGCATAAATAGCGTTTCCTGTGGTGGTTCCTCTATTATCTTCAACAATTTATTGGCACCCACATCTTTCATCTTTTCGGGCAACCATATTATAACAATCTTCCACCCGCCTTCACGCGATTTCATCGATAGTTTTTGAAGAATCTCGCCACTCTCACGCTCATAAATCATTGGTTGCTGGTTGTCGAGGTCGAGTTTCTGCAACCAATCGTCGTAGCTGAAATAGGGGTTCTTTAGGAGCAATTCACGCCACTCGGCAATATAGTCGTCGCTCACGGGAGCACTGTCGGAGCCACCACTCTTTTTCCTTTTCACGGGAAAGACAAAGTGCAGGTCGCTGTGTATGAGCTTGTTCATTTTCACGCACGCAGGGCAGGTGCCACAAGCATCGCCTCCTTGCCTGTTGCCGCACAACAGATAATGCGCAAGAGCTACTGCAATGGCAAGCTTGCCATTACCGCGTGGACCTGTGAGCAAAAGAGCGTGTGCCAGGCGGTTCTCATCGACACTGCGCTTGAGTTGCTCGATTACCTTTTGTTGCCCTATTATGTCGCCGAAGGTGAGTGCCATCAGTAAATGGTTTTTGCTATCTCATAAACACTGTCCATAGCATTTATTGTGTAGAAATGAATGCTTGGAACACCCTTTGACATAAGCTCGCGACACTGCGCTATGGCCCATTCCCGCCCCACCTGTGCTGCTGCCACATCGTCTTTGCATTGCTGCATTGCAGCCACAAGCTCAACAGGTAAATCGACGTGGAAAGTTTTGGGCAGTATATTCAACTGCGACAGACGGTGCATCGGCTTTATTCCCGGAATAATAGGAATATTTATTCCCATTGCACGGGCACGCTCCACAAAGGCAAAATACTTTTCGTTGTCGAAGAACATTTGCGTAACGGCATACTCGGCACCGGCATCGGCTTTCTGTTTCAGAACCAAGAGGTCGCTCTCGAGGTTCGGAGCCTCCTCGTGTTTTTCGGGGTAACAAGCCACACCGCAAGTAAAATGCCCGCCACGCTCTTTCATAGGCGAGCCATCGATAAAATAACCCTCGTTGAAACGGCCCACCTGGTGCAGAAGATCTATTGCGTGAGCGTGGGAATTACACTGCGCAGAGCCCTCTTTACACCTGTCGCCACGCAATACAAGAATGTCGGTTATACCCGATAGTTGCAAATCGATGAGCACATACTCGGTCTCTTCCAGCGAATAGCCGTTGCACAAAATATGCGGCACCACAGGCACACCAAAACGGTGCTGAATGGCAGTGGCCACAGCCACAGTACCCGGGCGGCGGCGTATGGTAGTGCGCTTGTATGTACCATCGCCCATAGCTGTATATACCGGCTCGCTATGGTGGGTGGTAATATTTATATATTTAGGCTTAAATTCCATAAGCCTCTCAATATTGCTGAACAATTTCCCGGTACCGGTGCCCTTTATGGGTGGCAGCACCTCAAAAGAAAAAGCAGTTCCATTGCAATTATTTAAACTATCTATTACACTCATTTTATATTGGCTGTTCTAATTAATTACAAAGAGGGCACAATGAGCCATTTTGTAATTAATTACAAAAATAGTGCAAGCGAATGAAAAACAAAATAAATTTTGTGATTTTTGGCAACCAAAGTATAAAACATAATAAATAAAAACTCCCTTCGCCACAACACGAAGGGAGCAAAATAACTATATTATTAACATAAAAAACTAAAGCTCATCTATCACAGTACCATCGAGCGACACTTTTAAATCTTTTTCAAAATTACCTTTCTCCACGTTTACTAAATAATAATCACCCGCAGAAGCCTGCACATAATCCACGTCGTCAATAAAATAACCGGGGTATTGTACATTTATGCCATCGACAGCAGCTTGTGGCAGGGAAGCCACAGGCACGTCCCACTCTGTGAGCACCCACTCATCGTTCTGGGTAAAATAAATATCTTTTTTCTTAGAATCGTGCACCACATCTACCTCTATAAGGCCATTGGGAGTTCTTTCGGCATCGGTAATAACAGCACCGGGATATTTTGTTGAGATAAAGCTCTTTACAGTGTCGCTGAGAACTACAGCAGGAGAATTATCGTCGTCGTTGCACGCAGCAAACACCAATGCCGGCAACAGGAACAGGAAATACAAAATACGTTTCATAATGCTTTTAGCTTGTGAGCAATGCCTGCAGGCATTGCTCTTGTTTATATTTAAGTTGTTTAGTTATCGATATCTATTATATTGAACTTTTTGTCGAAAGTGAGTTCAAAACGGTTGGACAGCTTAAGTTCATAATCGTTTGAATCGCGTTCTATTTTCAATATTTTAGCATCGGGGTAGTTGGCTGTTACATAGTCTCTTATAGCCTCGGGGACTATTGCAGCAGGGACCTCATTATAGCGACAATCTACATCTTTCCAAGCACCCTTGCGAGTGAATTCAAGTTTTGAGCCGTCGGCAAAAACAACCTCGTATGAGTGCTCCAAGAAATCGCGTTCCTGCTTTGCATAAGAAATTTTAAGACCGGCAAAGTGAGTATCTATAAATGTCTGAGCCTCGGCAGGGAGCATATTCTTGCTGATAATTTTGTCGTTATCGGCTCTTGCAGTTAATACACTAAGTGAAAGAATCGCAGCAAATACAAATAAAATCTTTTTCATAATTTCAGTTTTTAATTAGTTTTATATTCTACTTTAACAAGCGAAAGAGATATTCTGTTTAAACCCTTTCTTCATTATTTCCAATGCAAAGATTATGCACGATTCTGAAATGAAATTGAAATAAAAAAGAAAACACAAACAATATTCAAATTTTAACATAAATTAACAACGGGGGGGTAATTATAGACATTTTAAATTTATATTTGCACAAATATTAACATTTACAACAGTTTAAGATATTTACTCACATTAATTTAAAGCCTATGAAAAAACTCAAATTCTTAATTCTTTTGCTGCTTCTTGCAACATTCAACATTGCTGCAACAGCACAAAACAGCCTGGTTATTTACTTAACCGACGGCAGCACCGCTGTTTTTCCCCTGGCGGAACTACCCGAGATAACCTTTGAGGGCGAAAACTTCAAAGTAGTAGCAAAGCAGGCAAATATTGAACTACCACGCGCCGAAGTCAAGGAATTTAAATTCGAAGACCGCGAGAGCACTGCAATAGAAGATGTTACAGAAGAAGGGGACAACGCAACATTCAACGCCGACAACAACTACATAACAATCGACGGCATTGCCAACGGCACACAAGTAACAATATTCAATATTAAGGGACAAAAAGTTCTTGCAAGCACTGCCACAAACAACAGCTGCTGCATATCACTCGAAAGCCTGACGGCAGGCCTGTACATTATTAATTATAACAGCACAACCATTAAATTCTTGAAAAAATGAGAAAAACTTTACTTGCATTAGCCACCTTGTGTATAGCACTTTTCACACAAGCACAAGATGTGAACACAATGTATATCAACTACAAAAGCGGAGAAACCGTTGAAGTGGAAGTTGCAGAGGTTGAAAGTATTACATTTACTAAACCTTTTAAAACAAATGATCTTTGGATTTCTCGCATCCATGAGAGTGGTAGATACAACTGGATCACTTCACACGGTGAGAACGTTCACTTCTGGCATAACCCCATTGGCGTAAACACTCACAGTAGCACAAACGCTGCTTTTGGCGATGCTAAAGATTGTGCTAAAGACAACATCGATGATATCCGCGTTATAGACATTCTCTACAACAAAGATAGCGACTTGGACGACTACATAGGCGTATGCTTGCAGGACGGTACATCACACAGCGAGTTCACACAGATGGAGGAGCATAACTTAGGTATTGCCTATACAATGGCTGACATCGAGGTTGACATCGTAACTGAGGAGGGTTTGGCCGTTGAGACAGACCAGAACAAGTTTATCAAACTCAAAGGCAGCGTGGTTACTCCTACAACTTACAACTTCGGCGACTACCACCGTTCATCAATCGGCCGCCGTCCCATTATTATGGCAGAGTTGTACCAAGAGAAAAATGGCCAAAAGACTACTATCAAGACAGCTTACATCGTTCTTCAGATTGTTACTGACATGACAACCGGTGGCGGTGTGGGAGGAGGCTCCAACACTTATGAAACAACTTTCAACGAGTACAATTTCACCACAACAGATTACTTCGGTAAGGAGGTTGACTTCTGCGATGGCGACGTTGTTGAAATCACAGCGGAGCAGATGAACTATGTTTACACAGGTGAGAAAGTTTCTAAGGAAGAGTTTGCAAGCAACTATCTATTCTATCCTACTTCTACTTCTATAAGAATCAACGGTAAGACATACATCACAACCGAGGGTGTAAGCTACTCTGCAAACGTTGGTGCTGAAACAACTTACGGTTTGACATGGGCTCTTGATGCTGATTATATCTGGAACAATGCAGGTACAACACCTAAAGCAACAGCTATCTACAGGCACAAGAGCAAAGACCACTACGTAATCATCAATCTCACAACTAAGCAGGCTATTCCTTCTCACAAGGCAGATCTCCAGCTCAACAGCGAGAAGATTGAGGAGTATTGGAAGAACGATTTGACTATTGCCGACTTCACCACACGCGTGCCTTATTTTGGAGAGAACACAAGTGAACAATGCGTTTTTGAGAACGATATTTTAACCCTCTTCAGAGAGAACAAGGATCCCAAAACTCTCTTGGAGAAGAAGATTAACACAAGCATCTACAAAGTAAGCTCTGTAACAGGCGTTTCTAATGTTGATGTAGAATATGTTATCACGGGTGCTACTTGCTCAGGCCAGAAGACAAAAGGTACATTCAGAGTTGTAAATGGCACAATCCTCAACTACCGTGTAAGCGGCACAGATCACTTCATTGCAGAGTTGAGAGGCAATTCAGTATTCTTCAACAACGATCACACTGACAACGTAATTGCAGAAGAGTTGCTCAACACAAACAACCTCGTTGTAACATTCGACGTTAAGGCAGAGTTTGAGAGCTGCCTCGGTACATATGCCATTCCTACAGAGGGTGGTGCAGCCTTCGATGTTCACTATGTCCGCCCCATAAATGTAAAAAATAGCACATCGGTATCATTCCAGGACGGTGTTGATTTTGGTGGTGAAGGCACATTGTTAAAGACTTCTGACGTTATTGCTTTGTTCGACTGGCGTAACCGAGAAATTACAAAAGATAGCTACCTCTTTGGTTATTATGGCATCAGCCGTGTAACAGTTGATAACAGCAAAATCACATGCAACGTGGAATCTGGTAACAACATCATGCTACCTGTTGGTATAAAGGCAGGTATTGTCGATAACGGAGCAAAAAATGATGCTAGCTTAGCACCTATACTGGGTAATTTAGCTAACGATGAATGGCTATTCTACTACAATTACAGCGGTACCGTTCTTCAGGAGAATATCTCAATCAACTTCCCCGTTATCGTTGAGTACTGGTGGGGTAAGGTTGTTACAGAAACAGTTACTGTAACGGTAAAAAAGGCAAATTACTAACGTATAAAATGATAGAAAAAAGATTGAGGGCTAGCCCTCAATCTTTTTTCTATCTCCCCACAAACAACAGCTGCTGCATATCACTCGAAAGCATGGCAGCAGGCCTGTACATTATTAATTATAACAAAGATATCACTATTGAATTGATATTATTGTTTATATACCAAACCCTATTTTAAACAAATGCCTGCCCTCGTTGAATGAGTATTCCACCTTCATTTTATAACTGCGGGCAATGGAACCCACTAGAGCAAGACCAAGCCCTGTGTTACCCGTTTTGCCCTGCTTATAAAAGCGGTGGAACAGGCGTGTTGAATCTAAAGCCTCACTGCCACTATTAGCAAAAATGAGGGTGCTGCCTGTGGTGTAAACAGATATTTTGCCACCGCCGGGCGAGTGAAGGAAGGCATTCTTCAATAGGTTGGTTACAAAAATGGTTGCAAGTTCCTCGTTCATGCGGAACACAAGACGTTGCGGCAAATCTACCACGCACTCTATTCCTCGCCCAGCATATATCTCGGAATAGGTTTCAGCCTCTTCCCTTATTAGTTCTGCTATATTTACATCGGCAACCTCAGGAAACTGCCCGTTATCTATTTTTGCAAGCAACAGAAGGGTGCGGTTCAGGCGCACCAAACGACGCAATGCCTGCTGCATTTTGTTAAGCTCAGCAGCCTGTTCGTTGGTCAACGCCGTGTTATCGAGCAGCCACTCTATGCGGTTACCAAGCACGGCAAGCGGTGTTTGCAATTCGTGCGATGCATTGCCTATAAACTGTTTTTGCTGTTCAAAGTAGCTCTCGGCACGGGTTATTGTGGCTCTTGCCGAATCTATGAGATTGCGGAACTCCACCACCGATGGCGATGCAGGGAAGTTACTCACTCCCTTACCGGGCGTGTACTGTTCGAGCCAGCCAAGCAGGCGATAGAGCGGGCGCATACTGCGGTGGAACACAAAGATTGTGGCAAGGAATATTGTGAGCACTATAGCCAGGAAGAGCACCAAAATGTGCCAGAATACTGAGGACAAGAGGTCTTCGCGCTCAAATGTGGGCATTACCACCTGTAGGCGGTACATTGCGCCATCGGCATCGGAAAAGCAGGTAGTGAGCACACGAGCCGGCTCGGTCTCTCGTTTTTCGTGGATATACACAAGTGAGTCGCTGTATTGCATTGAAGGCACAACGGATTTGTCGTGCCCCAGGAACTCCAGCACGTAGCTGTTGTTGGTACCATCGCCCACGGCAGGCAACTCCTTGCCTGCAAGCGTACGACGCATTATAAGCTCTGCATAGCCCTCGAGGCTGTCGTCGGCTTCGTCGTTTATCTCCTCTACCATTGCAAAGTAGAAAACCACCGACCAAAGGGCCAAAATGGGCAAGAGTGCCACCGCCAGGCGCACAAGAATTGTATTCAATAGTTTCATGGCTCTACCTCGCAAAATTTATAACCAAAACCATAGACCGCCTTCACATTGTATGTGGCAGCCGCATCGGCAAGCCTTTTTCTCAAGTTTTTTATTTGTGCATAAACAAACTGAAAATTGTCGGCAGCATCAATATGGTCGCCCCAAACAGACTCGGCAAGCACAGCTTTATCGACAATGTGGCCCGGGCGTTGCATAAAATAGAGCAAGATATCAAACTCTTTTTTGAGCAGTGGCACATCGCTGCCGGCCACCGACACTCGGCGACTATCTATATTCAGTTCTATGTTACCGGCCTTCATCTGCCTGGACACAGCAGCACTACCCCTGCGCAATACGCTTTTTATACGCGCCGACAGCTCGGCTATATAAAAAGGCTTGGCAAGGTAGTCATCGGCACCGAGGTCGAGCCCCGCAACCTTGTCGTCTATGGAGTCGCGTGCCGATATTATTATTACGCGGTCGCCCTTGTCGAGAGATTTTATGTGTTCAAGCAATTTAAGACCGTTACCATCGGGCAACATTATATCGAGCAGAATGCAGTCGTAGCTGTAACCCGCTATTTTATCTTCAGCATCGAAGAATGTGGCGGCACTCTCCACCACATAACCCTCGCTACGCAGTGCGCGGCACATTATCTCGTTCAGCGAGGCGTCGTCTTCTATTATAAGCAGCTTCATAGTAAAAAGTATTTACTGCAAACGTACAACCTGATTTTGAAAAGAAATTGAAATTCCCTTGCAAAAATCAAAGGCTGCCGTAATGCTCCACAAGGTCGAAATCGAGTTGCTTGCGGTCGAGGTTGGCACGCGCTATGCGCACACGCACTGCATCGCCTATGGTGTAACGCCCGTGCTTGCGGCGGCCCACGAGGCAGTAGTTTGCATCGTCAAACTCGTAGTAATCGTCTTGCAGTGTGCGCACAGGAATCATACCCTCGCACTTGTTATCGTTTATTTCGGCATATATACCCCACTCGGTAACGCCACTTATCACGGCATCGAACTCCTCGCCTATGTGCTCGCTCATAAACTCCACCTGCTTGTATTTAATGCTTGCACGCTCGGCATTGGCTGCCACCTGCTCCTGTGCCGAGCAGTGGTCGCAGAAATCCTCGTACTTGGGAAGGCTCACCGAGCGGGAACCCTGCAACAGGTAGCGTGTCAGCAGGCGGTGGACAAGAAGGTCGGGGTAGCGGCGTATGGGCGATGTAAAGTGTGTGTAGTAACGGAATGCAAGGCCGTAGTGCCCTATATTTTCGGTGGAGTAACGCGCCTTTTGCATTGTGCGCACAGATATCTGTTCTATAACGTTCTGCTCTTTAGTGCCGTGCACCTCCTTGAGCAGGTTGTTCATAGCCGTAGCCGACGTAGTGCGCCCCGAGCCACTGCGCATCTTGTAGCCCAGCTTGCTCACAAATTTAGAGAGCATAGCAAGTTTTTCGGGGTCGGGCTGGTCGTGTATGCGATAGACAAAGGTTTTGGGGCTGTTGCCCGGGGCACGGCGGCCTATTCTTTCGGCCACAGTGCGGTTGGCAAGGAGCATAAACTCCTCTATAAGCTGGTGCGACTCATTGCTCTCGCTGAAATAAACCGACAGAGGCTTGCCCGCCTCGTCGAGGCGGAAATGCACCTCGGCTTGCTGGAAGTCTATGGCACCTGCATCGAAACGCTTACTGCGCATAACTTGTGCAAGTGAATTGAGCAAAGAAATCTCTTTGTAAAACTCGCCCTCGCCTTTTTCTATTATCTGCTGCACCTCGTCGTAGCAGAAACGGCGGTTGCTGTTTATCACTGAACGGCAAATGCGATACTCCTTCACTTCGGCTTTTTCGTTCATTGTGAAGATGACCGAATAGGTGAGCTTATCTTCGTGTGGGCGCAAGGAGCAGAGGAAGTTGCAAAGCCTTTCGGGCAGCATAGGTATTGTTCTATCTACAAGGTAGATTGATGTGGCACGCTTAAAGGCCTCTTTGTCTATGGTGCTGCCCTCGGTAACGTAGAACGATACATCGGCAATGTGCACACCCACCTCCCACAAACCGCCGGGGAGGGGGCGCACCGACAGCGCATCGTCAAAATCCTTGGCATCATCGGGGTCGATGGTAAATGTGGTTACCTCGCGGAAATCCTCGCGGGCGGCAATCTCCTCGGGGGTGATACCCACCGGTAGCCTCTCGGCAGCCTGTTCCACTGCGGCGGGGTATGTATAAGGAAGGCCGAATTCCGCAAGAATAGCGTTCATCTCGGTATCATTTTCGCCCGCCTTGCCTAAGATATCCAGCACCTTACCCACGGGATTTTTGCTCTCGGCAGGCCACTCAAGCAGTTTCACAACCGCCTTGTCGCCGTTCTTTCCACCTTTTAAAAGGTCTTTGGGAATAAATATATCAAAAGGCATCAAACGGTTCTCAGTGAGCAGAAAAGCATAGTGCTTTTCCACGTGCAGCTCGCCCACAAAGGTATCGTGCGCACGCTTAAGCACTTCCACCACCTCTCCTTCGCGACCACGACCGCGACGATTGGCAAAGAGCGCGAGACGCACATAATCGTCGGTGAGAGCGTGCCCCGAATTGCGTTCCGTAACAATTACCGGCTCGCTGTCATCTTCGGGGTAAAAAAGGTTGTAACCGTTATTGTTGCGCTGGAATGTACCCAGCATAGAAGTGCTGCTGTTGGCAAGCTGGTAGCGGCGGAAAGCCGGCTCAATGAGATAGCCATCGAACACAAGGTCGTCGAGAATACTCACGCACAGCGTGCGTGCCGATGACGATGTGAGGGCAAGCTCCTTGAAAATCTCCTTTGTACTTATCGGCTCACCTTCGTGCCTGTTAAAGAACTCCACAAGCATATCCACAAGCACGCGCTTGTTCATTCGCCCCTTTGATTTTCCACCTTTCTTTGCCATAATTTCACTGTTTTATAGTTATAAATAACCCGCTTGCACCGTGCCTTTAAACGCACAGGCTATGCAATGTGCTAAATTACTAATAAAAAAAGATTGTGCAAGCTACAAGAGAAAAAAGCTGTGAAATTGGAATATTAAACTATGTAAAATTTTAAGAAACTGTTTAAATCTACGCCTTAAAATTGCGGCGGACAATATCAGCAAGCACCCTGCTGCGCTCGTGTGCATCGGCCTCATAGATAACCCCAATACAATTGGCACCCACAAGCGCAGGCACGTGATTGGAAAGCTTGCCCACCGACAACTGCGACAGATTCTTTGTCGCACCGCAATAAATTGGTTCATACACAAAACGCATACGCAAAAAATCGAAAGCACGGCGGGCAAAAAGAAAAACCGCCCCCTCGTCGGGGAAAGCATCTTCAACACCATTTACTTTGTCGAACAAAAAGAGAACAAAAGAGTACCTGTACCCCGATGCCCCGAATACCGAGAGAAGCGATTTTAATTTTTTAAGCATATGATTCAAACAACAGCCACAAAGATAACCGGCAGCGCACGGTGGCAGGTTGCTATATTACCAAAAACACTTTTTCGGGTATAAAATAGAGTAAACGACAAAAATGTTGTAAGTTTGCACACAAAATATTGCAAAAAGATAATGAGCAAGAAAAAGATACTCGTAACAGGAGCGAGCGGCTTCATTGGCAGCTTCATTGTGGAGCAAGGAATTGCAGCCGGCTATGAGGTGTGGGCCGGCATAAGAGCCGGCAGCAGCCGCAAATACCTGCAACACCCCGAAACACGGTTCATAGAACTAAACATAAACAACGAGCAGAGGCTGCAAGAGCAGCTTGCCGCGTTCAAGAAAGAGAACGGCACGTGGGACTATGTGATACACGCCGCAGGCGTTACAAAATGTCTCGATAAAAAGGAGTTTTTACGAATAAACTACGAGGGTACAAAGAACCTTGTAGAGGCACTTAAAAAGAGCGAAACAGCCCCACAAAAGCTCATCTACCTGAGCTCGCTCAGCATATTCGGCCCGGTGAGGGAAGAGGAGCCGCACACACCCATAAAAGAGAGCGACCAGGCAATCCCCAACACCGCATACGGCCACAGCAAGCTAATGGCAGAGGCATACATAAAACACTGCGGGGTGCCATACATTATTCTGCGCCCCACAGGCGTGTATGGCCCGCGTGAGCGCGACTACTACCAAATGGCGGTGAGCATAAAAAAACACATAGACTTTGCCGTGGGCTATAAAAAACAGACCATCACATTCATTTATGTTAAAGACCTTGTAAAGGCCATATATCTTGCCGTGGAAAAAGAGGCCACCAACCGTTGCTACTTTGTGAGCGAGCCACGCGGGTACAGCAGCCGCAGTTTCAGCGACTACATACAAGAGAGCTTGGGCATAAATAGAGTGTTGCACATAACCGCGCCCCTGTTTGTGCTCAAAGCAATATCAACGGTGAGCGATTTTTTTGCCCGCATAACCAAAAAACCGGCAACACTCAACAGCGACAAATACAATATAATGAAGCAGCGCAACTGGCTGTGCGACACCACACCCATAGAAGAGGAGCTTGGCTTTAAAGCCGACTACGACTTGCGCAAAGGAACAGAAGAGACAATACAATGGTATATACAAGAAAAATGGTTATAGATTTTTTTAAGAGAGAGGAAGGAAAAACACAATTCCTCGCCGTGGAGAGCCTCAACCTCATATACAACCTACTCACCACCCTGCTCATCATCATATTCTTCAACAGCCTGCAAAACCCACAAGAGATGCTTATGGGGCGTTTTTTCATAGCTGCAGGCACATTCACAGTCATATACCTTTATACCCTCTACCCGTCGCCACTTACACGCTACCTGCGCATAGCATCGCAGATGGCATTGCTAGCCTACTGGTACCCCGACACCTTTGAATTCAACCGCATATTCCCCAACCTCGACCACCTATTTGCCACAGCCGAGTTCAGCATTTTCGGTTGCCAGCCCGCCATACTATTTGAGCAGGTATGCAGCCACCCACTGTGGCGCGAGGCCTTCAATATGGGCTATTGGGCATACTACCCAATGATATTCACTATGGTAACGTGGTATTTCTTCAAGCAGGCACGCGACGTGGAGCGTTGCACATTCGTAATTATGGCATCGTTCTTTATTTACTATTTTATATATATGTTTGTCCCTGTTGCCGGGCCGCAATTCTATTTCCCCGTGATAGGCGATGCCGTTGCCGCCGCAGGCCCCTACCCCGCAATAGGCGACTATTTTAACCTAAACCCCGAAATAACAATACCTCAAGCCAATAAAGGAGGCTTCTTCACATCGCTTGTAAATGCAGCGCAAGAATCGGGCGAGCGGCCCACGGCAGCCTTCCCAAGCTCGCACATAGGAATATCCACAATACTTATGTTGCTTGCCCGCAGAAGCCACAAAGGGCTTATGTTCACACTACTACCCTTCTACCTATTGCTATGCTGCGCAACGGTGTATATAAAAGCACACTACCTGATAGACGGCATTGCCGGCGTGGCAAGCGGTGTTGCGATATATGCGCTCACAACATATTTATACAAGAAAACAGCGTGAAAAAGTAAATTTCTTTCTACATACCCTCCACAAGCACAACACTACCGGCTGCAAGCGAAGCGGAAACATCTATCACACGTTGGTTGCTGCTGCCACGGAAACGTAGTTGCTCATCTTTTAAGGCCTCAACGAAAGGACCATCGACAAGCACATCGATATACTTTAAAAGTTCCTTTTGAACGGGGTTTTTCAGTAGATTTTCGAACAGGAAGCCGGTGAAGCACCATATATTCTTGGTGCTTTTCTGCTTTATGGCAATAGCAAGCTCGGTGAAGCCTTGCGGCTGCGCCATAGGGTCGCCACCGCTGAAGGTAACATCGGCAAAAGGGTCGGCAAGGATTTTTTTAAGAATTTCGGAAGTCTCCATCGCACGGCCGTTGGCAATATCCCACGACTGCGGGTTGTGGCAGCCCGGGCAATGGTTGGGGCAACCTGCACAATAGACCGAGGTGCGGAACCCCGGCCCATCGACGGTTGTATCTTCTAATATATCGAGGATATATAACATTTTTATTCGTGTATAACGCGGTCGTTAAGCTCGGCAAGCTTGGCACTGTTCCAGCGGTCGGTGGTGCCCACAAGGTAGCCTGTGATGCGTTGCAGCTTATCAATGCGGGTGCTGCCACACTTGGGGCAGACCTTCAGTTCCTTGTCTGAATTTTCGTAGCCGCAGTCGAGACAGCGATTGCGGTTGTGGTTCACCGAGCCGTAACCAATATTATACTTATCCATCATATCCACCACACGCATAATGGCATCGGGGTTGTGGGTGGCATCGCCGTCAATTTCCACATAGAATATGTGGCCACCACCCGTAAGGGCGTGGTAGGGAGCCTCAACCTCGGCCTTGTGGCGTGCGCTGCATTTGTAATAGACGGGAACGTGGTTGCTATTGGTGTAGTAGTCGCGGTCGGTAATGCCTGCAATGACACCGAATTTCTTACGGTCGGCACGGGTGAACTTGCCCGAAAGGCCCTCGGCCGGAGTGGCAAGCACGCTGTAGTTGTGCTGGTAACGCTCCGAGAAATCGTTGGCGCGGTCGCGCATATAAGTTATTATCTTCACTCCAAGCTCCTGCGATTCGGCACTCTCGCCGTGGTGCCGGCCTGTGAGTGCAACCAAGCACTCGGCAAGGCCTATAAAACCTATACCCAAGGTACCTTGGTTTATAACAGAGGCAATGGTGTCGGTGGGCTTGAGTTTTTCGCTACCTACCCAAAGAGCCGACATAAGCAGGGGGAATTGCTTTGCAAATGCGGTGCGCTGGAACTCCATACGCTCGTGCAGTTGCTTGGCAGTGAGTTCGAGTATATTATCGAGTTTTGCAAAGAACTGCGCAATGCGCTGCTCCTTGTTTTCAATGTCCATGCACTCTATTGCAAGGCGCACTATATTCACGGTGGAGAATGAGAGGTTTCCGCGACCTACAGATGTTTTGGGGCCAAAGCGGTTCTCGAACACACGGGTGCGGCAGCCCATTGTAGCCACCTCGTGTATGTAGCGTTTGGGGTCGTCGGCACGCCACTCCTCGCTTTGGTTGAATGTGGCATCGAGGTTCAGAAAGTTGGGGAAGAAACGACGGGCACTCACCTTGCAGGCAAGCTCGTAGAGGTCGTAGTTGCGGTCGGTGGGCAGGTAGCTCACGCCACGTTTCTTTTTCCATATCTGTATGGGGAAGATGGCTGTTTCACCATTACCCACACCGCGATAGGTGCTGCCCAGCAGCTCGCGAATGACGCAACGCCCCTCGGCCGATGTGTCGGTACCGTAGTTTATGGAACTGAACACCACCTGGTTGCCACCACGTGAGTGTATTGTGTTCATATTGTGTATGAAAGCCTCCATTGCCTGGTGCACACGCTTCACGGTTTTGTTCATTGCGTGCTGCACTATGCGCTCGTCGCCCGAGAGGAAATCGAGCGGGCACTCCACATAATCGCTCACCTCGCGGTTATAAAGATGCTCATAGCTTGCCGAAGTGAGCTCTTCAAGGCTCTTAAGCTCTTCAATGAATGTGCTGCGCACGTATGGTGCCATATAAAAATCGAAGGCGGGGATTGCCTGGCCGCCGTGCATCTCATTCTGCGCGGTTTCCATAGATATGCAGGCAAGCACGCTGGCTGTCTCTATGCGCTTTGCAGGGCGCGACTCGCCGTGCCCCACGCAGAAACCATTTTTAAGTATGTGGTCTAAAGGGTGCTGGCAGCAGGTGAGGCTTTTTGTGGGATAGTAATCCTTGTCGTGGATATGTATGTAGCTGTTGTGCACAGCCTCCATAACCTCCTCGTCGAGCAAGAAATCATCGACAAAGGGCTTTGTTGTTTCGCTGGCAAATTTCATCATCATTCCTGCCGGGGTGTCGGCATTCATATTGGCATTCTCGCGGGTGATGTCATTGGATTTTATGTTTATAATCTCCTGGAACATATCGCGCGTTTTTGCCTTGCGGGCAATGCGACGCTGGTTGCGATAGGCTATATACTTTTTCGCAACATCTTTGCGGCTACTCTTCATCAGCTCCATTTCCACCATATCTTGAATGGCCTCCACGGTCATCTGCGAATCTCCACGGAAGGAGATGTGGTCGGTTATTTGGCGTATGAGTGCCATATCCTCACCCTTTTCGGTGTGGAGCATAGCCTTACGAATGGCTGTTACAATTTTTTCTTCATTAAAACCCACGATGCGGCCATCGCGCTTAACAACAGTCTGAATCATTTGACTTTGAACATTGTGTATTGATAAATATTTCGCACTGCGCCCTATCCCACGAGTAGCAACAGCCTTTAATGAATGGTAGGTCTTCTGACTTACTCCTAATCTCGGCAGCCTTCCCGATAAAAATCAGTGGCAAAAGGTGTTGCCTCGATGTCGCCGGAGATTCACAGCAGCGGGACTGTTCGGGATTTGCACCCGATTCCCTTTTAATCACTCCCGATGAAATCGGGAGTGAACCTATTCTTTTGCGAATATAATGAATTCCCGCAAATTTATATATATAAAATTCATACATTTTAATAGAAAGTAATCAACAGGGAAAACCAAAAAAGCCACTACCCCCGCCACAATGTATTGTGGCGGGGGTAGTGGAAAATTTTATCTTTTAAAATTATTTTAAAATTGCAAAAAACTACCACCTGTGCCCATTGCTTTTGAGCCACTGTGCAGCCTCCTTCTTTTTAAATTTCAAAAGAATTGATGTCGGTTGATTAGTGTACTTAAGCAACTCGAAGAAATCACTATGCTGTTGCACAAAAGGATAAAGCACATCATAAGTGTATTTAAATCCCATATTCTCCAATACCAGGTAATCTATATTCTCGTCGAGCATATGATTGAGTATTGCAACGTTGGTCTTTTCCTCCTTTAAACGCTTGCCACGCACACCCGAATGCACATAAAGCAATTCCGGCTTGCGCGATGCTACAATCTTTGCATCGGGATATTTTGCCACAGCATCGCCCATTGCAATAAAATTCTTCAACGTTATTGGATAGCCGTCAGCAGCATTTTTGTGCAGACCGAATATTGTGTGTTTGCTTTTATCACTTGCAGTAAACAGCAGTGGCACAAAAAGCAACAACATAACCCACGAACCAATGGAACGCTTTAGCAGGCGAGTTGCTACAAGGCTTATGAGATTCCAAAGCCCCACAACAAGCCCTGCTGTGATAAACGGCAGCACAATTATCATATAACGGTAGCTGCTCGGGGTATTCATTATAGATACAATGGCAATGTTCCCAAGAAGCAATAGCGGCAACACCACGCGCAGGTTTTTCAATTTTAAAAAGCCATAAATGACAACTATAAACATAGACACCGCAAGCACATACAACAGCAAAGAGGGCTGTGTTTTATATTGCACAGACACAAAAGGTATCACACTCTCGGGAATCGCTTGAACAACAAGCATTTCAAGGTTGCCCCAAATATTTGAAAAATCTATCTGGCTCACATAGCGCGACTGCCCAAGCTCCAATGCCGCATTACGCAAGGCCCAGGGCGACCAACAAGTGGCAAAAACAACCACAAGCAAAGCGGCCAGCTTAAAGCGACGGACCACTAACAAAGCCGCAAAAAATGCGATAAACAGCACCACGGCCTGTGTGCGGATTAAAAAGGAGTATGCAACAGAAAAGAGAAAAACCCAAAGCCAAGGGGAACGCCAGGGGAGAGCCTTTGTGCCTTGCATAACGGAACAGACACGCAGATAGGCCCACAGCGAGAGAGCTATAAAAAGAACACACGAAGCCTCGCTCATCATCATTGTGGAGAACTCGAGCAGGTGTGGCGTAACAAGCACTGCAGCACAAGCAACAAAAGAAATAAAGCGTTTGACCTCCACAGCAAGCAAGCTGAAATATAGCAGCATCACAGCCCCAAAGAGGAAAAGCAGGTTCATCACCTTTTGTGCCACCACGCTGTCGGTTATAAAGCGCAGGGGCGTCATAAGCAACGGGTAGCCCGGAGGAAAGAGTGCCGACGGCTCACCTGCGACATCGACATAACCCTCGCCTGCAGCCAATGCCGAAGCAAATGCATAATAGTAGCAGTTATCACCGTTAATATCTATTTGGGGGTTGAATATATACTTAAAAACCAACAAGGCAAGCAAAGCAAGCCCTGTTGGATAAATATATTTCTCTATTGAGGAATCGTTTTTCGTCATAACCATTATTTATTATGTTCGGCTTCAATCTCCTCGGGCGACATAGGCTTGTACTTACCCAGGCGACGGGCACCACCCTCGAACACATAGTAATCCTCCTCGTTGCGTATGCCACCGAAGGAACGCCAAGCGTCGAGTTTGTCGTAACATATAAAATCGGTAAACTGCTTTTCGGCACGCCATTTATCTATGAGGTCGGGGATAAAATAAATACCGGGCTCCACGGTGAAAACATAACCGGGCTCCAACGCCTTGACAAGGCGCAAGGACTTCCAGCCGAAAAGAGTGCTCTTTGAGCGGCCCTCTTCGTAACCCACATAAAGCTCGCCTAAATTCTCCATATCGTGAACATCGAGGCCCATCATATGGCCAAGGCCGTGGGGCAGGAACATACAGGCGGCACCCACACGGGCGGCCTCGGCAGCATCGCCCTTCATAAGGCCCAAGTCTATCATACCTTTAGCTATTTCAGTGAGCACGGTGTGGTGAACATCGCGGTACTCCACGCCCGGCTTTATTGCATCGAGCGCGGCAAGATGAGCTGTGCGCAATATATTGCACACAACACGCTGCTGCTCGGTAAACTGCTTGCCCACAGGCATAGTGGTTGTGAGGTCGCCCGCATAGTGCATAGCATTCTCGCAACCCGAATCGAGCAGGAACATCTGCCCCTCGCGCAAAGGCTCGGTGCCATATGCGTGGTTGTGCAGTGTCTGGCCGTTCACTGTAGCTATGATGGGGAACGAGAGGTTAAAATTGTGCTTTGCAGCCTCGGCCTGCACCACCGACACAATCTCGGCTTCGGTAGTTCCCGGGCGCACGGCACGCATAGCAGCACAGTGCATATCTACCGACACATTCACGGCTTCTTCTATCTGCTCAATCTCTTCGGCAGTCTTGTAGTTACGCTGTGCAATTACAGCCTTCACAAAAGCCATCGACACGGCAGCCTGCTGCTCGGCGGGATTAATACCAAGAAGCTCTTGCAACCACACCTTGTGGTCGCCACGGTAAGGGGGAAGGAAATGTATCTTTTGCCCCTTACTTTGGGCAGCCTTCACATATGTGGCAAGCTCACTCATAGGCTTGGTTATGGCAATGCCCACGCGCTCGCTCTTTTCGCGTATGGTGGGCTGCACGCCTGTCCACACAATGTCATCTATTGTGAGCTCGTCGCCAAAGATTATCTCTTTATCTTCATCAATATCAATAACCGCTGCAAGCCCCGAATAATCGGAAGCAAAATAGTAGAGAAAGGTGGAATCCTGGCGAAAATGGTAGGCATTGTCGGCATAGTTCACGCCCACTTCACCATTACCCAGGAAAAGCAACAGACCGCTGCCCACACTCTTTTTCAAAACCTCGCGACGTTTAATGTAAGTCTCTTTACTGAACATATTTGTAAATTTTGGTTAGTTATTTCTTAATTATTGCTCTAAGTACAAACCACACGTGGTGCAATACCGTGGAGAGCACACCGTAGTGCTTGCACATAATATTGAAACGTTCTATGAGCGATGCTCTGTGATTCTGCAAAGATAACCCGTTTTGCAAATAATTTATTATGGTTGTGTGAGTATTAACAAGCACCGACGATTTTTTCATCACCCTTATGCACCAATCTACATCGGCTGAAAGGCGGTATTTTAAATCGTACAGAGGTGCAAGGTCGCGCCGTACAAAAAATGCCTGGTGGCACACCAACATACCCTTTTTAAAACTTTTCCAATTGAGATTTTCGGGTGCTTGCAGGCGGCGCATACGCACAAAGCAGCGTTGCTCATTAACCTCGGCGGTTTCACCGTATATTACACAAGGCAGCGATGGCATATTTTCTATTGCAGCCACCATACGTTCGAGCGTGTCGGGGGCATAAAGTGCATCGCCCGCATTGAGAAAACAGAGATAATCGCCTTTGGCAAGCGCAATACCCTTGTTCATTGCGTCGTAAAGACCGGCATCGCCCTCACTCACTATGTGAGCAAATTCAATACCCGTAGCCACCGCCTTGCTCACTGTGTCGTCGGTAGAGGCACCATCGATGAGCAGATATTCGTAATTTTTGTAACTCTGCGCAGCAACGCTCTGCAACGTAGGCTCAATAACCGACGAAGCATTGTATGTAACTGTTATTATGGAAAATTTTGGTCTTAAAGCCATTGTACACTACTCCTTTACCTTTTTATATACCAAAGCTCCTGCAAGCAACAATATAAGTGCTCCTACAAGCAACGACGATATAAATGATATTTTTGCCGACGCAAGAATAACCTCATCGACACAACGCAATTCAATGTCATGCTCACCGGCAGGCACAGGCAAGGCACGCAACAGATAGTTGGCACGCAACAAGGGTACCTCCTTGCCGTCAATATAAGCCTTCCAGGTTTTGTAATACACCTCGGAGAACACAGCTAGGTGTGCAGCCTGCGCATTGCTCTTGTATGTTATGTGCCCGGGGTTCTTGTATTCGTCGAGCACTATATACGAAGCGGAATCCACGGGGTTGCAAAACTCCTTGTTGCCGTTAAACTGTTCCTGCCAACTTTTTTCTATGAACGCACAAGAGAGGAGGTCGCCCTCGCCTATCATGCGAATTTCATCGTCGGGAGTGTCGGCCCACACAATTGTATCGACAAACCAACAATTGCCAAAGGCACCGGGGTTCATCTGCACCTGCGGCCCACCCTCTTCCGAGGGAATTATAACATAGCGCACATTGAGCATATTGAGCACGTTCATATTCAGTTCATTGCTGAAATATGTATCTATTATATCCTGGTAGCGACGCAACTTTGCAGGGCTGTAGCCACCCACCGATTTATGGAAATAAGAGGTGCGAGAATCGTTGAATGTACTTGTGGCAAGGTTCAGCACACGGTAGTCGGGGTCGGTGTCGCGCATTATAGCTTTATCGGCAGCCGTGGGAGTAATTTCTGTTGCTGCGCGTTTAGGCACAAACATATCCCACGAAAGGAAACGCTTATCGACCACCCACAAATCGGCAAACACCAACAGTGTGAGAATGGCCACAACGTAGCCGGCACGTACCTTTGTGCGCACATAAACCAACAGAGCTGCAAAAGCTGCGGCAATGAAGAGGAAGGAACGCCAAGCGTCGGATATGAGCATATTCTCGCGGTCGGCACGCAAAGCGTCAGCAAGTACCGAGGGGTAGCCACCATCGCCGGGAGCAGAAAAATCGAAGATGCTGCCACCAAAAAGAGCAAGCAACAGCGATAGACCGCCCGACACTGCAAAAGATATTACAAGCGCACGGGTAATTTCTTTTTCACAACCGCCCTCTTTGCGACGTTTCATAAGTTCAGCCACGGCAAGAACACCCAATGTAACCATTGTGAGCGAGGCTATGACCAAAGCCATTGATGGGGCACGAAACTTATTGTACAATGGCAAATTGTAGAAAAGGAAATTATTTACCAAAGGCAGATATTTTCCCCACGCCATAACCAGCGACAACAAGGTGGCGGCAACAAGCCACCAACGCTCACGCCCCTTTACAAGACATATACCAAGCACAAACAAGAAACACACAATGGCACCTACATATACAGGGCCCGACGTAAAAGGCTGTGCTCCCCAATAGGCCGGCATCTGCTTAACCACCTGCTTTGCTTGCGAAGCACCATAGGCAGGGCGAAGAACTTTATAAACCTCGGAATCGGTACCCAGGTTGTAGTGCGAACTTGCACCATAGATATTGGGAACGAGCAGCGTGAGTGTTTCATCTATACCATAGCTCCACGCATAGGCATAGTCGATGTCGAGGCCCGAACTTGCAGACTCGCTACCCTTGGGCTGTAGCACGGCACCACCACGCACGCTCTCTTTTGTATAGTCCATTGTGGGCCACAGCTGCCCCACAGAGGGCAATATTGCAAGCACGGCAATAACAGCAAGCACCCCGGTAGCTTTAAGGAAGGGGGCAAAGGCCTTCTCGCGCACTGCAAAAACGCCATAAACAACAGCCAATATTAGCAGAGTGAGCAGGAGGTAATAACTTATCTGCTGATGATTCCAATATATATTAAGGCCTGCAAAAATGAGCGTTACAAGGCTGCCGCAAAGCAACTTCCCGCGGTAGCACATTACCACACCGCCAATAATGGGAGCCATTGTAGCCATAACCAGGGCTTTGTTCATGTGCCCCGCATTTATGATTATAAAATTATAGGAGCACAGAGTATAGGCCACGGCACCCATAAAGCTGAGCCACGAGCGGCAGCCCATCGATAGCAGGAATATATAAAAACATATAAACGAAAGGAAAATATACCCATTGTGGCGGCCTGTCCAGCCAAGCCAAGAGAGGGTGAGAAAACGGCCTATGTGGCGGAACACATTAGAAGACTCGGGCATATATGTGTAGTTGGCAGGCATACCACCGAACATTGCATTGGACCAGTGGGCATACTCGCCCGTCTCCTCGTGATACTCACGCAAATCCTGCCCCCAGCCACGGGAATTTATGGCATCGTCTTGCACAAGGTCTTTCCCCTGCAATGTAGGAGCAAAATATATCCCTGTCATCAACAAAAAGGCAAGTACCGCAAACAGGTGAGGGTAGAGGCTCTTAAAATTAAAATTCTTCATAAAATATACTTTTTACACAGGCATAGCCGTATTTTTATAATTTACGATAAACATCACAAGTTTGTTGCACCATACGCTCGAGTGAGTACTCCTTTGAACGTTGCAGGCCACGCAGGCGCAAATCGTCGCGCAGGGCGGGCGAGGCTATAAGCTCCTGCAGAGCATCGGCCATAGACTGAGCATCGTGCGGATTGAAATATATTGCTGCATCGCCGGCTACTTCGGGAAAACAGCTGGCATTGCTCAGGCACACGGGGCAACCATTGTAGAAAGCCTCGAGAATGGGAATACCAAAGCCCTCGTAGTGCGACGGGAACACAAAGCAGAGTGCGTGGCGGTAGAGCGATGCCATTTGTGCATCGTTGGCTGCAATATGCACCAGCCTGTCCGAAATGTTCCATTTTGCAAACAACTCGGCTTCACTGCTGCTGAAGGGTGAGCCGGTGCACACAATGCGCAGTGTAGGGTACTTCATAAGTAGCGGCCTCACCGCCGACAGCCACGGAAGGAAATTCTTGTAGCCCTTTCTCTCACCTACATACAGCACATAGTTGTCGAAGAGTTGCTCGGCTACACTGCCCACAGCGCGGTAGCCGTGATGCACTACCGATATTTTGCTTGGCGACGTGCCAAGAATCTCCACAATGTCGCGTTTTGTATTCTCGCTCACGGCAATAATGTGCGCAGCCTTCTCTACAAGTAGCTTTTTATGTTGTATTGTGCGGTCGTATATGAGCACATCTTGCGGATAACGCTCAAAAACCATATCGTGCACTGTGAGCACAAACGGTTTTTTATTCTTTTCCAACGCACCCAAGAAATAGGGGCTGAAGTACGTGGGGTGGAAAATATCGTAATTGCCCTTTCTCAAAGCACGCCAGGCAAAGAGCCTGTTTACAGGCTGATAAAGACGGCGACGCAGGCGGTAGGAACTTGGGAAAGAAAAAGAAGAGAAATTCTGCTTATAGGTTTCTGTAATATAGTGATTCTCGCAGAAGTGCATAGGCAACGATGCTTCAAATTCATCGGCAGGCAGGCTGTATATGAGGTCGGCAAAATAACGTGTAACCCCACCAAACCGCTGAAAGGTAAACATCTGATTGTCGAACAGTATCTTTTTCATAAACTAATCTTTGTTATTCTTGCGACGCAGAAGATAGGCGATGGATTCACGCAATTCCTCGAAACGACACAAAAAACATAAAATAAAATAGAACAAAGCCGCGAGCAGAACACGCAGCAACAACAATACCACCATACTATCTACTCCGGCTGTAGCATAAGCAGCAAGAGCCATCGCCACAAGGGCCACAAGCATAAATGGCAAGAAATCGGCAACAAACATTCTTATGGTAAGCGCAATGTCGCGCTTCACAAGAACACACCACAAGAAGAGCCAGGCAATATTAAACACGCAATAGGCTACAAGCATTGGTTTTATGCCCAAAGAGCGCATTGCAAGCAACATAACCAACACCAAAAGCCCTTGTGCTATGGTGCTCCACATAAATGTGTTTGTGCGGCCACAGCTCACAAGCAGGTTGGTAAACATAGACTGTATGGGCATAAATGCGCCCCACAGGCAGAGTATTTGCAACATACGGGCACTTTCAACCCACTTGTCGGTGAGCACCACCACTATAAGCTCGTGCGCCACAAGTGAAAGGCCAAAAAGCAACGGAAATGAGATAAAGGCCGTGAAACGCAACATCTTGCGGAACACGCGCAACTGACGTTCATTGTCATCGACCACCCTGGCAAGCACAGGCTGTGCCACAGTGTTTACCATTACATTCACCATATCACTGCCCATACGGAACCAATCGGCCGCCTTTGAGTAGTTGCCCACATCGGTGCGGGTGTAAAACTTGCCAAGCACAAACGAAAAAACATTCCAATTTAACTTCTGGAATATATTTGTGATAAGAAGTTTATAACTGAACGCAAAAAGGTAGCGCAGGGGGTAGAAATGCACTTTAAATGTGGGCCTCCACGGGGTGTAGTACCAATAGACCAACAGGCGCACAAGCACATAGGTTATAAGCTGCATAGATATTCCCCAATAGGAGTACCCGTTGGCAGCAAGCACAATACCTATGATTCCCGAGGTAAAGAGAGCAAGCACCGCAGCTATAGAGCGTTGCTTAACCTTGAGCTCACGGAACAGATAGGCTGAGAAGGCTACACTGAAACCGTTTATAACAAAGGCTGTGAAATTGAACCTTGCAAGCCACAACAGCACAGGCTGGTTAAAGAAATCGGCTATAAACGGGGCGGCGGCATAGAGCACGGCATATATGATGAACGACGTTATTACACTGAACCAGAAGACGGCATTGTAATCGTCGTGCCCCACGCTCTTGCGATTGGCAATGGCAGCCACAAAACCACTCTCTTGCAATGAACTTGCAATGGCATTGAAAATGGCAAGCATACCTATGGGCCCGTAATCGTCGGGGCCGAGTATGCGTGCCAGATACACACCAAAGAGCACACTCATCAACTGACACACAGCATTGCTCATGCCGCCCCAAAGAAAACTCTTTGCGACGGCATTTTTAAGTGTATCGGTTGCCTTGCTGCTCATTACTTAACTTCGCTACCGGGTTTAGCAGTAGGAGCAACGGTGAGAAGCGAAAGCTTGCCCTCGTTGTCCTCGGCACTGAGAATCATACCCTGGCTCACTATGCCACGCATTGTGCGGGGCGCAAGATTGGCCACAAAGCACACCTGCTTGCCCACAAGTTCCTCGGGCTTGAACTGCTTGGCAATACCCGAAACAATGGTGCGTGTCTCCAAGCCGTCATCTATTTTAAACTGCAACAATTTGTCGGCCTTGGGCACCTTGGTGCACTCGAGCACAGTGCCTACGCGTATATCAACCTTTGTAAAATCCTCAAAAGCAATCTCTGGGCGTATCGGGTTGGCTTTGTATGCCGCAGCGGCGTTGGCCTTCTTTATATTCTCCAATCTGTCGAGCTGTGCCTGAATGGCATCGTCCTCAATTTTTTCGAACAAAAGGCTCACCTCACCAAGTTCGTGGCCCTCGGCAAGCAGGCCGATGCTGCCAAGGCTTGCCCAGTCGAAGGTGCTCATCTGCAACATTTCACGCAATTTCTTGCTGCTGAAGGGCAAGAAGGGCTCGAACACAATAGAAAGGTTGGCAACCAATTGCAAAGAGAGGTTCAAAATTGTTGCCACACGGCCAAGGTCGGTTTTTGCAACCTTCCAAGGCTCGGTCTCGGCAAGGTAGCGGTTACCAATGCGGGCAAGCTCCATAGCCTCTTTCTGTGCATCACGGAACTTGTACTGGCCAAGCAGGTTTTCAACCTTGTCCTTTACATCTACAAACTCGGCAATTATGGCCTTGTCGTAGCCGGTAAACTCGCCTGCTGCGGGCACCTTGCCCTCGAAATATTTTTTTGTGAGCACAAGAGCGCGGTTCACAAAGTTACCATACACGGCTACAAGCTCGTTGTTGTTGCGTGCCTGGAAATCCTTCCAGGTGAAATTGTTATCTTTTGTTTCGGGCGCATTGGCTGTGAGCACGTAGCGCAGAACATCTTGCTTGCCGGGGAAATCGACAAGGTACTCATTGAGCCACACAGCCCAATTGCGAGAAGTAGATATTTTATCGTCTTCAAGATTCAAGAACTCGTTGCTTGGGACATTGTCGGGCAACACATAGTCGCCGTGAGCCTTAAGCATTGTGGGGAACACAATACAGTGGAATACAATATTGTCCTTACCAATGAAGTGTACGAGGCGTGTATCCTCGCTCTTCCACCACTGCTCCCAAGTATCGGGCAACAACTCTTTGGTGTTGCTTATGTAGCCGATGGGGGCATCGAACCACACATAAAGCACTTTACCCTCGGCACCCTCCACTGGCACGGGAATACCCCAATTGAGGTCGCGGGTAACGGCACGGGGCTTAAGACCTGTGTCGAGCCAGCTCTTGCACTGGCCATACACGTTGCTGCGCCACTCCTTGTGGTCGTTCAGAATCCACTGCTCTAGCCAGGGCTGATAGGCATCGAGGGGCAGGTACCAGTGGCTGGTTTTGCGCTTCACAAGTTTGTTGCCCGAGTCGGCGTTGTAGGGGTTTATAAGCTCGTCGGGAGAGAGTGTGGCACCACACTTTTCGCACTGGTCGCCATAGGCGTCGGCAGCGTGGCAACGGGGGCATTCACCGCGTATGTTACGGTCGGTGAGGAACTGTTGCTCACCCTCGTCATAGTACTGCTCACTCTCCATTTCCACAAACTTGCCCTCGTCGTAGAGCTTGCGGAAGAAATCCGATGCAAGCTCGCGGTGTGTCTGCGATGTGGTGCGCGAATATACATCGAACGAGATACCGAAGCCCTCGAACGATTCTTTGATTATATTGTGGTAACGATCGACCACGTCTTGCGGAGTTATACCCTCCTTCTTTGCACGAATGGTAACGGGCACGCCGTGTTCATCGCTACCACCGATGAAGAGCACCTCCTCGCCTTTGAGGCGCAAGTAACGTACATAAATGTCGGCAGGCACATACACACCTGCAAGGTGGCCTATGTGCACGGGGCCGTTGGCATAAGGCAGAGCCGAAGTTACCAAAGTTCTTTTAAATTTCTTTTCCATAGAAGATTTATATTTTGTTTTCTGTTTTATCTGCGCTTTTGGTGCATTTTACAAAGCAACTTACAAAAATAGGCATTTAATTTTAAATTGAAAGCATAAAATATTATTTATATTAAATTGCGCGCGAAGATGCCAACTTAAGAGGTGGCGTTTGCATAATTGGGCGGGATATGTTACATTTGTAACCAAGCAACACGAAAGAACGAAGAAAACCATGCAAAAAACCACCCTTTCATCGGTACATTTTGCCGACACAAAACCACACTACGAACTACTCGACGGCCTGCGCGGTGTTGCCGCCTTGCTGGTGCTTTGGTATCACATATTCGAGGGCTTTGCCTTTGCCCAAACAACAAACGGAGCCGGCGACGGCCTCATCACCACGCTGAACCACGGGCACATTGCAGTTGATTTCTTTTTTATACTTTCGGGCTTTGTAATAAGCTATGCCTACGACGACCGTTGGGGTAAAATGAGCATAGGCGGTTTCTTCAAACGCCGCCTCATACGCCTGCACCCCATGCTTGTAATGGGTGCAGTGATAGGTGCAATTGCTTTCTTTACCGAAGGCTGCAAGCAGTGGAACGGCACCACCACACCCACAAGCTGGGTGATGATAGCCACCCTGCTCACAATGTTTATGATACCCGCCCTGCCCGGTGCGCCCCACGAGATACGCGGCAACGGAGAGATGTTCCCCCTCAACGGCCCCACCTGGTCGCTGTGGTTCGAATACATAGGCAATATACTTTATGCCCTGTTCATACGCCGCCTGCCCACCAAAGCCCTTGCACTGCTTGCCGTGGCACTCGGTGTAGCACACGCCTGGTTCTTTGTAGGCAACATTTCGGGCTATGACATGGTGGGTGTAGGCTGGGCCATCGACAGCATTAACTTTTGGGGCGGCCTTGTGCGTATGCTCTTCCCATTCACTGTGGGTATGCTGCTTGCCCGCACATTCAAGCCAAGCAAGGTAAGAGGAGCATTCTGGATATGCACACTGTTGCTCGTTGTGGTATTCTCGGTGCCCTACATAGCATCTACGGGCACAGCAAGCATAAATAGCCTTTATGAATTCCTGTGCATAGCTCTGCTGTTCCCCGCCATAGTGTGGGTGGGTGCTTGTGGCAGCTGCAGCGACAACGTAACCGGCCGCATAAACAAATTCCTGGGAGACATTTCATACCCGCTCTACATTGTGCACTACCCCATAATGTATATTTTCTACAAGTGGCTCATTGAGAAAAAACTATACACACTTGGTGAAACCTGGGGTGTGGCGGTGATGGTGATAATTGTGAGCATTCTGCTTGCTTACGCCAGCCTTAAACTATACGACGAGCCTGTGCGCAGATTTTTGGCAAAGAGATTTTTGATGAGATAGAAAATATTGAAATTCAATATAACATTGGTGCATTGCCTGGAGCCTGGTACTTGTTATAAAACCTTTTAGCAGATTTATATTTATCTATTTTGATAATTGAGTTAAAAGATTTGTTTAAACAATCGACTTTATGCTCTTTGATAAAAAAAATCTTTATGGCTATGATTTGTAAATCCACTCACCCAAAATGAGTTATCAATAGAGACACCATCTTCGGAGTCACCAACATAATATACAATTCTATTGCTAAACACCAATGGACTTTTCTCCTTGGTGTATTCTATGCGTTTAGATGCACGCTTGGGATTGTTCAATTTTTTGTTGCCACAATCCAAATATACATAATCAGATACATTGAAACTCACAACGCGTTTTGCCGAATTTGACGGTACACATATGAATTTAGGCTCTTTGGTCGTAACACTTTTTGCTACTGCACCGGTTGCAGTAAATTGCGCACCTCGCGCAACAACGGTAGGAGTCCACATTGGGAACTCATACCCGAATTGTGTATATGATTTTGCAAGTGATGCACTTGCACCCGCCATAGATGTTGCGCTACTCGTGTATTCAGCATCAGAAAAATAGTCGTATGCAATACCATTGCGAATGATGAATGAACGAGATAGGTCGATGTATATATCTTTATCGGTGTTGTTCATAAAGAAAAAACTCATATCGCCGGCTTCACTCCAAAAGTCGTAAATTATTTTACAATCCTTGTTGCTGTAGAGTACCATATCATCACTGCTATCCAACCCTTCCGATTGGACATCATAAACCTGATAATAAAAATGCGTGGTACACGACTGCATAATAACGGCAACAACAAGAGAAATGGTTGCCTTAATAAATGATGTTGTTTTGATAGTGAT
The DNA here is from genome assembly GCA_017481875.1 of Bacteroidaceae bacterium. Lineage (GTDB taxonomy): Bacteria > Bacteroidota > Bacteroidia > Bacteroidales > Bacteroidaceae > HGM04593. The sequence continues at coordinate 57,426 of JAFUOP010000038.1, forward strand.
ATATTTGCGATAAACAATAAATTAATCAATATGCATTTGAGAGGGCACAAAAAGAGGTGCAGACCCAAATAGTTACCGCCGAGGTTTACCACAACCACACACACAGCTATAAGAGCCTGCACCTTTATGTACAAGTCCTTTTCTGTGTGTTTTGTTCTCTTTACTCAATGTGGTAATTCGGCGGTAAACAAGAACAACAATATGTCTGTCAAAATTGAGACTGCAAAGATATATCTTTTAACAAAGCAAACAACTTTTTTATATCAAAAACAAATAAAACATCTTTTAACCTCTTAAATAAATAAAGCGATGCGAGATTACAGATTTTTCACTATCTTCGCACAATTAAATTACAACGCTTTATGAAAATTGCACTTATAGGATATGGCAAAATGGGAAAAACCATTGAAAAAATAGCCATTGAGAGAGGACACGAGATAGTATCGATAATAGATATCGACAACCGCGAGGATTTCGGCAGCGAGGCATTCCGCTCGGCCGACGTTGCCATTGAATTCACAGCCCCCACCGTGGCGTATGACAACTGCAAGCAGGCTATGGCAGCAGGTGTAAAGGTGGTAAGTGGCAGCACAGGCTGGTACAGCGACCACGAGGCCGAGATGCGCGAATTGTGTGAGAAGGAGGGCAAAACACTCTTCTGGGCAAGCAATTTCAGCCTGGGTGTGGCTATCTTCTCGGCAGTGAACCGCTACCTTGCAAAGATAATGAACCGCTTCCCCGGCTACGACGTTCAAATGGAGGAGACACACCACATACACAAGCTCGACGCTCCCAGCGGCACCGCTATTACCCTTGCCGAGGGTATTTTGGAGAACCTCGACCGCAAGGCCTCCTGGGTTATGGGCGACCTCACCAACCCCGACGGCAGTGTAACCACAGGCAAGCAGCCACAGGAGAATGAGCTCAAAATAGATGCCATACGCCGCGACGAGGTACCCGGCATACACAGCATTACCTACAACTCGGCTGCCGACAGCATCACCATCACCCACGACGCAAAGAACCGTAGCGGTTTTGCACTTGGCGCAGTGCTTGCTGCGGAGTATGTGAACGAGCACAACGGCCTCCTGGGCATGAACGACCTGTTCGACTTCTAAAAACTGTTTCAAATTCCGCACCAAAAAGTAATTTACAAAATGAGAAAGCCCACAAAGAAAGATTACATACGCCTTGCTATTGCCCTCACGCTCTACATAATATTCCTCGTGTGGGTAAAAAGTTGGTTGGGAATAGTTGTTATACCGTTTATCATAGACAACTACATTACCAAATTTATCCCTTGGGGGTGGTGGAAGAAAAGCGAGAACAAAACCGTGCGTGGCATTATGAGCTGGGTAGATGCAATAGTGTTTGCCCTTGTGGCGGTATATTTTGTAAACCTCTTCTTTTTCCAGAACTATGTAATCCCATCGTCGTCGCTCGAAAAATCGCTGCTCGTGGGCGACTATCTCTTTGTGAGCAAAATGAACTACGGCCCCCGCAAGCCACATACCCCGCTGAGCATGCCACTCACCCAGCACACTATGCCTGTAACGGGCAGCAAAAGCTACCTCGACTGCATACAGTGGGATTATGAGCGCGTTAAGGGGTGGGAAGATATTGAAAAAGGCGACATTGTGGTGTTCAACTACCCCGCCGGCGACACCGCCACCACAAACCCCAATGTTATCGACTACTATGCCGAGTGCTACTACATTGGCGAGAGCCTCTACCCCAACAAGCCCATAATGGACAGCCTCACAGCCGAGCGCAGGCGTGCGGTATATAACCTCTACTACACCGCGGGCAGCCAATATATGGCCCGCCACCCCGAGCAATTCGGTGAGAAGGTGTGGAGGCCCGTTGACCGTCGCGAAAATTATGTAAAACGTTGTGTGGGCCTCCCGGGCGAAACTCTTGAAATAAAAGACAAGGAGATTTACATTAACGGTGTTAAAACCACTGCACCCGAGAATGTACAGTTCAACTATTGGGTGGAGTTCACAGCACCAATGAACGAGCGTACACGCCACAAACTGGGCATAAGCAAAGACGACTTGAAAGACTACTACAACGGCCGATACCTTATACCGCTCACCGCAAAGACACTTGCCGAGCTAAAGAGCTACACAAGCCTTGTAAAATCGATAGAACCGGTGGAAAATGTGGAGACACGCGGCATATACCCGCTTAACGGCCACACCGGCTGGACCATAGACAACTACGGCCCTGTGTGGATTCCCAAACGTGGCGAGAGCGTGGAACTCACACTCGAAAACCTCCCCATCTATGAACGCCCCATAGCTGTATATGAAGGCAACAACCTTAAAGTAAAGGGCGGAAAAATATACATAAACGGCGAGGAGAGCACAAGCTACACATTCAAAATGGATTACTATTGGATGATGGGCGACAACCGCCACAAGAGTGCCGACTCGCGCTGCTGGGGCTTTGTTCCCGAAGACCACATTGTGGGCAAGCCCATACTTATATGGCTGTCGCTCGACAAAGACCGCGGCTGGTTCGATGGCAAGATACGCTGGAACCGCCTGTTCCGCTTCGTCGATAGCTATAAATAGAAAGCAGCAATGGAAATTCTCTCGCACCCGCTATACCTGGCACCCGTGCCACTATATGCCCGCCTTTTCGCCGCCGACGGAATAGTGTTTGACGGCGGCAGCCCCTTCACCAAGCAGACCTTTCGCAACCGCGCTGTGATAGCCACAGAAAACGGCACACAGGCACTCACAATACCCATTGTGCACACGGGTGGCAAGCAAGCAATGCGCGACATACGCATAAGCGAGCACGGCAATTGGCGGCACCTGCACTGGAACGCCATTGTGAGCGCATACCGCAAAAGCCCATTCTTCGATTACTATGCCGACGACTTTGCCCACTTTTACGAAGAGCGCGATGGATTCCTTATGGACTTCAACCTGCGCCTGCACGCGGTAGTGTGCGATCTGTTGGGCCTTGAACGCAACACCGGAACAACGGTGGAAAGGGCAAAAAAAAATCTCGAGGACTTGCGCAGCCTGGCCGAGCCTGCAACCCTCACGCAGGCAAAAGGATTCACTCCGCAGCCCTATTACCAGGTATTTACACAACGCAACGGGTTCCAGCCCTGCTTAAGCATTGCCGACCTCCTTTTTAATATGGGCCCCGAGGCTCTTATCACATTGCGCGACTGCGCCCGATAATAGCTCTACCCTCCTATTACTAATAACAAAAGTTAAATATCGCCATAAACCGACAATTTATTTCTAAAATATTAGATTTCTAAAATATTCGTTATATATTTGTTGCAGCAAAAAAAATAAACAGCCGGTAAATTTTAATATTATGGCAGAGAAAAAGTACGACACACTTACCAAAGCAGAAATGCAGGTAATGACAATTCTGTGGGACATGCCCGACGGTGGCTGCATACACGAAATTATCGCACGCTACCCGCTACCCAAGCCGGCATACACCACAGTATCGACATTCCTTAAAATATTATATAATAAAGGATTTGTCGATTTCCGCAAACTTAGCGGCAAGACACACACCTACTACCCGCTTATAAGCAAAGACAACTACACCACACAGGTGATGAAAGATGTTAAAGACTCTTTCTTCGGTGGCTCGGGCTCTTCGTTTGTAAAATATTTTGTAGAGAATGAGCAGCTTAGCGAGCAGGAGATAAAGGAACTTTTGGAGATAATACAAAGCTCACACTGATAACAAGCACTCCCCCTGTAACCAACAAACAGCCACTATGGAAGCAACCCTCATATACATACTTAAATGGGCCTTGTGCCTTGCGGTGTTGTATATACCGTTTACACTATTGCTGCGCCGCGAGAGCTTTGCAAGCCTCAACCGCCGCCTGCTGCTGTGTGCGGTAATAGTGTCGGGTATGCTGCCTGCCATTGTTGTGCGCTACAAGGTGGAGATTCCAACAGAAGCAGCCATATACGAGAAGCAACATATTTCCGAGACTCTGCACAATACCATTCTTGCCACAGCACCGGCCAACCACTACGATATATTCACTTGGGAAAATGCTGCAATACTGTACCTTGCAGGCGTGGCTGTGGCACTTCTGTGGGGAGTGGCGGGAGTTGCAAGAACAATAAAGCACATAAACCGTGGCACCCTGTGGACCGACAAACAACAGGGGATAACAATACACTGCCACGCAGGCAATAGTGCCGCATTCAGCTGGTTCGGGCACATTGTAATATCGGAAAACGACTACAACGAGTGTGGCACCGAGATACTGCTGCACGAAAAAGGGCACATACACCAAAAACACTCCTATGATATGCTTCTCATTGGAGTAGTAAAGGCCCTGCAGTGGTTCAACCCGTTTATATATATGCTTGAAAACGACATAAGGGAACTGCACGAATATGAGGCCGACCGCTATGTATTGCAGAACCACACCGACACACAGGCATACCAACTGCTCATTTTAAGAAAGTCATTGGGCAACAAAGCTATTTCACTTGTAAATAATTTCGGCACAAGCAACGTGCGAAAAAGAATTATGATGATGGCACGCAAAAAGGAATCGGGTGCACTCCAACGCGCAAAATGGGCTTATCTTATACCCACCGCAGCACTGCTAATGCTCTTCTTTGCAGAGCCCGAATATATCTACACAACACCGGCAAGAAAGTTTATTGCCACCGCCACACCAGTGGCCACACCCAAAACAGAAATTACTGCCACAGATAAAAAGCCACAAAAAACATCAACCACACAAAACTTAACAGCAAAGAGCAAAAGGCTACAGCCTATTGCAAACGAAGCTCCTGTGCAACAAACCACAGCCAAGAGCACAGCAGAAACACCCACAGTGGCAACACCTCCCGCAAACAAAGAGGTTATGCAATATGCGCACGAAACATATTACGAATACAAAGAACTGAAAGAAGTGCTCACAAGCAATGATGCCGGTGTGAAAAAGTGCAGTGTAAGAATGCAGTTTACAGCCGACAAAAACGGCAGGGCAAGCAATATAACCGCAAAAGGGTGCAATATTTCAATGAGCATAGGCGAAAACAGCAGCTACACATTAGAAGATATACAAGCCACAATAATAGCCGCCACAAAGCAATATATTGAATCAAAGGAGTGGGCAGCCGCAACAGGCATGGAAGACATAAACACCAAATACGATGCACATATTATATTCCACAACGGCACACCCACAACTATAGCATCAAACAGCAACAAACGGCCGTTACTCATAGGTTCAACACCCATATACTGATAAATTATGAAACAGCTGACATTTATAGCAAGCCTTATGACAATGCTTGCAGCACCACTATTCTCGCAAAACGACAGTAGCAAGGTGTTGCGCAACCCGCTCGACAACCTCATAGTGCGCTCGGTGGTGAAGCAGAGCATCTTCCCCGAGGAGCGTGTTTACCTGCATTTCGATAACAATGCCTATTTTTTGGGCGAGACAATGTGGTTCAAAGCATACGTAACAAGCGGCACCAACGACACCCCCACAACAATGAGCCGTGTTCTATACGTGGAGTTGGTGGCACCCGAGGGGTACGTTGTAAAGACCAACAAATACAAAATAGACAACAACGGCTGCTGCCACGGAGAATTTGAGCTGAACAGGCTGTTGCTTTCGGGATACTACGAAGTGAGAGCCTATACACGATATATGCTCAATCGCGGGAAAGAGGCCATATTCAGCCGAGTATTCCCGGTGTTTGACGAGGTAAAGAACGGCGACTGGACCTTTCGCAATATGCTCGATAGAAAAAGAGCCTTCCTTGTAGATGTGGAGAAGGACAGCACCGTTACAGGCCTCGAAAGAGAGGTAGCGTGGGAAAACGGTAAACTGCCCGAGTGTGATGTAAAATTCTTCCCCGAAGGAGGACACCTTGTAGAGGGGATAGAAAGCAGGGTTGCCTATGAAGTATTTGGCACCGACGGCATAAACAGCAACAAGAGCATAACAATTCTGGCCAATGGCGAGGAGATGTTCACCACCACACCCGAACATAACGGAGTGGGCACATTCTCCATAACACCCAAAGAGAAAACCAAATACACAGCCCTGCTTAAACAAGGCAAAAAGAGTGAAAAATTCCACCTGCCGAAGGCCGAAAAAGAGGGCGCAGTAATAGAGATAGAGAACAACGGCAGCACAGTGTGCATAGCAGTGAAAAACAACCTTACCACCGACACAGAGCTTGGCCTTGCCGTGCTGCACCGTGGCAAGACAAACTATTACGAACGATTCCCGGCAGCCGAGCGCAATATGCTTTTTGCCATAGACAAAAGCACACTGCCCGAGGGCGTGAACCGCGTTGTGCTTTTTGTAGATGATGGTATCCCCTATGCCGAACGTCTCTTTTTTATTGCCCACGACGAAACAAGCGACGGAAGCCGCTCCACAGCAAAACTCATTGTAAAAAACAGCACCGGCAGCCTGCAACCGCACGAAAAGATAAAACTTGAGATAGAGCGCGAAGACGGCAAGCCAATAACCAACGGTGGCAGCTTCTCACTCGCGGTAACCGACAAGAGTGGTAATATAACAACATCTTACAACCATAATTTATACACCTACCTACTGCTTGGCAGCGAAATAAAGGGCTATATTCCCAACCCTGCACGGTACTTTGACACCCACAACGAAAATCGTGCACGCGAGCTCGACCTCATTATGCTCACACGCGGCTGGACATCGTACGACTGGAGCAAGCTGAGCAACAAAACAGCCGACATTGACGAGCCTGTTGAGAAGGGAATAACCATAAAAGGGCGTTTTATAAAGAAAACACCCAACCGCAAAATAGGCAAGCTCGACAGGTATAATATAGCAAATATGCCCGACAGCAAGGTGAAGTTTGAAATATCGTACAGAGACAGCAACATCACAATTTACGACTTCCGCACCGATGCCAACGGAGAATTCTACCTGCAAACAAAAGACTTTACAGGCAAAAAGATAGCAAAACTCACACCACGCAACAACAGCATATCCACAAAAGACAGCATCTTCACCTTCAACCTGCAACGATACTTCTCGCCCGCAATGCGCCTCTACGAGTACTGGGAACGCAACACAGGGCTGCCCGCCACCGAAGAAGAACTGGCCCGAGAGAGGGAGATGATAATAAAAATTAACCCCTTTGAGTACCTGCTAACACAAGTGGAGGTGGTTTCAAAACAGAAACACCCAAAAAACTACCGCCCTCCACGCAGTGAAATGCGCCTCGATTTCCTCGACGAGTGGGAGTATGCACAGGACGTAACCTATTTCACGAACAAGAAGAGCGTTCACAGCCCCGGATATACCAAACCCACCCGTGGATACTCCACCTACGACGGGCCGGCCGTGGACAACCCGATATCGCTGCACGCGTTCAGTGTAAACAGAGCAGAGCACGTGGGTGCAAGGAATACCCACCACAGTTTTTACGACGACTACGACACACGGAGTGCGTTTGACAGGTCCGTAACAAACAACAGCAATAACCCCATTATACACAGTGTAACCAACAACGACTTACCATACAGCGAGGTTTACATAGCAGACCCTGCCTATGAAGGCACTCTCAACTGTGCCGATGTTCTGCGCAGTGCCTTCTGGCGACACAACTTCAACTGGTGCTATTGGATACAAAGTATAGTTATCGACGGAGAATACAACCCCGACAGCATACCACGCAAAGATGAAGAATATACCAAAGGAGTGAACGTAAGAAAAATGCTTAATTTCAAGGAATTTATTATACGTTCCGACGAGAAAACACGCAGGGCACATATAAAAGAGACACGCCCGGGCGGTAGCAAGGAGAAAAGAATAAAAACCTACGACTACGACAATTTCTACAATTCGTTTGAAAATAAAATGGGTATAGCCCCGCGAAACTGGGATATTGACGGCTCGCCCGACGCCACCACCTTTGAACACCGTATAAGGGAAGAAAAGAACGACGAACTCCCCAACTATGTTGCCTGCTTCATACCATACAACGAGCAGGAGGAGGCTGCGAGTATAATACCGATGCTCGCCCACCGCAGCAGTTCACGCTATACCATGGTCTATGGATATACCGAAAGCAAACAGTTCTACACACCCGACTATAGCAAACTTCACCCCAACAGTAATGCCGCGCCCGACTACCGCCGCACACTGCTATGGGTGCCACAAGCAACAAGCAAAAACGGCAAGATTGAGGTAGAGCTATATAACAATGCAGTAGCAAAGGATATTTCGGTTAATATTGAGGGATATGCCGACGGTACCTTTTACAGCACCGACAGCATAACCCAAACTCGTGAAAACGAGAGAAAAAAAGAACAAACAGCAATGGCACCACAGGAGGTGGAGTACATTAACGGAATAGACAAGCCCGAACTGCTTGCCCACTGCTTTATAAAGAACGAGGAGGGCAGGGCTCACTACCGCGACAAAGATTACCAAAAGGCATTTGAGCTATTCAACGAGGCCGCGTCGCTCGGATACCCCGACGCAGTATTTAACCGTGCAGTGTGCCTTATGCTGGGGCACGGCACCACAAAAGACAGCATAGAGGGGTTCCGCCAGTTCCGTGCAGTGGCGAATATGGGCAACATACAGGCACTGCACAACCTTGCAAGCTGCTATATGCACGGTGTGGGAACCGATAAAAACGACTCGCTTGCCATTGTGTACTACACTCAATCGGCCGGCAACGGATATGCCCCATCGCAAACACTCCTTGCCGACTGCTACCTTAAAGGAACAGGCGTTGAAAAGGACAGCACCACCGCATACCATTGGTTTGGGAAAGCTGCCGAGCAGAACGAGCCCATAGCACTCTTTACACTTGCCGAGAAGCACGCAAAGCAGGACTCTATTGCCGCATTGAGCAAACGCAAACTGCGCAAGCAACCCACAATAGATTACTACACGCGCGCTGCAAATGTAGGACATACAAAGGCACAATTTAAACTGGCAGAGTTCTACGACAACGGAACATACGTGCGAAAGAGCCGCAAAAAGGCATTCTATTGGTACCTTGCAGCAGCAAAAAAGGGACACCCCGTGGCAATGGAGCGTGTGGCGTACCGCTACGAGAAAGGGCGCGGAACAAAGAAAAACCCTATTTCGGCACTCCACTGGTACAAACTTGCCGAGAAACAGGGAAGCGAGCTTGCCGAGCAAAAAATGCGATGGTACAATACATTCCGTTTTTTTGAGTAACATATGTTACTCAAAAAAATGAACAATGTAACCAACATGTAGCACACCTATCAACAGGGGCGCACCTGCCCGTTACCCTTTATAATCCATTTATAGGTAACAATCTCCTCCAATGCCATAGGGCCGCGAGCGTGCAGTTTCTGCGTGCTTATGCCTATTTCGGCACCAAGCCCGAACTGCGCACCGTCGGTGAACGAGGTGGGGGCATTTACATACACACAAGCAGCATCGACAAGCAGTGTGAACATATTGGCAACAGCCTCATCGGCAGCCACCACGCACTCGCTGTGGCCCGAGCCATAGACTGCTATGTGAGCTATGGCCTCATCGGCTGTATCAACGGTTTTCACCGCCATTGCATAACTCAGGAATTCGGTACCAAAACTCTCTTCGGTAGCCGGCAGCAAGAGGGTGGCAGGGTAACTGCCCGCAAGAGCATTATAGGCCTTTTCATCGGCATATATCACTACATTGCTCTGCTGCAGGGGGGCACAGAGGGCGGCAAGGTCGCCAAGACGGCTACTGTGCACCAGCAAGCAGTCGAGCGCGTTGCACACGCTCACACGGCGCGTTTTTGCATTGTTCACAATGGCAGCACCCATAGCAAGGTCGCCCGATGCATCGAAGTAGGTGTGGCACACACCTGCGCCTGTTTCAATGACTGGGATTGTGGCGTTGGAGCGCACATAATTTATGAGCCTGCTGCTGCCACGGGGGATTATTAAATCGACAAAGCCGCGTGCCGACAAAAGTGCCTGTGTAGCCTCCCTTTCTACGGGCAACAGTGCCACTACCTGCCGGTTTATTCCCAAACGCTCGAGTACCGAATGAATAACTGCCACAATGGCCTTGTTGGACATTTCGGCATCGCTGCCGCCCTTGAGCACACAAGCACTGCCCGCCTTCATACAGAGGGCAAATACATCGAAACTCACATTGGGGCGTGCCTCATAAATGACACCTATAACACCAAAGGGCACAGCCACGCGGGTGAGGTGCAAGCCGTTGGGCAGCACACTCTCTTTGAGCACACGGCCAAGCGGCGAGGGGAGTGATGCCACCTTGCGCATATCGGCAGCTATTGCCTCAATGCGGGCGGGCGTAAGACGCAGACGGTCGTAACGTGGGTCGTCGGGCGAGAGGCGCGACAAATCCTGCTCATTGGCAGCAAGAATAGACGCCTGCTGCTCCACTGCAGCATCGGCTACTGCCAAAAGCAAGGAATTAACCTGTTCTTCACTCAACTTGAGCAACTCACTCGACGCGCTCTTAACCTCTTTGAATATATCGTTGTAGTTCATAAGTTATTTTATATTTTCAATCTCATTGGCTCGCTTTGATTTTAACCACCCGCGTGGCATAAACTTCGTCTATGCTTCACGCGACCAACGGCTGCAAAACTCACCGATGAGGCTGACTAAAAAGTATTTTTTAGCAGCCTCTTTTTGCAGGGAGATGAATAAAAAGATGTAGTTTAAAGCTTTTGCAAACGAGCAAAACATAAAGTTTACTTTAATGTTTTACTGCGAGTGCAGCAAAGGTTCGCTATAAGCAGTGTGCTTGCGCAGCCTGAAAAACCGCAGTTTACTAAGCGTAAATGAGGATTTTGAAGGCAAGCGTAACGCAAAAAATTTGTGCAAACGAGCGAAACATAAAGTTTACTTTAATGTTTTACTGCGAGTGAAGCCAAATTTGGGGAACCAAATACACTTTTTAGTCATCTTCATTCAAGATAAAGATAATCATAATGTATTACAGGCCTGCAACCGTGCTTGCCTATTATGTTTTTTATCTCATCGCTGTCGTAAGCCACACGCCCCACACCAAGCACTGTGCCGTCGGTCGAAGCAAGCTGCACAAGGTCGCCCTGCTTGAAGTCGCCTTCGGCACTCACAACACCCACGGGCAGCACGCTCACAGCCTTGCTGCCACACACAGCCTGCACGGCATCGTCTTTTAGCACAATGGTTCCTTTTGTGAAGCCGGTGCTATGAGCTATCCACTTTTTAATGGGCGATGCAGTTGTTGCACTTGGCACAAAACAGGTACAGACAACTTTTTCGGGGGCTGTTACAAGAGATGTGAGTATGTCATTGCGCTTGCCGTTGGCAATATACACGGCAATGCCTTCTTCGGCCACTTTTGCGGCAATATTGCACTTGGTCATCATACCGCCACGGCCAAAGCTCGACTTTGTTGCCTGAATGTAATCGGAGAGCTCCTTACCCTGCTCCACGCGACGAATAACTTCGACACCTTCGTTGCCGGGCACACCGTTATAGACACCATCGACATTGGAAAGTATAACGAGTGCCTGCACATCGAGCATTGTGGCTACAAGGCCCGACAGCTCATCGTTGTCGGTGAACATAAGCTCGGTAACGCTCATCGTGTCGTTCTCGTTTATAATGGGGAGCACACCGTTTTCGAGCATCACCAGCATACAGTGGCGTTGGTTCAGGTAGAGACGGCGAGTGGAAAAACACTCCTTCATTGTAAGTACCTGCCCTACAGGTATATTATGCTCGCGGAAAAGCTCGTAGTAACGGTTTATGAGCTTAGCCTGCCCCACTGCCGAGAATAGCTGGCGTTGCCCAACGGTGTCGAGCTGACGCAATGGCATACCGCGCATTTCACTGCGGCCGCTTGCTACAGCTCCCGATGATATGAGAACTACCTCCACACCCATTGAGCGCAGGGCTGCCACTTGATCGACTATTGCCGACATACGAGTAACATCGAGCGTTCCGTCGGGGCGGGTGAGCACGTTACTACCCACCTTCACTGCAATACGTTTATATATAGTGTTCATTGTAAAAATTCTATTTATTTCTTTGTTGAGGCGTGCAAGCCGTCTATAATACTTTGAGAGAAACCGCCCTCTCGCATAGCCTCCAAGCCACGCAAGGTGAGCCCGCCGGGAGTGGTTACGCGGTCTATTTCTGTTTGTGGAGAGGCACCACCCGCCCCAAGCACACTCAATGCTCCGCGCACTGTTTGCATTACAATTTCAAGTGCCTGCTCGCGAGAGAAACCAAGCTCACAACCACCCGCCATAGATGCATTTATATACTGCAAGGCGTATGCTATGCCACACGACGCAAGCGACGTGCCGGCGGGTATAAGCTCCTCGGGCACCATCATAGCCCTGCCCATAGCCGCAAAAAGGGCTGTTATATGATCGTCGGCTTGTTGCATGGTGCGCTTACTGCTGATGAATGTCATACCACATAGGGTGGCAATGGCTGTGTTTGGAATAACAATAAATAACTGCGGCAGTACACCACCCTCTTTGGCAAGCCAGCCATCGAGCAACTCGCTGCCCACGCCGCCGGCTACCGACACAACCACCTGCCTGCTGTAATCGAGCACAGGCCTTATTTCGACAATAACCTCTTCCATTTTCCACGGTTTTACGGCAAGGAAAACAAAGTCGGCACCTGCAGCAGCTGTACAATTGCAGGTTGTGGTTTCTATTTGTGGAAATTCTTGTTTAAGCGCATCGAGCTTGCCCACAGAGGGATTCGACACAATAATATTGGTACCTTCGGCGGTGCGGACCACTCCGCGGGCTATGGCACCACCCATATTTCCGGCTCCAATGATAGCAATTTTCATAATACTGATAGCTGTTGTTTAGTTATAAACTTGCCATAAAAACTGCAGTTTACTAAACGTAAATTAGGATTTAAAGGCAAGCGCAACACAGAAATTCATCTTTTTATTAGTTGCAGACTGCAAATTTAATCAAATATAAAATAGTTGCGTTATAATAAGGAATAAAACTTATCATTGTGCATATTTAACGTTTTTTAACAACGGGGGGGGTGATTGTAAAATCTTTTAATTTACATTTGCATAATTACAAGCAAAATTCAACTACACAAATTGTTAATTTACATCTATTAAGCCTATGAGAAGAACAAGACTTTTTATCTCCTTGCTGTTTATGCTGCTCGCATTCGGGGCTACAGCACAAAGCAGCCTGGTTATATACCTTACCGACGGCAGCTCGGCTGTGTTCCCCTTAACGGAACAGCCCAAAATAACCTTTGAGGGTGAATATTTTAAAGTAGTAGCGGAGCAAGCAACCATTGAAATGCCACGTGCCGATGTAAAGACATTTAAGTTTGAGGAGAGAGATGCTACTGCAATTGACGAGGTTGCAAACGAAGCTACCTCCATTACCACCAACGGAAATTCGGTTACAATCAATGGCATTGCCGAAGGCTGCGCCGTGCGGGTTTTTAACATCAACGGACAGATGGTGCTAACTGCCACTGCAAGCAACGGCAGTTGCTCGCTATCGCTCGAGGAGCTTGCTAACGGGCTCTACATTATTAACTACAACAATACTACCATTAAATTCTTGAAAAAATGAGAAAGTTTTTACTTACCTTAACCACACTGTGCATCGCTCTTTTTGCACAGGCACAAGATGTGAATACTATGTATATATACCGCAACAACGGTAATATAGAGGAAATTCCTGTTACTGATATCGACAGTATTACATTTACAAAACCGGCAACAAGCAACCCCGATGTTCCCACTGAGCCCGACCAGCCTACAATTACCGCAGGCGAGGCTATAGACCTTGGCCTTTCCGTTAAATGGGCAAGCTGCAATGTAGGTGCTACCGAACCCGAGGAGTATGGTGGTTATTACGCCTGGGGAGAGACTGAGGAGAAAGAGAATTACAGTTGGGAGACCTATAAACACAGCACAAATAGTTATTTTACCCAAGGATACTACAAAACCAAGCTTGACCTCAAAGATGATGTTGCCTATGTAAAATGGGGTGGCAATTGGCGTATGCCCACTCGTGCCGAGCAAGAAGAATTACGTGCAAAATGTAAATGGGAGTGGAGCTCCTATAAAGGCGTAGAAGGTTACAAAGTAACCGGGCCCAGTGGCAACTATATCTTCTTGCCTGGCGCAGGTTGCATAGATGGTATGACAAACTCCCATTCTTTTGCTCTTTCTGGTTGCTATTGGTCGAGCGAACTTAGCTATTACGACAAGGAGCCCAACCTGCTCTACTTTTTCCATAATGATGACGATTATTACATTAATACTTACGAAGGCTGCCACTGGGGTCTCACAGTGCGCCCTGTGTGTGAGTAATAAATACATTATATAAAAAATTGGCAACCCTGTGCAGGGCTGCCAATTTTTTATATCAACTAATGATTATTAGTCTTTCAGCTTTGCTTTGATGAACTCGCGGTTCAAGCGAGCAATGTTGCTGATAGATATACACTTGGGGCACTCTGCCTCGCAAGCGCGGGTGTTGGTACAGTTACCGAAGCCCAGCTCGTCCATCTTCGCAATCATTGATTTTGCACGCTTTGCAGCCTCGGGCTTACCCTGTGGCAAGAGTGCAAACTGGCTCACTTTTGCAGAAACAAAAAGCATTGCAGAACCGTTCTTGCAAGCAGCTACACAAGCACCGCAACCAATACAAGCGGCAGCGTCCATAGCCTCCTCTGCAATATCTTTGCCTATAGGCAGTGCATTGGCATCGGGCATACCACCGGTGTTGATTGATACATAGCCACCGGCCTGCTGTATTTTATCGAACGCTGTACGGTCGACCATAAGGTCACGTATAACGGGGAATGCAGCCGAACGCCAAGGCTCAACAGTGATTGTGTCGCCGTCTTTGAAACGACGCATATACAACTGACAGGTTGTGGCACCTGTTGCAGGGCCGTGAGGGTGTCCGTTCACATAGAGTGAACACATACCGCAGATTCCCTCGCGGCAGTCGTGGTCGAACACGATAGGCTCCTCGCCCTTGTTTACCAAACTCTCGTTTAGAATGTCAAGCATCTCCAAGAATGAGGTATCACCGGGGATATCCTTCATCTCATAAGTCGCAAAAGCACCTTTCTCTTTAGGACCTCTCTGACGCCATACTTTCAATGTAAAACTTATATTTTTATCCATTGTTTTTCTGTTTTTTCGGGTTAGTTCTTGTAGTTACGTTGCTGCACCTTAATGTACTGGTAGTTAAGGTCCTCTTTTATAAGCTCGGGCTCCTGTCCGTCGCCTGTATATTTCCAGCAAGCAACATATGAGAAGTTCTCGTCATCGCGTTTAGCCTCGCCCTCTTCGGTCTGGTGCTCCTCGCGGAAGTGTCCACCGCAAGACTCCTCACGATTGAGTGCGTCATAAGCCATAAGTTTACCTATCTCAATAAAGTCGAGCAAGCGGAGTGCCTTCTCTAGCTCTACGTTGAGTGTATCGGCTGCACCGGGGATAAACAGGTCGCTCCAGAAAAGTGTCTCAACCTCGGCGAGTTTCTTCAATGCAGTTTCAAGAGACTCCTTGGTACGTGCCATACCTACATAATCCCACATAACGTGTCCAAGTTCCTTGTGGATAGAATCTACACTGCGCTTGCCCTTGATAGCCATAAGCTTGGCAATCTTGTCGGTAACAGCCTTCTCGGCAGCAACGAATTCGGGAGCATCGGTGCTGAAGCGGGGAACCTGAATCTGGTCGGAGAGGTAGTTCTGTATTGTATAAGGAAGCACGAAGTAACCATCGGCCAAGCCCTGCATAAGAGCAGAAGCACCAAGACGGTTTGCACCGTGGTCGCTGAAGTTAGCCTCACCAATTGCGAACAAACCGGGAACAGATGTCTGTAACTCGTAATCTACCCAGATACCACCCATTGTGTAGTGGATAGCGGGGAATATCATCATAGGCTCCTTGTAGGGGTTGGTGTCGGCAATCTCCTCGTACATATCGAAGAGGTTTCCGTAACGCTGACGTACAACGTCCTCACCCAAACGCTGGATTGCGTATTTGAAATCGAGGAACACAGCAAGGCCGGTGTTGTTTACGCCGAAGCCTGCATCGCAACGCTCTTTTGCAGCACGTGAAGCAACGTCACGGGGCACGAGGTTACCGAATGCGGGATAACGACGCTCCAAGTAGAAGTCGCGGTCCTCGTCGGGGATATCGTTGGGGTGCTTCTTGCCTGCCTGCAATGCCTTTGCATCTTCCAATTTCTTGGGAACCCAAATGCGACCGTCGTTACGCAAAGACTCTGACATAAGAGTGAGCTTCGACTGCTTATCGCCGTGAACAGGAATACAGGTGGGGTGAATCTGTGCGTAGCAGGGGTTGGCAAACCAAGCACCCTTGCGGTAGCACTGCAAAGCGGCAGAACCGTTGCTACCCATAGCATTTGTAGAGAGGAAGTATGTGTTACCATAGCCACCGGTACCGATAACCACTGCGTGAGCAGCAAAACGCTCAACCTTACCTGTTACAAGGTTACGAGCAATGATACCGCGTGCACGGCCGTCGATGATAACGAGGTCGAGCATCTCGTAGCGTGTGAACACCTTCACTGTACCCTGGCTCACCTGATAGTTAAGAGCCGAGTATGCACCAAGGAGAAGCTGCTGACCGGTCTGACCGCGGGCATAGAATGTACGTGATACCTGAGCACCACCGAATGAACGGTTGGCAAGCAAGCCGCCGTACTCGCGTGCAAAGGGAACACACTGTGCAACGCACTGGTCGATGATAGCACCCGAAACCTCGGCCAAACGATAAACGTTAGCCTCGCGTGCACGGTAATCACCGCCCTTTATAGTATCGTAGAAGAGGCGATAAACAGAGTCGCCGTCGTTCTGGTAGTTCTTGGCAGCGTTAATACCACCCTGAGCCGCGATAGAGTGAGCGCGGCGGGGAGAATCCTGAATACAGAAGTTAAGAACGTTGAAACCCATTGCACCAAGTGAGGCGGCTGCCGAAGCACCTGCAAGACCGGTACCCACAACAATAATATCGAGCTTACGTTTGTTGGCAGGGTTCACCAATTTCTGATGTGCCTTATAGTTGGTCCATTTTTCGGCCAAAGGGCCCTCAGGAATTTTGGAATCCACTTTTATTGAACTAATTTTAGCCATAATATCTGATTTTTGAAATTTTACACTTAATAAATCATTAGCAACCGGCACAAGGGCAAACTGCATAAACAGCTACTACTGCCAAGAAACCAAGAATGATGATAGTAACAATTACATTGCCGATAACTCTCCAGCGGTTGAACCATATTTGGTTTGCCCAACCAAGTGTCTGCAATGCGCTCCAGAAACCGTGTGTGAGGTGGAACCACAATGCAACCAACCAGATAACATAGAGAGCTACATAAACGGGACAAGCAAATGTCTCTTTAATGTAGTGAACACCGTCGGCTGCAAGCGATGCATCTACGTTGGCACCCAGCATGTGAAGAACCTCAACAAGCTGCATATTTGCCCAGAAATTGAACAAGTGCAATGCCATACCAAGAATTACGATAACTCCGAGTACAAACATATTCTGTGAAGCCCACTCTACATTTTTAGGCTTAACAGTGTAGGCATAACCCTGGCCACCGCGAGCCTTTTTGTTCTGCAAAGTGAGAATGATTGCATAAACAAAATGCACCACCACAAGAGCGGCAAGGCCTGCTGTTGCAATGAGCGCATACCAGTTAGCACCCAAAAACTCACAAATCATGTTGTACCCCTCGGCGCTGAAGATAGCCACCAAGTTCATTGACATATGGAAAAGGAGGAAAAGCACAAGGGCAATACCCGACACGCTCATAATAACCTTCTTTCCCACAGAAGAATTAAATAACCACATAATAAATTGATATTAAATTATATAATAAATAAATTGTTAATGCTGTACAAAGACTATTATGCTAATGTAATACTCTTAATTCACAAAAATAAGTCTTTTTTATTAAAAACAATATTTTTTAATGAAATAATTCCCCTAAATATGTTTAGGTGGTAAATATTAAAGATAACCTATCGGGTAAAAAAAATGTTTTTATTATCTTTGGCTTGCCGAAAACAGGCAGCACTCACCTGCCACAGTTTTCGCACTAAACCAGACAGATTTACATAAAAGTGATATTCGAATACGACATATTGGTTATTGGGGCCGGGCACGCAGGGTGCGAGGCGGCAGCGGCAGCGGCAAACTTGGGCAAAAGAACTTGTCTGATGACAATGGACATGAACAAAATTGCCCAAATGAGTTGCAACCCGGCAATAGGAGGAATTGCAAAAGGACAAATAGTGCGCGAAATTGATGCACTCGGTGGTTATATGGGTATAATAACCGACAGAGCGTCCATACAATTCCGTATGCTCAACCGCTCTAAAGGCCCTGCAATGTGGAGCCCGCGTGCACAGTGCGACCGTATGAAATTCAGCCAATACTGGAGAGAGACGCTCGAAAATATTCCCAACCTGCATATGTGGCAAGACTCAGCCACTGAAATTATTGTAGAAGACGGCAAGGCTGTAGGTGCAAGAACACAGCTCGGTGCGGAGTTCCGCGCAAAGAGCATTATAATAACAGCCGGCACATTCCTAAACGGGCTGATGCACGTGGGGCGCGTGCAGTTTGAAGGCGGCCGCATTGCCGAGCCCGCAGCAAAAGGACTCACTGAGTCTTTAAAAAAACAGGGCATAGAAGCGGGACGTATGAAAACAGGCACTCCTGTGCGCCTCGACAAGCGCAGTATAAATATGGAACTCGTTGATATTCAACAAGGTGATAAAGATTTTCACTGTTTCTCATATTTATCCAGCGAGCGCAAATTACAACAACTTCCCTGCTGGGCTTGTTACACAAACCCCGAAGTTCACCAGACTTTGCGCGATGGGCTCAACGACTCACCACTCTACAACGGACAGATACAAAGCATAGGCCCACGCTACTGCCCAAGCATAGAGACAAAGATTGTAACCTTTGCCGAGCGTGAAAGACACCTGCTCTTTTTGGAGCCCGAGGGAGAGACCACACAAGAGGTTTATGTAAACGGTTTCTCGTCGTCGCTACCGATGGACATTCAGCTAAACGCTCTGCGCAAAATACCCGCGCTGAAAGACGCAGTAGCCTATCGCCCGGGATACGCCATAGAGTATGACTACTTTCCGCCCACGCAACTATACCACACTCTTGAATCGAAGATAGTGAAAAACCTCTATTTTGCGGGGCAGGTAAACGGCACCACCGGCTACGAAGAGGCAGCCGGCCAGGGGATAGTTGCCGGCATAAATGCAGCCCTGAAAATTGACGGGAAAGAGAGTTTTGTGTTGCGCCGCAACGAAGCATATATAGGCGTGCTCATCGACGACCTGGTAACAAAAGGGGTAGATGAACCTTACCGAATGTTTACATCGCGTGCCGAGTACCGCATACTCCTGCGTTCCGACAATGCCGACAGACGACTTACCGAAAAAGCTCACTCACTGGGGCTTGTAACAGAGGAACGCTATCGCAAGTTGTGCGAGAAAAAAGAACTTATGCAAAAACTAACCGAGTTCATTGAAAACTTCTCGGTAAAAGCAAACCTTATAAACGATGGGTTGCAAAAACTCGGCACCACTCCACTTGCAAGGGGTTGCAAATTGGCGGCCATAATAGAACGCCCGCAAATAACCATAAACAATATTGCACAATACATAAAACCGCTAAAAAGCGAGCTCGAAAAACTCGGCGACCGCCGCGAAGAGATTACCGAAGCCGTAGAGATTGAAATAAAATACCGAGGCTACATTGAGCGCGAGCGAGAAGAAGCAGAGAGAATGCTACGATTGGAGAACATACGCATACGCGGCAAGTTCAACTACAACGAGCTCGACTCGCTATCAACCGAAGCACGACAAAAACTCACAGCAATAGACCCCGAAACACTTGCACAGGCAAGCCGCATACCGGGAGTGTCGCCAAGCGACGTAAACGTATTGCTTGTGCTTATGAGAAAATAACACTGTTCCACGTGAAACATTAACAAAAAACATAGAACTATGAACAAAGAATTATTGCTTTCAAATTTGAGAAATATCCCCGACTTTCCTATACCGGGAATTCAGTTTAAGGACGTAACATCACTCTTCAAGAACCCCGCTTGCATGCAGGAGCTCGACAAAGCTCTCTATGAAATGTACAAAGATTGCGGCATAACAAAAATTGTAGGCATAGAGTCGCGCGGTTTTGTTATGGCTTCGGCACTTGCCGTAAAACTAAACGCAGGATTCGTACCCATTCGCAAACCCGGCAAGCTGCCCGCAGAAACTATAAGCGAAAGCTATGGTAAGGAGTATGGCCGCGACACCATAGAGATACACAAAGACGCTATTGATGAGAACGACGTTGTGCTCATTCACGACGACCTTCTTGCAACAGGTGGCACCATGCTTGCTGCATACAACCTTGTAAAGAAACTGAACCCCAAAAGAGTAATGATAAACTTCCTTATAGAGCTTGAGGGATTGAAAGGCCGCAGCACATTCCCTGCCGATGCCGAGATTGACTGCTTGCTCACACTCGAAGGCAAATAAATGAAAAGGGAGGAGGAAAAGAACAAAAGGGAGGAGCATATAAAAGAGATTGTAAGCAACCTACCCGACTCACCCGGCTGCTACCAATACCTCAACGATGCCGGGGTAATAATCTACGTGGGCAAGGCAAAGAACCTTAAACGCCGCGTCTCCTCCTACTTTAACAAAGAACAGCAGTCGCTGAAAACACGCCTGTTGGTTTCAAAGATTGCCGATATAAAATACATTGTGGTAAACAGCGAGGCCGATGCACTGCTTTTGGAGAACAACCTCATAAAGCGGCACAAGCCTCGCTACAACATTCTATTGAAAGACGACAAAACCTATCCGTCTATTTGCATAAGCAACGACTACTTTCCAAAGATTTTCAAAACAAGAAAAATAGACAAAAAGTGGGGAAGGTTCTTTGGCCCATATACAAACGCAGGTGCGTTGCACGCTCTTTTGGAACTTATAAAAGAGCTATACCCCCTGCGCAGCTGCAATCTTAAGATAACGCCCGAAGCTGTGAGAGCCGGCAAGTTTAATTGTTGCCTGGAATACCAGATTGAGAAATGCTGCGCACCCTGCATTGGTAGAATATCACAGGCCGAATATGCAAGATACATCGACGAAGTAACAACGATTTTAAAAGGCGACATACGCATTCTACAGGAAAAATTAATTGCCGAAATGCGGTTGAAAGCAGAGAAATTGGATTTTGAAGGAGCACAAAAAACAAAAGAAAAATATACACTGATAGAGAACTTCCGCAGCCGCAGCGAGGTGGTGAGTTCTTCGCTTAACAACCTCGATGTATTCTCAATTGAAAGCGACGAGAAAAACGCATTCATCAATTTCCTGCACATCACAAACGGCTGCATAAACCAAGCATTCACCATAGAATACCGTAAAAAACTCGATGAAACCGATGAAGAAATATTAACTATGGGCATTATTGAAATGCGCGAACGCTTCAGCAGCCAGGCAAAAGAGATAATACTGCCATTTAATATTGAACTGCCGCTTGAGGGAGTGAGCATAACACTACCACAAAAGGGCGACAAGGCACGATTGCTTGCTCTGTCGAAACTAAATGTAAAGCAGTACAAAGCCGACCGCTTGAAGCAGGAAGAAAAACTAAACCCGGAACAAAAAAGCACGCGCTTGATGAAGGAGATTCAAGAGGCTCTGCACCTCGAAAAACTACCGATTATCATTGAAAGTTTCGACAATTCCAACATACAGGGAAACGATGCTGTTGCAGCGTGCGTTGTGTTCCGCAAGCTAAAACCATCTAAAAAAGATTACAGAAAATACAATATTAAAACTGTTGTGGGGGCCGACGATTACGCATCAATGCGCGAGGTTGCAGAAAGACGTTACAGCCGCATAATAGAGGAAGGAGGCGAGCTCCCCAACCTGATAATTGCCGATGGCGGTAAAGGACAAATAGAGGCGATACGTAGCATTACCGAAGATAAACTTGGGCTGAACATACCCATTGCAGGCCTTGTAAAAGACGGAAAACACCGTACTTCGGAATTGCTCATAAACGGCAATTCAATAGGGCTGAAACAGAACACTACCCTATTCCGCCTTATGACACAGATACAGGACGAGGTGCACCGCTTTGCTATAACATTCCACCGCAATAAACGCAGCAAAAGATTGACAGAATCGGAGCTGGACAGCATAAAAGGTATTGGCGAAAAGAGCAAACAAGCTCTGCTACAACACTTTAAGAGCACAAAACGCATAAAAGAGGCCGGTGCAGAAGATATCGTAGCTATTATTGGCAAGGCAAAAGCAGAAATATTGATTAATGCGCTTAAATAGATTAAAAAATAGCTACCTTTGTACTAAAGCCACACGCAGAAAAGTAAAATACAATGAAAATACTTATACAGAGAGTAAAAAAGGCTTCCGTTACCGTAGAAGGAGAACTTATATCACTGATAAACAAAGGTTTATTGGTTTTTGTTGGTATATGTAATGAGGACAACGACGAAGACATCGAGTGGCTCACAAAAAAGATAGCCAACATACGCCTCTTTGACGATGAAAACGGAGTGATGAATCTATCGGTAACCGACATAGGCGGTGAGGTTCTTGCTGTGAGCCAATTCACACTTATGGCATCGACCAAAAAGGGCAACCGCCCTTCATATATAAAGGCTGCAAAACCCGAGATTTCAGTGCCCCTCTACGAGCAGTTCTGCAATGAGCTGGAGATAGCCCTCAACAGCTCGATAAAAAGAGGAATCTTTGGTGCAGATATGAAGGTTGAACTAATAAACGACGGGCCTGTTACTATATTTATAGACTCAAAAAACAGAGAGTAAGTATGACAATTAAAGAGGCACAAGAGCAGGTCGATGCTTGGATAAAAGAGTATGGAGTGCGCTACTTCAACGAGCTCACAAACACCGCAATTCTTGCCGAGGAGGTGGGCGAGGTTGCACGCATAATGGCACGCAAGTATGGCGAGCAATCGTTCAAAGAGGGCGAAAAAAGCGACCTCGGCGATGAACTTGCCGATGTACTATGGGTGCTGATATGCATCGCTAACCAAACAGACACAGACCTCACTGCGGCATTCCAAAAAAACCTCGATAAAAAGAGTAAAAGAGATAATAAAAGACATATAAATAACCCTAAATTATACAATGATGAGCGAGAATTGTAACTGTGGTTGTGGTGGCGAGCATAAACACTACCACGCCGAGGAGGAGAGCAAGTACGACTTTGTACTGAGCGAGTATGCACCCGCAATGAGCGACAACGAGGTTGCCGCCGCTGTGAAAAAACTTATTGATGAGAAGGTTGAAGAGAACAACACACAAGAGGTAAAGAAGTTCCTTTTCAACTGCATAGACCTCACTACTCTCAAATGCACCGACAGCGAGGAGAGCGTGCTTAAATTCACCGAGAAAGTAAATGAATTCGAGGATAAATACCCCGACCTTAAGAACGTTGCCGCAATATGCGTATATCCTAATTTTGCAAAGATTGTGAGCCAGTCGCTGGAGGTTGAGAACGTTGGTATCGCCTGCGTGTCGGGCGGCTTCCCCTCATCGCAAACTTTCCAAGAGATAAAAGTGGCAGAGACAGCAATGGCAATACACGACGGTGCAACAGAAATTGACATTGTGCTTAGTGTGGGTAAATTCCTGAGCGGGGACTACGAAGGCGTATGCGACGAAATACAGGAGCTAAAAAGCGTATGCGGAGAAAAACACCTAAAAGTGATTTTGGAGACCGGTGCACTGAAAACAGCCGAAAACATTAAAAAAGCGTCCATTTTATCGATGTATTCCGGCGCCGATTTCATAAAAACATCTACCGGAAAAGAGTCGCCTGCCGCAACACCCGAGGCTGCATACGTTATGTGTAGCACCATAAAGGAGTACTACCAAAAGACAGGCCGTAAAATTGGTTTTAAGCCCGCAGGAGGCATTAACACCGTGCACGATGCACTTGTGTATTACACAATAGTAAAAGAGCTCTTAGGCGAGGAATGGCTCACAAACGAACTGTTCCGCTTGGGCACAAGCCGCCTTGCAAATCTATGCCTTGGCGAAATTACAGGCGAGGAGACAAAATTCTTTTAAAAAACAGAGAACATAAATAGCATAAAAAACCACGCTTAAGCGTGGTTTTTTATGCTATTTATTACGAGATATCACATAATCTAAATATGCTACCAGAGCATTGCGGCAATCGGCAGGAATTGCACAGGGGAGCATAGAGAGAGCCTCCGCGCGTAAATACTCTATCCTATCGAGAGCATACTGCACACCACCCTCGCTTTTCGACAGTTCTATAAGTGATTCTATATCCTTTTCATCGAGTTCTTTTTCAGCAGCCAATTTCTCATTAATAACTGCTACGACAGGTGCTTTTGAAGTGCGCAATACATATAGCGCAGGCAGGGTAATTTTTCCCTCGCGCATATCACTGCCTGTGGGCTTGCCAATGTCTCCTTCATAATAGTCGAAGATGTCATCTTTTATCTGAAAACAGATGCCCAGTAACTCGCCAAAGCGACGGAATTCTGCAGCTTGCTGCACTGCGGCTCCTGCCGACAATGCACCAATATATGCACAAGATGCAAAGAGCGAGGCTGTTTTTCCTTTTATTATGTTCAAGTAACTTTCTTCGGAATATACCCCGGTTTTTTGTGCCTGTAACTGCATCATTTCTCCACTCGACAGTGCACAACCCAACTGCGATAATTGTTCGATTATTTCGAGATTTTTTGTTTTTGCAGCATTGTTCAATGCAAGCGAGAAAAGATAATCTCCTGTGAGTATTGCTATACGGTTATTATAAAGAGCGTTCAGCGACGGACGGCTGCGGCGCATAGGGCTTTCATCAACTACATCATCGTGCAAAAGACTTGCTGTGTGCAACAGCTCGAGCGAAGCTGCAGCAGCGTGTGTGGCCGGCAATACAGAGCCACAGCTCTTTGCAACAAGCAACAAAAGCATTGGGCGCATCATTTTACCCACAGAGCCGGAAACACTATTCAAAGCACTATTCAGCAGAGGGACTTCGCTGCTGAACTGTGATCTAAAGTACTCCTTAAAAGCTGTGAATTCCTGCTTTATAGGTGCTTGTATGGCCGATAATTTATCCATATTAAAGTAATGCGGCAGTTTTATTTGTTGTTTCAATATATTTATATCCGTTTTAATAAAATTTGAGAACATTTACCGCTTAACAACGCAAAAGTAATAAAAAAGAATATGGTTAGTGTTATAATTTTTGTATTTTTACGTTCAATTTGTATTTATTAGAAGATGGACAAACTATTTCTGCTCGATGCCTACGCACTTATATACCGTGCTTACTACGCTTTTATAAAAAGCCCAAGAATAAATTCAAAGGGATTCAACACTTCGGCAATTCTCGGATTTGTGAACACGCTCGAAGATGTTCTGAAGAAAGAGAACCCCACACATATTGGTATTGCTTTCGACCCCCGTGGAAAAACATTCCGCCACGAGGCATACGAGCAATACAAAGCACAGCGCGAGGAGACTCCCGAGGTTATACGCGAGTCGGTTCCGGTGATAAAAGAGATTATAAAAGCCTACAACATACCCGTATTCGAGGTACCAGGCTATGAGGCCGACGACGTGGTGGGAACACTTGCAAAAGAGGCGGAAAAAAGGGGAATTATTACATATATGATGACCCCCGACAAGGACTACGGACAGCTCGTTTCGGACAATGTTTTCATCTACCGCCCCAAGTATGGCGACAAGGAGTTCGAGGTAATGGGTGTTGAACGGGTGAAGGAGAAATTCGGCATAGAACGCACCGAACAGGTGATAGACCTCCTGGGCCTTATGGGCGATGCAAGCGACAACATACCCGGCTGCCCGGGAGTGGGAGAAAAAACCGCACAAAAGCTCATTGCCGAATTTGACAGCATCGACGGCTTGCTTGCAAACACCGACAAACTAAAAGGAGCACTCAAGACAAAGGTTGAGGAGAACAGGGAAAAAATTCTCTTCAGCAAATTCCTTGCAACCATAAAAACCGACGTCCCTATTGAACTCGATATGGAGGCTCTAAAAAGAAAGCCGGCCAATGAAGCCGAGCTTACTCGTTTGCTCGACTTTTACGAACTGCGTGCACTAAAGGAGCGAGTGAAGAAAACCAGCTTTGCCCCTTCACTCTTCGACGCACCCGCCGAGGAAGATAGCACGGAGAAAAAGAGCAAAAGCAAAAAAAATGACTCTCTCCAACCCTCTCTCTTTGATTTTTTTCCCGCCGAAGATACGGGCGATGAAAAAAATTCCAGCCATTTGAGCTTAAAAGACACCCCACACAGCTATAAACTCCTTGATACAGAAGATGATATACATAATTTTATCGCTGCTATAAAAAATTGCGAAACTGTGTGCATAGACACCGAAACCACAAGCACCAACGCTTTGGAAGCCGAGCTTGTTGGAATTTCACTCTCGGTGCGTGAGGGCGAGGCGGTTTACATACCCATTGCCGCCGACAGAGCAGCCGCCACCACCCGACTCCAAATTCTACGCCCCGTCATAGAAGACGAAAAAATATGCAAGGTGGGGCAAAACATAAAATACGACCTCACTGTGCTTGGCAACTACGGCGTGGAACTTCGCGGTAAAATGTTCGACACTATGATTGCCCACTACGTACTGCAACCCGAGCTTTACCACGGAATGGATTACCTTGCCGAAATTTACCTCAACTACGAGACCATAAAGATAACCGAGCTTATTGGCCCAAAGGGAAAGAACCAAAAAAATATGCGCGACCTTGCACCTGCCGATATCTGCGATTATGCCTGTGAAGATGCCGACATAACACTGCGCCTGAAGAATATTTTGGAGAAGGAGATAAAAGAGGCCGGCATAGAGGAACTATTTTATAAAATAGAGATGCCGCTCATACCCGTACTTGCATATATGGAACGCAACGGAGCACGCATAGACACCAATGCCCTGCGCGAAACATCGGCACTTCTTGGCAAGCGACTCGACGAGATTGAGGAGGAAATATTCACACAAGCAGGCGAGCCGTTCAACATTGCATCACCCAAGCAGGTGGGCGACATACTTTTTGGTAAACTAAGAATTGTTGAAAAGCCCAAAAAGACAAAGACCGGCCAGTTTGTAACATCGGAGGAGGTGCTTGCACAGCTGCAAAACCGCCACCCTATTGTAAAAAATATTTTACAATACCGAGGCCTTAAAAAACTATTGAGCACATACATCGACAGCCTGCCCGCGCTTGTCAACAACCGCACAGGAAAGATACATACATCGTACAACCAAACAGTAACTGCCACCGGCCGATTGAGCTCAAGCAACCCCAACCTGCAAAACATACCCATACGCGACGAAGAGGGCAAGGAGGTGCGCAAGGCATTTATCCCCGACGATGGCTGTCTCTTCCTCTCGGTCGATTATTCGCAGATAGAATTGCGCATTATGGCACACCTGAGCGGTGATAGCAATATGATTGAGGACTTCCGCAGCGGTTACGATATTCACGCGGCAACAGCGGCAAAAATATACAAAAAGCCCATTGAAGAGGTAACAAAAGACGAACGACGCAAAGCAAAGGTTGCAAACTTCGGTATCATATACGGAATATCGGTATTCGGCCTTGCCGAGCGTATGAACGTAAACCGCTTCGAAGCAAAAACACTCATAGACAACTATTTTGAAACATACAAAGGGGTAGCCGATTACATTGAAAAATGTAAACAAGACGCCAAGCTCAACGGCTATGTAGAAACCGTGTTCAAGCGCAAGCGTTACCTACCCGACATAAACTCGCACAATGCAGTGGTGCGCGGGTATGCCGAGCGAAATGCTGTGAACGCACCCATACAGGGAAGTGCAGCCGACATTATTAAGGTGGCAATGATAAACATATACCGCCGTATGAAGGAGCAGCAGATGCGCTCCACAATGATACTGCAGGTGCACGACGAACTTAACTTCAACGTGGTGCCCAATGAAAAGGAGGCTGTGCAAGCAATTGTGGTCGAGGAGATGCAGCAGGCATTTGCAATGAAGGTGCCCCTTGTTGCCGACTATGGCTGGGGTGCAAACTGGTTGGAAGCACATTGAGATAATTTATAAAGAGAAAAGGCTGAATTCAGCCTTTTTTGCAGGGAGATGAATAAAAAGGTGTAGTTTAAGGCTTTTGCAAACGAGCAAAACATAAAGTTTACTTTAATGTTTTACTGCGAGTGCAGCCAAATTTGGGGAACCAAATACACTTTTTAGTCATCTTCTTTTGTAACCTTTCGGCAGGTACCCGTGTCTAACATACGGTACCGAAAAAAAGTCATAACCACTAAAAACAGAAAAAAGCGATGAAACAAATTGTAAAAACCATTCTTTTTGTGGCAATCATAGCCATACTGCCCACACTATCGGAGGCACAAACAGACCACAAACAGTGGATGGAACTTGCCGAGCAGGGATACATAACCAAAGAGGAGGCTGCCACAGCCATTGATAAATTAGAATTGGAGAGGATGGAAAACACCCGCTTGGCTATGGAACAGAACCACGAAAAAGATATGCGACAGGCAGCAATTAAACATAGTGAGAAAATCTGCCGAGCCATAATACCCATTGTGGCAATCATAGCCATAACAGGCGGTATTGTATTGGTTTCTATGCTTGCCTTCCGCAACCTACGGCGCAAAGACGAGCAAAAGAAAGAAATGTTTAACAAACTCATTGACAAAGGTGTTTTCACACAGGGAGAAGCGGTGAACCTCGAACTTTTCAATGCACAAAAAAGCGTTACCACGGGCAAGAATTTCATTACCGATGCAACTATTGCAGGTATAGGCTTCGGCTTTATCAACGTAGGCAACGCATGGGCCGATATAATATTAGCCTTTGCAAATATACTCTTTTGGGTGGGTATTTTGCGCCTCACCGTGCGCACAGCCATAGCTATTGCAAAATTCGTAAAAGATAAAAAAGTTAATAAAAAGGTTGAAAACGGTTCCACGGAAAGCACCGCTGCACCCGCCCCGGCTGCTGAAGAAACGAATGAATAAAGAGCCGATGCAATGAAAAATTCAGAAGACATTCTGTGGGTAACAAGGGTGCTTCTATGGAACGACGAACGCGCATTCAGGCGTTTGATGGAGAAATATCTACCCCAAGTGCGTAGATATTTCCTCGTGCAGACGATGGGAAACCAAGCCACGAGCGACGACCTCACACAAGAGACCTTCATAAAGGCGTGGCAAGGGATTGGAGGATTCCGCGGGCTATCCTCGTTCAGCACCTGGCTCTACCGCATAGCGTTCAACACATTTATGAACCACACACGCAGTGCAGCCTGGCAAACCACACCCATAGACGATGAACGCACCGCATACGAAATAGCCGATGAAGCCCCACCGCCCCGCCGGCAGGAAGAGGCACTGCAAAATGCCATTTGCCGGCTCAACGAAAAGGAGCGACACTGCATAACGCTTTTCTACCTTGAGGAGATGAGCATAAAAGAGATACAGAAAATAACAGGCTACCCTGCCGGCAGCATAAAGGCATATCTGTCGCGCGGGCGCAACAACCTCGAAAAGATTCTAAAAAGCGATGAAAGAGAGAGATAGACAACTTACCGATGCACTTAAAAAGGCATTCCCCGCACAGCCCGAAAGGGAAAAACAGCTGCTGGTGCAAATAGAGAGGCGCCTGCCTGCACGCAAAAGCAGGCTTGCCATGCTGCCACTCTTGCTCAACTGCATAGCTATTATAGGTTGTGTCTCTCTGCTTTTGATAACCGATTGGAGTGAAACTGCCCACTATATTGCATACATTACAACAGAATACCTTAACGAAGGTATATCATTAAACAGTTTAGATTACAATATACTGCTGTTGCCACTGCTTGCAATAACAATAATATGGCTGCTCTACAATACCATAGAGGAGTATCGCAACAACCGCAATATGGATATTTTGGAACAAGCGTTGAAACAGAGATAGTAAAGAGAGGGAGCCTCCATTTTTTACTTACGAAATTATTCGCTATTTTTGCAGTGCCTTTTAATAAAAGAGGGCACTGCAAAAATTTTAATAACCGAATAAGATACAAAAATATGGCTTTGAAAGCAGGAATTGTGGGCTTGCCCAACGTAGGAAAATCGACACTTTTCAACTGCCTCTCGAGCGCAAAGGCGCAGGCAGCAAACTTCCCATTCTGCACCATCGATGCACAGATGGGGCAGATTACAGTACCCGACGAGCGACTGAACAAGCTCGCCGAGATTGTACACCCCGGGCGCATAGTACCCGCAACGTGCGACATTGTGGATATTGCAGGCCTTGTAAAAGGTGCAAGCAAGGGCGAGGGCTTGGGTAACCAATTCCTTGGAAACATACGCGAGACCGATGCCATTATACACGTTCTACGCTGCTTCGACAACGATAACATTGTGCACGTTGATGGCTCGGTGAACCCTGTGCGCGACAAAGAGATTATAGACATTGAATTGCAGCTTAAGGACCTTGAAACCATTGAAAACCGTATAAAGCGTGTGGAGAAGCAGGCACGTGTGGGCGGAGACAAACAGGCAAAGTTGGAATACGATGTACTTATGCAGTACAAAGATGCCCTGGAAGCGGGAAAATCGGCCCGCACAGTGGTTTTTGAGACCGAAGACGAACAGAACGTTGCAAAGAACCTTTTCTTGCTAACATCGAAGCCTGTGCTCTATGTGTGCAATGTAGATGACACATCGGCTGCAAACGGCAACAAATATGTAGATGCTGTGCGCGAGGCCATTAAAGAGGAGAACGCCGAGCTGCTTATTATTTCGGCACAGACCGAAGCCGACATTGCCGAGCTCGAGAGCTACGAGGAGAAGCAGATGTTCCTGGAGGATATGGGGCTCACCGAGTCGGGCTGCGACCGCCTTATAAAATCCATTTACACACTATTGAACCTGCAAACCTTTATTACTGCAGGTGAAATGGAGGTAAAAGCGTGGACATTCCGCAAGGGGTGGAAGGCACCACAATGTGCCGGCGTTATTCACACCGATTTTGAGAAGGGCTTCATACGCGCCGAGGTTATTAAATATGACGACTACATAAACTACGGCTCCGAGGCTGCTGTAAAAGAAGCTGGTAAAATGGGTGTCGAGGGAAAAGAATATATTGTACAAGACGGCGACATAATGCACTTCCGTTTTAATGTATAAAAACAATGAACACACTACCCTGCCACATAATTTGGGACCCCGCAACAGGCCCATTCTCCATAGGTAACTTTGAAGTACGTTACTACTCGCTCTGTTGGGTAATAGGGCTTGCGTTGGGTTATTTTATAATACAACACCTGTACAAAAAGCAAAAGATAAGCGAACAGCTTTTTGAACCACTTTTTATGTACTGCTTTATTGGAATACTCCTTGGTGCAAGGCTTGGGCACTGCCTTTTCTATGAACCGGAGTACTATTTAAGCCACTTTTGGGAGATGCTGCTGCCCATAAAAGCAACAGCCGACGGGTGGCGGTTTATTGGCTATCAAGGGCTTGCAAGCCACGGAGGAACTATAGGAATACTTGTTGCGTTAATTCTTTATAGCCGCAAAACAAAACTTTCACTTTTATGGGTATTCGACAATATTGCCATAGCTACACCATTAGTGGCAGCTTTCATACGCTTGGGCAATTTTATGAATTCCGAAATTTTGGGCCGTGCAACAGAGAGCCCGTTGGGTATAATATTTGCACAGGTAGATAATGTTCCACGCCACCCGGCACAGCTGTACGAGGCCATAGCTTACCTGCTAATATTCATTGGAGGCTGGTTTATATACAAGAAATTCCCAAAGCGTGTAGGTACAGGTTTCTATTTTGGCTACTGCCTTGCTACGATATTCACATTCCGTTTCTTTGTGGAGTTCATAAAGGAGGTACAGGTGGATTTTGAGCAGGGAATGACACTCGATATGGGGCAATGGCTCAGTATTCCATTTATGATTATAGGAATTTATTATATGATTACATCAATAAAAAAAGCAGCGTAGGCTGCTTTTTTTATTGATGTTGTCCCGTCCTAAAATAGCGTTACACAATAAAAAGTAAAGCTATGGAAGAAAAGAGTAAAAGCTTGTATATCAAGCGAACGCAACGCGACTATCCGATGAGTTTCAAGTTGGCGGTAGTCCGAGAAGTAGAAAGTGGCGC
>JAFUOP010000039.1 GCA_017481875.1 Bacteroidaceae bacterium
GTAGTAAATACCACCCACCTCAAAGTCGTGGGCACTTGCCACAGTGCTGCAAAGCAGCACTGCTACTGTTATCAACAGTTGTTTTGCTGTTCTCATTTGTAAATATCTGTTTATTGTTTTTAGCTCTAAAAGCAGGGGTGGGAATTTAGTTTGTTACCCGTGCGGTTGCTGTTCTGCATACCTCCGTGTGTGCCGGGCGGGTTGTTGCATGCAACAAAGGTAATGAATATTATTTAATTAGTTGCTCCAGGGGAGGTAAAATGGTATTTAATAATTAAAATAGTGAAAAACAACAAAAAGCATTTTTGTGTCTGTGTCTTCTTGGGGAATTACCCTTGCTTGCAAGAACTGCGCCTGGCGCATTCATTAGTGCCCCCTACAGCAATGTTTTCTCATTTTTTTACCCACTCTTGAGTGGGTAATTTTCTATTATTCCATAACCGCGATAAAAAAAACAGCGTAATTGTTTTGCAGAATAAAAAAACGCCTTTATCTTTGCGGTATACTAATTCACTAATACACTATGATACAAATTAAGAATTTAGATTTCTCATATGGAAGTAAAGAGGTGCTCAAAGGCATAAACACGCAGTTTGCAGAAGGCAGAATATATGGGTTGCTGGGCCCCAACGGTGCGGGCAAAACAACGCTTATGAAGCTTATATGCGGCATACTAAGGAGCAAACACGGCAGCATAGAAACAGGTGGCAACAACCCCGCCAAGCGCAGCCCCGAGACTCTGCAAAGCCTCTTTTACCTACCCGAGCACCCACAAGCAACCATTAACAAGATAAGCACATTTGTGCGCGAGTATGGGCAGTTCTACCCCACTTTCAAATACGAGGAGTTCGAGCAGTTGATGAAGGAGTTCCGCCTCGACTGCAACACAAAGTTCGACAAGCTATCGACCGGTGAGTGCAAAAAGGTATTCATTGCCTTTGCCCTGGCACTCAACACCCCTTATCTGTTGCTCGATGAACCAACCAACGGGCTCGATGTTACAAGCAAAAACGAGTTCAGGCAGATTATTTCGCGCTATATGAACGACGAGCGTTGCATCATAATTGCCACACACCAGATAAGGGAGGTTTCCACCCTGCTCGACCACATTGTAATTCTAAAAGAGAAGAACATTGCAACCGATGCCTCAATAGTTGATTTGCAGCAGCAATACAGATGCGGCACTGCAAAGGAGCTGCCTGCCGATGCACTCTATAGCGAGGAGAGCATTAACGGGTACAACTACATAGCACCCAACAGCAACGGTCAAGAGAGCAACATTGACATAGAACTGCTTTTCAATTACATTAACCTGAAGAAATAACAATGAACACACAATTCAGCCTTGCACGTTTTGCCAAGTTGTTTATATACGAGCACAGGAGCAGTAATTTTCTACGCTACGCAACACTCCTCATTATCCTTTACTGGATTGTAGTAAATATTATAACGAAATTGACGGTATCTGCGGCCATTGACGGAGAATCGCTGTTCTTCCCTGTAAAAACCTTTATTATGGGGTACCTTTCAGCAGCCTTCTATTATCCCTTACTGAAAAAGGAGAATAGAGAACTATACGAGATGCAGCCTGCAAGCAACCTCGAAAAATATCTGTCGGTGCTTGCAAACACAGTTATCGTGGTACCCGCATTTTTTATATTACTAAATCTTGTTCCATTAATTGGGTTATATATAAAATATGGCGGGGAGATACCGGGGTTGGAATTTTACAAGCCCGGCCTGAATGAGTTGTGCGATTATATACAAATAATAAGCATAGTAACCTACCTACTCTTCTCCTCGATGAGCCGCAGTAAAATGGTCGAAGGCAATATAATCGTAGCAATATATTGGCTAAGCGGCCCACTGCGACGAGAATTTGACGAAACGGGGCACCTCTTAACAAGTTTACTTGTAATTGCAATATTTCAAATTCTCATATATTTAAGAATTAGAAGAATAGGACAATAATGAACAACACAATAGATATGAAACGCCTCACACGGCTCATTATTTATGAGAACAGGAGCAACGAATATATTTACAACATTGCTACGGTGGCTTTTGCACTGCTGATAATGGTGTTCGGCTTCCGCGCGGCATTTATAGCAATAGGCGAGCCATTGAGCATGGGAGCTCTATTCGGCAATGATGACGAAACGGTTCAACTTATTTTAATGCTGTCGCCTTTTATATTTTACGGCACGCTGCCACGCAAGCAAAAAAAAGAGATGTACCTTTTATTACCCGCAAGCAATGCGGAGAAATACATAGCGATGCTTGTAAATACATTCATAATTGTGCCACTGACAATTACGCTTGCCATAATATGCGTGAACTACATTGCTACAGGCTTTTCCGCCGCATATATTGCAAGCCTGCAGGAAACAACGGGGCTGCTTAACCGCATTTTGCTTACCTGGGCCGGCATAAGCATTGCGACGTTTTTCATCATTATGCTGTGCCGATACAAAGCGTGGATAGCCATAGCAATGATGGTTACCATTGCCATAATTGAAACAAAGTGCATAGCTATGATATTTGAAACCACAAGCCAAGGTTACCTGACACCAAGCAGCTTGGCAGAAACATATTTGCTTGCCTCCATTATAAATATTGTAATATTCCAGATACTTGTTTATTACAACATAGGCAAGATTAAGGCATAAAATACCCTGCACCAACTGCAATTTTTAATAACCAAAAACCGAAAAAGGATGAATAATACATTAAACATAAAACGCATTGCACGGCTCATAATCTATGAGAACAAGAGCAGCAAATTCCTGCTTTACATCGTAGCCGCTATGCTCATATACACAATGGTATGTATATTTACGAGGGCTATCAACGGCACTACGGTAACACTCTACAGCAGTATCATAGACCCAGGCTTTGTTGAGATATTACTTTGTATTTCACCCATTTTTTGCTACTACAAGCTCATAATTGGAAAAGAGAAACGCACACTCTACCCCACCTTGCCTGCAACGAATACCGAAAAATACCTGTCGATGTTTATGAATACATTGGTGATAGCACCCGCAACAATCATAATACTGGCAACGGTGATAAACCACATAGGTTCGCTCATTTACACAGCCGGCCATTACACAGGCAACGAAATACATTTACAGCCCAATTACCTTTTATACGTGCTTGTGAACTGGTCGTGGATAAGCTGCACAACGTTTCTGCTGCTTGTGTTCGTGCTGTTCAGAAACCTGAAAGGCCTTGCCATTGCATTGGCCATACCCGCAGCCGACATTGCCCTTGCCACCATTTTGATAGGCACGGTAGATGGCGAACATATATCACCCACCACAATGGCACTGTTTATGAACATAATATCGATTGTAAACCTCATTGTTTTTCAATCACTCATATACTTAATGATAAAACGCATAAAAGCATAACACGATGGAATTCAGTGAACATAAACCAATATACCTGCAAACAGCCGATATGATGCGGGAACGCATTATGTGCCACACTTGGGAGGAGGAAGCACGCATACCATCGGTGCGCGAGCTTGGTGCCACACTTGGAGTGAACCCCAATACCATTGTGCGCACATACCAGTTGCTGGAGGCCGAGGATATAATATACAACAAACGCGGCCTCGGCTACTTTGTGAAAGAGGGCGCACGCGAGAGAATAAAGGCGGCTCAGAAGCGCGAATTTCTCGAAAACGAGCTGCCGCAGTTCAAAGCAAAGGCTGAGCTTTTGGGAATTACAAAAGAGGAGCTGTTGCAGCTGTTATAACAGTGATAACAACATTTTTTTACAATGAAAAAGTTTTTAACCAAACTACTTTGGGGGTTCGTAATTGCAATACTCATACTTATAGTATCGTTTATATTTGCTATAAGGGAGGCATTACACAGTGCATTCGGCCCCGACAACGACGACTTCGGTAAAAGGCACCAAATCCCTGCCGGGCTTGTATATAACCAACCTATGGAACTGCGCGATTCGGCGCTTGTGGCACCTGCCGACAGCCTTGCCACTGACAGCTATCTGCAAATATATAATGGTTTTCAAGGAGGCATATATCTCTATGATTTCCACTACCCTTCGCTGCCCGCCGGCGAAATCTACCTTGAGTGCTACGAGGTAACGGAGAACATTCCACTCTCCAAGAAGCGAATTTTGGAAAAAAGCAAGGTTGAAATTGCCGCTACCGATTCTTTCAGTAAATTGGTTAACAAGCAGAAATTCACCATCTACGAAGGAGTGTGGGGCGACTATTATGCAGCCCGCATAGAGGTGTGGCACAAGGATGCCACAACAAAAAAGAGGAGAAAACTTGTTGAAAAGGTATACCGTGTAGAGGGGTGGGAAAGGTAGTATAGGGGGCACCGCCCCCTTAATACTTAATCTTAAAATAATCGAGCAACGCCTTGTAATTGTCCTGTGCAGCAAGGCAAGTGTCCAGCAGAAAACCCCGCACCCTGCTCCACTCGCACAGGCCGCGATAGTAGAACATCTTCAGTTCATCGGTGATGATAAAAGGTACAAAGCCACAGGCAAGGCACTCTTTGAACATCACAAGCCGCCCCACACGCCCATTACCATCCTGGAATGGGTGTATCGCCTCAAAACGTTGATGCAGGTCTATTATATCCTCTATTGTTTTTTGCTTTATTCCATTATACTCTTTAAGCAGTGCCTTCATTTCGCGGCCGACATCAGCGGGAGAAGTAGTTTCGTTACCACCCACCTCGTTGGGCAGACGCTTGTATTCCCCCACGGCAAACCAATCCTTGTAGCTGTCTGTTGTGCCCTGTTTCAATACCGCGTGCAACTCCTTTATAAAATGCTCTGTAAGTTTTTCTTCTGCACGGTCTATAACAAGGTCTATGCAACGAAAATGGTTAGTGGTTTCAATAATATCATCAACGCGAAGGGACTCACCCTCGACGCCAATGGTATTTGTTTCGAAAATGAATCTTGTCTGTTCGTGCGTGAGGCGGCTACCCTCGATATGGTTGGAATTATACGTTAAATCGATTTGCGTGCGATGATAGATACCACCCTTCAACCTTGCCTCTTTCTCCCTGCGCAGAAGCAGCAACAAAGGCATTGCCTTGCGGCGTTTATTCTTGCGCTCCGGCAACTGCGCATCACAAGGAATGCCCCACGTTTTACCAACGAGCCTTGCACCCTCAATCTTGCCCACTGCGCAATAATTGCGCACCGTTCTCTCCTGCACACCGTGTTTCTTTGCAAACTCCGCAACCGAAATATACTCCATAGAAAAATCCGTTTATCGGCAAGTTGTACCCACCGGTTTCATTGCAAATATAGCATTTCTTGCCGATATCGGCAAGAAATGCAGTAAAATTAACTACATAACACAAAAAAGGATTTCCTTCACACGAAGGAAATCCTTTTTATAATTAGATAAAAGCAATAGCAATATATTACTTACTCAACATCTCGTGCATAGAAGCAGCAGCGTGACGGCCATCACCCATAGCAAGGATAACGGTGGCACCACCGCGAACAATATCGCCACCCGCAAAGATATAGGGGATAGACGACTGCATATTCTCATTAACTGCAATTGTGTTCTTGCGGCCAAGCTCCAAGCCCTCTACCGATGTGGGTACAAGGGGGTTGGGCGACACACCTACTGAAACAACAGCCATATCTATGTCTATTGTCTCAATGGCACCCTCGATGGGTACAGGTGAACGACGGCCCGAAGCGTCGGGCTCGCCAAGCTCCATCTTCTGCAGAACAATCTGCTTCACGCAACCCTTCTCATCGGCAATATACTCGATGGGGTTATGCAGCGTGAGGAACTCAACACCCTCCTCCTTGGCGTGCTTAACCTCCTCGAGACGAGCAGGCATTTCGGCCTCGGAACGGCGGTAGATAATCATCGCACGCTCGGCACCCAAACGCAACGCAGTGCGCACAGAGTCCATAGCTGTGTTACCGCCACCAACGACAGCCACTCGCTTGCCAATGTGCATTGGAGTATCGGTGTCGGGGTTCGATGCGTCCATAAGGTTCACACGTGTGAGGTATTCGTTAGAGGAAAGAATATTTATGGAGTTCTCACCGGGAATGTTCATAAAGTTGGGAAGGCCGGCACCCGATGCAACAAAAACACCCTGGTAGCCATCTTCCTGCAATTGTGCAATGGAGATTGTTTTACCAATAACGCAGTCCTTTACAAACTCCACGCCCATTGCACGCAATGTATCTATTTCCACATCTACGATTGAATTGGGCAAGCGGAACTCGGGAATACCGTATTTAAGCACACCGCCAATCTCGTGCAAAGCCTCGAACACTGTTACGCTGTAACCGAGCTTTGCCATATCTCCTGCGAATGAGAGACCTGCGGGGCCCGAACCCACAACAGCAACCTTCTTGCCGTTTGAGGGAGCAACTGCGGGAACAGCCATTTCACCGTTCTCACGTGCATAGTCGGCAGCAAAACGCTCGAGAGCACCAATGGCAACAGCCTTGTGGCCCATCTTCAAGTGAATACACTTGCTCTCGCACTGTTTCTCCTGGGGACATACGCGGCCACAAACGGCGGGCAGCGAACTTGTCATTTTAAGCACCTGCGCAGCCTTGCCAAACTCGCCACGCTCGATGTTCTTGATGAACGAAGGAATCTTTATGCTCACGGGGCAACCCTCCATACAGGCGGGGTTGGGGCAGTCGAGACAACGCTGCGCCTCCACCATAGCCATCTCCTTTGTGAGGCCGGTGTTCACCTCCTCGCGCAATTTTGTAGCGCGGTAGGCAGGGTCAAGTTCCGGCATTTCACAACGCTCTATTGTTGTGCGCTCTTTGGGTTTCATTTTGTTGCGCAAGGCCACACGCCACTCTGCATCGCGGCTTGTGAGCTCGCACACCTCGCCGGCAGGCTCTCCTGTAGCCTCGCACTTGTCGAGCTTGTGAATCTCCTCGGCCTCCTCGGTGCGGAAGCTGCCAAGACGTTGCATCATACCGTCGAAATCTACCTGGTGGCCATCAAACTCGGGGCCATCGACGCACACAAACTTTGTCTTTCCGCCAACGGTTACACGGCAAGCACCGCACATACCCGTTCCATCGACCATAATTGTGTTGAGCGACACAACGGTGGGTATTTCGTACTGCTTTGTGAGCTTGCACACAAACTTCATCATAATTGCGGGGCCTATGGCAACGCAGTGGTCAACCTTTTCGCGTTTGATAACGCGCTCTATGCCCTCGGTAACAAGGCCTTTATCGCCATATGAGCCATCGTCGGTCATTATGATAACCTCGTCGGACACCTCTCGCACCTCTTTTTCAAGGATAATGAGGTCTTTTGAACGGCCTGCAAGCACCGAAATAACTCGGTTGCCCGCCTTCTTGAGAGCAGTTGCAATGGGCAACATAGGTGCCACACCCACACCACCACCGGCACATACCACGGTACCGAAGTTTTCAATCTCTGTTGCCTGGCCAAGAGGACCTACAACGTCGGTTATGTAATCGCCCTCGTTGAGGTCGCACAAGCGCGACGAACTCAAGCCCACTTTTTGAATAACAAGAGTAATGAGCCCCTTTTCTGTGTCGGCGTGAGCAATAGTCAAGGGGATACGCTCGCCCTTCTCACCCACTCTCACAATAACAAAGTTACCGGCTCTGTATGCTTTTGCAATCAACGGAGCTTCAACTCTCAAACGGAATACCTTTTCCGAGAATTGTTCTTTTGAAACTATTTTATACATAATATTTGTGTTTGTTATCTCTTAATTAACAAATAATCTTGTGCCTGCAAAATTTTTGGAAACGGGAGTTTAGTGAACCTAAATGACTGTTTACAAAAACGAGCGTAACGCAGCAGATGCCTTTACCTCTATTATAAATAAATTAAATAAAAAGTGCAGATGCAAGGCCTGCGAAGTTTTTGGAAACGGGAGTTTAGTGAGCCTAAATGACTGTTTACAAAAACGAGCGTAACGCAGCAGATGCCTTTTTAGTTAATTTATTATTTCGAAACCACAATATGGAACCAACACCGCCGGAATCCTTATACCCTCGGGAGTCTGGTTATTCTCGAGCAACGCTGCCACTATGCGGGGCAAGGCAAGTGCAGAGCCGTTGAGAGTGTGGCAAAGCTCTGTTTTTTTGTCGGCTGTGCGGTAACGGCATTTAAGGCGGTTGGCCTGGTAGTTGTCAAAATTCGATACAGAGCTTACCTCTAGCCAGCGTTTCTGTGCCTCGGAATAGACTTCAAAATCGAAGCAGAGGGCTGCGGTAAAGCTCATATCGCCACCACAAAGGCGCAGAATGCGATAAGGGAGTTCCAGTTTCTTCAAGAGGCCCTCAACGTGCTCGAGCATCTCTTTGTGCGACTCCTTGCTGTGCTCGGGAGTATCTATGCGCACAATCTCAATTTTTGAGAATTCGTGCAGGCGGTTAAGGCCACGCACGTCCTTGCCATAAGAACCGGCCTCGCGACGGAAGCACTGTGTGTATGCACAATTCTTAATGGGGAGCTGTTTTTCGTCGAGAATAACATCGCGGTAGATATTTGTAACGGGAACCTCGGCTGTGGGGATAAGATAGAGGTCGTCGAGACCGCAATGGTACATCTGGCCCTCTTTATCGGGCAACTGCCCTGTACCATAGCCCGACGCTGCGTTTACCACAGTGGGAGGCATCACCTCGGTGTAGCCCGACTTGCGAGCTTCGTCGAGGAAGAAATTGATGAGTGCGCGTTGTAGCTGCGCACCCTTGCCCTTGTAAACGGGGAAGCCTGCACCTGTGATTTTAACACCGAGGTCAAAATCTATGAGGTCATATTTTTTTGCAAGTTCCCAGTGAGGGAGAGCGTTCTCGGGCAGAGGGGTTTCCATTCCACCGGTCTTTTCAACAACGTTGTCTTCGGCAGAAACGCCTTCGGGCACCTCGTCATAAGGAAGGTTGGGAATGGTGTAGAGCAACTGCTGAACATCGGCAGCGGCAGCGTCCATTTTATCCTGCAACTCTTTTGCAGCCTCTTTGAGAGTAGCAACCTGCGCTTTCACCTTTTCAGCCTCCTCGGCATTCTTCTCTTTCATCAGCTTGCCTATTTGCGCTGCAAGTTGCCTGTTCTGCGCAAGTATGTTATCGAGCTCCGACTGTGCCGCACGACGTTCTTTATCGTGTGCGAGTACTTTTTCCACAACCTCTTTTGCATTCTTAAAATGCTTTTTCTCCAGGCCCTTTATTACCTTCTCGGTATCTTGGGCAATTACTTTAAGTGTAAGCATATATATGTTTTTATTTAATATTCTCACGATTACGCTACAACAGAGCGATGCTATCTCACAAAGATACAACTATTTTGCGGTTTTTAACACGTTGCAAAGAAAAAATCACCTTATATAAATAAAAAATGGAGATAACGTGCGTTATCTCCATTTTATCTTGGATAAATGATTTATTAGTTATTCTCAGCTACGGGAACAACAGAAACATAGCTTTTGTCGTTCTTGCCACGCTTGAAAGTAACTACGCCGTCAACCAAAGCGTAAAGAGTGTGGTCGCCACCCATACCGATGTTTGCACCGGGGTAGTGTACTGTACCACGCTGACGTACGATGATATTACCGGCTTTGCATACCTGGCCACCCCAGATTTTAACACCTAATCTCTGGCTTGCTGACTCGCGGCCGTTCTTTGAACTACCAACACCTTTCTTATGTGCCATAATACTTTTCTTTTAAAAAATTAACCGATAATTTCTTTAACAACTAACTCTGTGAACTGCTGACGATGACCGTTCAATTTACGGTAACCTTTGCGGCGACGTTTGTGGAATACCAACACTTTATCACCCTTAACCAAAGTGGGGTCGATTGTGCGTGTGGTAACGATGTTCTGACCGTCTTTTGACTTACGAGTCTGCTTCATCTCACGAACATTGCCAATATAGCAAACCACTTTTGCACCTTCTACAGTAGGAGCACCCACTGTGATTGCGCCTTCATTATCCAACAACAACACGCGGTCAAACTCCACTGTTGTGTCATTCTGAGCACCCTTAATGTGGTGCACGTACAGCTTTTTGCCGGCTTCTGCCTTGAACTGCTGTCCGTTAATCTCAACAATTGCGTACATTAAATTATAGCTTTTATTGTGATTTCCGGGAGGTGTGTGCTCTTCGTGAGCCCATCTTCTTCAACCCCTGCGGACT
The DNA here is from genome assembly GCA_017481875.1 of Bacteroidaceae bacterium. GTDB lineage: Bacteria > Bacteroidota > Bacteroidia > Bacteroidales > Bacteroidaceae > HGM04593. The sequence continues at coordinate 10,181 of JAFUOP010000039.1, forward strand.
AAATCGGGTGCAAAGATAGTAATATTTTTTATCTGCAAGAAACTTTTTGGCAACTTTTTCACGCAAAGAAGCATAGATTAAGCAAAAAAACACAACTACTTGGCGGCATGCCGCCAAGTAGTTGTGTTTTTAGAGAAAAGCCATTAAGCCTCCTTGTTCTGCAAATAACGCTCTGCTTCCATTGCCGCACGGCAGCCACTTGCAGCAGCGTTTATCGCCTGACGATAATGCGGGTCGGCAACATCACCTGCCACAAAAACTCCGGGAACAAGAGTTTTCACTCCGCTGCAGTCGGCAGGTACAAAATAGCCGGTTTCGTCGGTTTTCAAATATTTCTTGAAAATATCACTGTTGGGCTTGTGGCCTATAGCAAGGAAGAAACCATCGATGGCAAGGTCGTAATACTTCTCGTCGGGCTCGCCCTTGCGCTTTACAAGATGTACTCCCTCTACCCCGTCTTCGCCAAACAAGCCAACGGTGTTATGTTCAAAAAGCACTTCAATTTTAGGGTTGGAAAGAGTTCTGTCCTGCATAGCTTTTGAAGCACGCAAATAGGGCTTGCGCACAATAAGATATACCTTTGCAGCAAGCGATGCAAGGTAATTGGCCTCCTCGCAAGCGGTGTCGCCGCCACCTACCACTGCAACCACCTTTTTGCGATAGAAGAAGCCATCGCAAGTAGCACAAGCACTCACGCCCATACCCTGGTATTTTGTTTCATCGGATAGTCCAAGATATTTTGCAGCAGCACCTGTAGCAATAATAACTGTCTCGGCCGCTATTTCAGAGCCGTTGTCAAGAGTTATTTTATATGGATTGGCCTCAAAATCCACATCTACCACACTACCCGAGCGCACATCGGCACCCACGTTCACAGCCTGCTTGCGCATATTATCCATAAGTTCGGGGCCTGTTATTCCTTGCGGGAAACCGGGGAAATTTTCTATAACCGTTGTCTGTGTGAGCTGACCACCGGGCTGAATACCCTCGATGAGCACAGGCGACAAATTAGCACGCGACGCATAGATTGCCGCAGTGTATCCGGCAGGGCCGGAACCAATAACCAAGCATTTAGTTTTTTCCATAATTATATAATTTAGTTTATCTCATATCAACAATTTCAGCCGCAGGGAAATCCTCTAAAGGACAAGCATAGACGCGCTTGTCAAAGTTATAGCCACTTTTATAGCTTGTGATATCTACGGTTGTGTAGCCCTGCCCCTCTACAAATATCTGCATAGCAACAGGCTGCAATGTTTTTGCATCTAAAGCGAGAACAACCTTTTCAAAATCCTGTTCTCCTTTGGCAAGCAGTGTTATATTGTTTTTGCCACCGGCACTTTCTACCGAGCAGGTGTAGCCTTTTTTATAAAGCCCCATAAGATAGACAGGGTTATACACCTGCGCTTCATCGCTGTCGGCATCGGTAATATAAACCTCATTGGTTTGGTCCATATAACTCCACTGTGTCCGGCCATCGCACCATAGCTTCATAGGCGAAAGCAAGAGGGCATAACACTCACCGTCGAGTTTAAGGCTGCCATCGTCGGAAAATTGCAATGCCCCACCGGCATCATATACATTGTATGTAAAAGTCATCTGCACAGCAGCATCGGACTCTATCTTTTTTATTGCATTCTCGAGCATAGCAACCGCATTGCCCCCCTGCGCATAAAGCGCGACAGGCAAAAACAGCAGCAAAGGAACTATTATTCTTTTTATCATTTTCTATTACCTTAAATATATTATTGCAAAAGTTGTTTCAAGCGGAACTCCAAGTCGGCCTCATCGGCGCAAAGCACCTGACGTGGCTTGCTACCCTCCTGCTCACCCACAAGCCCTGTCTGGCAGAGTTGGTCCATTATGCGGCCTGCACGGTTAAAACCAACGTTCAACTTACGCTGTATGAGCGATGTTGAACCTTGCTGATGAATTACCACAATGCGAGCAGCTTCGGCAAAGAAGGGGTCCAATTTATCGGACGTGAGGTTACCGCGAGAAGCACCACCGCCCTCAGCCGGAGCCTCATCGGGCTCGGGCAATATATATGCCGTGGGATAGCCTTGTTGCTTTGCAATGTGAGCGCAAACGCGCTCAACCTCTTTTGTCTCGACAAGCGCACACTGCACACGCACGGGGTCGTTACCCGCAAGGAACAGCATATCGCCACGGCCCTGCAATTGGTTGGCACCCTGGCGGTCGAGTATCGTGCGGGAGTCAATAACAGAGATAACACGGAAAGCCATACGCGCCGGGAAGTTTGCCTTTATGGTACCTGTAATAATGTTGGTTGTGGGGCGTTGGGTAGCAATAATCATATGAATACCCACTGCACGCGCCTTTTGAGCAATGCGGGCAATAGGCTGCTCCACCTCGCGGCCCGCAGTCATCATAAGGTCGCCATACTCATCTATGATAACCACAATATAAGGCATAAAACGGTGCCCTTTAGTGGGCAAGAGCTCTTTGTTCAGGAATTTTTCGTTATACTCCTTAACCGAGCGTACCATAGCCATCTGTAACAGGCGGTAGCGGCTGTCCATCTCCACACAGAGCGATTTAAGTGTGCGCACTACCTTGTTCACATCGGTGATAATAGGCTCATCTTCGCCCTCCAATTTTGCAAGAAAATGTTTTTCAAGCACATTATAAAGGCTGAGCTCTACCATTTTTGGATCGACCATCACGAATTTCAAATAGGCGGGGTGCATCTTGTATAGCAACGATGTGATGATAGCATTCAAGCCCACCGACTTACCCATACCCGTGGCACCGGCAACAAGCAGGTGTGGCATTTTTGCCATATCCACCATAAACACCTCGTTGGAGATTGTTTTTCCGAGCGCAAGCGGCAGGGCCATATCTGTCTCTTTATACTTGCGGCTGTTAAGAAGCGACGCCATAGGCACTATCTGCTTGTGCGCATTGGGGACCTCTATACCCACCGTGCCCTTGCCGGGAATAGGGGCAATAATGCGAATACAGAGCGCGGCAAGGCTCATTGCAATGTCATCTTCAAGATTTTTTATTTTGCCTATACGCACACCGGGAGCCGGGGTAATCTCGTAAAGAGTGATTGTGGGGCCCACCGTTGCCTTAATGGAGCTTATCTCTATATCAAAATTGCGCAAAACCTCAACAATCTTGTTTTTGTTGGCCTGTTGCTCGTTCATATCAATTGAATGAGCAGCCTGCTCATATTTGTCGAGCAAATCTATGGTAGGAGGTTTATAATAGCTTAGCTCGTCTTTGGGGTTTATGGGGCGCAACATTTTGCCACCCATATCATCATCGCCGTCGGCACTCTCCACCTCCATTTTTATATCTTCTCCCTCTTTATTGGCTTCCGCAGCTATTTTGCTTGACATTCTATCGAATGCCGCAGCCGCATCGTCATCTTCGGCAGGTTGTTCCATTTGTTCGTCTTCTTCATCGACGGGCTCTTCGTCTCCGGCCACATCTACACTGAAATCTTCAGCGTCGGGAAGATATTCGGGTGAGTTATCCACCGGTTCATCACCGGCAAATTCAATAACCTCCGACTGCGGCTCATCTACAGTAGCAGGCTCTACAATGTTTTCTTCATCGGCATTCGCTTCACCTTCCACAGAATCATTGGCTCGGGGAATAAAACTAAATGTAAACAATTTCTGGAGCCAGGTAATTGTCTCACGTGTAACGTAAGTCATAAACAGAATAAGAGTGAGAGCCAGCAAAAGTATTATACCCACCACTCCCACCTGGTTCTGCAACCAAGCTGCAACAGTTTCGCCGTGGCGGCCACCGGGAGACATAAAACTGCCCTCGAAAAGCGAACCCAGCGTAAATGCAAAAAACACCGAGCCCCAAACAATGCCGAATACAGTAATAAAAAACCATTTAAGCAATTGGGGGCGGTATATATTCATCAGCCGCAGCATAAAGCCAACCAGCAGAGGCACCAAAAGCACTGAAGACCAACCAAAACAGCCATTAACCAAATAATTGGCAACCATAGCACCACCCCTGCCCGACGTGTTTTGCACCGTTGTTTCTGCCTCATTGGCAGCAACAGCATCAAAGACACTTTGGTCTGCTCCACCCGAAGAGAAAAAAGAGAGGAACGAGCTGCACAGGAATATTGCCATAGCCCCCATTATCAACCCCAGCATAAAAAGCAATGTAGGATTCATAAGGAAGAGTTTTGCTCTTACAAATAATTGAGTTTTTTTATTTTGTGTGTTAGCCTTCTTTGCCATAGAATGTACTTAATGGAATAACTTAAAAGAGTAATTCTTTAATAATATATGCGTAAACTTTGCGAAGATATAAAAAAAATAGATACCTCAGCCCCTCCGCTCCGCTATTTTTTTGTAACTTCGCGCCAAATCCCCTAAAAAGCAGAACTAATAAACATAAAAATGGAAGATAGCAGAGATATAGTATTTATGCGCAACACGGTTGAATTTGTAACTGTCGCTGCAGAATTTTGCAACTACATAGAACGCACAGGTGAGCAAAATCGCAAAGACTTTGTGGAGACAATGTTAAAAATTCTTCCACTACTATATTTAAAAGCGCAAATGCTTCCCGACGATGAAAGAACCAACGACGACGAGGCGGAAGATTTTGTTTCGGAGGATAGCTACGAGGTATTGCGCATATCGCTAAGCGACCTTTTAGCCGAGAAAGACACCTACTTAGATGTTTTCGTGGAAGATATGAAGTACAGCGACACTCCCATTACAAAAAACATATCGGAAGACCTTGCCGACATATATCAAGATGTAAAAAATTTTGTCTGCCTTTTTCAAGTGGGCATAAACGAAATAATGCACAATGCAATTATCGACTGCAAAGAAAATTTCCGTCGCTATTGGGGGCAACGCCTGGTAAACACCCAACGCGCACTCCACGACATTGCCTACAACACAAACCTTGAGGACGAATACAGCGAGAATGACGACTTTTAAAGCACATATTGAGAAAAGCGATATAAACCAGATGCCAATAGTGCTCTACCCCGGGCGCATAATAACCATTGACAACGCAAAAGATGTTGATAAGGCTATAAAAGCCCTTACCAACGAAAGCATTGTGGGAATAGACACAGAAACACGCCCGTCGTTCCGCAAAGGGGTGCAATACAATGTATCACTACTGCAATTGTCCACCACCGACACCTGCTTCCTCATAAGACTATGCCGCACAGGCCTGCCCGACTCTCTCGTATCTTTTCTCGAGAACAAAAACATTATAAAAGTGGGAGTTTCACTGCACGACGACTATCAAGCACTTGCCCGTCGCCGCAGGTTTAAGGCCGGAGGCTTCTTCGACCTTCAAAAATGTGTAAGCGACTATGGAATAGAAGAGATGAGCCTGCAAAAAATATATGCGATAATCTTCGGCGAGAAGATATCAAAAAGCCAGCAACTCACCAATTGGGAAGCCGATGTGCTCACCGACAAGCAAAAACTCTATGCAGCCACCGACGCGTGGGCTTGCCTAAAAATATACAAAGAACTAGAATTAAACAAAACAAGATAAAGCAACACAATGGAAAAATCGGTAATTCTCAAACGAGGTAAAGAGGAGTCGCTCAAACGTTTCCACCCTTGGATATTTTCAGGAGCCATTCAACGAATTAACGGGACCCCCGAGGAGGGTGAGATTGTAACCGTATATACCAACGACGGCGAGTTTATTGCCCGTGGACATGTACAGGTGGGCAGCATTGCCGTTCGAGTACTTACATTCGAGAATGAGCCGATAGACAAAGCCTTTTGGCACCGTCGCATAGCCACAGCTTACGACCTGCGTTGCAGCACCGGAGTTGCTACACGCCCCGACAACGACACCTACCGCCTTGTACACGGCGAGGGCGACAGCCTCCCAGGGCTCATTATAGACATTTACGGTGAAACAGCCGTTATGCAAGCACATAGTGTAGGAATGCACGTAAACCGCAACGATGTTGCCGAAGCCCTAAAAACCGTTCTTGGCGACAAGCTGAAGAACATCTACTACAAATCGGAAACCACACTCCCCTACAAAGCCGACATAAGCAAGGAGAATGGCTACATAATGGGAGGCAACGCAAGCAACATATCCACAGAATACGGGCTTAAATTTCACATAGACTGGGTACGCGGGCAAAAGACCGGTTTCTTTGTGGACCAACGCGAGAACCGTTCACTGCTCGAGAAATATGCCAAAGGCCGCAAACTGCTGAATATGTTCTGCTACACAGGCGGTTTCAGTATATATGCCCTGCGTGGCGGTGCAGAGATTGTGCACTCAGTAGATAGCTCTGCAAAAGCCATAGACCTCACAAATGCCAACGTCGCAATAAACTTCCCCGACGACCCGCGCCACGCCGCATTTGCCGAAGACGCTTTCGACTACCTCGAGCGCATGGGCAACAACTACGACCTTATCATCTTGGACCCTCCCGCATTTGCCAAGCACCGCGACTCGCTGCGCAACGCCCTCATAGGCTACCGCCGTCTCAATGCTAAAGCACTCGAAAAGATTCAACCGGGCGGCATACTATTCACCTTCTCTTGTTCACAAGTGGTGAGCAAAGAGAACTTCCGCACCGCCGTGTTCACAGCCGCAGCAATGGCAAAACGCAGCGTACGCATTCTGCACCAGCTTACACAGCCCGCCGACCACCCGGTGAACATATACCACCCAGAGGGAGAATACCTGAAAGGCCTGGTGCTTTATGTAGAGTAAGGCGTTAGACATTGCCCTACGTGGGTTGCAAAGAAAAACGAATCGACAATATTATCATAAACAAAATTCGCGCGAAAAAAGAGATGCAAAAATTTTGCCAATTAAAGCAAATACACTATCTTTGCACCTCGAAAGCCATTACACACATTTTTTTGTTACCAGCAAATTAAAAAAAATTAAAACAATTACGATAATGAAAAAAGACATTCATCCCGCAGGATATCGCCCCGTAGTATTCAAAGATATGTCAAACGGCGATTGCTTCCTTTCACAATCAACTTGCAACACAAAGGAGACAATTGAGTTCGAAGGTGAGACTTATCCCCTCGTTAAACTTGAGATTTCAAACACTTCTCACCCCTTCTACACAGGCAAAGCTAAGCTTGTGGATACAGCAGGTCGCGTAGATAAGTTCATGAGCCGCTACGGTAAAATCAAAAAGTAATTAAAAGACACACAATATTAAAAGTGTATTAATGTGCGCATTAATACACTTTTTTTTGCGAATAGCAGCCGCTATTCCGCAGGCCTGCATGAGCAACAGCACAAGTACCGCATTATCATTGTTAATATGAATGTAAAAAACATTTTATACATACTCATTTCTGTTATTGCAATCACAAGCTGCAGCAACGAGGAGACAAGCGAGAACAAGAGCTCGATAGACCTCACAAACATCAACGCCAACATTGGTGGCGAGAAATACGCCCATCGCTTGGAGATTCCCGCCCTCAACGACGACGACTACTTCCTCACACGCACCACATTGGTAAACGGGAAGGAGAATATCACCTACAGCATATCATTCAACAGCGAAAGACAACACTCTCGCTGGGTAGCTTTTACATTCGACAGCAGCAACCGCAACAAAAAAGTAGGCCGCAGCGACAATTTTCAGCCCGACCCCGATTTCCTGGGCGAATACACCATGACCTCTAAACAGATAAACAATAACGGTTACCAACGCGGGCACCTTGTGGCATCGTATGACAGAGTATATTCAAGAGAGGCCAACGAGCAAACTTTTTATATGTCGAATATATCTCCACAGATAGGCAAGTTCAACACCGGGCTTTGGAACGACCTTGAATACAAAATAAATGAAGCAGGTGCCGGCTGGGGTTGCAACCCCAATTTTGCCGACACCCTTTATGTAGTAAAGGGAGGCACCATTGCCGAGGGGCAATATACCAGCAAAGGCTCCTGCCCCACGGTGCCTAAATACTATTTTATGGCGTTGCTACGCTTGAAAGACAAAACATACAATGGCGTTGCATTCTGTTTTGAGCACAAGAATTATCTCCCCGGAGGAATTGCCGACTATGCAATAACAATAGACAGGCTCGAAGAACTCACAGGAATAGATTTCTTCTGCAACCTGAACGACAAACTTGAAAACGCTGTAGAAAGCACAATAGACAAAAACACGTGGAATTTTTAATTACCCAATAAAGCAAAAACGACAGCGCATTCGCTGTCGTTTTTGCTTTATTGGGTGGTGCGCCGCCACCTATGTATCTTGCGTAAAGCCTTTATTGTTGTTTCCCCAACTATTCCGTCGTCATACAAGCCCGAAACCTTTTGAAACAACTTTACAGCTCTCACCAATTCGCCATCGTAAAGAACCTCACCGCTTTTTGTATAGGGGACAGCCGAATCCTCTATAAACAGATGCTTTACCATTATTTCGGCAAGTTTCTTGACATCTTTACCCGAGTCGCCACGCATAATTACACGGTCGCCAAGAGAATAGCGTATAGGAGCATACTTAACCGAATCGGTTTTCTTTTTCACCAGCTTGGGCTTAACGCTTTTTTTAACCGCTTTCTTGCTGTTTTTCTTTGCAGGAGCACTCTTTTTTACAACAGAGGGCTTCACCGGCTTCTTCACAACAAGAGTATCAACCGGCATCTTTTTAAAAACAAAAACAGTATCGAGCGGCAGACCGGTATAAACTTCCGAAGCCGACAACAAGGAAGCCGACAGCAGGAACAGGAAGAAAAAACAATATTTAAGCCCTTTATTTACCATTCAAACGATTCTCGAAGCAGGCAGGTATGGGAGTTTCAAAGCGCAGGAGCTTGCCATTTACAGGGTGGCGGAAACAGAGCATATATGCGTGTAAGCCAAGGCGACGAATAGAATCGTCGGCACTGCCATATTTGTGGTCGCCCACCACAGGGTGCCCAAGTTCTGCCATGTGTACACGAATCTGGTTCTTACGGCCTGTAAGCAACTCACACTCCACAAGGGAGTAGCCACCACCCTCCTCCAACACATTATATTTTGTAACAGCAAATTTACCGCCATTATTCACAGGACTCGAATGAGTTATAAAACGCTTGTCCTCTGTGAGCCACGACTCTATTTTACCCTGCTTATTTTCGAACACACCCTGCACCAATGCCACATAGCGACGGTCGGTAACAAGTTGCTGCCACCCCTCCACAAGCGACTGCTGCGTCTTAATATCCTTTGCATAGACCATAAGACCCGATGTGTCGCGGTCGAGGCGATGAACTATATGCGAGGTATTGCGACCACCGCCCTTTTCAAGATAGCGGTTAAGCACTGTTTGCACTGTTTCCTGGCGCGTATTATTGCTCATCGAGAGCAACCCGGCACGTTTGTCTATAACCAAGAGATAAGGGTCCTCATACACAATGTCCAGGCTATTGCTGTGGAACGACATCTTATGCTTCGAACGGTCGAGCTGAACAACCTGCCCGGGCTTTAGAACGGCAAGGGGGTGAGTGGTAATTATGTTATCCACCAGCACCACACGGTTCACTATAAGTGCCTTTGCGCGGTTGCGGCTTATGCCGTGCATCTTCTCCATTATAAAGGCAATGAGCTGTGCCTCGGCAGTAACATTAAAAGTGAGCAAACTCTTTATACTTCTACGCATATATTATTTATGAATATTTTTTACAACAAAGATTATCTTCTTTCGAGGAGCACAACATTCTCCACGTGATGCGTGTGGGGGAACATATCCACAGGCTGCACCGCAACAACTCTATAGTCGCAGTCGAGCAGAGAAAGGTCGCGTGCCTGCGTCGCCGGATTGCAGCTTACATACACAATGCGACGGGGAGCGGCAAATAGTATTGTATCGACAACATCATTGTGCATTCCCGCACGTGGAGGGTCGGTAATTATCACATCGGGGCGGCCATGCTTGGCAATAAACTCACGTGTGAGTATGTCCTTCATATCACCGGCAAAGAATGTGAGATTATCGAAGCCGTTAAGTTCGGCATTCACACGAGCATCAATAATGGCATCTTCAACATACTCGATACCGACAACCTTCTTTGCCTTTGCTGCCACAAAATTGGCAATGGTACCGGTACCGGTGTAAAGGTCATAAACAACCTCCTCGCCTGTGAGAGCCGCAAAGTCGCGTGCAACTTTGTATAGGTTATACGCCTGGGCACTGTTTGTCTGATAAAAAGATTTCGGGCCCACTTTGAAACGTAGCCCTTCCATCTCCTCATAAATGACATCTGTGCCTTTGAAGGTATGCACCTCCAGGTCGCCGAAGGTGTCGTTGCACTTGTTGTTTACGACATAGAGCAAAGAGGTAACCTCGGGGAAGGTATCACCCACAAACGCCAATACTTTTTTCAATTGAGCCATCTCATCGTCGGTGGTAACCCTCGCCTGAACAAGCAACATCACCTCTCCTGTGGTAGATGTTCTTATCATAATATTACGCAACACACCTGTTTGAGTGCGCAAGTCGAAGAAAGGCACTCCCTCGTTGTGCGCAAAATCTCTTATAGCATTACGCAAGCGGTTATTGAGGCTGCACATAAGCCCGCATTCATCAATGTCGAGCACTTTATCGAAAGCCCCGGGAATGTGGAAACCAAGCGCGTCCATATTATCATAGGCCACGCCCTGCGCCACCTCTTCCCAAGTGAGCCAGCGTTTATTGCTGAATGTAAATTCCAATTTATTGCGATAGGCACGCGTATTCTCCGAGCCCAGTATCGGCATCAAATCGGGCAACTCCACCTTACCTATGCGGGTGAGAGCATCAAACACCTGCTGTTGCTTATATTTCAGCTGATGTTCATAGGCCAAGCACTGCCACTTACAACCGCCACACACTCCATAATGTTTACAGAAAGGCGTTGCACGCTCGGGCGAATAGCTATGAAATTTCACAACCTCGGCCTCGGCATAGCTATGCTTTTTACGTCTCACCTGCAAATCCACCACATCGCCGGGAACCGCAAAGGGAACAAACACCACTAAATCGTTCACACGTGCAAGTGCCTTGCCCTCGGCGGCAACACCGGTTATCTCTATTTTCTCCAACAATGGGAGCTCTTTTTTCTTTCTTGCCATTTTATTGCATATTTCTCACTATCGGCAAAATTACATCTATTTTCCCGATTATCGGCATTTTTAACGTAATAACTTAAAATTTTAATATTAGTGGCCACATTTTAGGCGATAAATTTTACATTACAAACATTTTTCTTATATTTGCAAATTAGTTAGGACTGCGGCCACAAAAAGCCCTTTCCGGCAAAAAGTGAATTAGTTACATATTTTTATTTATCAACAAACAATAAACTCAAAAAATTTATGGCAGACAAAAGAGTCTATACCTTTGGTAATGGTCTTGCTGAAGGTAATGCGTCAATGAGAAATTTGTTAGGAGGTAAAGGTGCCAACTTGGCAGAGATGAACCTTATCGGCATTCCCGTTCCTCCCGGATTTACCATTACAACCGACGTTTGTAACGAGTACTACAAACTTGGCAGAGAGCAGGTTATTGAGCTTCTTAAAGCAGAGGTTCAGGCTGCAGTTAAGAACATCGAGACTTTGATGAACTCAACTTTCGGCGACCCTGCAAACCCCTTGTTGGTTTCTGTACGTTCAGGTGCCCGTGCTTCAATGCCCGGTATGATGGACACAATTCTCAACCTTGGTCTTAATGACATAGTAGTTGAGGGCCTTGCTGCAAAAACAGGTAACCCCAAATTCGCGTGGGACTCTTACCGTCGTTTCGTGCAGATGTACGGCGACGTTGTTCTTGGTATGAAACCCACAAGCAAAGAGGAGATCGACCCGTTTGAGGCTATCATCGAAAAGGTGAAAGAGGAGCAAGGTGTTGTTCTCGACAAAGACCTCAGCGTAGAGGCTTTGCAGGAGCTTGTTAAGAAGTTCAAGGCTGCCGTAAAGGCACAGACAGGCAAGGACTTCCCCACCGACGCTTACGAGCAGCTTTGGGGTGCAGTATGCGCTGTGTTTGAGTCTTGGAACAACGAGCGTGCTATTCTTTATCGTCGCATGGAGAAAATTCCCGATGAGTGGGGAACAGCCGTTTCAGTTCAGGCAATGGTATTCGGAAACATGGGCGACACATCGGCTACCGGTGTTTGCTTCTCACGCGATGCTGCTACAGGTGAGAACCTCTTCAACGGAGAGTATCTTATCAACGCACAGGGTGAGGACGTTGTTGCAGGTATCCGCACACCTCAGCAGATTACAAAGATTGGTTCTCAGCGTTGGGCTGCATTGCAGAACATCAGCGAGGAGGAGCGTGCATCTAAATACCCCTCTATGGAGGAGGCAATGCCCGAGATCTACAAGGAACTCGACGCTATACAGACACGCTTGGAGGACCACTACAAAGATATGCAGGATATGGAGTTCACCGTTCAGGAGGGCAAGCTCTGGTTCTTGCAGACACGTAACGGTAAACGTACCGGTGCTGCGATGGTAAAAATCGCTATGGACTTCTACCGCGACGGTATTATTGACGACAAGACTGTTTTGAAACGTATGGAGCCCGAGAAGCTCAACGAGCTCTTGCACCCCGTATTCGACACAGCAGCTCTTGCAAAGGCCAAGGTTATCGCCAACGGTCTTCCCGCATCTCCCGGTGCCGCTACAGGCCGCATCGTATTCTTCGCCGACGACGCTGCTAAATGGCACGAGGACGGTGAGAAAGTGGTTCTTGTACGTATAGAGACCTCTCCCGAGGACCTCGCAGGTATGGCAGCAGCCGAGGGTATCCTCACCGCTCGCGGTGGTATGACCTCTCACGCAGCCGTTGTTGCCCGTGGTATGGGTAAGTGCTGCGTATCGGGTGCCGGTACATTGGTTATCGACTACAAAAAACGCACATTGACAGTAGATGGCACTGTATTCAACGAGGGCGACTACATCTCATTGAACGGTTCTACAGGCCAGGTTATCGAGGGTAAGGTAAACACAAAGGCTCCCGAGCTCAGCGGCGACTTCGCAGAGTTGATGGAGATTTGCGACAAATATGCACGCTTGGGTGTTCGCACCAATGCCGATACTCCCCACGATGCACAGGTTGCACGCAACTTCGGTGCTATCGGTATCGGTCTCTGCCGTACAGAGCATATGTTCTTCGAGGGCGAGAAGATTAAGGCAATGCGCGAGATGATTCTTGCCGAGACAGTGAAAGAGCGTCAGGTAGCTCTCGCCAAGTTGCTCCCCTTCCAGAAGGCCGACTTTGTTGGCATCTTCAAGGCTATGGAGGGCTTGCACGTAACCGTACGTCTTTTGGATCCCCCTCTCCACGAGTTTGTTCCCCACGATGCAAAAGGCCAGCAGATGCTTGCCGAGGCTATGGGCAAGAGCGTAGAGGCTGTTCAGCGTCGCGTAAAATCTTTGGAGGAGTTCAACCCCATGCTCGGCCACCGCGGTTGCCGTTTGGGTAACACTTATCCCGAGATTACAAAGATGCAGACAACCGCTATCTTGGGTGCAGCACTCGAGTTGAAGAAAGAGGGCAAGGTTATCTACCCCGAGATTATGGTTCCCCTTGTAGGTATCATCAACGAGTTCGAGGAGCAGAAGAATGCTATCATCGAGGCAGCTAACGCATTGTTTGCAGCCGAGGGCGACAGCGTAGAATATACAATCGGTACTATGATTGAGATTCCTCGCGCTGCTCTTACAGCCGACCAGATTGCACAGCAGGCTCAGTTCTTCTCATTCGGTACTAACGACTTGACACAGATGACCTTCGGTTACTCTCGTGATGACGTTAACTCATTCTTGCCCATCTACTTGCGCAAGAAGATTTTGAAGAACGACCCCTTCCAGGTACTCGACCAGACAGGCGTAGGCCAGCTCGTTGAGATGGCTACAACAAAGGGCCGTTCGGTGAACCCCGACCTCAAGTGCGGTATCTGCGGTGAGCATGGTGGTGAGCCCGAGTCTGTTAAGTTCTGCCACAGAGTAGGTTTGAACTACGTTTCTTGTTCACCCTTCCGCGTGCCTATCGCACGCCTTGCTGCTGCTCAGGCTGCTGTGGAGGAGATGTAAGAAACACTCACATATAAATACGAAGGTGGCAAGCACTGCTTGCCACCTTTTTTGTTTTGACAAAACAAAAAAGCAGGGCTGATGTTTTATTATAAACAAGGCACTATGAACGAAAATATTACCAAAACAGCCACCGGCTGGATAATAGATTTGTTATCGCACACCGGCATACCCGGCGACATTCTCAACCGATTCGACACAATAATTTCTCTCGCTGTAATAGCCGTAATAGCTGTAAGCATTACATTCATTATATACCGCATAACCACAGGGGTAACAAAACGTATGCTTGCACGCAAACAGCGCACCTTGCTGGCAAAAATGGTAAAGTATGGTGCATTGAAGAAAATGGCACACCTCATTCCACCAATAATTATAAACACGTTGCTCCCGATAACAATAGCCGACAAACCCACAGCACTGCGCTACATAGAGCACCTTGTGTGGATATACTTCATTGTGGCGGTGGTTATGTCGTTCAATGCTCTGCTCAACTCCATAGGCGAGTCGGCATACACAAACAGCAAGTACCACGACAGGCCCATAAAAGGTTTTCTGCAGATAACCAAGATTATTGTATATATAATTGCAATAATAATAGGTATATCAATTCTCACAAATAAATCGCCGCTTTACCTCATTGGCGGCCTGGGCGCATTCGCCGCTGTACTTATGCTCATAACCAAGGACAGCATAATGGGCTTTGTAGGCGGTTTCCTGCTGCTGGAAAATGACATGGTGAGGCTTGGCGACTGGATAGAGGTTGCAGGCACCAGCATAAACGGCACGGTAACCGATATTTCACTCACCATAGTAAAAGTGCGTAACTTTGACAATACCATTGTTACCATACCACCCTATTCGCTCATAAACAACAGTTTTATAAACTGGCGCGGAATGCAGGAGAGTGGCGGCCGCCGCATTGCACGAGGGTACAACATAAAGCTCGACAGCATAAAGCCGTGCAACGACAAATTCCTTGCACGCCTAAAAGGAATAGCTCCGCAACTGGACAATTTTATAGACATAAAGGTGCAACAGAGCAAGGAGGGCAAAACCGCCAACACTGCAAACCCCGCAGGGCTTATAAACGGCACCATAGACACCAATTTGGGACTTTTCCGCGCATACGCCGAAATGTACCTCGGCAACCACCCATTAGTGAGCAAAGATATGATGATAATGGTGCGCACGCTCACCCCCTGCGACACAGGCTTGCCCTTGCAGTTCTACTGCTTTACCACTACAACCGATTGGAAGGAGTACGAGAGCATACAATCGGAGATAATGGAACACTTCGCGGCTATGCTCCCACACTTTGGGCTATACCCGTTCCAGTCGTCGGGCGCACGCGACACCATAATAAGCGGTCTTTTAGAGGGCAATTTCCCTGTAGAGCAAATTGCAGGGCTACCATACATGACAACTGAGAATTAAACACGGGCATAAATAAACAACCTTTGTTCAACAAATGCAGAATTAACCTTTTTTGCACATTATGTACCAAAATGTGCAGAAAATGAAAAATATATTCTATTCGCATTACACTATTTTTGCACGAATTTTAGAACTTTTTATATAAAACATAAAAGCACATTATGACAAAGATAAAAGATTGCTGCGTGCTCATCACAGGAGGAGCATCGGGCATAGGCCGCATTATGGGGCGCATTGCATTGGAGAGAGGTGCTCGTTGCCTTGTAATATGGGATATTAATGAAGATAGCATAAATGCCACAAAAAGCGAGTACAAAGAGCTGGGCCGTGTAGAGGGTTATAAAATAGATGTTTCAAACAGCACACAGGTACAAGAGATTGCCAAGCTCACCGAAAAGGAGTGTGGCTGTGTGGATATTCTCATAAACTGCGCCGGCATTGTGGCAAACAACAAAACATTCGACGAGCAGAGCATTGCCGACATTGAGCGCACAATGAAAATAAACTCCATAGCCCCAATGGTTATTGCACAGCAATTCCTTGGCAAAATGATTGAGCGTGGCAAAGGGCACGTGTGCAACATTGCATCGGCAGCAGGAATGATTTCCAACCCACGTATGGCAACGTATGCCGCAAGCAAATGGGCCGTTATAGGCTGGAGCGACTCGGTGCGCATTGAACTCAAGCAGGCCGGGAGCAAGGTACGCTTCACCACCATTGCACCCTATTTTATAAACACCGGTATGTTCGATGGGGTGCAGTCGCGCATATTCCCAATACTTAAACCCGAGCCCACAGCACGCAAAATAATGAACGCAATAGAGCGCAACCGCAACTTTAAAGGTATACCATTCGGCTACCACTTTATACGTTTTTGCCAAGCAATATTGCCTACATCGATTTTCGATTATATCTTTGGCGAGGTTGTGGGAATATTCCACGCAATGGACCACTTTACAGGGCGCAAAAAGAGCTGATACTATATATAATATAAGGTATGAAGATAACAAACACCACCAACGAGGAGATAAAGAGAGTTGTAGAGAAACAACGTAGCTATTTCAACAGCGGTGCCACGCTCAAATACCAATTCCGCAAGGAGCAGCTGAAAAAACTGCAAAAGGCACTGAAGGAGTGGGAAAAACCGCTGTGCGATGCTTTGTGGGCCGACCTGCACAAATCGCCCCAGGAGGCGGTAATCACCGAGATAAGTATTGTCGCCGGGGAGATTAAAAACCACATTGCACACCTCAAAGGGTGGGTTAAAAGCCGCTGCGCCTACACCCCCATTAAGATGATGCCGTCGCGTAGCCGCATTATGAGCGAGCCACTCGGCAACGCGCTCATAATGTCGCCGTGGAACTACCCCGTACAGTTGCTCCTGAACCCATTGGTGGGTGCAATATCAGCCGGCTGCACAGCTGTACTCAAGCCATCGCCCTACGTGCCCAATGTTTCGACAACCATTGAAAAGATGATTAAAGCCATCTTCAACGAGGAGTACATTGCCGTGGTACAGGGCAACCGAGATGCCAACACCGCCCTGCTGCAAGAACGTTTCGACATTATACTGTTTACAGGAAGCCCCGCATTGGGCAAAACAGTGATGCGTGAGGCGGCAAAAACCCTCACCCCTGTAATTTTGGAGCTTGGTGGCAAGAGCCCATGCATTGTAGATGAAGCAGGCGACACAGACATTGCCGCACGCCGCATAGCCTGGGGAAAGACTCTTAATGCCGGGCAAACCTGCATAGCCCCCGACTACCTGCTCATACACAAATCGCAAGCAGACAAATTTATTGCGGCATTTGCACGCGAGCTGAAAAGGCTGCACGGCGACGACTGCAAGCAGAGCAACCATTATGTGCGCCTGGTGAACGACAAAGCGTTTGAGCGTGTGGCCGGCTACCTGAAAGATGGGCGCATAGTGCTTGGTGGTGCCACTGATGCACGGGAGCGTTACATCGAACCCACACTGCTTGCCGACGTAAGCCCGCAATCGCCCGTGATGCAGGAGGAGATTTTTGGCCCGGTGCTGCCTATGATTACATTCAAGGAGCGCGAAGAGGCAATACAATTCATACGCCAACGCGAAAAGCCCCTCGCCCTTTACTACTTTGGCAAAGTGAAAGACGGGGAAGAAGTGCTGCGCCGCACATCGTCGGGCGGTGCCTGCATAAACGACACCATTATGCACATAGCCAACGAAAACATACCCTTTGGCGGTGTTGGCAATTCGGGAATGGGCAGCTACCACGGCAAGCGCAGCTTCGATGCATTCTCGCACCAACGCTCGGTGGTAACCACAACCACCCTGCTCGACCTCCCCTTCCGATATATGCCATACAAGATGTGGAGCCTGGTAAAGAAGATTCTATAAGACAACACGCTGCAAAACCATATAAAACATTGTTTTATAATACAAGAATATAATTATTCACAAAAAATCCTTGACTCAACGGCCCGGTTACATTTCTTTTGGGCCTCGTTTAAAGATTCTTTGTACAGCTTACCATAATACTATGCAACCTCCGCAAATAGAAAACTCAACCAAAGAAGAAAGGCGGCTTTATGTGCAAGAAGCCTGGAAATGCCTGCACTGCTGTGACGAGTGTGGCAAGTGTCGTATACTCAAGGGGCGCGATGTAGAAACCATCTATGCCGATTATATCGACGGTACACGCACATACACGGAAATCACGTTAGAGATAAGAGGCAACAAGTATTAAAGATTCACCCGCCAAGCATCTTACGCAAGGCAACACGTGCAGAGTGAATATAATTCCGAACATTATCTACCGAAACGCACATAGCAGTTGCAATGTCGGCATAGCTGTACCCATCGATAAACAGGCGGAAAGCACGCCCCTGGCGGGCTGGCAGACGGTCTATCAGTGCAAGCACCTCATTGGTGAGGTAAAAACCATCGGCGCACTCTTCGGCAACGGCCAGGGGTGCATCGTTCAACAAAGAATAGCCATCGGCAAAGAGAAGAGATTGCCGCAACAGCACCTTCTGCCGGTTATAGAAGATATGCTTCATCACAACACGCGCCCAGGCAAGGAAACTGCCCTGCTCACTGTAACACCTTTTATGCATAAGTATGCGCACAGAGGTATCTTGCAATAAATCCCAAGCCGCGCACTCTTCCCCCGTGAGCTGCATTGCATAGCGGAACAACTCACTTTGGCTGCTCAAAAGCAGCCTCTTCACCCCGGTCATATATAGTAGTTTTTTATTTTGTTTATATTATTATAACAACTACAAGGGAGCAAAAGTTTTTTATTTTTACCTATTTTTTTATTAAAATTGAGAAAACGGACATTTTTAACTGCCATACATAACAGCAAGAGAATTGTTTCATTACAAAAAACTACCAAAAAGAGACTGACTAAAAAATAGATACGATTTTGAAGTGCCCCTTTTTATACCTATTACTTTGCCAATTTCTTGCGAAGATTAATACGTGCAGCGTGTATATGGTTCTTTACATTGCTTAAAGAACTGCCGGTCTTCTTGGCTATCTCGTTGTAACTGTAACCCGTAAATGCAAGTGTAAACGTGCTTGCCTGCATTGGTGGCAATGTATCGATTAATGA
>JAFUOP010000040.1 GCA_017481875.1 Bacteroidaceae bacterium
AAACAGAGGAACTCTCCAATAGAAGAAAAGGTGAGTGGGGCAATCTTTGGAAGAAATAAGATGTAGATTTTTTCATTCAACCCCGGGTGGCGTTAGTGCCACCCGGGGTTTGTTTTTGTATAGCCATTGCATATAGATATTAATGTATATGATTCTGCAAAAATAGGGCTATTACCACAATAACCAACTTGTGTGTTTGTTCTCTATATATGTTGGTAAATAGCCTTTCAGGCAAAACTAAAGAGCAACTATACCGCGGTATAGTTGCTCTTTAGATATTTATTGCAAGTTATTTATTCGGCTTTCCCAAAACGCTTGCACAGCGTCTCTATCATATCCACAGTCATAGAGTCGAGGTCGTATGATGGTTTCCAATCCCACTCGTTGCGCGCGCAGGAGTCGTCCATTTTATTAGGCCAAGAATCGGCAATGGCCTGGCGCACCGGGTCAAACTCATAGTGCATTTTGAAATCGGGGATATACTTTTGAATAGCGGCTTTAATGATTTCCGGGTCGAAGCTCATTGATGCAACGTTGAATGCATTGCGGTGAATGAGACGCGAGGGGTCGGCGTTCATAATATCTATGGCGGCCTTCAATGCGTCGGGCATATACATCATATCCATAAATGTGCCGGCTTGAATGGGGCAAGCAAAATCCTCGCCTTTTACGGCTGCATAGTAAATTTCTACAGCGTAGTCGGTAGTGCCGCCACCGGGGAGTGTTACATTTGAAATAAGACCGGGGAAGCGCACTGCACGGGTATCAACACCATATTTTGTAAAGTAATAGTCGCTCAAAAGTTCTGTGGCCACCTTTGTTACACCATACATTGTCTTTGGGCGTTGAATAGTGTCTTGCGGAGTATTATCGCGCGGAGTGTTGGGGCCAAAAGAGCCTATGGAGCTGGGTGTGAACACAGCGCATTTCTTCTCACGGGCAATCTCAAGAATATTTATCAGGCCATTCATTTGAATATCCCATGCAAGCAAAGGTTTAGATTCTGCAACTGCCGATAGCAGTGCTGCAAGGTTATAAATAGTGTCAATCTCGTATTTATCAACAATCTCGGCAAGTTGTTTTGCATCGCAAACATTGGCAATTGCTGCAGGGCCGCTTTCCAATAATTCGCCTTTGGGCTCTGCACCGGGAATGTAGCCGGCAACAACGTTGCCGTTAGTAATCTGCTTGCGCAGTGTCATTGTAAGTTCGGAACCAATCTGTCCTGTGGAGCCGATAACAAGAACGTTTTTCATAATACTACTTATATATTTTTTATATGTTAATCTTGATTTTGTACCGCGAATATACATTTAAATTTTATTATACGCTTCTCTTTATTGCCTTTTTTTAGTTAAAAAAGATGTATATTTTGTATCCTTTAAAAAATTGTGGCCGATTGTGAAAAAATATGCGTGCTTTATGTAAAATTCTCGTGTGGTAACATTGCGTGTTCTTTATTGGTTGTATAAATCCTTTTTGTGGTTATTAATTTTATCGGTAATATTTATTTGTGATTTTTGCAAAAGTTCTAAATAAAAGAGTAAATTTGCGTGCTTGAAAAGAGTATTCATAAATTTCAATAACTATAAAAATGTACGGTAAATTTCAACAACATTTAAAAGATGAGTTGGCTGCAATAGATGCTGCCGGCTTGTATAAAAGAGAGCGTAACATTGCTTCTCAGCAGTTTGCCGAGATTACTCTCGAAGATGGTTCAAAGGCTTTGAATTTCTGCGCCAATAACTATTTGGGCCTTTCCAATAACCCTCGTCTTATAAAAGCTGCAGAGCAGGCTATGGAGGAGCGTGGCTTTGGTATGTCGTCGGTGCGCTTTATTTGTGGTACACAAGATTATCACAAAGAGTTGGAGAAAGCTGTGTCCGACTACTTCAAAACCGAGGATACAATTCTTTATGCAGCTTGTTTCGATGCAAACGGTGGCCTTTTTGAGCCTCTCTTTACAGCCGAGGACGCTATTATTTCCGATTCTCTGAATCACGCATCAATAATTGACGGTGTGCGTTTGTGCAAGGCTCAGCGTTACCGTTATGCCAATGCCGATATGGCCGACTTGGAGCGTTGCTTGCAAGAGGCTCAGGCTCAGCGTTACCGCATAATTGTTACAGACGGTGTATTCTCTATGGACGGCAACGTTGCACCAATGGACAAAATTTGCGACCTTGCAGAAAAATACGATGCTCTTGTAATGGTAGATGAGAGCCACTCGGCAGGTGTTGTGGGTGCTACAGGCCACGGCGTTGCCGAGCAGTTCGATTGCTACGGCCGCATAGATATCTTCACCGGCACACTTGGCAAGGCTTTTGGTGGCGCAGTGGGTGGTTTCACCACCGGCCGCAAGGAGATTATAGATATGTTGCGCCAGCGTTCGCGCCCCTACCTCTTCTCCAATTCATTGCCACCCTCGGTGGTAGGCGCATCTATAGAGATGTTTAAAATGCTTGCCGAGAGCGATGCTTTGCACACAAAATTGCAGAACAATGTAAACTATTTCCGCGACAAGATGCTTGCCGCCGGCTTCGATATTAAGCCCACGCAGTCGGCAATCTGCGCCGTTATGCTCTACGACGCTCCTCTGTCGCAGGTGTTTGCACAGAAAATGGCCGAAGAGGGCATTTTTGTTACAGGTTTCTATTATCCCGTGGTTCCCAAAGGTCAGGCACGCATACGCGTTCAGTTGTCGGCAGCTCACGAACCTGAGCATTTGGACAAGGCCATTGCAGCCTTCATAAAGGTGGGTAAGGAGCTTGGTGTAATAAAGTAAATAACACTTATATACAAAAAATATGGGTTGCACCGTAGTGCAACCCATATTTTTTGTTGTGAATAGTATTTTTTACTCCACACTGATTTCAAATGTGCTCGCAGGCAGTCCCTCGCTGTTCACAAGGTTTGCAGTTGTGAATGGTTGCCAGCCGTAGCGGGCACGGCAAGGTACTGTAATGTCGCAGTTTTTTATGCGCACTTTGTTGCCCATAATCTCAACAGTCTCGGCAGGGAGGAATGTGCCTTTTTCTCCTGCAATCTCAAATGTGCGCAGTGCAGCACCGTCGCTGGCTGCAAGCCCGTTGGCATTGCTGAAAGTGAGTATAATGCTATTGCCCTTTCTAACGGCTGTTTCTATAGTGGGCCCTGCAGGGGTAATATGTTTTAAATTGTATGTGTTGTGCAATGCTTGTCGTGCCAGTCGTTCTCCGACAGGCTTTTTGTCTGTGGGGTGCACGTTCCATCGGTCGCCCTTGTCGCTCGATACTGCAAAGGCACAATTCTCTATTTTGTTTGCCAAGCGTCGTTGCGAGTCGCGGAAATGTGGCCAAGTGGGGCGTTCAATGCTCGATAGCTGTACAAAATAGAAAGGCATTGAGGGGTTGTCCCACGTTTTGCGCCAGCAATCGACAAGGGTGGGGAATATCTCCTCGTGCAGCTCCACGTTGTGGGCGTTCGATTCTCCTTGGTACCAAATAGCTCCTTTAATGGGAAATTTTGATATCGGAGCAATACCTGTCTCGTAAAGGTATGCCGGTTCATAAGGGTGGCGTTGCAAGTGGTTGCCACTCTTTTTAATATTTTGCGATGCGCGGCCTCGGCACCAGTCCTGTATCATATCGTTGCTACGCCAGTCGTAGAGTATGTCCAATAGTCGGGGGTGCCATTCAAGAGTGTTGCGTGCAATGAAAGCCTCGGCAGGCGCACCACCTATTGCATTACATATAAGCCCCACAGGCACGCCCAAAGAGTCGGCAAGCATCGCTCCGAAGTGGTATGCCACAGCCGAGAACTCTTTTATATTTTCATTATTGCTTTTTTGCCATAGGGTGGGGAGGTAGTAGTTGTGCTCGTTGAGCTGGTCGAGCTCTTCTACAGGCCATTCCACATTGTCGGTTATTACTCGGGGCTTCATATCGTAGAGACGCACATCTTTTTTATTGCAATCCTTGGTGCTTGCGTCGGTGTGAGAGCTCTCTTTTACCATAAATGCCATGTTCGATTGCCCTGAGCAGAGCCACACCTCGCCCACTACAATGTCTTTAAACTCAATTTTTTCCTTCCCGCACTCTACTTTTAGGGTATAAGTTTTGCCGTCGGCGTTCATAGGCTTGAATCTTATTTCCCATTTCCCATTATCGGCTGCTGTTGTTTTTACCTTTTGCCGGCCTAAGCGGGCAGTAATTTTTTCCCCGGCATCGGCTGTGCCATGCAATACGAATGGCACACCGCGTTGAATAACCATATTGTCGCTGTATATTGCAGGCAACGACAACCCGCCAAAGTCTCCTGTAATTGCCGAATATACTCTTTTGGCAATGATTCCTGCTCCCTGCTCGTTGGGGTGCAGAGCATCGGGCATAAGGTCGGGGCGGTGGTATAGTTGCTCTTGCAGGTCTATCAGGCGTGCATCGGCAAGTTCGGAAACAGTTTCAATGGTCTCTTGAATTTGTGCATACCAATCGCGTGTGCCGCTTTTAAATCTTTTGTGCCAGTGAAAAATGGGTGTCATGCGGCATACCCATATTTTTACATCGGGGTTTATGCTGCGCAGAGTGTCGATAAGAGCCATGTAATCGGGGATAAACTCATCGCGGTAGTTGGGCCAGTTGCGTGGGTCGGTGTCGTTGAGCCCTAAATGTATTATAGCAATGTCCGGAGCAAAATCGAGTGCAGCCTTGTACTCGGGCTGCTTGGTATAGGGGCGGTGTCCTTTGTTGAGTAGCGTGGCTCCCGATTTTCCAAAGTTGCCTACCTCGTAGCCTTCGCCTAACAGCTTGCCCAGTTGCGTGGGGTAAGATGTTTTCGCAGGGTTGCTGTGCCCGTATCCGTATGTTACGCTGTTGCCTATGCAGGCTACGCGTATTTTCTCTTGTGCATTGCAAGCAAACAGAGTTGCAAAAATCAGTGTCAATAGCAGTGTTCGTTTCATTGTCCTTATTTTTTTGCGAAGATAATACTATTGTGGAAAGAAAAATACCGGGTGTGTTGCTCGCCGGCAAACTGCCCCATATTACAATCTATTTTCGCGTGTTATCGCAAATATACATAATATTTCCTCAAATTATAAAAATTAATATTTTTTATATGAAATGCGGCTCGTTTTTATTGAAAACAGAGCGTATGAACAAAAAAATATATATATTTGCCCATCGGTAAAAAAGAAAATAAACCTAAATTTAAATACAAAGTAGATGAAAAAGTTTTTATTGCTTGCTGCAGTGGCGTTTTCTATGATGTCTTGTGGCAATTCTTACATTGAGAATTATGAAAGTATATGCAATAGTGCAAAGGAGCAGGTTCAAGTAGCGTCTTCGACAAAAGAGATAATGGAGATAATGACTCAAATGAGACACGAACTTTGGGAGTTAAATGAGAATAACCCGGAAGATGCAAAGAGGTACGAACGTCCTGAGGTTGAAGATGAAACATTGTCTAAAAATTTCAATCGTCGTATGAAGGCGTTAAATGAGGTTAATGCAAAGGCTGCGTTAAAACGTCGTGAATTGATGAAGAAAGATTAAATGTCGTACAATTTATAAAAAACACAAACTAATAGGCCCGCACACTGTGCGGGCCTATTAGTTTGTGTATTGGCGTTTGTTATTCAACTCCGTCATAGAAGTGTTTTGCAAAATTCCACCCAAATACTGCGTAGTAACGTGAAAGATGTTTTGCGCGTTCTATAAATTCATTGGCATTTTTGCCTTCCTGTGCGGGGTTGCTCCAACCGATTTCTGCAATAGCTCCAAGGCGGGGCAAAGCCATATACTGCAACTGCATTGGGGTGGGGATATATTCGCACCATAGGTTGCCTTGCACACCAAGTATATATTTTTGTTGCTCGGGGGTGAGCTTGTCATAAGGGTTGAGTGAATAGGTTTTGCTTAAAGGAACGTATCCGCCTATGGCATCGGGCTCGCTTTTGCGGTTTTTCGTTTGGAAGTAGTCGAGGTAGCAAAAATCGTTTGGCGTCATAATAGCATAATTCCCTTTTTGGGCGGCTTTGATACCTCCCGATGCTCCTCTCCACGACATAATAGTTGCGCTTTGGCTCACTCCACCTTCCAAAATCTCGTCCCAGCCAATGAGCTTGCGGCCATGCTTGTTAAGGTATTCTTCAATACGGTGGGTAACGTACGATTGCAGTTCTGCTTCATTTTTTAAATTATTCTCTTTTATGCGTTTTTGGCATAGAGGGCACACCTTCCATTCGTCGCGTGGAGCTTCGTCGCCACCAATGTGTATATACTCACCGGGGAAAAGCTCTATAACCTCTTTTAAAACATCTTCCCAAAATTGGAATGTGCTTTCTTTGCCGGCACAAGCAATTTGTGGCGAAACTCCCCACATCGGCCAGGTTTTGTAATTGCCCTCTTCTCCACGGCAGCCCAGCCACGGGTAGGCGCAGAGCGCGCCCAGCGAGTGCCCGGGAATCTCAATCTCGGGAATAATTGTAATAAAACGCTCTTGTGCATATTTTACAATCTCTTTAATATCCTTTTGGGTGTAATAGCCACCATAAGGTATGCCGTCAAACCCTTCATTGTGCCCGGTTGTGGTCTCTTCGCGCAGGCTGCCTTTTTCTGTGAGCAAAGGGTATTTTTTTATCTCTATGCGCCAGCCTTGGTCCTCGGTGAGGTGCCAGTGAAAACGGTTCATTTTGTGAAGAGCCATTATGTCTAAAACTTCTTTTACTGTTTCTACATTCCAAAAATGGCGTGAGCAGTCGAGCATAAAACCACGATAAGCAAAGTGTGGCGCGTCGTTAATTTTTATAGCGGGTAGCTTTACTCTTTCTAAGTCGAGTGGGGTTTCAAAAGCCTGAACAGGTACCAACTGTTTTATTGTTTGCAAGGCATAAAATGCTCCTGCTGCGTTCTTTGCTTGGATAATGACATTCTCGGGAGCTATCTCTAAAATGTACCCTTCCGCAGCAAGTGAGTTGTTCTTCTTTATTATAATGTTGTGCGCACCTTTTATGCTTGAGGCTGTTTTTAGTCTCTTTCCTAACAGTTCTTGTGCAAGGCGGTTAATTTCGTTGTTTACACTTTTTGCATTTTTATCATCTAACAGGTTGATGATTTTGGTATCCGGAGTGAGTTCGAAGAAACACTCTTGCAACCCCATTGTAATGTTGTCGGGCTGTGGAATGATGCTTGGTTTGCTACCCTGTTGTGCAATAGCGGTTGCTGAAAAAAAGGCAATGCCAATGAGTAAGAAGAAAAATTTTTTCATCGCTGTTATGTTTTTTATATATCTTTTTTGTGCTTTAGCGCAAAGATAACACCAAAAATCAAAGAAAGTAAAATAAAACCTGTTTTTTGTTTTTTTTGTCGCTAAATAGCACTATATATCCTTTTTTTCTATATATTCGCAAAGTTAAACTTTTAAAGAGAAACTTATAACGAAAATAGTATGGTTAACGAAAAGTATGTAATTGGAATTGACCTCGGTGGCACAAACACCGTTATAGGTCTTGTAGATGCAAAAGGTCATATTCTTGCAAAAGACGACTCTACAAAAACACAGGCTCACCCCGAAATTGAGGAGTACACCGACACGCTTGCCGCAGTGATAGAAAAGCTTGCAAAAGAGTGCGGAGTTGAGGGTAAAATCGAAGGAATCGGTATTGGTGCACCCATGGCAAATTACTACACCGGTGAAATTGTAAATGCTGCCAATCTGCCTTGGAAGGGTATTGTTCCTCTAGGCTGGCTCATAGAATCTAAAACCGGTATTCCCACCAAGGTAACCAACGATGCCAATGCTGCTGCTATAGGCGAAATGAAATACGGTGTAGCACAGGGTATGAAAGATTTTGTTTATATTACTCTTGGCACAGGCGTAGGTAGCGGTATTGTGGCCCATGGACAACTTATCTATGGCCACGACGGCTTTGCCGGTGAGCTGGGGCACGTAACAGCTCCGGTATTGGAAGGCCGCCAGTGTGGTTGTGGCCGCACCGATTGCTTGGAGACTTATGCATCGGCAACAGGTATAGTGCGCACTGCAAAAAAATGGCTTGTAGAGCGCGACCAACCAAGTATTTTGCGTAATATATGCATAAATGAACTTACATCGAAAATGTTGTTCGACGCGGCAATTGCCGGTGATGAACTTGCAAAAGAGATATTTGAATTTACAGGTAATGTGCTTGGTGATGCATTCTGTAATTTCATAGCTTTTTCTGCACCCGAGGCAATCGTTCTCTTTGGTGGTCTTGCCAATGCCGGCGACCTGTTGTTGGAGCCCATTCGTAAGCGTATGAACGAGAACGTCGTGTTCTTGTGGAAAGACAAAGTGAAAGTTTTGAAATCTTCTCTCCCCGGTGCCGACGCTGCCGTTCTTGGTGCTTCAGCTCTTGGGTGGAAAGAATAAACAAATAACTTTTCTTGGTTAATTAGGCGGGCACTGCCCGCCTAATTTTGCTTTATATTACGAAAAAAATATTTATAATATTAAAAAAGCGTCCAGCAGTAGTCTCTATTTTGTAAAAAAACTTATATTTGCCTTTGGAAATACTTTTTTAACCGAATTTATCAAAAATCTGTATGACTATGAATAATATTATTGAAAAAACCAAGCAGTTACTTTGTATCTCCATGGCAGGTGCTGCGGCAATGCCTTTTGTGGCGTGTAGTGAAAAAGAGAAGGAGCAAAAGCCGATGAACATACTTTATATTATGTGCGACGACCACTCCTATCAAACAATAAGCGCATACGACACAACATATATTCAAACTCCTAATATCGACCGCATAGCTGCCGACGGAGTGCGTTTTACCAATAGCTTTGTAGCCAATTCCATAAGTGGCCCTTCGCGTGCTTGTATGCTCACAGGTAAGCACAGCTTTACCAATGGCTTCACCGATAACAGTTCTTCTTTCGATGGCAGCCAGCAGACATTTCCCAAGTTGTTGCAACAGCAGGGCTATGAAACAGCTGTTATAGGTAAGTGGCACCTAACCTCGGAGCCCACAGGCTTTAACCATTGGGATATACTGATAGGGCAGGGCGATTACTACAACCCCACATTCATATGCAATGGCGAGAAGGTGCAGCGTAAGGGCTATGCAACCAATGTAACCACAGACCTTGCCATTGAGTGGCTCTCCTCGCAGCGCGACAAAAACAAACCATTCTGTCTGCTTCTGCATCACAAGGCACCCCACCGCACCTGGATGCCCGACACTTGCGACCTCGACCTCTTTACCGACACCAACTTCCCGTTGCCGGAAACCTTCTACGACGACTACAAGGGCCGCCGTGCCGCTTCGGAGCAAAAGATGTCCATCTCCAAGGATATGGATATAATCTACGATCTTAAGATGGCCGACAAGGACAGCGCAATACACTCGCGTGCCGACCTCGAGGAGTGGGGCCGTCGTATGTATCGTACAATGGACCCCGAGCAAAAGGCTGCTTGGGACGCTCATTACGACAAGGTTATTGCCTCCTTCAAGGCTGCCGGGCTCAAGGGTAAGGAACTTGACGCGTGGAAGTTCCAGCAATATATGCGCGACTATTTGCGCGTTATTACCTCGGTCGATAGGAATATCGGCGTGGTGCTCGACTATCTCGAGGCAAACGGCCTTATTGACAATACCCTTATAGTATATACCTCTGACCAAGGATTTTATATGGGTGAGCACGGCTGGTTTGACAAACGTTTTATGTACGAAGAATCCTTCCGCACTCCATTGCTTATGCGTCTGCCCGGTGGCGTGAAGGGTGATATTACACAGTTGGTACAGAATATCGATTATGCACCCACAATCCTGGAGGCTGCAGGTGTTTCAGTTCCTGCTGATATTCAGGGAGAATCGCTGTTGCCACTTCTCAAAGGTGAGCAGTGGAATCCTAAACGTGATGCTCTCTACTACCACTATTATGAATTCCCCGACGAGCACGCAGTGCGCCCCCATTACGGAGTGCGTACCGAGCGATATAAACTCATTCATTTCTATGGCGACAATTACAGTGAGTGGGAACTCTTCGACCTTGCAGCCGACAAGAATGAATTGAATAATATCTATGGCGCAGCAGGCACAGAACAGCTCACCGACAGTCTTAAAACAAAATTGCGCAACCTGCAGGTGATGTACGGTGAGCAACAATTTATTGAAAAATAACCGCAATGAAGAGTAACAAGAGGAACAATCTGAACCTCGTCGATGTTGCAAAGATGAGGCGTGCACCGGCCTTCGGCACTATGGTAAAGCCGATAGGCTCGGCGTGCAACCTCGATTGTAACTATTGTTACTACCGCGACAAAGCCGATATATACAATGGCACAATGCCGCGCATGAGCGACGAATTGCTCGAAACTTATATACGGCAGTACATCGAGGGAGCATCGCAGCAGAATATAAGTTTTTGTTGGCACGGTGGTGAGCCGCTTATGGCGGGCCTTCCCTTTTTTCAAAAGGCTATTGAACTGCAGAGGAAATATGCGGGCGACAAAACCATTGAAAACTCTTTGCAGACCAATGGAATCCTTGTTAATAAAGATTGGTGTCGTTTTTTTGCCGATAATAATTTTCTCGTAGGTCTCTCACTCGACGGGCCCGAAGATATACACGATGCTTTCCGTCGCGACTGTGGCGGAGCCCCCACGTTCTCGCGTGTTATGAAGGCCGCCGAAATGTTTGCGCAGCTTGGCGTTGAGTTTAACCTCCTTTCCACGGTGAATAAGCGTAGTGAGGGGCGCGGTGCCGAAGTTTATAAATTTCTCCGTTCCATAAACCACTTTATGCAGTTCTTGCCTGTGGTGGAGTATGTGAAGTTGCGCGAGGGGCGCAGGCCACTCATAGTCTCGCCCGACGAAGAAGATGCTGTTGAGGCTCCTTGGTCGGTCTCTGCTCGTGGTTATGGCCGGTTTATGTGCGACGTGTTCGACGAGTGGATAAAACGCGACGTAGGCAGCTACTTTGTGCAGTTGTTCGATATTACACTATCCAATTGGTATGGTGTGCCACCATCGCTATGCGCTTTCTGTGATGTGTGTGGCGATGGTCTTGTTGTGGAGCACAACGGCGACGTCTATTCCTGCGACCACTTTGTATATCCTGAATACCGCCTGGGCAATATCACCGAAAAACCATTAGTCGATATGTACAAGAGCGAGGAGCAGCAGGCCTTCGGCCGCGACAAGCGCGAGGCTTTGCCTATGGAGTGCAAGCGTTGCAACTACTATTTCTTGTGCAAGGGCGAGTGCCCCAAACACCGTTTCGGCTATGCAAAAAATGGTGAGCCCTATATGAACGTGTTGTGCGAGGGCTATAAAATGTTCTTTAAACACAGCGATTCGGCAATGCGTTATATGAAGACAATGCTCGACAAAGGAGAGTCGCCGGCACTTGTAATGAACCGAGAAAAATAAAAGACAAAATATAAATGTATAACTAACTAAAAACAGATAATATGAATCCCAAATTCGTACTTCCAAAGATAGGTGAGTTGCCTGTCTCTGCATCGCTTGAGAGTATATGTAAATTCGAGAAGGTGCCCACTCTTATATCCCCTACTGCAGCAGAGGGTGCCCAAAAAGCTGCTGATATGGTGGTGAAAGCAATTAACAATCACAAGGTCGATGGCCTTTTTGTGCTTGGTCTTTCCACTGGCCGCACTCCCTTGGGGCTCTACACCGAACTTGTTAATCGCTACAAGGCGGGTGAAGTGAGTTTCAAGAATGTAGAGGTTTACAGCCTCGACGAGTTCTATCCTATGACTCCCGAAAATCCCCAGAGCCGCAACCACCGCGTGTATGAGGATTTCCTCAAGTATGTGGATATTGACCCGAAAAACGTGCATTTCCCCGATGGCACTGTGCCTCGTGAGCAAGTAAACGACTACTGCAACCGTTATGAGCAGCAGGTGCGCGGCCAGGTAGATTTAATGATTATGGGTGTGGGTGAGCTTGGCCAGGTAGGTTTCAACGAGCCCGGTACATACTCAAAATCCACAACCCGCCTTGTGCAGCTGAGCTACAACTCGCGCCGCACACAGAACAAGTTTTTCTCGAACCCCAACGATGTGCCCAAAACAGCAATAACAATGGGTATGGACACCATTATGAGTGCAAAAAAAGTGGTACTTATGATGTGGGGCGAGGAGAAAACCACCATTGCAAAAGAACTTATAGAAGGTAATGTTTCCGAGAATTACCCGGCAACATACTTGCAGGAGCATCGCAATATTCAAGTCGTAATAGACGAAGCTGCAGCACAGGAACTCACTCGTGTCAAAGAGCCGTGGCTTGTTGCACCACCCACAGAGTGGACACCAAAGCTCATACGCAAGGCTGTTATATGGCTATGCCAGGTGGTTGATAAACCTATCTTAAAATTAACTTATCAAGATTATATTAAAAACTCATTGTCCGATCTCTTGGAACGTGTCGATACATACGACCAAATAAATATACGA
Source organism: Bacteroidaceae bacterium (assembly GCA_017481875.1). Classification (GTDB taxonomy): domain Bacteria; phylum Bacteroidota; class Bacteroidia; order Bacteroidales; family Bacteroidaceae; genus HGM04593. Next base: position 12,439 of record JAFUOP010000040.1, read on the forward strand.
GTGTTCAATGAGATGCAGCATATAATATCGGGCTGGCCGGGTGGTAAGCCTAATGCCGACGACAGCACGCGCCCTGTGCCCTCAACACCCTTCCCCAAGCGTGTGATAATATTCTCTCCGCACCCCGACGATGATGTTATCTCAATGGGTGGTACTTTCAACCGTCTCATAGAGCAGGGGCACGATGTACACGTGGCATACCAAACATCGGGTAACGTAGCTGTATACGACGATGTGGTATTGCAAAATATAGATACAGCCCGTGAAATGGGCTTTGGCGACAAGTTTGATGAAATACGGGATATCATAGCCAACAAGAAAGCCGGGGAGCCTGAGCCTCGCGCTCTGCTTAACCTCAAAGGTGCCATAAGACGTGCCGAGGCCCGTGCAGCTTGCCGTTCAATAGGCTTGAATGACCGTACAAATGCTCACTTCCTCAACCTTCCCTTCTACGAGACAGGCGGTATAAAGAAAGGGCAACTCAGCGACGATGATATTGAGATTGTAAAAGAACTTATGTGCGAGGTTAAGCCCCACCAGATTTATGCGGCAGGCGACCTCACCGACCCCCACGGCACACACCGTGTCTGCATTGAGGCTGTTTTGCGTGCTTGGGAGGAGGTGAAAGACGAAGATTGGGCCAAGGAGTGTCATATTTGGCTCTATCGCGGAGCTTGGCAGGAGTGGGATTTGGCCGTTGCAGATATGGCAGTGCCTTTGAGCCCCGAAGAGATGATACGTAAACGTCACGCTATCTTCCGCCACCTGTCGCAGAAGGATATTGTTCCTTTCCCCGGCGAGGACGCACGCGAGTTCTGGCAACGTGCCGAGGACCGTATGCAGGGCACCGCGCAGTTGTTCGATAAAATCGGCTTGGCCGAATATCAGGCAATTGAGGTGTTTGTAAAGTTGTTGTAAGAGTTTGATAATATAGAACAGATAAAAGCAAGGCCACGGCCTTACTTTTATTGTATATACCGTTATTAAAATATATAATGCGTTGCAAGTTGTATATATATCATAAAAAGTACTTTTTTTGCTTAAAAAGGCGATAAAAAATTTATTTAATTTATTATAATTTATAAATTTGTATCTTGGAGTAGTTTGCCTTTGCAACTCTTCCTGGTGAAAAGAGATATAAACGATAAAACTTATAATTAACTGTTAGAATTTAATTTATGAAAAGAAATTTACTTTTGTTATTGGCCCTTGTGTGCACAGTGTGCGTGTGGGCCGATGAGACTTTGTCTTTTCCTGCCGCCAGCACTGATGGCGACGAACACTGGTATCAACTGACATCGCTCCGTTCGGCCGACCGTTACTTTGCTCCAGAGGGCGAAGGTAACGTGGGCGTAGTGGGCTCGCTCACCGAGGGCCAATATGCAAGCTCTATGTGGAAATTCGTGAGCCGTGGCGATGATACTTTCGACATCGTGAACCGCGAGTACAATACCTATTTAAATCCCGTGGTCAATTACAATGAACAGGTGTTTGTTGCTACCACACGTCCCTCAAAGGGCTGGACTGTGAGCACCGCCAACACTGCAGATTATTATATCATATCCTCGGGCGAGGTGCAGTTGAACCAGACCGGTGCGCCCCAGAACTACGCCATTTATAACTGGAGTGCAAGTGCCAACAAGGGAACCGACCGTGCCGACGAGGGCTGCCAGCTGAAGATAACCGTAGCACCCGAGCCTGCCGAGCGTCCCTCAACCCCGGCCTCTATCGAGTATGTGGTTGACAAGACCAACGGTAACCTCTACCGTGGCACATCGGCCAACCAGGCGTGGAACAGTGCGTGGAAGAGCAATGCTACCCCGCAGCTGCAATTCTCTTGTGGTGCCAACAATATGAACTGGCATGGCAACAACGTGCAGATGATGACCGGCTCGGCCACAACATCAACCTACACCCTCACACCCCCTGCGGGCTATGTGATAGAGGAGTACAGCTTCACATTTGCCAACAACGGCCACAGCACAGGCCTTTCACTCACAACGAGCGACGGCAAGGGCTACACCACTAGCACCACGGCAAAAACTCTGAGTGCAACCAAACAGAAACTCTCAAGCGTGTCGTTCACATTGTCCGGTGCCAACGGCAACGGCGTTGTTCTCACCGATTTTACCGTGAAGGTGAAGGAGGACAAACAAGAGAAACCACAAGTGAGCACCGAGGAGAACCAATATTGGTACTACATTACAAGTGCTGCAACAAACACTTATTGCAAGGACAAGGTAATCTACTACGACCGCGAAACGGAGCGTATGCGATTTGGTGACAAATCCTTCAATGCCGATCGCATTTGGAGCTTCTGGGAGAAAAACGGCAAGCTTGCCATCAAGAACTACCGCGGAGAGTACATAGGTACTGCAGGCGGTGGCACGGGCGGTGGCACAGCGTTTGGCATTGCAACAGGTGCCAACCACATATACACCATACAAAGCGCATACGATTACTTTATAATAAAAGACACCGGTGTGGAGCTGCACGCACAGGAGTCGGGGCAGCTTATCGTGCGCTGGGGCTCGGCTGCAGGCAATGCCTCGTTGTGGAAATTCGACGAAGTAGATGTGAGCTCTCCCGAAGCTTTGGTATCCAATACCATAGTTGCACAGGGCAAGGTGAGCACCGGTATCGGCAACGTGGACCAGCCCATCGTGCGCTCAACCATACGCGTGAGCGGTCTCACAGGCGGTTGCGATTTCCAAGGTGTCAAGGGCAAGTTCATAGGTACCAACAGTGCCGACATTGCCAACGTGAAGGCCTACTTTGCCACAAACTCACGCGAGTTGTTCATAGATGCAGAAAACAAGATGACGTGGCGCGAACAGAACGGTGAGCAGTATGGCGAAACCGTGAGCCTCGCAAGCGACGGCACATTCACCATAACAGGCAGCAAGGAACTGCTTCCCGGCGACCACTACCTGTGGATAACATACGACATTGCGACCGATGCCACAGAGGGTAACACCGTGGATGCACAAATCCTGGCTTACACCGTAGATGGCAATGAGATAGCCGAAGAGAACGGCAACCCCGCCCACGCAGTTACAATATTCCTTTCCGAAGGTGCAGTGCTTATGCCTATGGACAAAGGCTCGCTCTACTACCGCATTCCCGCAATAACAGTTACACGCGACGGCAAGCGTCTTGTAACCCTTACCGACGACCGCAAGGGCCACAACAGCGACCTTCCCTCGCACTGCTACCTTGTGGCACAGTACTCCGAGGACTTTGGTAAAACCTGGAGCGACCCTGTAACCGTAGCAGGTACAGCTACCACAGGCGGCAACTATGGCCACGGCGATGCTTCTATAGTTACCAACCGCGACAATGGTGAGATTGTGGGTATTATGACCAGTGCCGGCACATACGGCCATGGCTTCTTTGCAGGAACAGCTGCCGAGCCTCCCCGTTGGAAAACCATTACCAGCCGCGATGGTGGCCTCACCTGGGAAGCACCCGTTGATCACACCGATGATCTCTTTGGTGCCAACTGCTCGAACCCCAATACCAAAACCTGGAAGAGTGGTTTCTCCGGTTCGGGAGCAGCATTGCAGAAACGCGACGGCACACTCGTGTCAAGTTTTGTGAACCGCGAGGCCGACAACAGCCAGAACTTCTACTTCTTTATGAGCGACGATGGTGGCAAGAGCTGGTATGTGAGTGGCACAAGCGGCACCAAGAGTGCCGACGAGCCCAAGTCGCTCGAGCGCAACAACGGCGACCTTGCTATCAGTGTGCGTGCAAGCGGCTTCAACTACTACAACTACACGTCGGACAACGGTGCCACTTGGCACAACCCCTCGCAGACACGCTTCACAAGCGGCATCAGTGGCAACGCCTGCGACGGTGAGTATATGGTATGGTGCTCCACATTGGAGGGTAACCCCTGGGATATTGCATTGCAGACACTGCCCAACAGCGGTAGCCGTCAGAACGTGAGCATAGCACTCTCTACCGACGAAGGTGCCACATTCGGCAGCCCCAAAACAATATGTCCCCGTGGCTCCGCCTATAGTGCTGCGGTTGTTCTGCCCGATGGCACTCTTGGCGTGTATTACGAAGAGAACGGCCTGTTCGGCGGTTACACAATGCGTTTCGTGCGCTTCTCCCTCGATTGGGCAAGCAACGGCAAATACAAGTTCACCGATGAAGCTCCCTTCAAGCCTATTAAATCTACAGCCGACACCACCGGCTTGGGCTGCATTGAGGCAGAGGGCGCATCGGCTGGCGATGGTCGCGTTTACGACATCTTCGGCCGCCCCGTGGAGAACCCCACTAAAGGTCTGTATATCATCAACGGCAAGAAAGTAGTGTATTAAGCACAAGCGAAATAGATTTTTAAAAGTAAACTAACCATAATAAAATATATTTATGATAAGAAAATTCTTTATGTTAGCTGTCGCCCTATTGACAACAGCTATCTCATTTGCCGACGGGCCGTTCCGCAATCACAGGTACGATGCCTTTAAGGTGTTGCCCGTAAATTCGGAACAGATAGTGTTTATTGGCAACAGTATTACCAATATGCACGAATGGTGGGAAGCCTTTGGCAACCACAATATCGTGAACCGAGGTGTTTCGGGTGCAATTACCGATGAAGGACTTGCCAACATCGAGGCGATTGCTGCCGGAAAGCCCAAGAAAGTGTTTATCATGCTGGGAACAAACGACTTGGGAACATCGGGAATAAACACCACAGAGCATGTTCTGCAGAATGTGTCGCTCATTGTGGACCGTTTCAAGCAGACATCGCCCAATACTGAAATTTATGTACAAAGCATTCTGCCCAGTGCAAGCGGCATACGCACTTTGGAGGCCGAGCAGGCTGCCAATGTGGCATTGGAAACAATGTGTACCGAAAAGGGTGCAACATACATCGACCTGTGGAACGCGATGCAGGGTATTACCAACAACACCCTTTCCTATGACTACCTGCACCTTACATCGGACGGGTACAAAATTTGGTGCGACATTATTGCACCTTATGTAATGGACGATGATAATGCTACATCGGTTTATGGCGCAGAGGCACAATCCAATGGCGGCCTGGGTGGCGCCAACGGAATGCGCGCCACAGTATTTAGTAAGTTGCCAGTGAACAATGATGACATTCTCATCATAGGCGACGAGATGATTAACGGTGGCGAGTGGCACGAATTGCTCAAGAGCAACAAGATAAAGAACCGTGGAACCACTTGGGGTTATCCCGGTCCATCGCTTGCCGATATGCTGAAAATGGTGAATGCCATATTCGCCGGCGGCGGCACCCCCGCACAGGTATTCCTCTATGCCGGAGTGAGCGATGTGAACGGCAGCACAGCTCTTGAAACCGTTCTTGCAAGCTACAAGAGTGTTGTTACTAAGATACAGGGATATTCTCCCAATACAAAGATTACTCTTATGAGCCTGCAGCCCACAGCAACTGCGGCTACAAACACCGGCCGCGTTGCGCCATTCAACACCTTGTTGCAGCAGTATGCAGCCGAGAGCACAACCGACAATATTGAGTATCTCGACATTTATACCGATTTTGTGAGCAACAATGTTGCCAACACTGCATATTTCACCGGCAACTATCTCTATGGCAAAGGCTATGTTAAAGTAGCACAAAAAATTGCTGCCGCTATTAATGAGCAGGGCATCACTGCAATAACCGATGACGAAGCAAATGCTCTTTACACCCGTTTCACCAACCGTACAGCACTTGGCACAGCCATTGTTACAGCGGCAAGCCTCCCCGAAGGCGACGGAGTGGGCGAATACACCACAGCCAACCTTGCGGCTGTAAAGGAAAAGATTGCAGCAGCATATGCAGCACTTGCTGCATCTACAACAGCAAGCGATGTGTTTACCACAGAGGCAACAAACCTCTCAACTGCAACAGCAGAACTATTGCCAAAAATAAATATGCCGGCAACCAGCGATGCAAATTCCGCATCGTGGTATCAGCTCTACACGCCCAACCGCGAAAACCGTTACCTCGCAAGTAATGGAGCCGGTGAAGGTGCAATAGGTATGACAGCTAACGCCTATGCCCGCACAATGTGGAAATTCGTTACCCGCGAAGATGGCAAGCTCGACATTATAAACCGCGAGGACAATTCATACCTTGCCCCTACTGCAGCATACAACAACCAGATTGTAACAAGTACCACACAGCCCGAAAACGGTTGGGAACTGAGTTACTCGAATGCAGCAGGTCTGTTCATCGTTCATAGCGGAACAGTGCAGCTTAACCAAACCGGCAGTGGACAAAGCTACAAGATTTACAATTGGAGTAGCGGTAATAGCGGCACCGACCGCGCCGATACAGGTTGCCAGTACAAAATAGCACTCTACACAGGCGACCCCGAGGTGGAGCCCGTTGTTCCCACCGACGATAACTTCCAAAATGTTATTACCGACCTTAACAGCCTCACCGAAGGCTGGTACAAAATGCGTGTTGTAACAGGTTCCGATGCTACTATGCAAGGCTATATAACCGCAGGCAATAATAATATTTTGAATGCAAACACAGCCTATCGCCAAAATGCAAGCAACTTTTATCCCTTGAAGATTGGTGCTTACCCCACCGACAAGCCCGCAACTGCTTGGTTGAAAGTGAAGAAGATAGGTAACAAATATCTTATTCAAGCAATAAGCGGTCTGGGAATATTGGAGCCTTGTACCGCTACGCGCTCGTTAGAGAGCGGCAACACCACTCTCACTATGAGTTACGGTGGCTTTACTACCGTTGATAAGTGGAGTTACTACAACCCCGGAGCAAACACCGAGCAGCCTTATGTGGGCAAAGCATCAAGCAGCAGCCATAAATATGCATTTGCACCTGTAAGCGCGAGCGAGCTTGCTGAATACGATATATACACCGTTTCTATCAGCGGCGTGGATAATGCAGCAGAAATTGGCAGCGACCCCTCTGTAACCTACACAGGCAGCGCAGCCATTGGCGGTATATCAAAAGTGTTCAATAACGGATACTTCTTCTTCCCCACAGGCACTGTTCCTGTGGCAAGCGACTTCACCATTCCCACAGGATTGAAGATGACTGTTGATACAAGCAGCAAGCGACTCATTGTAGCTGTGCCCACCGAGCTTGAACCCATAGTAACCGTCGATGCTCTCACCTTTGCAACATATCCCTATGAGTTGAGAAAGAGCGATGCTGCAAAACTGTTTGCAACCACAGACGTTACCATTGCAATGGAGGTTACAATGCCCGCAGCGTTCAACGGCCGCCGTGCATTCATCAGTGCAGGCGACCCCACACAGGCAGCGGTATCTACCGCCACAAAGGACAATTCCCCCTATTTTGCCTATGGCCATTATAATGCAAATGTAGCATACCTTGCATCGTCAAATGGTGGCGACCGCTTTACCACAAGATTGGCATCACTCACAGCAAACACCGTGAGCAAGGTGGTTATTGTTGTGGACCAGACAAACAACAGTTACAAAGTATATGTCGATGGCACACTTCATCAGGAGCAGGCATTCCCCGTAGCTGGCTACGTTCTGCAAACATTCAATAAACTTGCCGGTAACGATAATGCGAAAATATACATTGGTGGTGGTGTAACAAGCGACAATAGCAGTTTCGAGGTATTCCAGGGCAAGATACACACTGTGCAGTTCTTCGATAAAGCATTGACTACCGACGAGATAGCGTCTATTGAGTACCCTGCAAGCAAATACTTCTTTGCTGCCAACACCAAGCAGAGCGACGGTACATACATCGACCGTTACCTCTATGTAAATGGCAGCAATCTTGCCAATGCCGAAGGCTATGAACTCGATAATGCCAACTACGAATGGTCGCTCATACTTAACGGCGCCGATGCATACTACCTGAAGAACGGCAGCGGTAAATATCTCTCATACGCAAGCACAAGCCTCAAGGTTGCCGACAGCGAGTACAGCTTCCAGTTCAAGAACGATGCAGTACACACAGGCGTGGGCGCAATGTCGCTCTACAACCCCACCTCAACAGGCGGTAAATATATGGTTATGGCCGCTACCGGTGCAAGCTTCAACCAGACAAGCAGCGCAATAAATGACGGCACTTGGTGCTCCGATTATATACTCACTTCGGTTGCCAAGGCATCTATTGGTTATCCCGCCCTCACAGTTGCAATAAACGAGGCAAACAACCTCTTGGGCAGAACAACCGAAGGCACTAACCCGGGCCACTTTACCACCGCGAGCCGTACAGCATTGCAAGAGGCTATAGCGGCTGCAGAAGTGAAGAATGCAACTGACGGCCTCACCGACGACGAGGTTACAGCTGCTGTAGCAGCTCTTGAAGCAGCCATTGCAACTTACGAGGCAGCCCGTTGCGAGGTACAGTACTCAACCGCCGATAACCCTGTGTGGTACTACATTCTGTCGGCTGCAACCAACGATTATTGCACAGGTAAGGCAATGAAGAAGAATGCAAGCGGCCCGCTCACATTCGGCACAAAACAGCTCGACCCCAATATGGTGTGGCGTTTCGAGAAGGGCAGCAACGGCAAAGTGGCCATCTGCAACTACGCCGGCGGTTATATATCAAAGTCGCAGGAGAAGGGCAATGCCGCAGCAGGTATGACCGAGGAGGCTGCATACAACTACACCATAACCGCTTGGAGTGGAACTTCACTTGGTAACAAGGGCTTCACTATCCAGTCCGACGCAAGTTCCAATCCGCTGCATGCACAAAATGCCAATTCAGTCATTGTAACCTGGGCTGCGGCCGACAATGGCGCATCGCTCTGGTCTTTCGAGCCTCTCGCAGCCGAGGATATTGCTTCAACTGCGCAGCTCTCCTCTACAACCGTGCAGCTGGGTCTTACTGCTACAGGTATCGGCAACGAGAAAGAGCCCTTGCTGCGCATAGGTATGACAGTTACAGGCCTTAACGGGTCGGCAACATTGCAGAATATTAAGGGTACAATCACCAATAGCAGTGCGGTAGAGAAACTCTATATCTATTCGGTAGCCGATATTTATGAATACCGCAAGGATAGAACAGATGCCACCCTTATGGGCGAGGCTACACCTGCCGCAGACGGCTCGTTCGATATTGCATTTACCAATGCACAGACATTGCCTTTGGGTAACTCGCCCTATTATTGGCTGGTTGCCGACATAAGCGAGGAAGCAACAGAGGGCACCGTAATCGATGCAGCAATAACAAGCTACACCATTAACGATGGAACTGTTCTTGAGAGCACAGGCAACCCCGCAAACAGCACAACTGTATTCCTCACGGCAAGTACCGTTGAGTATTGCAATACATACAATTCACGCTACTACCGCATCCCCGCCATTGCAACAGCAATGAACGGCTGGTTGGTTGCAGTTGCCGACAAACGCTTCGGCAGCATAGGCGACCTTCCCAACAATATTGATGTTGTAGCACGCGTGAGCAAGGACAACGGAAAGACCTGGACCGAGCCCGTTACCATTGCCGGAACAGCAGAGCTCGGTGGCGACTATGGGCACGGCGACCCCGCAATTGTAACAGACCGTATCACTGGCGACATCATTGTTCTTGTAACATCAAAGCGGGGCTTCTACTCGGGAACACCCGATGACCCCACCCGCCTCAAATGCATCATAAGCCACGACAACGGTCTCACATGGGACGCTCCCGTTGATATCACCGACCAGATTTATGGCAGTGGCTGCAGCGACGAGGTTCGCAAGAACTGGTATTCAATGTTCTTCAGTTCGGGTGCAGCCCTGCAGACAAGCAAGGGTACACTTATGTGCGTAGCACCTGTGGCAACAACAAGTAATTTCAGCCACTCGCTGTTCGAGGCGCAGATTATGCGTTCCGAGGACCACGGAAAGACCTGGACCTGCAATGCCGTGCCTGCACTCACCGATGCCGACGAGTCGAAGATTGTGGAACTCAACGACGGCCGTTTGCTCGTTAAGTCGCGCAAGCAGGGTGGTGGTGATGTATATTACGCAATATCTGATGACGACGGCAAAACGTGGACTCCACGTGCGCAGTTCGCCGGAGTTTACGACCCCGGTTGCAACGGCGATATCATACGCCTTACATCAACAGGCAAGGACGAGGGTGCAAACCGTTTGCTCCTTTCTGTACCCGATGCGACCTCGCGCAAAAACGTAACAGTATATTTGAGTACCGACGAGGCTGAAACGTGGCCCGTAAAGAAGAGCATTTGTCCCGGTGGCTCGGCCTATTCTACTATGACCGTGCTCGAAGATGGAACAATCGGTATGTACCTCGAAGAAGATGCTCTTGAAGGTGGTTATCAGATGCGTTATGTACGCTTCTCGCTCGACTGGCTCACAGGCGGAAGCGATGAGGTGGACAGCGAAAAGTTCAATGCTGCCCGTGTGAAAGAGGCACAAACACTTGCAGGCAAGCTCCCCGAAATAGCCGCTGAAGTTAATGCCGGCTCCGAGGGTGCTGCCATAGGTAGCTATGTGGCAAAATACAACGCCACGGCCGATGTGGAAAATGCATTGGCGCAAGCTGCAACATCGGCCAATCTGCAAACAATACAAGATGCTCTTACCGCCTATATGGGAACATATTCAGTTCAGCCGGTATTGCCAACAGGTGGAAACTTCTATGCCATAAGCAATAATGGCAACTATATCCAAGGAGCGACAACAAGCGATGGCAAGATAGCAATGAACACCTCCAATGGGGCAGCTGCAATTTTCTATCTCGATGGGAATCATCTGCTCTCATACAGCAACGGTCAGTATATAGGCCTGAATGCAAATGATTGGGCTTTTGAGGCTGTCGGTTCCGGCGATATTTCGGAAATTACGTTTGTAGTAAGTGCAAATGCCGGAGAATGTAATATAAAATCGGCCGACCGCTGGTTGCACAGCAGCGACACATATGTGAATCGTTGTACAAACAACACATGTGGCGCAGCGCATAATTGGGCGATTACCGAAGTAACCACCCTCCCCGTAACTATCGGCTCGGTGGGTTATTCAACATTCTATGCCCCTGTGGCAGTGGCTATACCCGATGGTGTTACCGCATACCGCGCAGTTATAAATGGCGAGTACATCGACCTCCACGCTTTCGAGGGCACAATTCCTGCCGGCCAGGCTGTGATACTCCAAGGTGCTGCAAACACATACAATTTCACCATCACC
>JAFUOP010000041.1 GCA_017481875.1 Bacteroidaceae bacterium
CATTAAAAAAAATAGTAAACTCTTTTTTTACTGCGCTCGCCTTTCACTAATTTGCGATAAATCTCGAATATAGGCTGCGGCTCGGCATTAAAAAAAATAGTAAACTCTTTTTTTACTGCGCTCGCCTTTCACTATATTTGCAAAGAAAAGATTTAAAAGTAATATGTTACGCAAATTGTTGCTTATATACGTGTGTATGTTGCTGCCGTTGTATATGGCTGCGCAGGCCATTGTGCAGTTCCCAAAAAAGGTACACGATTTTGGGATTGTTCCTGAGAATGCCGATTCTGTAACATGTGTTTTTGATGTTGTTAATGTGGGCGATTCTCCTATGTCTGTTGAGGGGGTGTATGTGAGCTGTGGCTGTACTGTGGCTACTTACTCAAAAGAAGTTATTGCTCCCGGTGAAAAGGGGGCTGTTTTTGTTACTTTTTTCCCAAGAAATCGCGAAGGTCTTTATCTCAAGACTATATATGTCTATACTAATACAAACCCGCGCAAGAATATTGTGCGGGTTAAGGCTATGGTGGTGCCCTGTAAAGAGAATTAGGTAATTACAACTTGTTTGGTTCTCCGTTTTTTATTCTTTTTTGAAGTATTCACTTGCTGTTACTCCATACTCGTTTTTAAATGCTCTGCGGAATGAGAAACTGTTTTTAAAACCGCATCTTTCGGCGAGTGTCTTTATAGGTGTATGGGGTAATTCTTGTTTCATACGTATAAAATGCGCAAGCCTTAACTTGTTTAGCAGTGCAGGGAACGATACTTCTAATATGTTGTTTGTGAATTTTGAGGCATAGCTACGGTTTGTTCCCAGGTCGGCAGCAAACCGTTCTATGCTGTATTCATTATCGACAAAGAATGGGGGCTCGCTACCCAGCATTTTTGTGTACCTCTTTTTTAGTTTCTCCATCACATCTGTCATAAACTGCATACCTTTTTCTATGCAACAAAATTGCCAAGAAAAAGTATAAATCTTTTTCACTCAAAAGCGAATATTTTTTCACTCAAAGCACATTTTTGTGTAAAACGGTGTGCTTTGTCTCTTTTTAGAGTGTCTATAACAGTTGTTATGTGCTTTTTATTTGTTTTTCCGGTATTCGGTGGGTGTAATGTTGAATTCGGCTTTGAAGGTGCGGCTGAAATAGCTTGGTGTTTCAAAACCGCATACTGCCTGTATTTCACCCATGGACATATCACTGTTCCGCAAGAGGTATTTTGCACGTGCAAGCTTGCGCTGGCGTATGTAGTTTGTGGTGTTGGTGCCGGTAATGCTGTTTATCTTTCTGTTTAGTGTGGAAATGCTCATTATCATATGGTTGGCAAGCATTGCAGCGTTCAGGTTGCAGTCCATAATGTTGTTGCTTATGTACTCGTTTATTTGCTTTATAAACTCTTGCTCCTGCTTGTTTACTCCTTTTATAATTTCGCTGTAGTCGGTTTTGTCGGCTTCTTCAATCTGCTGGCTGTATTTTTTCTTCAATAGCTCTCTTTGCTCCAGCAACTTGCGCACCATTAGCAACAGCTCGTCGGGTATAAATGGCTTGCCAAGGTAAACCTCGGCTCCGGCATTAAATCCGGCTAGTCGGTCATCGTTCTCGGTGCGTGCAGAAACCACTATTATAGGTATATGGTTGGTGTTTTCATTGGCCCTTATGGCTTTTATAAGTTCAAGACCGTCCATTTGTGGCATCATTATATCTGTAATTATGAGGCGTGGCACATTCTCCTCCATAAAATGGTAGGCTTCTTTCCCGTTCTCTGCCCAATGATATTTATAACCCTGGTTTTTAAGCATTTGTGTTATGAGTAATGCAACGTCGTGGTCGTCCTCTGCCACAAGTATGTAATTTCCGTCCTCCTCTACTTCGCTGTTTATAATGGGGTCGTTGTCGTTTGATGTATGTTTATCGTTTATGGCAAGTTCCGACAATTCTAATTCTTCACGCTCTCCTTTGTTATATTTTATCATTTCTGTTACAAGGTCGAGCAATTCACGGCTTTTACGGGTAACTGCGCTAAAGGATTCTTGTGCAACTTTGTTGTCGGCTGGTATGAAACGGTTAAGCTCGTGTGTCATTCCTAAAATAATAGTGAGTGGCGTGCGTAGCTGGTGTGTTATTCCGCGGTAGAATTCCTGGCGTTCGCGGTTTGTTTTTTTAAGTAGTGTATTTGCTCTTTTGCGTTCTATTGCAGCGCGTACAAAAGCTGCTACTGCTATTAGAATGAGCAGAATTGTTATTATGCTTCCCCACAAGACAAGGTTACGTACATTTTTTTCATATTCTGCAAGTGCAAGAGCCTCTTCTACCTCTTTTTTTCTTTTATTTACCTCGTATTTTACACGCAGGTTTTGCATATATACGCGGTTTTCCTCACTCTCTATGCTGTCTTTGTATATGTTTGCTTTTTTTGTGCTTAGGAGTGCTTTTTCATATTTGCCACTGCTTTCATAGATTTTTGCCTGTTGAGAATAGAGGTTGGCAAGTCGTCCTTTTGCTCTTATATTTACAGCAGCAGACAGGGCTTCGTTGTTGTATTTTTCGGCCTCTTTAATGTTTCCTTCTTTAAGACATAACCCCGCAAGTGAGGTGCAGGAATTGAGCCAGTGCCACACGTCTTTTATTTGTATGCCAATGTTATAACTTTTTTGATAATTTTCCCGTGCATCGGTGTAGTTACCGCTTTTCTCGTCGAGCTCGCCAAGGTTTTGGTAGCACAGGCTAATACCTAAACTGTTGTTGCCTTCTATGTTCTTTTCCATAGATAGGTTGTAATATATGCGTGCTGAATCTATGTCGCCAAGTATCTCTTTTATGGCTCCGATGTTTGCATAGTTTATAGCTTGCCCCGTAGCACTTTTCAGCTCTCTTTCGCCTTGCAGGGCACGGCGGAACATCTCCTCGGCCACCTCGGTATTGCGCAGCGACAGCATCACGTTGCCCAGCCCGTTGAGTGTGCGCACCCTGTTCTTGCGTGCAATGAACGAGGTGTCGCCCACGGTGTTGTCGCACAGCTCCAATGCGTGGTAGTGGTATATGCTTGCTTCGTCAAGGTCGCCAATGCGCCTGAAATTTGTTCCCTGATTGTTAAGGGCTATTATAAGCTGCAAAGTGTCTTGCAGTTCGGTGGCGGTTGCAATGCACTCCTCGTGCACGGCAATGGCCGCGTCGAAATCCGATTTGTTGCGTAGTGCGCTGCCAAGTTTCTGTCTTATGAGCAGTGCTGCCCGCTTTTCGTTCAATGAATCGAATTGCTCCAGGTACTCTTTAAGCCTTTCCACACTCTTCACGCTGTCGGCTATTGCGGCAGCTGCTGTTTCGTGTTCGTTGCTCTTTTGTGTGGTGTTCTCCTGGCAGGAAAACAGTGTGAAAAGGAGAGTGGTTATGGCTATAATAATGGTGTTTTTCATACTCTTTTTTGTTGCTTTTGGCAAATATAATCAAAATCACCCCCCATTTTACATTTTTTCACATTAGGAGCAAAAAATTTATGTATTGTGCCCTTTGTGGTCGCAGTTTGCTTTTTGAGTTAAAAACCGTGTGTTTTGTGTGAAAAAACATTCGCTTTTGAAAAGATAAATTTGCATCAGTGAAAATATGTGAACACTGCAAAATATTTACTAATTATTCAAAATATCAAATGTTATGAGAAAACATCTATTAACCTTGCTGTTCTTGGTGGCCTCTACGGCCTTGTGGGCACAAAGCGGGTGGAGCGACCCGTCGAGTGAGTACCAGGAGCAAACGGTCGTGTATGTTACCGTTGAATCGGCTTCCCACGACATCTTTTCGGGCGTAACGGAGCCCCAAGTGGCTGCTTTTATCGGCGATGAGATAAGAGCATTGTCTACATCTTATATGATGGCAGGCAACTACAAGGTCTATACCTTGCGTGTGGGTGGTACCGGCGACGATGTTGACGCGCAAATTGATTTCAAGGTGTACGACCCGATAAGTGGGCTTGTCTATCCTCTTGAAATGTATGATGAGTCGGGCGAACAGCCTGTTATCACCTACAAGGGCGATTTCACCTATGAAGAGAATCAGAGCATTCAACTCTTTACCGGTAAGTTTACACCTGCCAACCAGATGCGCGTTACCTATTACGAGGGTATCAACGCCATTCGTGTGAATGTGGGCGAGAAAATGACCGTGAGCGACGGTGCATTAATCGAGTATATCTTCAAGTCAGATACCAATGACGAGGAGATACCGGCAACCACTCCCGAAACCACTATCACTTGGGACCTCACATTGATGGACAATACGGGCAACCCTGCTTCTTATTACATAACAATAGAGGAGGGTACCAATGTTATTACCGCTTTGAATTCAACCCCCAATCCGGTGGTTGCAAGGGCTGTTGCAGGTGGGCTTACTGCCGATGTCAATATCTTGGTGTACCAGCCGGTAACAAGCATCGCCATTGCCGATGCCGACATATATCTTGGCATGGACCGTTTTGTTCCCGAGGTGGTATATAACAACAACGAGTCCGTTCCCACAACTCCCGGTGTTACATTTACCGTGGATAGCGAGGAGGTGGTTCAGATTGTTGGCGGAACAACCATTGTTCCCGTTGCTTTGGGAACCGCCACCGTTACCGCAGTGGCCAATGACAACCCCGATGCTGAAATAACATTCCAGGTGAATGTTTTGTCGGCATTGCAGGAGTTCTATTATAAAGGTAACATAGAGTTTACAATCTTCGACGAGTATTCAAAGGATATGACCGGCAATGTAAACGCTCCCATATTCCATTGGGTTTACGACGATAGCGGTGCTCCCGTGGTGGAACCCAACGAAGAATACACATTAACCTCGCTCGACCCCTCTACGGTGTTGGTTGAAACCGATGATACAGGTACAAAATACATTGTTACAGCAATGAAGAAGGGTGTAGCCACTCTGAAATTTACAAGTAAATATGACACAACAAAGAGTATTGAGGTTGAGGCTGTTGTTAAGCAGGCTGTGTATGATGCCACAATCACTACCATAAACGGTGAGTCAGTTGAGGGTGCCGAAACACGCCCGATGGCCGATGTCTACGTGGGCGAGACTGTTACGGCAGTGGCAGAACTCACTCCCGCCGATGCCGATTTCAGCAGTTTCGAAATGCGCTTCGTAAACAACGACGGTATGGAAATCCAGGGTTACAACGACTATGTAACGGTTAACAGTACAGAAGTTGTCAACGGTGTGTGCACAATGAACTTCACTTTTGCAATGCTCCCCGCCGAAGATTTCTATCTGCAGATGTTTGTAGATGGTAATCGTATGGGTGACAATGTATTGCTTAACGTATATAACAGGGTAGAGAACATCGACGTTTCATTGCAACCCGAATATTGGATTGGCGAAAGTGCCCAGGTGTTCGATTTCAAATATGATGTAACACCCGATGGTGTTAAGAACGACCGCTTTGCCGTGGTGTCTTCAGCACCTGCCGTGGCAGAAATCATATTTAACGATGAAACCGGTGTTTATGAATTGCACGCATATGCTCCCGGTGAGGTGGTATTCACATTCACCAGCGACGATAACCCCGATGTAGTGGTTGGGTATTCCACCGTTATCAAGCGTACACCCACAGGTGTAAACATCGTGAGCGTAGCAGGGCAGGTAATAGACGAAGGCTCGAATGGCGTGCAGGTAGCTGTCGGTCAGGTTGTTGAGGCTGTTGCGCAGGTAGAGCCGGGCGATGCAAATGTAGATACATTTGAAATGTTCATAGTAAACGGCAACTTAGAGCAGCTTGGCGATGCCGAGGTTGAGATTATAAGCACCAAGTTGAGCGACGATATGAGAACCTGTATTATTTCCTTCCGCTTTATCACCGTGCCCGAGGGCCGTGCATTGGTCAATGCTGTTGTGAACGGGGATATTACCGACCAGGTTCCTCTCTTAGTGGTTCAGTCGGTGAACAAGATTGAACTTTCTGAAACAGAAAAGATTATGTGGTATGGAAATGCCGAAATGCCGGAATTCTTCATTACAGCAACAGCCTACCCCGAAGATGCTACAAACAAGAATATTCTTGTGGAGGTAAACGATAATTTTGCAATTGAATACACCGGCTACGATGAGGTTAGCAATCGTCACAACTTCCGTGTAAACGGCAAGGGCGACGCTGTTATCACATTTACCAGCGAGGATAATCCCTCGGTTTTTGAAACCTGTACGGTTTCTATAAAAAGACGTGTAGATGAGCTTTGGGTAAACGGTATAGGCAATACGTTCTACAACGATGGCCAGGAGCATACTTTAACAGTAACATTCTCACCCGAAGATGCCGATTTCGATGCCTCTGCATTGAGTATCAATGTAACTCCAGGGCAGCTGGAATTGCCTTATGACTGGGAAGTATTTGAGATTTCCGACGGCGAAGTCGATGGCAACGACGTAAATTACACAATTGTTGCGCGTGCCCTTTGCCCGCAGGCTACCATCAACGTAGAGTACGATGGCGCATCGGTTGAGGAAGGTGGTAATACAATTTCCTCTGAGCAGTATGTTGAAATAGTTGAAAAAATAACCGTTGCCGAGGGCTGGAGCTGGATATCACTTATCAATTCGAGCCTCTCTGTGAACGAGTTCTCAAAAACTCTTATTGAGGCTCGTAGCAAGACCGACCTTGTATATAACGATGCAAGATATGGTCTCTTTGGCACGCTCAATTATATGACAGAGGCCGAGGCTTATAAAGTGAATATGCTTTCATCGGCAAGTGTTGTTGCTATAGCTAATATGTTCAGTAACGATGGTTCTATCAATGACAAGGTATTAAGCAAAGGCTGGAACTGGGTATCGTATCCCTATGAATATACTTATACGGTAGAAGAAATATTCAATGCTGCTAACTTTAGCGAAGGTGATATTATCCTCTCAAAGAACAATGGTTTTGCAACTTGTACCGATGGTGCTTGGGTAGGCTCTCTCACCGAGCTTGTGCCTCAAGAGGGTTATATGATATACACATCGGCTGCAACAACAACCTCTATGCCTAACCGCTTCACACTTGAACAAGGCAGTTTCGTGCTAAACAATGCATCGAGAGCTGCTTCATATGGAGCTTCTGTATGGGTTGTAGATGGTAGCAAGTTTGCAAATACTATGCCTGTTATTGCAAAAGTTGATGTAGAAGAGACCGAAAACTATTCGGTTGTGGCATTTGTAGATGGTGAGTGCCGTGGCGAGGGTCGCTTTATCAATGGTCTTGCATTCGTTTCTGTTGCCGGTGAGGCCGGAGAAGATGTAACGTTCCGCTTGTATAATAAGGTAACAGGCGAGTTGTTCGACATAGACGGCGGTGTAACTTTCGCAGGCATGGCCGGTTCTGTTAAGGCTCCTGTTGCTATGCATGCTATTGGTGTTCCGGTTGGTGGTGCAACAGGTATTGTAGATATTAATGCTATAGACCAAAGTTGCATAGAGGCTATTTACGACATTGAAGGCCGTATGGTTGAGAAAATGACCAATGGCGTATATATTATAAAGGTACGCGAAGGCGACAAAGTTGTTACAAAGAAAGTAATTCTGTAAATAGAGCGAGCGATGGGCACCACTTTAAATGGTGGCTGTCCATCGCTTTATATTATATATAATGTGAAAATAGCCGTAAAAGAGTTTCTGCTTTTTGCAAACAGGTGCTTTTCGGCTGCTAATATAAATATAAAAAGGTATGCCCACCTTTGCTACCCGGGGTGGTGATAAATGGGCAGCGTTGCCAGTCAACCTAAAAATGAAAATAACAAACTGTTTAGTGCAGTTACTATATAAAATGAGCTATTTAATAGTGGAGAAATGAATACAAATGTTAAGAAAGCTCTTCTTCTGTTGGTGGTGGCCATTCTTGGAATATGTACCTCCAAAGCTATTGAGGACCCAAGAAAGAAGGACCCGCTTATTATTACAGGAGCATTGGGTACGCAGAGTACCTTGTATTATTCATCGGGTGGTAGTTTTGCTTCACCGTTGAATTACTCTATGTATGCCAATATGAATGTAAACCTCTATGGTTACAATATGCCTTTTGCTTTCTATTATAGTTGTAATAACTATTCGTTTTCTCACCCGCAGTTTGCATTTAATTTCAGCCCTACATACAAGGGGTGGACACTGCATGTGGGGCGTCGTTCAATGCCTTTCTCTGCTTATGTCTATAACTTGCCTTTTAATGGACTGGGCATTGAGTATAAAAGCCCCACTTCGGGTTTCCGCTTCGGGCTTTTCTACGGAATATTGCGCGAGGCTGTGAATTTTGAACCGGGAGAGATGCCTTCGGGGAAGCCTGTTTACAAACGCTCCGGCTGGGGCTTGAAAGTGGGCTACGGCAGCACTCGTAATTTTGTCGATTTATATCTTTTCCGTTCGCAAGACCATCAATCGTCGATAGATGATATATGGTATGAAGATATATTTGCACAGGAAAATATTGTATTGGGCTTGCGTGGTCGCTGGCAGATATTCAAGCAATTGTCGCTTACGGGTAATGTGGCATCGTCAATATTTTCTACCGATACCAAAGCTCCGCAACTCACAGGAGGCAACACCGACAAGTATGACGATTTATTTGATATACGTTATACCTCGCTTATGCGTTGGGCGGGCGACCTTACCTTGGCTGCAACATTTCGCACAGTGTCGCTTTCTCTCTTTTATAAACTCATACAACCCGACTATATGAGTATGGGTGTATCGTATATGAACAACAACTATCACAATATAGGAACTGCTGCTAATTTGCGTCTTGGCAATCTGTCGTTAGCCGGCAATTTCTCTTTTCAGGAGGATAATATATCGGGTGAGCAGTTATATACCACAAGAGGTTTGACATATTCACTTAATGCATCGGTGCCTGTAGGTAACAAGGTGTCGTTGTCGGCAAACTATAATGGTTTCAGGCAGTGTCAATACGATGGTACAGCACACGTGAACGATACTACCCGCATTAACCGTAGCATGAACAGTTTCTCGGGTACTGCATCGTACAATACAAATACAGAGTCTCTAGGGCACTATTTTTCACTTACCGGCAATTACTCCATAAACGAAGATAAGAACAAAACAATTGCGGGAACAGGTGATGTGGGTACATTGGCAGTAGGTTCAAACTACTCTTTGTCGGTAATTCCCATAGAGACTAATTTCAGCTTTAACTATAGTTATCAGCAGTCTGATGGATACGACTCTAAATACACAACAAGTGTCTATACTCTCAGTGCATCAAAGGCTTTGCTAAAGAATAGAAATCTTTCTTTAAATGCTTCGGCATCGCTCGTTGATAATCGCATGGACAGCGATCAAAGCATAACTATGGCTGCCAATCTATCTACAGCTTATACTCTTGCAAAGGTGCATAACTTCACTCTTAACTTGAACTACAGCAGATATACAAATACCAATTTGGTTCTCGATGAATATCAACGCGATAAGGGATACGATTTTACTTGCTCTTTCAGCTATAGTTTCTCTTTTACAGCATTCAGTATAAAGCGTAGAGCGAAAGAAGAGATAACACGCTATGGCAAGTATGAATATTATTCCGATTTCTCACGCAGTGCTGTTCGTGAACGGCAGATGTTGGAGTACCAGAAACAGAAAAACAACGAGAACCGCCAGAAAATGAATAGTGTGGAAGCATCGGCATTTTAGGACAGAAAATAGAATACGCAAATGAATACGATTATGATAAAGCATAGGTTATTTTCATATATAGTTTGTATGTTGTTGTGCGCAAGCAGCCTGTGTGCACAGGTCTCGGTAACAGTACAACGCAAGCAGAATCCTCTGCCGGCGCAGGGTGGTGTATATATGAGCGACCCCGGACGTTTTTTTAATATTATTGTTACGAACAACAGTGCAAGCGAGTTCCTGCCCGTGCGTCTTGAAGCCCGAATTGAAGGCCCTATAGAGAATTCTGTCGATATATGGCCCAACAGCGACTCCTATCTGGCAACAATGGCAAGCCGTTCAATGCCTGTGTATATACCACTGCAGCCGGGGCAGTCGCGTGTGCTCACGCAAACCGACCTCTTCAATATGTTCCGCCAGTACGATGCCGGAACCGAAAGCTTTGGTAGTGGTTATCTTTACGATGCTTTCCAAAATGGAACAAACAGTGGTGTGTTCGGTCTCTTGCCCGAGGGACACTATGGACTTAAAATAACGGCAAAGACCAATTTTACCGATTTCAATGACCCTGGCGATTATCTTGGTGAGGGTATCTGCTTCTTTGATATATGCTACACGGCCAACCCGCCATCGTTCAATAATATAACATACATAAATGGCAATAATGCCGGTGTTTCGGGTTTTGAAGAAAACGAAGGCTATTATACAGCCTATTTCCCCACTTCCAACCCTCGTTTCTCGTGGACCGAACCCACATTTAACTACAGAGGGCTCACGGTTACCCGCCAGTTTATCTACGACTTTGTGCTGTACCAGCTTTCCGAGGAGCAGCACCCCTCCGATGCAGTGCTGCACGGTGGCAATATTGCATATTCGCAGTATGGTCTTATGACACCGCAATGTATTGTACCTTATAATATAGTTGCAAAACTTAAACGTTACAAGAATGTAAAATATGTAGTACAGGTAACCGCTCGCCCGCTTGTAAATGATGCATCTAACCCCAATTATACTCAGGTGGGCAACGATGGCAAGAGTGAATTGCTTGTGTTGCTTATGGATAATAGCAACGCAGGTGAGGATTTCGATATAGTAGTGGATAACCCGCAAACGGAACTGCCGATAAATGTTACCGTGGAGCCTAAATTTACCGAGTTGCCGTCGGCATTGTATCCCTATTTTGAAAACCCAAGTGAATTGTTCAATGTTACACTCGAGAACCGCAGCAGCGAAACTATCCCTGTGTGTATGCTCATGCAGTACTACAAGGGCAATTGGGGAGTAACAGCTGCACCCGACAGGCAGCACACAAACGAGTATATTGAGCTTGCTCCTGGTGCAAGAGTCGCTCTCTCTGCCGAAGATTTTGACCGCTTGGCCGGTGGCTATGATACAGACCGCGATGTAATAGCCTTCAAGGCCAAAACGGGCTTCGTAATAGGGAAGCCCACAAGCGACTATTTCCCCGAATCGAACGATACGGCATTTGTACGTGTGTGTCGTTACACAGGTGGCAAGCCGGTGCTTCGCGAAACTATTGTGGGCAAGGGGCGTGTGCCTTTCCGCACATCGGAAAATGTTATGAGTGGTGAAATGTTCAGCGTTACGCTTGAGCCTAAAATGTCTATTCTTCCCAAAGACGGTGCACACTACTTCACAAAGCCATCGAGGTTATTTACTTTAAAAATTAAAAGTCTTTCGCCAAAGACGTTGCGCATATATCCCGGCTTGTTTTACTTTGTGGAAGATGAGGTGTCCTATTCGGGCGATTACTTCAAAGGCAAGCGTTTTGCCGACAACTACATAACCATAAAATCGGGTGAGACAAAAGCGTTCAGCGATGAAGAATTCGATAAATTCTTTGGTGGTTTCGAGGAGTATCGCAAACAGCTTAAGGGTGGTGAAAAAGAGGTGCTTACCGATTTCTCCCTCATTGAGCTTGCTGAAAGCCTCGAAAACGTGGCAAAGCTTTATATTTTCGACTATGAAAGGCTGAGTATGCTCGACCTTGAAAAGGATAAGCCTTCTCAAGCTCTGCTTATGGAGTACTCTGCATCGTTCACCACCTCGTCATCAGTGAAGCTTGGTGATGTTGATGTGGTTATAAAGCCCAGAGTGAACCCTTTCCCTTACAATGGCGATGTTTATATAAACAGCCCCGGACGTCTTTTTGAAATAGAGCTCAAGAACCTCACAAACAAGGATTTAAAACTGTGCCCCAGCATAACATACGCCGACAGGGATATCGATGGTGCACTCTATTCATATATACCATCAAAATGGTTTACATACCCCGAGTTTGTGCTCAAAGCCAAAGAGAAAATGGTTCTCGACCGCGAAACACTTAATAAACTTTGTGGCGACACCATAGCAACGCGTATAAACCATAGCACCGGTGAGAAGGAGAGCGACTTCAAGGATTTTGACGAGATAATAACGCTCGACGATGCCAACCACCTGAAGTTTACCCTTATCAATGCCGACAGCCTCCGTAAAATACCGGCCGATGCTCCCAATAAGGCCGATAGGGTGCTGGCCGCCAGCCAGGCACTCGATTTCTGGGCCGACAAAAACGTTTCGCTCACCGACCTCGATGTCTCTATAAAACTGAAGATGAACCCTATGCCCTACAATGCAAGGGCCTATTTCACCAAGCCTGAACAGTTGTTCGAGGTATCTTTGAGCAACACGGGCGACAGAACCATTGAATTTGTTCCAATGATAATGTTCGAATTCAATGAAGACGACAGAGCCACATACCTCTCCAACTCATATAAGGAGAAGGATATGAAGCACGTACTTGTGAAGCCCGGTGAAACATTGGAACTCACCGACGAGCAGGTGAAAATGTATTTCTCGTCAAAAGGCTTCACCAAGGTTACAAGCGACCTGTTTGGGAAGATAACCGGCAAGGCGGAATTCAGTGCTTTAGATGCCGACAGAGAAATAACAATCGACCCCAAAAAGTATAATAAAATCACCTTCAAAGCCCTGAAACCGCTTATACACTATGCCGAGCAGGGCGATTTGGCTGAATTCACCATAGGCGAGGGTTTTACAAGTTATCAGGTATCGGCCTTCACACGTCTCGATGACGTGGCCGTAACAGTAACACCTAAGCTCGACCCTCTGCCTGCCCGTGGCGACATTTACTTCAACAGCCCTGCAGCTCTCTTTGAGGTGGAGCTGAAGAACAACACCCCCAACAGCTACAATGTGTTGCCGAATATTATGTATCTTTTTGATGAGTTCGGTTCCTATTATGCTTCGGTGTTCAAAGAAGAGCGTTACGACAAAGCAATCGCAATAGGTCCTAACGAGGTTAAAAAATTAACTTCCAATGAATTGAATGCCTTATGCGGCAACCCCGATACCATAAAATGTTTCGAAGCCCGCCTTGGTGGTGTTTTTGTTGAAACTCCTATCCCCGATATAAAAAAGGTGGTGAATTTGCAGTCGTTCAATCAAATTGAGGTTGTGGCTTATAGTGCCGATTCGCTAAAAAAAATTGCTCAAGGTGAGAAAAACCGCAAGGTGCGTGCAATGCTTGGTGGTGGAAAATCCGACTTCAATGCCAAAGATATGCACTTTTCTGAGGTGGTGGTTACTGTAGCTCCCAAGGCCGATGCTACATTCAAGCCCGACCCCGATGAGTATTTCGAAAAACCGGGTAATCTTTTCGAAGTAACCCTGCTCAATGTAACAAGCAATGAGCAGAAGGTGGGCTTGCGTCTTACATACAACGACCGTTATTTCATAAGCAAGCCCGATAGTGTAATAACCGTAAAACCCGATGAAAAAATAAAACTCAGTGCCACACGCTTGAACGACCTGTGCGGGCACGATATGTACAGCTACGGTGCCCCCTTGTACGAGGCCGATACGCTTGGTGGTGTGCGTGCCGAAAAACCCGACCCTCTTGAAATAAAAATGAAAGAGGGCGATAACAAGATAACCGCCCTTGTGTGGCGCAAAATTATTGAGGACAAGGAGAAACCTACTGTATATAAAGTAGATAGTATCTCAAAATGCGACACTGTCTTCCAGCCTGCTTTGCGCGATTTGTGGATAGGCGAGTACCGTCTCACAGTTACCGAGGCCAAGGAGGTAGCTATAAAAGATAAGGAACTTAAAGAGAAGGGTTACGACTGTTTCAAAGGTAAAGGACACGTTCACACTACAATGATGAATGTTCCTGTGCGAGTAGCTGTGGAGTTCGACAGTATATACGTAGATGCGTCGATAAAGCGAGTGGTGAAGAACGGTGTTAAGTCTATTACGGAAAAGAGTGCCCACGTTCCGTTGGAAATCTTTGAAGAGAATTTTGTAAAGGAGCTTGCCAAAACCGATTCGGTAGGTGCCGAAGCCAAAGTGGAAAAACTACTTAAAGATGCGGGCGTTGGCGCATTCTATAACTACGTGATAGGCAATGCGATGCAAACTCTTGCCAAGGTCGATTCGGCAGCAGTCGTTACATTACCGATTGGTCTCACCGTGCCTATGGACAAAGAACTTGAGTGCCCTGCAACAATTCAGTTGGCACAAATGGAATTCTTGCCCGAAAGTGCCAACCTCGACCTTATTGGCGAGTTTGTGCTCCCCGAGTGCGAGGCTGTGGAGAGCGACATTCTCATATTTGCAGCCCGCAAGCTCACTACCTCGCCCGAAAGTTTCCTGCCACAAAGCGGTTCTTTGGGCCTTGTAAAGAGTTTTAAGGTAAAAGACCCCGATTCCGATTTTACATTCACGTTCAATGCCCCCTCTAATCAAGATTACAGCAAAGCTTCCGATGGCTGTTTTATCTCGTGGAAAGATGGCAAGTTTAACGAACTGTGCGCAAGCATAAGTATGAACCTGCCCAGCGACGAGCTTTTGAAAGATGACGGCAAGGCTGCGCTCGACCCCAATGTTCACCCCGAAATTACCCTCACAGCCTTTATTGCCGATGCCGAGGACTGGTTTGCGACGGTTAAAATGGACCCCTTCCAGGTGGCAAGTGCACCGGGCTTTACATTCAGTGCAACGGGTGATTCGGTGGGTATTGTGCTCGACCGTTCAAAGAGAAGAACCCCCTCGGGTATAAAATTCCCCACCAATTACAAATTCGATGGCAAGCTTGGCTTGTCGGGCGACCCCGGAAAGAACGAAAAAGCCTATAACGAGTGGAAAGGTTTCTACTTCGAGGAACTCAGCTGTAAGTTGCCACACTTTGTGGAGCTCGATTCCGTGGGCGATTCACGCGTGAAGGTTGGTGTGAAGAACGTAATATACGATGCTTCGGGCTTCTCGATGGACGTTTCGGTGGACAGCCTCTTTACGTATGGCACGCCCAAAGTGGGTGGTTGGAAAATTACTCTCGACAATATCTACTTGAACATAAAGCAGAATAGTTTTGGCAGTTCCGGCCTCAGTGGTAGAATAGAGGTTCCGTTCCTTTGCAAAAAGGACACCACCGAGAAAGCCCAGATAGGCTACACGGCTGCCATACAGTCTGTCGCACACGGTAAGAAAGATGGTCTTGCTGTGAATTTCCGTATGCAGCAGCTTGACGACGAGGTGGGGCTCGACTTTATGTTGGCCAAGGTGCAGTTCAACAAAGACAGCACATACTTCAATGTAGTCTATTGCGACACGCTGCCCAAAGGCAAGCAAACGCTTGTGGAGTTGTGTCTCGATGGTAAGGTGAGCATCACCTGTGCCGAAAAGATAGACTTCAAACTACCCGATATTCCGTTCAAGAATATGCGTATTGCCAACTTCGACCAAAGTTTGCTCACCGGCAAGAAGAACGATAAGAAAGACGACAAGAAAAAGAGCAGCGGCCAGGGCGTGGAAAGCCCCGATGGAAATACAAATTTCCACACGGGTAAGTGGGCATTGGCCGGCGACCCGGGTAGCGACGAAGGTACTTACTGGGGAATGCCACTTGTGCTCGACAATATCTCTATGGAGGTGGGCGATGGTGGCGAAACCTTGGGCCTTGGCATAGAGGGTGGTGTCGTTGTTATGGGTAACAAGAAATTTGGTCTTGGTGCTACGGTGGGGCTCACAATATGGTCCGAAATCGATTGGGAAAAGACCACCATTAAGTACAAAGAGGTTGAGTTCAAGTCGATGCATGTCGAGGGCCAGTATGCCGGAATGGTCTCTGTGGTTGGCGACCTCGAGGTTTCCGACGAGGAAGAAAAATCGGGTTTCGATGCCGACCTCGATGTCAAGGTCAAGGGCCTCTTCGAGATAGACCTCGCTGGTGGATACTACAAGATGAAAAAGACCGAGGAAGACCTCAAACTCGATGAAGGCGATGAGGCCGAAGACGAATATTACCGCGCGGGATATTTCCTTGCGAAGGCAGGCTTCGGCAGGGGATTGCCATTGGGCCCCGTGTCGCTGCAGAAGATTACGGGCGGTTTCTTCATAAACTACTCTGTTGCGGTGTCCGATGTCGATGGTGCCGACGATATGGTTGATGCGCTCGAAAAGAGCCTGAAACCCAAATATAAATCGTATGGCGGTATGTTTGGTGTGGGGCTTGCTGTGGGCGACGAAACGATTATAAACGGCGAGGCCACCCTGCTTGTTATGGTGGATATACAGGAAGATGGCATAAGGGTGCCCGGTGTGGTTATGCAGGGCGAGGTACACGCTCTTTGCGCATCGACCGATGCCGATAGTGGCCTTGTTAATGGAAAGGTAACAATAATCTACGAAGATACCACAACACCCGACATTACCGAGGAGGAGAAGGCTGCGATGAGTAGCGGCGACCTCAGGGAGAAGTTGGAGGAGAAGAAAAATGAGCATAAGATGTTCAAGTTGTCGGTAACGGTGGATAGCGACATAGCCGCTATGTACAAGAAATTCACGGGTGAGGAGTACCAGGTGAAGGCTCCAATATCCGACCTGCAGGCTCTGGACCAAAAGAATGCCGACAGCGAGAACAAGGGCGAGCAGAAGAACCAAAGCTCGGCTGCGGGCAAGCTCGAGAGCAAGGGCTATGTGAAGTCGGGCTGCGGAGCCACCATAAATCTTGAGTTCCAAATACGCAACTACCCGGCACAGAACAAGACATTCTGGCACCTCTATGTGGGCGAGCCCGACGAGGCCAAGCGTTGTCGCATCACGTTCATAGATTTCGAGGTGGGCAAGGATTCACCCGTGGGCTTGTGGGCCAAGGTTTATGCCAACGCATACCTGTGCCTGGGTAACGAGCTCCCGGGCAACGGTAAACTGCCTGATATCCCCGACAAGGTGCAGGAGGCACTTGGTATGAAGGGTGCCGATGGCAAGGTTGATACCAGCCTCAAGAGCAAGCTCGATGCCGCGCGTGAACAGACAATGAAGGGCGGCCCTGCCGGCGATATAAACGGCGGTATAATGGTGGGTGGTGCTCTTGGTGCCGAAATTGGTTGCAACGCTGTATTCTGCTATGCCAACGTGGAGGGTATGCTTGGTTTCGACCTCATACTCAAGCAGTACAAAGAGGGTGTCAGATGTACCGACGGCTCGCGTGCAGGCGGCAAGAATGGTTTCTATGCAACAGGCCAGATATATGCAATGCTCAAGGGCGAGCTTGGCCTTATGCTCGACTTGTGGATATTTAAAGGCAAGGTGCCTTTGGTGGATATGACTATGGGCGCGCTGCTGCAAGGCGGTTTCCCCAACCCCACTTGGGTATATGGCCGTATGCGTGCCAAGGGTTCTGTGCTTGGCGGCCTCATCAAGTTCTCATCTACCATTGAGATGAAGGCCGGCAAGGTGTGTGTGCCCGAAATGGGCAACCCGCTCGACGACATAAAGATATTCGGCGATGTGCAGCCCGGCGACGAGGATATCGAAAAGGGCTGGAGCGACAAATCTTTGGTATCTTGTTACGGAAAATCTACCTTCACCACCAATATGAAGATAGACAAGGTGCTTGCGCTTGTAGATGAGGCTGCCACAATGGAGGAAAACGGTATGGACGGCGACGGTGGCAACGTAACACGTATGTATGTGTTCCACCTCGACAACAACTTCGAAATGAAGGAGTATGACGAGAGTGACCCCACCGACGACGAGCGTAGCGCATACACAACATATATTACACACAGCAACCCCACATTCGACAAGGAGAATTACGAGTTGCGAACAGGCTCCTTCAAGCCCAACACTCTCTATCGCGTGAAACTGCGCGGTACCTGTAAGGAGGTGGTTGATGGCCGCGAGGTCGATCCCATTTACAAGGATTCGCTCTCGGGCTACAAGGAGGAACACCGCCCGTTTGCCGACGTACGTTATGTCTATTTCCGCACAGGCAAGCTCAGCGACAACATCAACGACGAGGTAGTGGGTTATCTGCCCAATATCACACCCTTCACACAGTCGCTCGACGATGTAACACAGCCCTCGTTTATGGAGGCACACGTGCGTGATGACTACTGGCACAACCCCGACTACGAATTTGTGGCAAGCATAAAGGAGTATGACCAGGCTACAGGCCGTTATATTCTGCCCGATGCCCGTGCCGGTTTGCGCAAAGGACAGGTATCAAAGTATGAGAATCTGTCCGTTATAGAGGTAGTGGAGCAGGGTGTTGACGAAGATGGTAATGAGTTCAAATATGCCACCGTTACAATAGACAAGCCCGTTCCCGGCGAGTTCTTTGTAAAGGGTAAGAGATACCGCTTTGAGGTTCAGCGCGTGAACCGTGCACAGCTCAATTCATATATGGATATGATTGAGGAAAACTACAAGAGCATTATGGCAATGACCAAAGAGGATATCGACTCATACGAACAGCAACTTGCCGAAATGGACGAGGCCATTGCAGAAGGCGATGCTAAAGCCGGCGACGCTAACACCAACCAGGCAATACGCGACCTCTACAACTACTACAAGGAGGTGGGCGAAATGTATGGCGAGAATGAGGCCGAGCAGCGCATAAAGGAGTACAAGGAGCAGTTGAAATCCAATGCACAGGGCTTTGCCGAGGTGGTATATACACAGGACTACAAATACAACGGCTACCGTAACTTCCAGGAGTTCGTGCAGAATGAGGAGTATCAGTGGTACACAACACCGCCGCTTGTCGACCAGTTCAGCGAGCCCAATTCAAAGAACACTTCGGTGCTCTATTGCAAGGTAGATGATGTGGTGCTCAGGGGAAGCGATTCAAGAAACAACAACCCCTATTATGCACTCAACTACTGGCACTCGATAGCTGCCATTGCCTACGAGGCCACTCCCGCTTACGACTTCTGCAAGAGAACGTGGAGGCAGAGTAACTTCGACGGCTCAAGGGGTGTAACCTTTGTGCCCGAATACGATTGGTTGCGCAACGGTAATGCCAACGGTGCGTCAATGAGCTTCGAGGAGTATGAAAAACTCTTCAGCCCTGCCTACTGCAAACGCTGGTTCTCATACGACGAAGGCGAGAGCCGTGTTCCGGGTCCAAGCCGAGTAATTATGAATATATGGAGGGCTATGGAGTCCGATGCCAATGTTGCCGAGAATTTCGAAAAAGAGATAAAGGAAAAATATGAGTATTACGAGCACTTCAGGGACTTCAAGTTTACCGATGCTGCCGACAATGGTACAATGCTCAAGGGATATGTGAAACCATATAATCAGGGTGGAAGCTATTATCCCCAGTATGCAATGATGCCTGTATGGCAGATAGGTCTTATATACGCTGCCGACCACCCGGGCAAGTATGGCCTCAAACAAAGCAATTGCGGTCGTGCAGGAACAACAGCCTATAAGTATATGACTGGCGAGTATTCGCTCTTCAAGGCAAGCTCGTTCCTCAACCGCATTCAGAGCATATCGGCCCGCGTGCGTTTCTGCGACGGCTACAACATTGCCACAGTGAGCGGCAAGGGCGGCAGCTACAATGCAAGCAACTACGGTATGCGCCCATTGACAAGTTCAAAGCGTACGGTGCTCATAAAATCCGATTTCAATGGCCGTGGTTATTACGATTTAGGTCAGGATGTGGCTGTGTCGGCCGAGGAGTATGTACACATAGGTGACGAGGTGCTGCGTTACTATATCCTCAAGCACTACGATACCAACAAGGACGGCCGTATGCACATCAACGAGATGAACGCTATAACCAACCTGAGCCTCGATTTCAGTGCCATCTATCTGCAGGATGGCCGCAAACGACGTGGGTATGAGGAATACAATAGCTACAAGTATATATATATAGAGTCGCTCGATGCATTGAAGAATATGCCTAATCTGGAAACCCTCACCTTGTCCGATAACAGTGGCAGCGCACACAACACATTCAGGCAGAACAACAAGGCATTGACTTTTGAGGGCAATCCTAAACTTAAGAAGGTTACTATGAGGCGCTGGTACGTGGAGACACTCGACTTCAAGTTCAACCCCAACCTCAAGACACTGCAAATAGATATGCGTGCGGGCGATAATACAACCGACGACGGCTATGCAGCCGTAGGTTGGAACTCGGTAAAGCACAAGGGTGTGAAAAACCTCTATTTGGCTTCAAACGATGCTCTGCGCACACTCAGCGTGATTGATTGCGACCTTGTCGAGCTCGACCTCAGCAACAACCCCAATATCGAGAAGCTCGACCTGCGTTTGAACCATCTCGCATCATTGGATATAAGTGCAGCCAATAAATTGCGTGAGGAGTACATAAAGGTAGGTTATCAGGTGCGCAGCGGTGCAAGCCAGGCTATGCGCAATGTTATTACCAGCAATGTAACTACGTTTAATATTAGTTCTGCTCTTGCAAGAATAAGCGATATGAGCTCTCCCAACTACTATGTGACATTTGAGACAAAGAGAAGTGAGGAGTATGTGTCAACCGACGACCTCGACAAGAACCTGAATGCCCACCTCACATCGCTTGCCGAAAAGGCACAGATGAACTTCTATGATTGGGCGGCAAAGCAGGTTGCTCTCGATGCCGAAGGCTTGGATATAAAATCAATCAAATATCTCGATTATTTTATGCCGGCACTTACGTCTTTGAACGTGAACGACAATGCATTGAAGGAACTCGACTTGAGTGGCTTCCCCAAACTTAGAAAGGTTTATGCCAATAACAACAATATACGCAGAATTGAGATAAACAGTAACAGCGATATCATTGAGTTGGAGGTGAGCAACAACGAACTGACGGAGTTGCCATTGGATATTATGCCCAACCTGCTCTCTCTCAAGTGCGACAACAACAGCATAGAGATTCTCTATCCCAATGTTTGTCCCAAGCTCATCAAGTTGCATTGTGCGGGCAATGCTCTCACAGAACTTGTGATGGATAGGCTCACCTCTCTGCAAGAACTTGTGTGCAGCGACAATAACTTCACACAGGGCAATCTTATTATGCCTGCCAACCTCGGTCGCTTGCAGGTGTTCGAGGCCAAGAGGGCACTTGGCGATATTGCCGAGGTTGATTTGAAAGCGGCAACAAACATAAGGAGAATAGATGTGTCGAACAATGCATCGCTCAAGAGCCTGCTCATCTCGGAGAATGCGACCTCATTGCAATACCTCTATGCTGCCGATTGCGCTCTTAACTCAATAGGCCCCAAAGGCAGCCGATATTTCTATTTCCGTTGCAGTGGAGAAGGGGAGTCGCACTACTTGAATCTGCGCAGTCTGGTTGAGGTGAACATTGCACGTAACCCCATTATAAGAGCGTATGTTGCCTACAACACCTCGTCGTTCCCCAACTTGCGCTCTATTGATGTGAGTGGTTGCGATGTGATAAATGTGAAACTGCTTGGCTCTTCAAACTGCAAACTCACAAGGCTTTGCGCGGGTGTTCCCCAGCGTACTGCCGGCAGCAAGGTGGTTGTGTGGGCTGTAAATGACCGCAACTGGTTCAGCAGATGGCCCGAGTGGAGCGAGTACCCCGAAAACAAACACACCACCCGTATGGTCTATGGCAGAAATAGCGATAACCTCGAAAAGTATGACGAGGAGGAGAACATAGATGTAGAGGTTATCACAACCAACGACAAGAAACTGCGTGCGGCAATGGGCGAAACCTTCTATAAATATATGAAGGATAATCTGCGCCCCGACAGCCTCGGTTATCGTGCCCTGCACACTGCCGATGTGAAGAACCTCACATCGCTCGAGTGTGCCAATATGGAGGTTGTAAGCCTCGGCGGTATGCTTGAATTTATGCCTAATGTCAAGGATATCGATGCCACGGGTAATGAGATGAAGGAGGTGAGCATTCCTCTCAATGGATTAAATAACCTTAACCTCTCGAATAACCCGTTGCTCGAGACTCTACAGAATGATTATGGCGGTTGTGCAAAGAGAATAGATCTGTCGCACTCGTACATCGATGATGGCATACTGAACGCGGCACGTGGCGCGGCTGTAGGTGGCGATTTGATTGTGAACGGCGATTTGGGCGCCGAGGAGCTGATAATTTTCACGGATGAAAAATCTTCTCCGGCCTCATTGACGATGCTCAGCACCAACCGTTCGCTCTACTTGCATAGCTGTTACATTCCCGAGATTAAGTTCAGCGGTAAGGCATTGACATTTGCATCAAGCGGCAAACGTACCTGCAAGATGGAGAAACTGCTGCTTATGAACGAGGAGAAGCCTGTTGAACTTGTCTTCCAAACCGTGGATATGCCGCTCTTGTGGATAAACAAGTGGATTGACGACAACCCCAACCGCAAGTTTACAATGAGAGTGCAGACAGGTAACGAGGAGGTGAATACCAAAATTAACGGTATGCTCTCGTTTATAAACTCCACCACTATGACAGGCTCGGTGGGCAAGTTGAGCAGCGAGATGAAGCAGATGGCAAACAACATTCTGCTGCCATATGCCTATTCGGGCGAGGTACCCAAGGGTGCACGTTTCGACGAGGTGCTCGACGAGTTCGGCCTGCACGAGACACGCACCACCGATGACCTGAAAATGGGGCGTGCTATGGGCTACAGATTGTATGAGTCGCTCAAGAGTGAGTATGCCCCCGGCAAGGAGTATCTGCACGTGGAAGACGTGAAGAACGTAACCAAGTTCAGCTGCGCAGGTATGAACGTGCCCGATATATTGACAGTGCTAAGCTATATGCCGTCGGTGACAAATGTCAATGCATCGGAGAACAGCATAAGAAAGTTCATTGTACCTACAAGGGGTATATACGATTTGTCGAACGGTCAGGTTTCTCTCGAGAAACTGGAATTTGCACGCAAGGCAATAAGCCTCGACCTCACAAATACAGTCATCAACCGTGAGGTATTTGAAGAGGCAATAAAGAATGTGACCACCAATCTCAAGGTAACTCACACCGGTGAGGTTCTTTCGATAAACGATTCTTCGAACAAGTTGGGTGAGCTAATGATTCTTGCGAGCCTCAATATATACAGTTGCAAGATACAGACATTGAACTACCGTGGCAAGTTCCTGAATCTGCGTGGCGATTTGGATAATATTTCAATATCTAATCTTCGTTTGAATACTGCCACAAACACCAACATAAGCTTTACTTCGGCCGACGTGGCATTGAATTTCATTGCCAATTGGTCGCAGAACAACCCCGTGGATACTGAGTTCAATATTGTTCTGCTCGGCGGTAACGTATCGGCCTGCACCAGTGCACTTAAAGCCTTCAATAATGAGGCTGCGGCCGGTCGTGGCTTTACCGAGGCAAACAAGAAACTTGCCATCGATGCCATAGTGGATTGTGCCAACAAGGGTTACGTCGCAAAGGGTGGCAAGTACGACAGTATGCTCGACGAACTTGGCCTTGCTCCCAAGGCAAAACCGTGGGCTGTGAAGCTGAACAATGCCGGTGCACATGTACTGAATGTTATCACGGCTATGCGCAGCCATTGTGGCTATGGCTTGCTCGAAGCAAAGAGGTACTGCGACAATGCTCCCTCTGTTATTGGAACATTCGACACACAGGAGGAGGCTGCGGCACTTAAGCGCGACATTGAAAATGTTGGTGGCTCGGCTGTGGTGCTGCACAATGGTGTGCAGGTGGCAGAGCCCGCCAAGAGGAAGGCTGAGGCTGCCGACTGCGACGTTGTTCTCACAAGCACGGGGGCAAACAAGATAAGTGTGATTAGGGCTTTGCAATCCGTTTTCGGTATCACTCTGGTACAAGCAAACACTCTTGTAAAGACGCTCCCCGTAGTCATTGCAACAGGCAAGACAAGGTCCGAGGCGCAGGCTATAAAGAGTGAGATAGAGGGTGCGGGCGGTAGTGTGAATATAAGTTCACAAAAGAGCGAATTCGATGTGGTGCTCACAAATGCGGGTGCCAATAGGATTGCCGTGATAAAGGCCCTGAAGGCTGCCTGCGGCATTGGCACATTAGATGCCAACAACCTTACCAAGAACCTTCCTGCAGTTGTGGCAACGGGTGTGAGCAACAGCGAGGCCCAGGATATAAAGAGTGCCATTGAGGAGGCTGGCGGTAGCGTGCGCATCGAGTAACGGCTATGGTGGAATATTGATAGAAAAATAACTAAATATGAAAAGATATATAAGAATGAGAGGATTGGTGATTACAGCAGCGTTGCTTGTGGCTGCGGTGGCGCAGGCTGTGGGTGTTGGTGATGCAGTACCGGCAACAAGGAATATAGCACGCAAGGTGATTGCTGTGCCGGCCGATACCATAGACACAAAGGTGGTGGACGTGAACAAGATGAGCCAGAAGGAGTATGAAGAGTACTTGCTCACGCAGCCCATAGATACAACCCGTAGCGATACCACCACGGTGGCATTCTCGGTGCAGGTGCTTGCCCGCCCCAAAGGCGACAGGGTACTGTTGCGTTGGGCCCCCGATGAGTTCGCGCCATGGTATCTTGCCAACAGATATGGATACAATATATTGCGTACAGACAAAAACGGCGCAGTGGATACCCTTAAAAAGTCGCTCAAACCATATACATTGGAGGAGATGAAGGCACGCTTCGAGGCCAACGACTCGCTCGCAGGTACAGCTGCACAAATGCTCTACGGCAAGGGCACCGAGCTCAACAGTGCCATAGGCAGCGATGGTGCCGAGGGTATTATGCAGGTATATGAAGAACAGCAGACACGTTTTGCCTATGCTATGTTGCTTTCTGAAATACGCCCCGACCTTGCCAGGGCAATGGCACTTATGTACATAGACAGCACTGCTGTGAAGAATGCAGAATATTCATATACCGTAACCACCAATATTCCCAAAGAGCAGTTGAATATGGTATATCAGCCGGCTTTTGTGAAGAATGTAAATGAGAAGCCTGTCAAGTTCGAGCCCGTGATAACCGATTCTACCGGTGTCGATGGCCATTCTATTCGCCTTTTCTGGCCTATGTCCCACGCTTTCAGTACCTATGATATTGAACGCCGTGACGAGAATGGCGAGTGGATAAAGCTCAATGCACACCGCTTTATGACACTTATGACGCAAGAAGACGAAACCACAGCGCAGAACATATTCGAAGATGTGAACCTGGAACCAGGCTTCTATGATTACCGCATTTGTGGCTACGATGCTTTTGGTGAAAAGAGTAACTATAGCAATGTGCACAGGGCGCAGCTGGTCGATATTATTCCGCCTACAGCACCTGTTATATCTCAGTTTAATGTGGAGCGTCCTACAGAGAATACAATAATGGCCGAAATTATATGGGAAAAGAATATAATGGAGCCCGATTTTATGGGTTACAATATCTACTACTACAATGCTCAGGTGGATACTGTGTGGGTGAAACTCAATGAACAATTGCTCGACCCCGAGATGCAGTCGTTCCGTTGCGAGGTTACTTTCCTTGGAACAGGACACGTTACGGTTGTTGCTGTGGATACATTAAACAATTCATCGGCAGCAATGCCGCAAGAGCTCTTTATTGCCGATTTTACTCCCCCAACGGCACCCACAGGCTTGCAGTATGTGATGTCGCCCACCGGCAGCGTAATGATAAAGTGGAACAAGAACCCTGAACCCGATGTGGCCGGTTACAACCTCTATTATGCCAACGACAGCACACACACCTTCCTGCAGAAGAGGGGCAAGATGAGCCGTGGGCCTGTGGTGTTTGATACTTTGGCTGTTACAGGTGTTACGCAACGGCACACATATTACCGTGTTAAAGCTTTTGATTTCTCGGGTAATGAATCTGCATTCTCAGAGATACTCACCGTAAAGCGTAAGAACTACGATGCACCGCGCCCGTGTCGCATAGATTCCGTTTGGCAGGATACAAAACGTGTTTATATGAGATGGTTTCCTTCGTCCGAAGATGACGTTGAAAAATTCTATGTATATCGTCGTCTGCACGGTGAAGAGATAAATTCGCTCATAGGTGTGCTCACCAGGGATTCTGTGAAGAATGGGCGTTTGTTTGTTGTCGATTCTCCCGAGCCCAACAGCAAGGCACGCTATTACTATCACATAGAAACTATGAACGAGAGTGGTGTAACATCGGAACCATCTTATGAAACTTCGTTCCTCTTCAAGGGGGAAACAATGCTGCCGCTTGTTTTGAGAATGGGTGCTACATACAGGCACGACGATGAACAGGTGCATATAGCGTGGGATATATCCGGCATAACGCGTGAAATGCAAGACAAAGGACTTTATATATGTTTGTACAAACGCTGGAATAACGATGATATATTCCGTTATGTAAAGTCTGTTAATATCAATGAAATAAGTACTATCGATAGTCATGTGGAGCCTGGTGAGGTGGTTGATTATCGCATAAGGGTGCGTAGCCGTGAGGGGCATTTGTCGCCCTATTCAAATGTGGTGCAGGTAACTGTGCCAAGCAATAGTGAAGAATAAATGAGTGATTTATCCAAATTGATACGTCGTTTCAATATAATAAACTTAAAGATGAAGCAGATAGGTAACATATTCCTGCTGTTTGTAGTGGCAATGTTCTGCTCGTGTGGAGAGTTTTTTAACTTTGAGGTGGAACAGCCAACAGTCAATGGGCTTAGAATTTCGCATCACGAAATAGATCTTATAGTGGGCGATTCTATAACTTTCAGTGTGGAACTTTCGCCCGATACCATACCGGTCTCTTATCTCTGGTTGGTAGAAGGCGATGACGATGCTATAGAACTTGCCGGTCGCAAGGTGAATGCCTTGAAACCTGGTAAAGCTTTAGTGAGAGTCGAGGCAGAACGTGTAAATAATACTAACGAGGTAGATGTTATTTACGATAGTTGCTATGTAAATGTGTTCGATTGGAAAGCAGTTGATTACAACGAATATCTTTACGAAACAGTGCTCTATTCCTCATTGGTGATTGATGGGGTACAAAAGACCAATGCTATGGGCAACACACGCCTGGTTGCAGTGGTCGATGGCGAGCTACGTGGCTTGGCGGTAATGCGCGAGGCTCACGGTATTCCTTATCTTGAAATGCGTATAAGAGCAAATTGGCCGGGTGAGATGGCGTACATTGAATGTTATAACCCCGACACATATCAGCGTTTTGTCTTCGATTCATTGCAATTGAATGGTGAGACATACGGTACATTGTCCGACCTCAAACGCTATCGAGGTAAAAGCAGGAATTATGGAATTGTGGAAAATGATTAAAATTTAAGAGATATGAAAAGGTGTGTTTTCATTTTGTTTGCAATGATGCTTGCCATAGTGGCTGTGGCCGATGGTGGGCTGAAGCAATATAGCAAGGTTGTGCTTGCTTTAGTCGATGGTCGTGTATTCGACATTGATATTGACGCGGACTCTTACATATATTCATATACCAAAGGCGAAGATGCCGAGGCTGTCCAGTATGTAGAGGTTAGTGGTACAAGAGAGATGTATCTATTTAACCGAGACGAATTACTCTCTATAAAATTTGTCGATGATGTAGCAACTTCCATTGAATATGTTGCTATAACCGATGAAAACAATCCTATGCGCTATGTTAATGGTGAGTTGCTGTTTCACCACAGCTTGAACGGTGAGAGCATCAGGGTGTTCGATGTTGCGGGAAAAAAGGTTCTCGACAGCGTGGTTCTCCCGGGCAGAAAAATTTCTTTGGATAAACTTGTGCAGGGAACATACCTTGTGGAGGTTAAGGGTTTCAAAACTAAAGTGATGGTACGATGAAAAGATTTTTAGGTAAAATGTTTTTTATCTCATTGGCCATCATATTGGCTACAATGAGTGCAACGGCACAGGTCGATTTGCAAAAATCTTTTGGAGCAATGTGCAAGGACGGCAACGATTTTATGTTTGCCGAGGGTGGCAACTGGAAAATTTCCTTCTCTACTGCCGATTCATTGGGAAATGAGTACAACAAACCTGTGCAAATGGTGTTCAACGGTGCTTTGTTCAAGGAGAATGTAGCATATTATTTAGAGGAAGTCGATAGTTTGCTTTTCAAGCTGCCCGAAACAGAGTATGCTGCAGGTGTTTTTGAAATTGGCGAGGAGTTGTTCAATTACATAGTTGAAAGCGATTCTTTGCACACAATATATTTCAGAATAGATTGCCTTACAAAAACCAAGCTACCCAAGATAGGTCAGAAGGTGATTTGTAACATCTATCGTGGCAAATTGCCTTATGGTTTTATGGGCCGTGTTGAAAACATGCGTGCCGACTATTCTAAAGGTTTGGTGGAGATGCGCTGTGGCACCCTCCCTCTCGAGGATATTTTCGATGTGCTGTACACCGGTGGTGTTACAGGTGTGCAGGGCACAGATGAGGTACCCGATTCAATGATACAGAAAAAGGAGGTGCGCAAGCGCATTATAACACGTGCTCAAGGTGAGGTTATAGACACTGTGGTTTCGTGGGGAGACAGCAAAGAACTCGACAAGAAGATTGTGATAACCGAAAAGGGCGAGATTAAGGAGGACGAAGAAGAGGGCCCTTTAGTAATCAGCCTCGAGGGTGAGGCAGCTTTGGCAGCACACTTTTCGGCTATCATCGACAAGGCGCAGAGCATAAAGAAGATAAGGTGCACGGTAGATGCTTCGATAACCGGTAAGGTGAGCGTGGACGCCGATGTGGAAATCTCGCCCGACGAGAATGACAAAACCTCGCTCGATTTTGCTTCGGTAAAGGTGCCCATTGTGGTGTTGCCCGGTGTAACGGTGAATGTGGATTTCGGTCTTACGTGGGATTATAAACTCGAGGCACAGCTGCACGCCGAAGCAGAGTTTGGTATTTCACGCACGGCTGGTATAGATATCGACGGCCTTAACAGAGAGGTTGTTTGGGTTGATAATAACGAAAACAACAATAACAACCCGCTCAATTTCAGCAGCGGTGCATCGGGTGAGGTAAGTCTGAGCGGTGAGTTCTTTGTGGCCCTGCACACCAAGGTGGGCGTGGGCATAGCCGGCGAGGGTGTCAGTTTTATGTTGAAGTTTGGAACCGGCCCTAAAGTCAGCGGCCAGCTCACCTACAAATTCGGGCAGAGGGATTACGACCTGTACGACGTGCCCGAGTGGCTTGCCGAGCGCGAGGAACTGTACAAGGGACTCAACGAGGGCACCTTCTTCTTAGTGGAGTGGGGTTTGTTGTTCGATGTGGAGTTTTCGGTGGGCTACGATGCCTGGAGCTTTTCTGCCAGCGAGTGGATGGAAAAGGTGGGCTTGGAAAATACCCTGTTCTTTGAAATTTATCGCTTGAACGCAGCGCCAAGTACCGAAACCATTGACGACAGAAAACTGGCCGAGGGCTACTACAGTGGCACGTTGAAGAACGAGTATGGTCTCATATTCCCATACGACCTCAATATGCTCTTCCTCGATATATCGCCGGGCGTGGAGCCCGACGGGCAGTTCGAGTATCTGCACGAGGGTGCGGGCAGGTTCAATGCCATTCGCAAGAAAGATGTCTCTTTCAATTTCGACATAAGCAACGAGCCTCTGCTCAAAGGTCGCAAGATAGGTGTATATCCCGTGCTTTTCAACTCCTTCTTCACCGGCAATCTGGTGATGGGGCAGTTCGACGAGTTCTACCAGCCATATAAAGTGAAGTTCACCGGGTATGAAAAGGATTACGAGCGTGCCGACATTGTGGCAGAATTCGATGCCGATGCAGTGAGCAACCCCTATATTACTGAGGGCGGTATCATTTTTGTGGATGTTGAGACAGGCGACGTGCTAAAGACCGATAAAATTTTCGAGAACCGCAGGCCCGACAGCAATGTGATGCAGACATCGGCCACACGCGGTGTTTTCCCACGTGACGAGTTCAACGTCAAAGCCTATATATACGACAGTGTGAACGATGTATATATGTACAGCAATTCGTGGCCGGGTGGTTTCTTCGAGTACTATGCCCCCACAACAAAAGATGCTACCGAGATTACCGCTGTGGGTGCCACGCTCAATGCCGATCTCCACAGCAGCATCTACGATGCCGAGGATATGAACCACGTAGATAACAGGTTCAGTGTTGGTTTCACCTATTCGCCCAAGGGAACAACGGTTATGGACTACCTGAACAACGTGCGTCTTGTTGGCTATGAACTGAGCCTCGACGGCAAGCTGCAGCCCGATACCGAGTATTTCTTCAACGCTGTGGTTAATGACCACGAAACGGGCAAAACCTATAAGGGATTGCAGACAAGCTTCAGAACAAAACCGGTGTTCTATGGCGTTGAGGGTGATGCGAGCCATACAAGTGTTATCTTCTTTGCCAAGCTCGATAAGGGTTTTGGCAACATTTCGGACAAGGGAAAATATAAATTCCTTGTGTCGGAGAACAGGCTGCTCATAGATGCCGGTGAGGTTATAGAGGTGGAGCCCGAGGATATTACTCGTGATAGCGATGAGGACGACTATGACATCACGGTGGAGGAGGACAACCGCTGGGAACGCGAGAAAGTCTATTATGTGAAGGTGGTTTACGACGACGGCAATGGCACAAAATACGAATCGAGTGTAGAGGAGTTCCGCCTGCCGCCACCTATAGATAATCTTGAAGCGAAGCCTGCTTCGGAATCGGCTTTGCTGTCGGCCGATGTGCTCAAGGATTATGCCAACGGTGATGCCAAGATAGTGCTTGAGTATTCAACGCTCAACAAGGATTTTGCCGAAAATGCTCAGAGCGAAGATATAACCGAGGATATTACCTGGATAGAACCGTCGCCCGGAGTATTTGAGATGAACTATGAATTGAACGACTTGAGCCCATCGACAACATATTACTATCGCTATAAATTGTATGTGGAGGTTGATAATGAAGATGTTGAGATATATACGACGTCTATACATCTGTTCAAAACGTTGAAATTGCAACTTATGGCAACAACAATGTCATCGACCGTAACAAAGAACAGAGTTACAATGGCCGGCTCTGTTACAAGGCAGTTGCAAGAACGTCTGGAACAATCGGTAGTAAATGAAGGCGACAAGCAATATATGATATACTTCGAGGTTTCAAAGAACAAGGATATGTCTAATGCTGTGGTAACATATATACCTTATGACGGTGAGTGCGAGTACTCGGCCGAGTTGCGCAACCTGGCCTGGAATACAAGGTACTATTATCGCTTTGTGGCTATGACAGCCAATGACAAGAAGATGTATCGGGGTGCAATAAAGAGTTTCTCGGTAGAAAATGAGCCCCTCGATAATTACGACCTGGAGACCTTCCCCGCTGTGCTCGATGATGAGTGGACTATACTGCGAGGCAAGGTGAACAGCAGTGTGTTGGAGTCTATTGATGCAAAAGAGTACGATGATATGTACATTGGTTTCGAGTACTCGTTCAGTGTTGTTGATCTTAACGAAGGCAACGAGAACGTATATCGCGACGGGGCTGTAACGCTCAATATGAATACAGGTTATTGCTCGCAGCCACTAAATCTTATGCCCGATACCAAGTACTACTATCGTATCTTTGTGTATGCAGCAGGTAAATTTACCTATGGCAACATTGAGGAGTTTACAACACCGTACTACGATGCGGGCCTCATCATACCAAGCAAGGCAAAACGTACTCGTGCAATAGAGGCTGTAACATCGGGCAATGCTTCAGAAGATAGAATAGTAATCTTTGAAAATGGTAAGATAATCACCCTTGAGGAGATTGAAACAGAAGAATAGATAAAATATGAAAAGAGTAATTAAAAACATACTATTAATAATGCTGGCGACAATTATGTCGCCGGCATTTACCTCGTGTGAACTCGATGGCCCGGTGGCGCACTATCAAATTGTTGTAAATGACAGGCTTACATATTTACCACAGGAGAGTCTGTTGGAACTGGAGACACTAAACAAGGAACTTGCAACCACACCCTGCGAGAAAGACGATGCCATTAAACGTTTCAATGCATTCTGCAACAACCTGCAGGCCTACTACGACGAAAACCGTGGCAAGCTCATCTGGGACAATCTTAAATTTGAAATATGCCTCTATAATACCACCAGCGACAAAGGGGTGGGCGATGGTGAGCTGGTAACCAGTCGCATAATAACATATTTTTGCGGGTAGAGCAGGTAATAATGTTGTTTGTTGGCTAAAAATTCTAAATGTAGTAATCTATTTGGGAATCTTGTAAGTTTATAATTATTCGTAATAATTGTTATTGTGTTAAAACAATTATAAATATTTATTATATTTGCGGTAAATAGTGAATATTCTAATTAACAACTATAACAAAAAACTTATGAGAAGACTTTTTACTCTTTTTACTCTATTGTGGGCTACTGCCACTTTTTCTATGGCGGGAGTCCTTGTTACAGAGTATTTGTCTGTAACAAAAGGTACTCAAGTGAAATCATCGGTACTGCCCGATACCTATTACATTATATCGGGTATAGACCAAGGCAACAGAGAGTATTATCTCTATGATAACGGTCGCCAGGTGAAGGGTAGCAGTGCATTCCCCTTGAGCAACGAGGCTACGGCGTCGCATCTATGGGTATTGAAAAGCAACAATAGCGATTGGGTTATTGAAAATGTTGCCACGGGTAAGAATATGAATCTTGGTGGTAGCAATGGTAGCAGCATTGCAATGTCCGACACGGAGCAAGCCAATGCAATTCACTTCGATTCAAATGGTTATATGACCATTCTCAATTCAAACGGGCAGGCGATAGATATGACAGCCAATGGCGCGAACCCTACAACCTGGGCGGGAACAA
The DNA here is from genome assembly GCA_017481875.1 of Bacteroidaceae bacterium. GTDB lineage: Bacteria > Bacteroidota > Bacteroidia > Bacteroidales > Bacteroidaceae > HGM04593. The sequence goes on from JAFUOP010000041.1 coordinate 32,697, forward strand.
CGACACCCACCGGCTCGCGTCGCCTGAAAATGTATGCAGTGGAGAATGTACAAACATTGCAAAGCAGGTCGTTAAGCCTTATACCGGCTCCAAAGTATGCAGTGGTGGGCAGTGGCGAATATGTGCTGCAGAATGGCTTTACCATTGCCGTGGAAAAATTCTCCGATGCAGAAACACAGAATCTTGTTCTTGCCGACGTTGCGCGTTTCATCACAACTATGAACAATGCAACAGGGCTCGATTGTGAAGCAACAACCGGTTTTGCCGATATTACAATATCTGAAAATAGCACTGTTGCCCCCGAGGGCTATATCTTGGACATTACCTCCGGTGGCGTGCAGGTGGCCGCATCAACCCCCGATGGCGTATATTATGCTTTGCAGAGTATTATGCGTTTGTTGCCACCTAATGTGATTTTGGGGAAAGCGGGTGAAGATGGTAACATCTACGCTCTACCCGTTGCACGCATTGAGGACGAGCCACGTTTTGGCTATCGTGGCTTTATGCTCGACGTGAGTCGCCATTTTTTTACCATAGAACAGGTGAAGAAGATGATAGATCTTATGGCCATTTACAAAATGAATGTCTTTCATTGGCACCTGACCGACGACCAGGGCTGGCGTGCCGAAATAAAGCAATATCCTTTGCTCACCTCCAAAGGTGCCGAGCGCAAAAGCAGTTATGATACTCCCATAACCAAGGTTGAGGAGAATGGGCAGGTCTATTGGACCGGCGAGGGTGCACAGACCAATCGCGAGTATGGCCCCTTCTACTATACTCAAGAGGAGATGAGAGATGTAGTACGCTACGCTGCAGAACGTCATATAGATGTGTTGCCCGAGGTGGATATGCCGGGGCACTTTGTGGCTGCATTGGCTGCATATCCGGAATTCTCTTGCCACCCGAGCTATGCTCCCGAGGTGTGGATAAACGGTGGTATCAGTGCCGACGTGCTCAACGTGGCCAACCCTGAAGCTGTTGAGTTTGCCAAGAATATTATTACCGAGCTTTGTGATATATTCCCATACCCTTATTTCCACATTGGTGGAGACGAGTGCCCCACAAGCCAGTGGGAGAGCAACGCTCTGTGTCAGCAGAAACTGAACCAATTGGGCAAAACAAACTATCGTGCCCTGCAAACTGAGTTCATAAGAGAGATAAACGAGCACTTGAATTCTTTGGGCAAAAAAATATTCTGCTGGAACGAGAGCATAACCGAGAACGGTGCCGACCTCGATTTAATGAAGGCGTCGGGTGCCACCATTATGTGCTGGAATCCCTGCCAGAGTGGTGCTGCCAAGGCTGCATCTTTGGGGCTTAACGCCATAATCACAGAGTGGGGTAGCGGTTGCTATTATATAAACCGCAGGCAGAGCAACGACTATGGTGAGCCTACAGCTGCTGGCTCAGGCGCAGATAATGTGGCTGCTACATATAACTATGTACCTGTGCCCGAAAATGTGTCGGCGCAGAACGCAAAATATTATGTTGGCGTGCAGGGAACTTTCTGGGCTGAGCATGTAAGCAGCAACGAATACCTCGAGTACTTGGCATTGCCACGCTTTATGTGTGTTGCTGAGGCGGGGTGGACACCGCAAGAATTGAAAAACTGGCCTTCGTTTGTGCGTCGTATGACTTTGGATACAAAAATGCTCGACCTCGGCGGTTATATCTATGCCCGCCATTGGATGGACGATTATGTTCCTCGTCAGGCACCGTCAAGCGTAATAGCCGATGGCAGTATTGTAACTTTCACAAACAAGAGCACCGACCGCGGACAATGCCTTGCCGATGCGAATGGCACACTCAATGGCCAGGGCTCTCTTTGCACGGAATGGGTGTTGGAGGCTGCTCCCGCAGCCGGCACCTATTATATACGAAGCAATGTAAGTGGCAAGTACCTTTACGCAAGTGATGGCAACAGTGGCACTATGGTTACATTGAGTGATACTAAAAGTGTATGGGCTTTTGACACTACCACTATACCGGGGTATGTGGCAATATGCTACAACAGCACTGCCGGTACTGCAGTAAACAATAATGTGGACAACACCACCAAAACACGTCTTTTTGCCCACGGCACTGGCAATGGTGCATCATTCTGGGCTGTGGAGGCTCCCGATAACAACGAATTGAAGGAGGGTGAAACGGGTCTGCTTACATACAATTATTATTACCGTGGAATAAGTGTATGCAGGAAGGATTTTAAGTTAGAGGCCGGTACTGCATATCCCTCTTGTGAGGAATATCTCCCTGCCGGGTATATTCTCTCGGGCTCAACCCCCGGCGGAAGTGTATATTTAAGAAATGAGACAATAGAAATTCCTGTAGCGCGAGTTCCCAAAGCCGGTTGTTTCTACCGTTTCTATAACCCTGCAATGAACAGGTATTTGAGCACCGACGATGCATCGTATTACACTTATGGTGCAGAGCAACCCACGCAAAACACTATATTCTATTACAAAAATACGGGCCTTGGTGAGTCTCAAATGCAACTGATGGCATACGACCGTGGCTTGTATATGAACGGTGCCGCGCTTGACGAAGCCGGAATCTCGGGTGCGGAACTGTCTATCTTGCCAAGTTTGTCAAACACTGTAGATATGTACAACATTGTGAGTGATGGTTATGTGAAGATGTTGCAGGATTCAGAAGCTCCCAACGCAATTGGCGATGCTGCCATCGACAGCGAAAAAAGTGCATATGATTTCGCCTACAGGCAGGTAAATTCATTGCCCGTGAGCATAGGTGAGAGTGGCTGGGCTGCATTCGCAGCTCCTCTCCCGGTAACAATACCGCAAGGTTGTGTGGCCTATGTTGCATCGAGCGTAGATTTCTCAAATACCGCAATATATTTAGACAGCATACCTTCAGGCACTACTATTGCTGCTAACACTGGTATTTTGTTATGTGGTACACCATCTTCGGTAGTTGAATTCTTTATATCGGAGAGTGGGTATCAGTACAAAGTAAACTATTTTCAGCCTTCTGTGCCCGCAATGGCAATAGATAGCGATATAAATGCTTATACATTGGTGAGCGATGGCAATGATGTGTTCTTTAAAAGAATCGATAGCTCGTCGGCGGTGGTGCCGGCTCACAGTTGCTATGTCTTAAATAGCAATGCAGATATCAATAGTTTTTCTATTGTAATCCCTGGAAAAGAGACTGGTATAGATTTCATAACCGAAACTCAACAGGTTCCTGCAAGAATATATAATGTTCACGGGCAATTGTTGCGTGCTCCGCAGCGTGGAATAAACATTGTCGATGGCAAGAAAGTACTTGTAAAATAAGATATTATAAAGGTTAAACAGTAAATAACAGCAAATAAATCCATACCTAGGTATGGATTTATTTGCTGTATATACAGGAGTGTGATAAATTTTAATTATTTTTGCATTTATACATTGTATATAAATGTTTGAGCATAAATTATAATACTATTCATATATGAAAAAGAACCTATTTCTTAAGTTGGCATTTTTAGCGGTAGCCTTCTTCTTGGCTTTGTCGGTATATGCTCAGAGTGAGAGCGTTGTTACCTTGTCGGGTAATGCGTATGTAACCGTGGCACCCCAAGGCGAGCCGCGTGGGAAACATATGGCATTCATTGACGACCGCCATGGTGAAATGCGCAACTGGAACAACAATGAAACAGTTATCAGCTACTATTTCAAAGTTGAAAAGAGTGGTAAAATGAATATTGCCTTGCAGGCAAAAGGGCATTCGCAGGTAGAGGTATCTCTCCTGGGTAAAAAGAAGAATGTAAAAATAGACAGCGATACACTCATACGTGTGAAGGTTGGTACATTTAAGGTGAAGGACCATGGCTATGTAAAAATGGATATTCGTGGTGTGAAAATCAATGAAGGACACTCCTTTGGTAATGTGGCAGCAGTTGTTGTTGGTGGCGACGTTGCTCCTGTTGTTTGTGTAGCTCCTGAGTTCAGCAGCCACTTTGGCCGTCGTGGCCCATCTACGCACCTGGCCTATCAACTTCCCCGTGAGAATGTCGAGTGGTTCTACAACGAAGTTGTTGTTCCCGAGGAGGGCGACATTCCCAGCAGCTATTATATGGCTTGCGGTTTTGGAGAAGGTTATTTTGGTATGCAGAACAACAGCCCACACCAAAAAAGAGTGCTTTTTTCGGTGTGGAGTCCTTATGAGACCGACAACGCAGCAGAGATTCCCGATTCCTTACGCGTAACACTTTTGAAAAAGGGTGAAGGTGTGAAGGTGCAGGATTTTGGCAATGAGGGTTCCGGTGGGCAGAGTTTTATGTTCTACGACTGGAAGGCCGGGGAGGTTTGTCGTTTTCTTATGGGAGTGAAACCCGACGGCAAGGGCAATACTGTATATACAGCCTATTTCTTCGATAATACAAAGGGGGAGTGGCGTCTTGTGGCTTCTTTCCGTCGCCCCCAAATAAATACTTGGTACACAAATGCACATTCCTTTCTTGAAAATTTTAACCCAGTGATGGGCTACATTAACCGCAAGGCTTGCTATGGCAACCAATGGGCACGCACTGTCGATGGCAAGTGGGTGCCGGTAACAAATGCACGTTTCACTTGCGATGCTACAGGTCATAAGAAACAGCGTCTCGACTATAGCGGTGGTGTAGAGGGTGATAATTTCTTCCTTACTATGGGTGGCTTTTTTGACGAGCACGAGAAGTCCGGTACCAATTTTCAGCGTAAAGGTAATACGACAGAAGCTCCCAATATAGATTTTTCTACATTGGAATAGCACTACCGTGGAGTGTATAAAAAGATTATAACAAGTAGAGTATCGGCGCACCGATACTCTACTTGTTATATATATGGGAGGAATAATTGTGCTTGTAAGAACAACTCTTTCAAAATACTATTTAAAATGGTTGGCAGAAAGAGTATAATAAGTCGCAATTTTTATAAAAGTTGCTTTTTATCTACTCAATAATATTGTTACGATATTTACTGTGATAGAAAATAAATTGGGCAGTCCCGCGTGGGAGTACCAGCGACAAGGGTGTTGCCAATAGCGAGTAATGGCTGCGCTCGTTGCGTGTGAAAATAAATTTTCGCCCACTCGCTTGTACATTACTTGCTCAATGCAGACGAAATATCAGCAGCAGTGGAAAACAATGCGCCATGCCTCTTTATTGCAGAATTACAAGCACATTTCAAATATCTTTTCTATCTCGGCTTGTTGCAGGTGCTTGAATCCTTTGAGCACGGCTCCATCACACGATTTTCTTGCCATTACGGGGAAATCCTCACGCTTTATACCCACTTCTGTAAATGTGCGTGCAAGGCCCAAGGTATCGAAGAAGAAAACTGCCAGGAGGCGAATACCCTCGCGGGCAATATCCATAGGTGGCAGGTTGCTATCGACTCCAAATACATTGACTGCAAATTGTACGTATTTGGCAACAGTGCTTTCGTCGAGGCAATATTCGAGCCAGCGCGGTGTGAGAAGTGCAAGCCCCAGGCCGTGGGTTATGTCGTATATAGCCGATAGCTCGTGTTCCATTGGGTGGCAGCTCCACTCTTGGCGTTTACCACCATTTATAAAACCGTTGATTGCCCACGATGATGTCCACATAAGGTTGGCGCGTGCCTCGTAATTTTCGGGCTCATTCATGGCTATGGGTGCATATTTAATTATTGTCTTCATCATTCCCTCCATAAAGCAGTCGAGCATATAAAGGTCGGGTTCCATATTAAAATATACCTCAATAATGTGAGAGAACATATCAACCGCACCGCAAGCGGTCTGGTAGGGAGGCACGGAATAGGTTAGAGTGGGGTCGAGGAACGATGCCTTCGGTAACATAGGAGGTGCAAGACGGCCTATCTTGTCTTTTGTTTCGGGGTTGCTAATAACCCCGCCGCAATCCATCTCGGAGCCTGTGGCCGAAAGGGTGAGAATAGATACAATGGGCAAAGCCTCTTTTATTGGAGCCCATTTGTCGTTGAGAAAGTCCCATGCATCGTGCTCCACACAGGCTCCTGCCGCCATAAATTTTGTGGCATCGATGGTGGAACCGCCACCCACAGCCAGCAGTACATCTATGTTGTGCTCCTTGCACAGGGCAGCACCTTTGCGCACCGACTCAATTCTTGGGTTCGGCTCAATGCCCGAGAGTTCGTAAACCTCGAAACCGCCCTTTTGCAGTTCTGTTATTACACGGTCGTACAGGCCTATGCGTTTAATAGAGCCACCGCCGTATGTGAGCAATACCCGCTTGCCATATTTTTTCAGTTCATTGCCAAGGTTTCCAAGTTGGTCCTTGCCAAAATATACCTTTACCGGTATGTCGTAAATAAAGTTGTTCATACTGCATCTGTTTTGGTTATACATCTGATTATTCTTTTTTCTTCATTTTGTATTACTTTTATACCAAAAATAAATTTTTGTGGCAAGATAGCAAAAAAACAGTTTGTAATAAAGTAAGTTCGATTATATTGTTATATCTCCGTGGCACAATGAATAGTAAAATCACCTTCATATTATTCTGCTTTCTACTGTTGCAGCTCAATAACTGGCATTTACCTCTTGTGAGCTTGATGGCTCCGTGGCACACTTTACTATATCTGTAAACGACAGGCTCACATACCTGCCACAAGAGAGCATCACGGAAATGGCGGCATTGAATGATGATTTTGCCACCACCCCCTGCGAGAAAGACGATGCCATAAAGCGTTTCAATGCATTCTGCAACAACCTGCAGGCATATTACGACGAAAACCGTGGCAAGCTCATTTGGTATGATCTTAAATTTGAAATCTGCCTCTACAGTACCACCAGTGGCAAAGGTGTGGGCGAGGGCGAGCTCGTGACCAGCCGCATAATATCATATTTGTGCGAGTAGGGGTGATAAAAGCCGGCCTATCGTACTTGAATAAGCCGGCTCTGATTTTAATTAGGTTCTGTGTGAGATTAATATAGACAACTAAACTATTAACTCTTTGGCTTTTGCTGCAAGTTCGTTATATGGCAAGGCACCTACATTTCGTGTTATATTGCCATCAATACCTACAAAGAAGAGTGTAGGAATTGAACGAATACCAGCCACCATAGCCAATTGCTCGTTTTTATCGACATCGAACTTTAGTACTTTTACTTTTCCCTCAAATTCTTTTGCCAATCGTTCGAGCTGCGGTGCGAATGCTTGGCAAGGGCCGCACCACGTTGCATAAAAATCAATAACAACCGGTGTTTTACCTGTGTAATCATATCCTCCAAGATACTGCGCATAGTTTTTAATGTTTTCCATATCTTTAATATTTATTGGTTAGTAAAATATTTTATTTTGCTACAAAAAGTATTTAACTGAATTCTGTGTGTTGCAAATATAACGATAGCGATAATTGATTAACAACAGGTTTTTTCTATATTTGCATAGATAAAATCAATTGTTATGACTCTGCAACAACTTAAATACATTGTCGCTATCGATAAGTTTCGCAATTTTGCAAAGGCTGCCGATGCGTGTGAAATATCCCAGCCAACATTAAGTGCTATGCTTGCAAAGCTCGAAGAAGAGCTCGATGTGCGTATATTTGAACGCAATAACAAAAATGTGAAGCCAACCGTTGTGGGTGAAAAACTACTCGCCCAAGCAAAAAAGGTCGTTATGGAGGCTGGCCGAATTGAAGAAATTGCTGCCGAGGAGAAGAATTCCCTAACAGGAAAACTTACTCTTTCAATAGGTACAACTATTGCTCCATATATTTTGCCACAATTTATAAAAAAATATACAGAAGCGTATCCGGGAGTGGAACTGGTTATAAGGGAGATGAAAACTCCCAATATGCTTGCAGCAGTACAAAGCAGCAACGTTGATGCGGCAATTGCTATTGCCGGTAATTCACAACAAGGACTTTTTGAGATACCGTTGTATACCGAGAAATTTTATGTCTATTTGTCGGAAAATTGTTGGCGCAAACTGCCGGTTTTCAAGCCCGAAAATCTTGAACACGAGCAAATGTGGATAATGAAAGATGCACAATGCTTGCGAGAAAGTGCATTCAGTTTCTGCAAAGCTCGTTCTAAGGGTAAGCATATATACGAGGCCGGCAGCGTGGAAACCCTTGTGAGAGTGGTGGATATTAATGGTGGGTTTACCATAATTCCCGAACTTCATATCCCCTTTCTTGCCGATAGCCAAAGACAAAATATAAGGTCTATCGATGGGGATTTCCTATCTCAGCGCAGAGTATCATTATATATAAGAGAAGATTATATACGCGAGCGAATGTTGAATTCTATAACAGATGTATTGCTAAAGATTCTTCCCTTGGAAATGTTCGAGGAGCGTATAAAGAAATTTGGAATAAAATTATAAATATATTCCCATTATGCACTCGCGAAACAAATAAATCTCCACTTTTTTACGGTATAAATAATCTTCCACAACTATTTAAGTTGTAGAGGATTAAGTTGCTTGTGAGATCCTTTGCTTGCGCTCAGGACTGATATTCTTACTTTGAAAGAGCTGCCGAAATATCCACTGCGATAGAAAAACAATGTGCCAACGAGTGAAACGCAAAGCTTGCTTGTGTGTTTTTCAACGAGTGCAGTCATTGTTGGCCGCAGGCAACAGTAGCACCTACCATAGGGTTGTTGCCTTTTGCGAGTAATGGCTACATTCGTGGTAAATGTAAGTAAACTTTCATTTACTCATTTGCACATTACTTGTCCAATGCCGAGGAATCCTATCATCTCCACGTGTGCGGGAACCGACGCCCGAGTGAGCGTAAAGAAAACTTGTTTGCTTTGCCGAGCGAGAAGGAGGAAAACGAAGTTAACCGATGAAGAACCTGCGAACCGACGCCCGAGTGAGTGTAAAGGAAACTTGTTTGTTTTGCCGAGCGAGAAGGAGGACAACGAAGTTAACTGTGCATCGGAGTGCATACGGCCCCATTATGACGAGGCGGTCATCGCCTGCTTGTATTGCAAAAAAAGGAGAGAATCATTCGATTCTCTCCTTGCTGTTATGTAAGATAACTTCTTACTTTGAAAGAGCAGCCGAAATATCCACTGCGATAGCAACAGTAGCACCTACCATCGGGTTGTTACCGATGCCGAGGAAGCCCATCATCTCCACGTGTGCGGGAACCGATGAAGAACCTGCGAACTGAGCATCAGAGTGCATACGGCCCATAGTGTCGGTCATACCGTAAGAAGCGGGGCCGGCAGCCATATTATCGGGGTGCAATGTACGGCCTGTACCACCACCCGAAGCTACTGAGAAGTAGTTCTTGCCTGCGAGGATACGCTCCTTCTTGTATGTACCTGCAACGGGGTGCTGGAAACGTGTGGGGTTGGTAGAGTTACCGGTGATAGAAACATCTACGCCCTCTTTCCACATAATTGCTACACCCTCGCGTACATCGTCGGCACCGTAGCAGCGTACTTTGGCACGGGGGCCGTCGCTGTAAGCTATTTCGCGCACGATGTTAAGCTCGCCTGTGAAGTAGTCGAACTGTGTCTGCACGTATGTAAAGCCGTTGATGCGTGAGATAATCTGCGCAGCGTCTTTGCCCAAGCCGTTGAGGATACAACGTAGGGGCTCTTTACGTACTTTGTCTGCTTTTGCAGCAATTTTAATAGCACCCTCTGCTGCTGCGAATGACTCGTGGCCTGCCAAGAATGCGAAGCACTTTGTCTCCTCGCGCAACAAACGTGCTGCAAGGTTACCGTGGCCGATACCTACCTTGCGGTCGTCGGCTACTGAGCCGGGGATACAGAATGCCTGCAAGCCCAAGCCGATAGCCTCGGCTGCATCGGCTGCGTTCTTGCAACCCTTCTTCAATGCAATGGCAGCACCTACTACATACGCCCATTTAGCGTTCTCGAAACAGATGGGTTGTGTCTCCTCACAAGTTTTGTAAGGGTCAATACCATACTGCTCGCAAATTTCGTTAGCCTCTTCGATGCTAGCGATACCGTTCTCGTTCAAAACAGCAAGGATCTGCTTGATACGACGATCCTGACTTTCAAATTTTACGGGTCTTATCATAGCTCAATCCTCCTTATTCTTTACGTGGGTCAATGTATTTAACTGCGCCGTCTTCCTCTTTGAAGCGACCATAAGTCTTTGTAAGGCTCTTTACTGCCTCGTTGGCATCGGTACCTTTCTTAATCTCGTCCATAAGCTGGCCGAGGTTGATGAACTGGTAACCGCAAATCTCGTCGTTCTTGTCGAGTGCAAGTTTTGTGATGTATCCCTCTGCCATCTCCAAGTAGCGTGAGCCCTTGGCCAATGTACCATAGAGAGTACCAGTCTGGCTGCGGAGGCCTTTACCAAGGTCTTCCAAGCCTGCACCGATAATCAAACCGCCCTCTGAGAAAGCCGACTGGCTGCGGCCGTAAACAATCTGCAAGAACAACTCGCGCATTGCAGTGTTGATAGCGTCGCAAACAAGGTCGGTGTTCAAAGCCTCAAGAATTGTCTTGCCGGGGAGAATCTCCGATGCCATAGCGGCAGAATGAGTCATACCCGAACAGCCGATAGTCTCAACAAGAGCCTCCTGAATGATACCGTTCTTAATGTTCAATGATAGCTTGCAAGCACCCTGCTGGGGAGCACACCAGCCAATACCGTGTGTGAAACCCGAAATGTCGGCAACCTCTTTAGCCTTAATCCATTTGCCCTCTTCGGGAATGGGTGCGGGACCGTGGTTGGGACCTTTCTTCACTACACACATGTTTTCTACTTCGTGTGAATAAACCATAATTTTTTATGTTTAAATTGTGAAACTGGTTAAACAAAATCTAATCCTTTCAATTTGCGAAGATAGTGAAAAATATATATCATTGCAAAACTACCGCGGTTTTTATTTTTGTTTTTTTGCATGGTTGCTAAAAAAACATAATATGTGGTGCGATAATAGCTCGGGCAGTGTGTTTTCTCATATTTTGTTTTTATCTTTGCCTTTTGTTTTAATGATTATAATAGTACTAAAACTTTAGCAATGAAAAAAATATTTTCAAATCTATTACTGATTGTTTTGTCTGTAGTGGCTTTTTCGGCTTGTGATAATGGCGAGGAGAGCCTTGAATACGAAGGATATTTTTTGAACGTTTATGATGTGAAGGAGGGTGGCAATAGCTATTACCTGTCGTTCGCTCCGGCTTTTGCCGACACCGTGTATTCAATAAAGAAAACCGAAGCTTTGGGCTTGTCGGCCGGCGACCGTGCTTATATGGTGATGAAATACTACTTTGATGCCTATGCAATGGACCGCCCCCATACCACCGCAGCCGAGGTTATTACAAAAATCAGCCGTCGTTCAATGAGTGCCAAAGGCAGTTTCGACGTTGCCCTCTACAACCACCCGTTTTCGTCGGTGGAGCTTCTGACATTCTCCGATATGTCGGGTGAATTTGCTTTCAATAACTTTTTGTGGGCCGACGGCGAAACGCAGAATATAGCTGTTAAGTACAATAAAGATTTAAACTGCACCCCTAAAATGACGGTGGATAGCCTGCGCAACGGGGTGCTTTATTTCCGCCTTTATGCCAATCTCGAAAACCGCGGTTGGGTAGATAACGAGACATATTCATATGAAAACATACCCGGGAAAGTTTGTAAAGTATTGTCGTTCAATATGGACTGGGATATGATTTTCAATGAACTCAGCACCCCCGAAAAAGATGAAATTGTTGCAATAGACTCGTTGCGCAGTTGCATTTCTCTTGTGGTCGATGGCTGCAAGAAGGGTACCGATGGCCTTTATATACCCAACAAGGCTTTAACCGATAGCAAGTTTGCCAACGGGCTATACAAGCGTAAGTAGTTTTGTGCGTGCGGTGCGCTAAATATTTTTGCAAAATGGATTATAGAAAACTTTTGAACACAGTGCTTCTTTTGCTGTCGCAGCCGGCAAAGGCCTGGAGGTCTATCTCGGTGTGCGAGGGCAAGGCCCATATGTTCAACGATTATCTGTATCCCATAATTATGCTTTGCTCGCTTGCCACTCTCATTGGGACTCTTTTTACTCACGACTTCGGGTTCGAAAGTTTCTACTTTGCCGCGGTAAAAATGGGCGTGCAGTTTGCAACACTCTTTTTTGCCTATCATCTTTTGGCATTTTTTATAGCAAAAATATCTTCAACATATATGAAGGTTGAGTATGACCGGCAGCATACCGATAAACTAACCGCATATTCAATGGTGGTTATCTTTCTGCTTGAAATTTTGTTGGCACTCTTCCCCAATTTCAGAATAATAGGGTGGATATTGCAGTTCTACACCGTGAAGATTGTGTGGGACGGTGCGGCAGTGCTTATGCGTGTGCCCGAGGAGCGTCGTTTCACATACACAATGGCAGTGTCGTTGCTTGTTATGGTGATACCGTTTCTTATGGGAACATTAATGTCGGGCCTCTCAACAAATTTAGGATAACCTGTTTTTTTATGGAAAAGAAAACTCCTAACATAAATATAAAGAACAAACGTGCAACGTTCGACTATATAATTACCGATACCTACACCGCGGGCATTGTGCTCACAGGTACCGAAATAAAGTCTATACGTCTTTCCAAGGTGAGCCTTGTCGATAGCTATTGTATATTTATTGGTGGCGAGCTTTGGGTGAAAAATATGCACGTGGCCGAGTATTTCTACGGTTCTTATAACAACCACTCGGCAAGGCGCGACCGTAAACTGCTTCTCGAGCGCAAGGAGCTGCGCAAGCTGCAACATGCAGTGAAGAACCCCGGCTTTACCATTGTGCCCACCCGTCTTTTTATAAATGAGAAAGGCCTTGCCAAGCTGGTGATAGGCCTGGCACGCGGAAAGCACGAGTACGACAAGCGTGAAACGCTCAAAGAGCGCGACGACAAGCGCGAGATTGACCGTATAAAAAGGATTTTTTAATATACACAGAATAGGGTGGTTATGTAACAGTTCCGCCCTCTTTATTTATTATGACACTGAAAGACTCATTAAACGAGAGAATACTTGTGCTCGACGGTGCAATGGGCACAATGATACAGCAATACTCGCTCACCGAGGAAGATTTCCGTGGCGAGCGTTTTACTGCTCACTCAGTGCAGCTCAAAGGAAACAACGACCTCCTTGTGCTCACACGCCCCGCCGTTGTAGAGGCTATACACGAAAAATATCTTGCAGCCGGTGCCGACATCATAGAAACCTGCACCTTCAATGCCAATAGAGTGTCGCAGGCCGAATATGCTTGTGAACAATTGTGCAGTGAAATAAACAAAGCAGCGGCACGCATAGCACGCACGGTGGCCGACAAATACTCCACACCCGAAAAACCACGTTATGTAGTGGGCTCGGTGGGCCCCACAAGCCGCACCTGCTCAATGAGCCCCGATGTAGAGAACCCCGCTTTGCGTAACCTCACATTCGACACTCTTGTAGCTGCATACACCGAGCAGATGCAGGCCCTCATAGAGGGTGGTGTTGATGCCCTTCTCTGCGAAACCATTTTCGACACTCTCAATGCCAAAGCTGCTGTTTATGCTGCCGACGAGGCTATGAAGCTTGCAGGGCGCGAGGTGCCCGTTATGCTCTCGTTCACAGTTGCCGACAACAGCGGGCGCATACTTTCGGGGCAGTCTATAGAGGCTTTTATGGCATCGGTTATGAGCCGCAAGATACTCTCCATTGGCCTTAACTGCTCATTCGGTGCGGGGCAGATGAAACCATTCATAAAACGCATTGCCGACATCGCTCCCTGCTATGTGAGTGCATACCCCAATGCGGGCCTTCCCAACGAGCTTGGCAATTACGACCAATCACCCGAGCAAATGGCTGCCCTTGTGGGCGAGTACATCGACGAGGGGCTTGTAAATATAATAGGTGGTTGTTGTGGCACAACCGACGAATATATTGCCCGCTTTGCCACGCTTGTGGCAGGCAAGCACCCCCGTAAGCCTGTGCCATTCCCCGCAGATATGTGGCTGTCGGGGCTCGACCGCCTGGTGGTAAACCGCAGTATGAACTTCATAAACATAGGTGAGCGGTGCAACGTGGCAGGCTCGCGCAAGTTCTTGCGCCTCATAAACGAAAAAAACTATACCGAGGCACTTAAAATAGCCCGCACACAGGTAGAAGACGGTGCCCAGGTGCTTGATATAAACTTCGACGATGGTCTGCTCGACAGCAAGGCCGAAATGGAGAATTTCCTCAATCTGCTTGCGGGCGAGCCCGATATTGCCCGCCTCCCCGTGATGGTCGATTCCTCCAATTGGGGTGTAATACGTGCCGGTCTTAAATGCTTGCAGGGGCGTGCCATAGTAAACTCCCTCTCGCTCAAAGAGGGCGAGGCGCAGTTTGTGGAACGTGCCATCGAGGCCCTTCGCCTGGGTGCGGCTGTGGTTGTTATGGCCTTCGACGAGGAGGGCCAGGCCACCACTTACGAACGCAAGATAGCAGTGTGCCGTCGCGCGTTCGATATTCTTGTGAACAAAGTGGGCTTTGAACCACAGGACATAATATTCGACCCCAATATACTTGCAGTAGCCACAGGCATAGAGGAGCACGCTGCATACGGCATAGATTTTATACGTGCTTGTGCGTGGATAAAAGAGAATCTTCGCGGGGTACACATAAGCGGCGGAGTGAGCAACCTCTCTTTCTCGTTCCGTGGCAACAACTACGTGCGCGAGGCTATGCACGCAGTCTTTCTCTATCACGCCATTGCGGCGGGAATGGATATGGGCATTGTGAACCCGCAAGCATCGGTGCAGTACGAAGATATTCCTGCACACGTGCGCACTGCCATAGAAGATGTTATTCTTAATCGCACCCCCGGTGCCACCGAGCATCTTATTACCGTTGCCGAGCAACTGAAAAACAAGGAGGTGGGTGCAGCCCACCACAGCGACGATGCCTGGCGCAGTGCGTCGGTGGAAGAACGCTTGAAATATGCTTTGCTCAAAGGCATTGGCGACTATCTGCCACAGGATATTTCCGAGGCTGTAGATAAATACAAAACCGCAATAGCTGTTATAAGCGGCCCGCTAATGGCGGGTATGAGCCACGTGGGCGAGCTTTTCGGCCAGGGCAAGCTGTTTTTGCCACAGGTGGTTAAAACTGCCCGCACAATGAAGCAGGCGGTAGCCATTCTGCAACCACTCATAGAGGCGGGCAGGAATCAGATGACAGCTTCGGCCGGCAAGGTGGTGATAGCCACCGTTAAGGGCGATGTGCACGACATAGGCAAGAACATTGCCGGTGTGGTGATGGGGTGCAACGGCTACGAGATTGTGGATTTGGGCGTTATGGTGCCTGCCGAGGCCATAGTGTCAGCAGCGGTGGAGCACCGTGCCGATATTGTAATATTGAGTGGCCTCATCACCCCCTCGCTCGAGGAGATGATAACCGTTGTGAAGGAGCTTAAGGCCGCAGGCCTCTCAACTCCCGTGCTCATAGCGGGTGCCACCACAAGCCCTCTGCACACCGCGCTTAAGATAGCTCCCGCATACAGCGGCCCCGTTATTCATGTAAAAGATGTTTCGCAGAATGTAATTGTGGCAGCCAAGCTATTGGGCGATGCAGCGCAATGCAATGCTTTTGTGGCCGCAGTACGTGCGGAGCAGGAGCAGTTGCGCACGCAAGCAGCCGGCAAGGAGCAAGAGCAGTTGCGCACGCTTTCCGCAGCACGCGACAATAAACTCCGGCTATTCGACGATGAACAGCCCCACGGCGATGGCTGCAATTGTGGCTGTTGCAAATAAAAATGCGTTATGTAATAAAATGGTAATATTTTATTTGTAGACTTGCATCTTGAATTTATACGGCTATATGCGAAACAACCCTGTTTTGTTATCGGCGAGTTCATTTATTAACGAGCCAATGACCCTTGGTTTTGTTATAGTCACAAAAGAATATAAATATGAGCGAACAAAAAAAATACACAGGCCTCACCACGGCCCAAGTAGAAGAGAGCAGAGCCAAGCACGGCAGTAATGTACTCACACCACCAAAGAAAGAGTCTTTGTGGAAAAAGTTCCTCGAAAAGTTCGAGGACCCCATAATAAGAATTCTGCTTGTGGCGTGGGTGCTGTCGATGATAATATCGGCTGTGCATTGCTGGGGCCCCGAACAGGCCGGCCTGCAAGCCTTCTTGGAGCCTCTTGGCATTTTCTTTGCAATAATCCTTGCAAGCACCATAGGCTTTTTCTTCGAGGTGAAAGCAGCCCGCGCATTCGAGCTGCTCAACACCGTGAACGACGACGTGCCCGTTACCGTGGAGCGCGATGGCCGTGTGCAGCAGGTAGGGCGCAAAGATGTTGTGGTAGGCGACATAGTAATCCTTAACACAGGCGACGAGGTACCTGCCGACGGTGTTCTCCTGGAGAGTACCTCCCTGCAGATAAACGAATCTACCCTCACGGGCGAGCCCGTAATAAGCAAAACCACCGATGAGGCTCTCTTCGACAGCGAAGCCACATACCCCTCGAACAAGGTACTGCGCAGCACCACGGTTGTCGATGGCAACGGCGTTATGCGTGTGGAGCTTGTGGGCGATGCCACCGAGTATGGCAAGGTGAACGAGGGAGCCCTCATAGACAACAATGTGGAAACCCCGTTGCAGTTGCAGCTGAAACGCCTGGCCGGGGTTATAAGCAAGCTGGGCTATATTGTAGCGGCAGTTATATTCATACTGCTTGCCGCAAAAGTGTTTATGAGTGGTGCTCATCTGTCTACAATGGATATAGTTTCGGGCCTGTTGCACAGTTTTATGATTGCCGTAACGCTCATCGTGGTGTCTGTGCCCGAGGGCCTTCCCATGAGCGTTACCCTGAGCCTTGCATTGAGTATGAACCGTATGCTCAAAACCAATAACCTTGTGCGCAAGATGCACGCCTGTGAAACAATGGGTGCCGCCACCGTTATATGTACCGACAAAACAGGCACCCTCACACAAAACCAGATGCAGGTACACGAAACCAATTTCTTCGCTCTTGCCAACCAGCAACTTGCAGCCGACGAAATAAGTGCCCTTGTTAAAGAGGGCATAGCTGTGAACTCCACTGCTGCGCTCGACAAAGCCGGCGATACACCCAAGGCCATAGGCAACCCCACCGAGGCAGCCTTGCTCTTGTGGCTTCACGGGCAAAACGTTCCCTATGAACCTCTGCGCGAGAGTGCTGCCGTTGTGAGCCGCCTCACCTTCTCCACCGAGCGCAAATATATGGCTACCGTGGTGCAGTCGCCCCTGTTGGGTAAAAAGGTGCTCTATGTAAAGGGTGCACCGGAAATTGTACTCTCGCTATGCAAGCAGGTGGCCGGGCAGGGTGGTGCAGCAGGCAGTGTAGATAGCAACCGTGCCGCCATAGAGGCACGCCTGCTCGAATACCAAAGCAAGGCTATGCGCACACTTGGTTTTGCATACCAAGTGCTCGATACCGACGACGCCGATGCCCCCTACAGCGACGGTCGTTTGTTGCCTTCGCTTAACCTTACGTTTCTGGGCTTTGTTGCAATATCCGACCCCGTGCGTGCCGATGTACCCGAAGCCGTGCAGCGTTGTTTGAGTGCGGGTATAGATGTAAAAATTGTTACAGGCGACACCCCGGGCACCGCGCGTGAGATAGGTCGCCAGATAGGAATATGCACAGCCTCTACACCTGCCGATGCTGTTATCACCGGCCCCGACTTTGAGGCCCTCACCGATGAGGAGGCAGCGCAGCGTGTAATGTCGCTCAAAATAATGTGCCGTGCCCGCCCAATGGACAAGCAACGCCTTGTGCGCCTGCTGCAGGAGCAGGGCGCAGTGGTTGCCGTCACTGGCGATGGCACCAACGATGCACCGGCCTTGAAGGCAGCGCAGGTGGGCCTCTCAATGGGCGATGGCACCTCCGTGGCAAAAGAGGCCAGCGACATCACCATCATCGACAACTCCTTTGGCAGCATCACGCGTGCTGTTATGTGGGGTCGCTCGTTGTATAAAAACATACAGCGTTTCCTCCTGTTCCAGCTCACAATAAACGTGGCAGCCTGCTTCATTGTAATGTTCGGCTCGTTGGTGGGCTCGTCGTCGCCCCTCACAATCACACAAATGCTGTGGGTGAACCTCATAATGGATACCTTTGCCGCTGCCGCGCTGGCATCATTGCCACCAAGCTGGGCTGTTATGAAGGAGAAACCTCGCAAGAGTGGCGCGAATGCCGATTTCATCATCACCCGTGGTATGGCAGTGAATATCTTTGCCTATGCTGCCGTGTTTGTGGCAGTGCAGATGCTTATACTCTTTGCCTACAAAGCCGACGGTGGGTTGTCAACCATTGAAATGTCCAAGTTCTTCACTATCTTTGTGTTGCTCCAATTCTGGAATATGTTCAATGCCAAGGCTTATATGACAGGTGCATCGGCATTCAAAGGGCTGTGCGAGAGCCCCTCGTTCCTTGTTGTGGCATTTATAATATTGGTGGGGCAGTACCTCATTGTAACCTATGGCGGTACAATGTTCGGTGTTACACCGCTGCCGCTTGTTACCTGGGGTAAAATAATACTATGCACCTCGCTTGTGCTTGTGGTGCCCGAGCTTTGGCGTGTGGTTGTGTTGCTCGCCCGCTCGGTAGCGAAGAGATAATAAAAACATAAAACAAAACATAATGGAATCAGTTGCTTTTATCGAATGGTGCCTTGAGCACCTCAATTACTGGACAATAACCCTGCTTATGGCAATAGAGAGCTCCTTCATACCCTTCCCATCGGAAGTGGTGGTGCCCCCTGCAGCCTGGCTCTCGGCCGACCCCGCAAGCGGGCTCAATGTGTATCTCGTTGTCTTTTTTGCCACCTTGGGTGCCCTCATAGGTGCTCTTGTAAACTATTACCTTGCTTTGTGGCTCGGCCGCCCCATCGTATATAAGTTTGCCAACAGCCGTTTCGGCCATATGTGCCTAATAGACGAGCCTGCCGTTAAAAAGGCCGAAGAGTATTTTGAAAAACGCGGTGCCGTCTCCACCTTCATAGGCCGTCTTATTCCCGCTGTGCGCCAGCTCATATCAATACCCGCAGGCCTTGCCCGTATGAAGATTAGCACCTTCCTGCTCTTCACCGCCCTTGGTGCTGGTATATGGAACAGTGTGCTTGCAGGCCTTGGCTGGTATCTGTCAAAAGTACCCGGCATTGAAACAAAGGAGCAGCTCATTGAAAAGGTAACGGTTTACAGCCACGAGATTGGTTACTGCTTCATTGCACTTGGCGTGTTCATTGTAGCATACCTTGTGTATAAAGGGTGGAAGAAATAGCTGTAAAGGAGTAAAAGTTGGTGGGCTTGCTCTAAAATCCCTGGTGCTTGCAGGCCTGTGAATGCCGGCAAAACGCTGGCAGTGCATTATCTCAATGCATAATCTATGGTAGTTACCACGCGCACCCTCTTTATCTGCGGGGTAACGTCGTCGCTTGTTATGCTGAACTGCCCTTGGTTGGCTTTGCGTATGTCGCCCAGGCGGCTCTGCGAGTCCTCGGCAAATTTTTGTGCCACGGCGCGGGCGTTGCGTGTGGCCTCCTCAATCATCACGGGCTTCAGCTCGTTGAGCTTTGTGAATTCAAAGCGTGTCTGGTATTGGTAGTCGGTGGTTATGGCTATGTTCATCTTCATAAGCTCCACCTGTTTTTGCATAAGCGACAGTATGTTTTCTACCTGTGAGGATATTACGGTGATGACAGCCTCGGCCTGGTAGCGGTATTTTATTTCGTTGCTGCTGTAGTAGTCGGCTTCGCGGTCGCGCACCTGTGGTGCAGAAATTATTATCTCTCTGTCGCTTATGTTGTTGTTCTTTAGGAAGGTGGTTATTGCTTTGCTGTTTTTCTCTACCTCTTTATATAGTTGTTGAAGGTCGTTGCTCACGCATTTGTATGGGAGGTTCCACACTACACGGTCGGCCATTACCTCGCGTTCGGCAAGTCCTTTGACGGTTACGTAGCGGTCGCGGGCTGCAAAATTGTCTATTCCGCCCTTTATGAACCAGCCTGCTGCTGCGAGGCCTATTGCAACAAGTGCTGCACCTATTATTTTGCTTTTTTTCATTCTTTTTTCTCTTTTATTGTTTAACGTGGCTAATGTATTCAATTATTATGCTACAGGCAAATATTCTTGCCTTTTTATCTTTTTTTAAAAGAAAAAGGGCGTTGATTGTGTGAAAAAGATAATTAATCACTATCTTCGCAGTTGGTTTATTGGGCATTGTCCCTGAATTTGAACACTTAGGTTTGATATAATTAATTTCTAAATAGATGAAAACACGTCTCGAACACGATTCATTAGGCGAGATTCAGGTCCCTGCCGATGCTTATTATGGTGCCCAGACTTTGAGGGCTTTGGTTAATTTCAAAGATGTCAGTGGCTTGTCTATTGGCGAGCACCCTTATTATATTAAGGCTTTGGCTATGGTTAAGTGGGCGGCTGCTCACGCCAATGTGTCGCTTGGCACGCTCGACGAGGAGATAGGCAAGGCTATTAAAACGGCTTGCGAGGAGATTATGGAGGGCGCTCTTGCCGACCAATTCCCCATTGACCTTGTGCAGGGTGGTGCCGGTACATCTACCAATATGAATATAAACGAGGTTGTTGCCAACCGTGCTTTGGAGATTATGGGACACCAGAAGGGTGAGTACCAGTTCTGCAGCCCCACCGAGCACGTGGATTTGTCGCAATCGACTAATGATGCATACCCCACAGCGTTCAAGCTATGCTTTATTTTGCATAACGAGGACCTTGTGCGTGAGTTGCAGCGTCTTATAGCTGTGTTCCGTGCAAAGGGTAAGGAGTTTGACCACATTATAAAAATGGGACGCACCCAGTTGCAAGATGCTGTGCCTATGACCTTGGGACAGGAGTTTGAGGCTTTTGCCGTTACTCTTGACGAGGAGGTTAGCCGCTTGAATGAGATTGCTGCTCTTTTCTTGGAGGTGAACCTTGGTGCCACTGCTATTGGTACCGGTATAAACACTGTTCCCGGATACTCGCACACTGCGGTTGATGCTTTGCGCGTTATTTCGGGCAAGAAGTTTGTGCTTGCCGGTAACTTGGTGGAGGCTACATCGGACGCAGGTTCTTCGGTTATGTACTCATCGGCATTGAAACGCTTGGCTGTTAAATTGTCGAAAATATGCAACGACTTGCGTTTGCTGTCTAGTGGTCCGCGTTGTGGTCTTAACGAGATAAACATACCTCCTGTGATGCAAGGTTCAAGCATTATGCCCGGCAAGGTGAACCCCGTAATTCCCGAATTGGTGAACCAGATTTGCTACAGTGTAATAGGTAACGACCTCACTGTTACATTTGCTGCCGAGGCGGGCCAGCTGCAGTTGAATGCAATGGAGCCTGTGATTGTTCACTCTATACTTATGTCTATTCGTATGCTTTTGAAGGGCCTCACACGCTTGCGTGTGCTTTGTGTAGATGGCATCACTGCCAACGAGGGCCATTGCAAAGAGCTTGTTTTGGGTAGTATTGGTATTGCTACTGCGCTTAACCCGGTGATTGGTTTTGAGACATCGGACCGCATTGCGCGTCGTGCTTTGAAGGAGAACCGCAGTATTTATGACTTGGTTCTCGAGGAGAAACTTATCTCTAAGGAGGAGCTTGATGAGCTTTTGCGTCCCGAGAAGATGATTGCTCCGCATTTGTTGAAGAGTAAAAGACGTTTCTGATATTTGAATTTAAGGCTCGCGCAAGCGAGCCTTAAATTTTACGTGAATAAAGAGTTTCTAAACCGCGACGGTCTTTAACTGTCTCTCCTGCGGTGCCGGTTTGCTTTTTGGAATTAGTTTTGCGGGTGAGAACTTCGCAAGCATTCCCCGCACCGTTGCTCGCCTGGTTGTAAAAAGCTGTTGTGAGCTACCATAGTGCCCACAAATACACATTATCTCAACTGTTGCTATGCATTGCAGCCACTTGTGAATTTATTGATATTTTAGAAAAATAATCAACTATTCCCTGTATTTTCTGTAAAAATGTATAAATTCGCAAAATGAACTATTGCGAATTTGTTATGAAAGACAAAGTCGCGCGCATAACCCCTATTGTGATGATGAAAAATTTTTATCTATTGATATTAACTCTGTTGTTTATGGCTTGTGCAGGCGAGACCCCTGCTCCTGTAAACATTATAGAGAATATTCCATTGACTACTCCTCAATTGCCGCTTGATGTGTCGTTGAATAGGGAACTTTTTACACAGAAGGTTTCTGTTGTTTATAGTGGCGACAAGGTGAGCCTTTCGCAATTGCCTGCGGGTGTTGAAGCAGAAATTGTGAATGCGCACATTGTTGTGCGCTCGTATGCTGCGGGTGTGGAGTATGTTGTGAGGGGCCGCACCGATAATGGCTCGCTCACAATTGTGAGTGAACGTGCTCCATTGGTAACTTTTGATTCTCTTGATATTCACTCGGTGGGCTGCAATGCGCTTACTGTATCTTCCAAAGAGAAGATGTTTCTTGCCGGTGCACATCTGTTCTTGTCCGACGAGGTGAACAAAACGGGGGCGGTGGAAAAGCAGGCTGCAACTCTTTCTTTGTTGGGCGATGCAGTGTTGTGCGATGGCCTTGATGTTTGTGTGCAGGCTACACGGCGCGATGCTATTGCTGTGTCGGGTATTCTTTATAATTGTGGTGCCACACTTGCCGTGGAATATGCGATGAACAGTGCGCTTAATGTAACAAAGGGGCTTGTAGTGGCAAGTGGCAGCATTGTTGCTACTGCGTCTAAAGATGTTGTGAAAGTGAAGCAGGGCAACTTTGTGATGCTTGGTGGTAATGTGTCGCTGGGCGCGGTAAACGAGAAAGCCGATGCCCTTACAGCTCGCAATATTTATATATATAATGGTGCGGTTGTGGCCGACTTGCAAGGTGCTGCTGCCAAGGGATTGAAGACTAAAGAGTCGGTGTATCTCTTGGGTGGTGAGGTTAAGGTGCATACATCGGGTGGTGCATTGTTCTCTGAAAAGAAGAGCGATTACAGTTCTTCGTCGTGCATAAAGAGCAGTGCCAATGTGTATATAAAAAATACAAATGTTTCACTTGTGAGCGATGGCGATGCCGGCAAGGGTATTAACTGCGATGCTCTTTTGCAGATTGACGGTGGCATTGTCTCTATTAAAACCACGGGCAACGATGTAAAT
The DNA here is from genome assembly GCA_017481875.1 of Bacteroidaceae bacterium. Classification (GTDB taxonomy): domain Bacteria; phylum Bacteroidota; class Bacteroidia; order Bacteroidales; family Bacteroidaceae; genus HGM04593. The sequence goes on from JAFUOP010000041.1 coordinate 55,799, forward strand.
CACCCCATTGATTTAAATGCACACGCTTCGCCTAAAGGTATAAAGTGCGATAGCACGCTGCTTATTAATGGCGGAAAAATAGAGGTGCTTGTGATGGGCAAGGGCGAGCGTTGCGAGGGAGTGGAATCGAAAAGAGACATTGTAATAAATGGCGAGAGTACCAGGTTGTATATCTATGCTTACGACGATGCAATTAACTCCGGTGGAGACTTTACGGTGAACAATGGTGTGGTTTATGCCTATTCTGTGGCAAATGATGGAATCGATAGTAACAACAGAATTTCTATAAACGGTGGGGTGGTGCTTGCCAATGGAACGCATACCCCGGAGCTTGGTATAGACACGGATATTGAACAGATGTTTACTCTCACAGGCGGAACGGTTGTTTCCGTAGGTGGTGCAATGGGGCCGTCGCCCTGTATGCCCAGAAACTGCGCGACAACTGCTCCTGTTGTTGCCTGGAACGGGGTGAATGTGAAGAGAGATAATTACATTAACGTTGCCGACAGCGATGGCGAGGTTTTCTTGTCGTACCGCTTGCCACGTACAATGCCTGCTGCTGCGGTTATGGTGGCGTCGCCGTATATTAAAAAGGGTGGGTCCTATTCAATGTTTTTGAGTGATAGCATAAGCGGTGGCGAGCGTTTGGGCTATGGCCTTTACTCTCACGCTAAAGCTATTGACTTGCACAGTGCTGTGGAATGGAAGCAAAAAGCTGTTCTTTCCATTATTGGCCGTGATGGTAATGTGCAGAGTATTAACCCCGATACAATTAAGCGGGGCGGGGCTGTTCCACCAATGGGCCCGCCTCCTGCGGGTTTCCCTCCCCACGGTGCTCCCGGGCAGCCTCCTATGGGGCCTCCTCCCACTCACAAACCTATGGCTGAGGAGCATGATGCTAATCACTTGCCGGGTATGGGGTGGTGATGGCTGCCTCCTTGCAAAGTATGGGGGATATCCTAATAAATGGTATTGATAGGGGTGTGTAGAAGTTATTAAATTTTCTTTCAACTCCTCGGTGGCCCGCGAGTTGTTTTTTGGAATTACTTTTGCTTGTGGGAACTGCGCCCTGCGTATTCATTGGTGCGCATTAAAGCTTTTAAGAAAGCGACCATATGCGCAGAGGTCTTTGTTTTACGAAATTCGGCTGCGCTCGTTGCGTGTGCAAGCAAGCTTGCTCCCACTCGCTGGCACGAATTTTGGTACTTTGAATAAAGCACTCTCGCTCGGCAATTCGTAAGTAAACTTACATTGCGCTCGCTTAATC